>JBOFUX010000056.1:0-5395 GCA_051652785.1 Fusobacteriaceae bacterium | reverse complement strand
CTAAAAGCTCAACCTCATCAATTAATAATTTTACAAATTCTCTCATTTCAACCCCCCCATGTCATGTAATTCTTGAAAAGTTGTTTCTCCGCCAAATTTGGCGATTAGTTTTTGCAATTCTAGTGATGCCATAGTTCCTCCTTGAGATACCTTTAAACGGTATTCGGATTGTAAAAAAAATATTTTTTCGCTTACAATTTATAAGTTTATAAGTTATTATACCGTATTCAGGTATAAAGTCAAGTTTTTTTTAATTTTTTTAAATAAAAATTTGAAAATGTAGTAAAATAACGGTATATAATACCGAAAAAACATTGGAGGAAAATTTATGAATGTATTAGGAATAAAATTAAAACAACTAAGGGAAAGTCGAAATCTTACTATTTTAGAATTAGCAGACAAATCAAAAACAGGTAACGGTACAATTGGTAATATTGAAAGAGGAGCTAATAGGTCAACTCCAAAAACTTTAGAAAAAATATCTAAAGCACTAAATTTAAACTCAAATGAAAGAGATGAGTTGATGTCTTGCTTGTTACCAAACGATATAGGAAACAAAATAAATGTTTTGAATAAAAAAAATAAAGAACTAGAAGAAGAATTAAATCTCAACAAAAGAGAAAAACTACAATACGACGATTTCATGAGCAGTGCAACACTCATGTTCAATGATGAGTCAATCTCAGATGAAGATAAAGAAAAATTGTTTAGATCATTACAGGAGGTGTTCTTTGAAACCAAATTATTAAATAAAAAAAAGAAATCAGAGTTGAAGTAGATGAATATAAAATTGAGAGTTAAAAATCTTATTGAAAGGTGGGGAACTAGAGACCCTTTCAGACTCTGTAAGCACCTCAAAATAGCGATTACTTATAAAGAGTTAGGAAATGTTCGTGGATACTATACAAGGTGTCTAAAAAAGAAGAATATAGTTTTAAACGAGAATTTAGATGAGTTATCAATGAGAGTTGTACTTGCTCATGAATTAGGACACGCAATTTTACACAAAAAGGAAATTAATTTGATGAAAGAAAGTTTTATGTTTCCTAAAAATTCAGTAGTAGAAAAAGAAGCTAATAAATTTGCTTCTGAACTATTGATAGATGATGAAAATAATATAGATGATTATAGCTTACATTCTGATTTAGAAATTGAGGTTTTTGAAGAGTTGTGGGAATTGAAGAAATAAGAGGGGTAATTAAAAAATTAAAAATAGCGGCGGAATTAATGAAAGGTGAAAAAGTAGTAACATTAGCAAATTTTAGTAAAGTTAGTGTTTACTTAATAAATAAAGGTGAAATAGAACTTTTGATATGGATGAGTAGTTACAAAGAACTAATAAAAATTTGCTTTATTAAAACTGTTATTATATAATAGTTTCATGGAGGTAGATAAATGGATTATAAAGAAATAATTGAAAGTATAAATTTAGATGAAATAAAAAAAATATTACAAAAAAAGAATTTAGTAAATTATATTGGAAATTAATATTTCCTAATATAAAGAGTTTTTTAAAAAACTTAAATGACTCTTTTAAAATAAATATGTATTTTGAAATGATAGAAATACAAAAAAATGTTAATGAAAATTATAAAAAACGAAAATTTTCAATACTTAACTAAATAAATAGAAAAATATATTGGAGGTTATTACATGGCTGCATTCTATACTTCTCCTTCTGCAATGTTTGAAAAAAGAGTTAAATCATGGACAGAAACTTACGAAAAACTTTTATTAGAAAACAAATTTGAAAAAGCTTTAGAAGCTTTAGAAGAAATTAAGAATAATTTTATGAAAATTGATAAATTTACTGAAAAATGGAAATTTAGAGAGTCGTTGGATAAAAATGGAAATTATTCTAAAGAAGAAAAAGAAGAGTTATTCAAGAATTATGAATTAAAAATTATTGAACCTATTAAAAAAAAATTTAACATATAATAAATATAGAAAAAGCACCCTTTCATGAGTGCTTTTTCTATTTTATTATTCCCAATTCTTTTTTGATTGTTAATTGCAGTATTAGAGAAAAATTTAAATTTTTAGTTCCCCATTTTATAGTATTTATCTCCCGCTATCTTTAATCTTTTTTTATACCCACAATTCTTATCATAACTTATATTTCTATTGTGCTCCATGTGTATTATAATAAAAGAAAACCCACAGATTAAAACTGTAGGTTTCAACTTTTAATTTATATTTAACTCATAAAATCCTTCATATGTTTCAAAAGCTAGTAAATAAATTGTTTTAATCATGTTATCGCCTCGACATGATAAATCATCAAAAACAGACTCTTGAATAATGTCATCTTTAATATTTAGTAACACATCATTCATAACAATAGGAAGAACTTCACATAACTTTTTAAAAGCTACTTTATCACCAGTTACCATTTCGTAAAATTTATCTATTGATATTCTTCTTATATTTACATGGCTCATACTTTTATTATCTAATGAAGTAATCCAAATTTTATTTTGACTTTTTTTCGAGATAATCTCAACCAGATAACATATTGAATCATGGTTGTTTAAAACTTCATTTTGCATTTTCATGTAAGTCTTTTGAGCTGACGACGAGTTCATAGTGTTATGTTTATTTTTCATTTCAACATATATTTTCTCATCTTCATTAATTATATCCCAGCCCTTTGTAGGAACTTCCCATCCTTCACCAATATACTTAAATATATTTTGATGAAAATATCCTATATGATTTGTATTTGATTTGTCCATTTGACGTATAATTTCGCTTTGAATAATTTCTTTCCAAGTTTTTTTATAAACTTTTGCATCGAATGTTAATTTTATAGGATCAATTATATTTTTATTAAACTGCTTTAAATCCATTTTAAATCTATATTTTTCCATAGTTGACTTTACATGATTATAGATATTTTCATCTGTTATAAAGTCTAATTTATATTTATTCATTCTATTCCCCCTCGCCTTATTTAAAACAAATTATTCGTCTATTTTATTAAAAATATCTATTATAGATTTCCCGATAGCTTCTGCGAAATTAACAGGTACAGCATTTCCTATTTGTTTATATTTTGCTGAAACCGATCCTACAAATTCCCAGTCATCTGGAAAACTTTGAATTCTTGCATTTTCTCTTACAGAAAATGGTCTTATTTCATCTGGATGACATCTCTCTGTTTGTTTCTGAGACGGAGAACACAAAACAGTTAACCCTGGTTCGTCCCAAGATAATCTTCTAGCCATTCCTGTTTTTCCTCCACCCGAAAAATAACTTACTCCCATATATTCTTTTGCTATTTCATCTGGAAGAGATCTCCAACATCCACCCGGGGGAACTAATTTCATTACTTCCTTTTTTCTTACTGAATAGTGTGTTATCTCTGATTCAGGAACATCTTTTAATATATCCTTTAAAGTTAGTCTGTAACTATACGGTTTAGGAAACTTATAGTTTAAATTATACTTTTCTTTCAAATCTTTTCTAATGCCAACTATAACTATTCTTTCTCTTTTTTGAGCTACTCCATAATCTAGTGCATTCATTATTTTGTATTTGACTTCATAGCCTAATTTTTCATAAACTTCAATCATTGTTTTTAAAGTTTTTCCATTATCATGCGACACTAATCCTTTAACATTCTCAGCTAAAAACATTTTAGGCTTCAATTCTTCTATAACTTTTGCAAACGGATAGAATAAAGTTCCTCTAGCGTCCTCAAGACCTAACCCTTTTCCTGCATAGCTAAACGATTGACATGGATATCCACCAGAAATAAGATCTATTTCTTTATTAGTTTCTAAGTGTTCGCTAATTCCTTTTTCTATAAGAGATACTATATCTTCTTCTATAACTTTCCACTCAGGTCTATTTTTTCTTAAAGTTGCAACTGCGTTCTTATCAAACTCATTTAATAAAACTGTTGAAAATCCTGATTTTTCTAATCCTAATGCCAATCCACCTGCTCCTGCAAAGAATTCTATTACTCTATATTTTTTTCTAGAACTCACAGTTGACACATCAATTGAATCATCTGCAATTTCTATATTTTTATATCCTACTGTTTTAGTCTCTACTTCAGAATTTGAAAATAATGATGAATTTTCATTTTTTTCTTTATATGTTATATCAAAAATACCCACATCAAGAACATTACAAAGAGCTCTAATATCTTGTTTTAAATAATCATATTCTGAAGAAATTATAGAGGACAGTTGGATTTTAGTAATTCCTATTTTTTCTGCTAACTCCTTCTGTGTTTTAAAGCCTTTTTCTTTCATTAGCTTTTTTATTTTACCCTTATTTATTTTTAACATTTTTCGACATCCTTTTCAAAGTTTTTTTATTTTATGAACTTTACCTATAACTATTTTAAAATTTTTTAGAATTTTAGTAAATATTTCCAGCATCTAATTTTTATTATTTTCATACATTGGCTCTTTTTTCATATTTCACTGATTATTTCTAATAATTTTATCATTTGATAAAATTTATATTTGTCAAAATTAAGTTTATTTTATAATTATACCACCTAAAATTAAATTAAAAAAAATTGCATTAGATTTTATATTTATCTTTATATTCTATAAAATGGTATCCATCTTCCTCAATCATAATATTACTTTTTATTATCGGTATGGCATTTTTGTATTCTAAAGAACTTGAAACATATTTCAATTTTTATATTTCAGGAGTATTTATTCAAATTTTAATAATACCTAAAGAAGAGACTAATCATACAACTGATATGATGAAGCTTTTGTTAAATTCAAAAATAAAAGTATCGAAAATTAATTGTTTAAAGGTTTATATAAATTTTATCTTCGTGTGAATTTAGAAATTACATCAAAAATTAGAAAAGCACTCTCCATTAGTGCTCTATTCTATTTTATTATCCCCAATTCTTTTTTGATTGCTGATTGTAGTATTTGAGAAAAGTTTAAATTTTTATTTGTGGCTAATATATCTAACCAAGATGGAATACTTAAAGTTTTTTTCTTATACATGATTTTCACTAAAGATTTTTCATAAGGTAACCATAGATTGACATATAATAATTCTTGATTATTTTCTAATTTATCTTTTAAATCTTTTATAGAACTTCTCTTAGGGAAGTCTTTTTTTCCCTCTTCAAAATCTACTAAATACAAAGTTATTAATTCTTTAGCATTTTGAATGGCTTCTTCTATAGTAATACCATAAGAAGCATAATTATCTATTCCTAAGTCAGGGACTCCTACATAAATAAAATTATCTTCATATGTTAAAATTACAGGATAAGTTATATCATTCATAAAATCACTCTCCTTCATAAATTTTAGAGGTAAGCAGGGCTAATTATTTAAGCCCTGCTTGTTTTAAAATACTATTAACAGTACCTGGAGCTAAATCTTTACGAGGATGTGGCACCGTC
>JBOFUX010000055.1:0-7720 GCA_051652785.1 Fusobacteriaceae bacterium | reverse complement strand
TTTCCTTTAGTTTCAACTAATTTTTTTATTACTTGATATTTAATAATTTCATTTTCTCTTAATTCAATCTTTTTAATTTTAACTCCCCCTTAAAGTAATATTGAATATATTATATTCTAAAAATATTTTGTGACATTATCATTTTCTATTATATTACGACATTATCATTTTTTATTCACACAGTGGGATTTTTTTATTAGAGCTATGGTTGACAAATCGTTAGCATAGATGTATAATATAAAAAGACTAAAAAAGACTAAAAAAGACTAAAAAAACGACATTTAGTTTGTTTTTTTAACAAAAAAAAGAGGGGGCGTAATATTTTGCCAAAGAAAATTTTTAATCAAACAAATAGAACTATTCTATTTGAGGAGTTTAATAATGAAAAGTTAGATTTACTAACACTGATAGGAAGTGGGAAAGGAATTAACAGTCTTGATGATGAAAAAATTAAAGAGATTCACAGTCATCTATTGGTAAGAGATTTTCCAGAATTTTTAAAAAAATTCGAACCGAAAGTTTATAGCTTTTTTAATGCAGCAAATCAAAGAATAAAGTATAGTTTAGAAAAACCACAAGGAATATCAGAAGCATCTATTACAGAAATACCTTTAGGGTTAGATAATACACTTTTCAAAATATTATCTACACTAATTGATAGTAAGAGAATTGCAGGAAGTAAGAATGTTGATTTTAATTTTAGCAGTATTTTGGATATGCTTTCTCCAAAAAAGGTTATGGAGGATATTAAGCAACAAAGAAAAGAAATTGCTTATCTTTTTGACAAATACGAGATTTTAGAGGAGGAAGATCCACTAAAATTAGAGTATGCAGATAAATTAAATGTCCAATTTGAAAAAGCAGGAAAAAACTATAATAACATACTAGGAATGTTACCACTAGCAATAGAAGATATTAAATCAAGAGTTTTGATTGGTCAAAATAGTGGTGCGGAGAAATCAGAAGAGATAAAAATTGGAATGCTTACTATGGATGAAAAAGGTGAGTTAAAAATAATTGAAAATAAATCTGTAAAAAAAAATGAGGTAGCTATCTCAGAAAATAATAACTCTGAAACTTTAGCTAAATATTTTGAAAGTGATTATGAAGCTATAAATGAAGAACCTAATGATTACATAAAAAGTCTAGTAGTGAGAACTTTTTCACCATTACCAGCGACAATGGAAGATATAAATGTTGAACAGGAAGTTTCTAACTACAATCAATATTTAACGTTTTATAAAGAAGCACAAGAAGATTTTATAAAGGCAATAAAACCTCTTTTAGAGAAAATGCTAGGTGTTAAAGTTTTCTTTGAACAATATGATAAAGAACTTAAAGGAATGAAGCCCTCATTGATAATAAGTAATCTAAAATTAGAAATGCTACTAAAGGGAGAAAATAAAAAGGCTTTAGAACTATACTTAAATACAGTGAATCAAAAAAATGATTTTGAAAATACAGTATGGTTTGGAATTTGTCCTTCTATTATGCTAGAAAGTTCAGAAAATAATAAAAATATTAAACAAATATTTAAAGGGACAAATAAGGTTGAGAAGCATGATGGAACAACAATAGAAACTCTACAGCTACTAATGGATGTTCTTCGAAAATATAAAATAAGTACATTTTTTAGTATGATTGGAAATGAAGAAACAACATTTAATAATTTAGCAACAACAGGGGTAGAAAAATATATAGACAAAACAAAGAATCTTCAATATAAAAATTTTTCAGAGTATTTAGTTCCATGTGTACCCAATTTTACTGTAATACCGAAAGAGAAATCAAGTGTGATACTAGATTATAAATTGGCGTTAGAAGAATCAAATTTGGCATCAGTAGGGAAAGAGGTGGTGAAATTTTGGATAGAAGGTGTATATATAGAAGCCTCATACGTAGCTGCAGGAATAACAGCAGCATATCAATGTCCAGAATATTTAAGAAAAAGATATAAAAAAGTAAATTCACAAGAACCGGGAGTACGAATTAATTTAGAAGGAAAAGATAATAGTTATAAAATTGCAACAACAATGGCAAAAGAGATAACAGGTTATACAGTGGCAACAAAGGACAGTATAAATAGAAATAATTTTGGATTTATTTTTTCATCAGATAATGCTCAAAACAATGGGGAAGCGATAAATACAATAACAGTATATAAAGCACGAACTCTAGCAACAAATGAAGATGGAATATTTGAGCCTCTTTACAAAACTATAACATCAACGTATATAGAAAGAAATTTAAGGTATATAACTCAAGACTATAAAGAGGACAAAATAAGAGATTTCTTTAGTAATAGACCAGATAGTCCCAAAAATAAGTGGTTATCAAGACAAGAAGATGTAAACTCAATACTTCAACAAGGTGATGATATTTCTATGGGAATAGATGGAGAAAATTGCTATTTACATATAGGTTTTAATGGAGATATAAAAAATTTAATGGTTGAAATAACAAAAAATTAATTAATTAATTAATTAATTAATTAATTAATTAATTAAAAAAAATAAAAGGAGATGTAAAATGGGATTTGAAATAAAAATAAAAGGAAAAAAAGAGGAAATTTTTTTAAAGCAGGATAATATTTTATCAGTTAAATTTTTATCTGATACTCCAAATGATTCAAATGCAAGAACAAGTGATTTGAGTATAGGAATCGAGGTAAAAGGAAAAATAATAACTCCAGTTAACGGAGAAGAAGCTGACCACACTAAACAAGTAGGAAAATGGTCATTAATACCTGCAGAAAGTTCAGATGCATATAGAGCAATGAATTTAAAAGTAATTTCAGGAAGTGTAGTTGTAAGAGAAATAGATTTTTCAAATGCTTTTATAGTTGACTATGTAGAGGACTATACAGATAAGGAAGGTGTAGGAGAATATATTTTAACAATGAAACAAAAGAAAGAGAAGTTAGAAGAGGTAAAATTTGAGGGTGGTTACGCTTCTTCTGAAGAGTAGAAAATAAACGGAGAAGTTAACTTCTCCGTTTATTTTTATTAAAAAAATATAATGTAGAAAGTGTGAGGTTAATTATGATTATTAAAAATATAAAACCTTTATTCAAAAGAGGTTCAATACTAGATAAAGAAATATTAGAATATCTAAGAGATGATGCTAAAGAATATTTTGAAATGAATTATAGAACCCATTCTAATGGAATCATAAAGGGATTAGAAATAAGAGTGCGGAATAATAAATTAATGGTAGGACCAGGTATATTTAAATGGTGTGAAAATATCTATAAATTAAAAGAAAGTATAGGTATGGAAGTATCAGAAAAAGATGGAGAATATATTTTAAAATTAGAAATTTTACAAAATAAAGAGAATGAGAAAAATAAAATTTCATTTTATCAAATACTATTAGACGAAGAATTGCCAAAAGAAGAAGCTATGGAAATGTGTAGAATAAAAAGAAGAGAAGGTGCCAATGTAAGAAATTATAATAAATTTATAGGGCATGTAAAAGAATATAATCAAGTGAATTTAGTTAATCAAATTAACTCGACAGCTACAGGGGAAATAATATCTATTGAACTTTTAAGGCTATTTGCAGAAGAGATATTAGAAAAAAAAGAAATAGATGGAGTTGACCAAATAATATGTTTTAAGATTTTAGAGGGAACGTTAGAAAGAAAATCTTTAGATATATATATAAAGATAAAATTAGGAGTGGAAAGTAACAAATATAAAAATATAGAGGTTTACTATGCACTGGAAGAGATACTGAAAAAAGCAAAAAATAAATTTATGAATAAAATAGCGAGAGATAATAGCATAAAAAAAATGATATTAGAATAATTAAAATTGGAGAAACAATGAAAAATTTATATGAAATACTAGAATCGGATAAAAATATAAATAGAGAAAATTTAAAAAAAAAATATAGAGAATTAGCAAAAAAATATCACCCAGATAAATATATGGGTTCAAGTGAAAGAGAGAGAAAAGAGGCAGAAAAAAAATTTATGGAAATAAATGATGCTTATATAACTCTTTCAGATGAAATGAAAAGAAGAGAATATGACAAACTACTAAGTAAGTGTTCAGACAAAAATATGGGGAATAGGAGAAAAGAAGCTTCAGACTCTGATAATATTTATGAAAAATTTTCTAAAACTGGAGTGAATGATCTATTTAAAAATTTTTTTAGTGAGGAAAAGAAAAATGAGAAAGAGGAACATGAGTTAAAGAAAAAAACTAACTGTATGTTTGAATCTTTTTTTTCAGTAAAAAGTAAAAAGTGAAAAGGAGTAATAAAATGCGTTTATTAAGAAAATTTTTTATAAAAATGGGAGAAAAAAAATATAAAAAAAGAGAATTAAAAAAAAATAATTATAAAAAAGCAAAACTAGAAATTTTGATTTGGATAGTTACAGGAGTGGTAGCTTTACTATATTTCAGGTCAAATAATTATAGTGCAGCGAGTATAGAACTAGCGTTAGGCATTGTTGCAATAGGTTTAGCAGTGTATATATTATTTAGTTGTATAAGAATAAAAAAAGAATTTAATGAATATGAACATGATCAAGTAGTGCGAGAATTTAGAATCGTACAACAAATAGAGGATAAAAGAGAATTAGCAAGAGATGTTTTAACTCAAATAATTTTAAAAAACAGAGATGGTTATGATATAAAAACATGGAACATAGGCAAATCAACATCACTTTTAATCGGTAAAAATTCTAGGATAAAAGTGGAAATTGATCTATTGGATACTGGGGACTCTCATTTAGTAAGTAGAAGTCATGCAGTTTTAAATAAAACTGATAAAGGTTGGTATTTAGAAGATTTGAACTCTAGAAATGGGACAGGACTAGAAAGATTAAGTGATAGCAGAAAAATAAAATTAGAAAATGAGCCTTTAAAGGTTCAAAGTGGAGATAAAGTATATATAGGAAAAATAGTTTTACTTTTAAAATAACATCATAAAATAAAAAAGGAAGAGAATATGAACAGAGAATTTATAGGGAAAGATTTAAAAATTTATATAGACGCAATAGAGATAAATAGTAGTGAGTATGTTTTAAAAAAATTTAAAATAAACATGGAAGAAAATAATCATAGTACTTTGCATATTGAAATTGAAATAAAAGAAGAATATCGAAAAAAATATACGGTAAATAAATTTTTGAAATTAGAGCAAAAAGAAATATTTGGAAAATCAAAATATAATAATAAAAAAATTGAAATTAAATTTAATGAGCTTGAATATTTTTCTGGAATAATAAAAAATATAAAAATAAGAGATGAAAACTCTGATGGTGCAACAACTATAATTGAAGCAAAATCAAAGAGTGAAATTTTAGATAGGGTAAAAAAATATAGAGTATATCAAAATATAAATGCAACATATGAGGAATTGATAAAAGAAGTTTTGTCTGTCTATCAAAAAGAAGTTAGTTATATAGCCACTGATAAATTAGCAACATCAAAAACAAATAAAATATTTATTCAATATAATGAAACAGAATGGGAATTTTTAGTAAGATTAATGTCTAATATAGGTTTAGGGATATTTAGTGGAAGGTATGGAGAAATTATTTTTGGTTATATAAATAATGAAAGTAAAAAAATGGAATTTAAAACTAAAAGTGATACTACTTATTCATTGGATGAAAGAGGAAATGTTTGTACAGAAATAATAGTAGCAGAGGCTTATTTATTAGGAGAAAGTTTATATAAAAATAAAGAAGACTATGGATTTATAAGTTTAGGAAAATTAGAATATATAAATGGTCAATTTAGTGGTGAGTACACACTTAGAAATATAGATTATCATTATGACTATATTTCAAATAAAAATATAGAAGGGGGCTCGATAGAAGCAAGAGTAGTGAAAATACCCAAGGAAAATAAATCTGAGATAGCTATATTACTTCTTAATTTTTCAGAAGGAGTAAAAAAAATAAGCTCAACTCGACAAAAAATAAATAGGGATGTTCAAAGCAAAGGTGATTATTTAGGTGAAAAAGTAAGTTATTATGAATTCCCCTACACAACACCATATTCAAAGAGTAATACTGGATTTTTTTGTACTCCTGAAATAGAAGATAATATAACAGTATATTTTCCAATAGATGAAGAAAATTCTGGTTATGTTGCAGGAAGTGTTAATAATAAAGAAAATATAAGATTTTCTAATCCATACGAAAGAAATTACACTCTTTTAGGCGGTGAGAGGGAAAAAATATTTAATTTAGAGTTAAAATCGGATAATTATAATCTTTACGCTAAAGATTTAATAGGCATAAGTGGTGTGAACGTAGTACAAATAAATTCTGAAAAACAAATTTTAGCAGATAGTAAAGATCAAATAAATATTAGCTCAGACAACATATTAGGAATAAATGCAGGAAAAGAACTTATAAGTACAACTGAAAATTCAATAGAAAATGTAACTAAATTAAAACAAGAAAAATTAGAGATGTTAGATGGGGTTTATATCTCAGGCTATTCAGTAAATGCTAAAAGTAAAAAAGAAATAATAAAAGAAACTTACAGTGTGCTAGCAGGGGATATAATAATGAAGTCATAATAAAAAAAGGAAGAGAAAAATGAACTATAACATTAAAATAAAAAATCATTTAGAAACAACAGATGAGATAAAGAATAACGAAGTGAATTATGAAAATAATTATGCCTGTGATATAGAGGAAGATTCAGATAAAATTATAATTACATTTCAAAAAAAAGAAGAACAAGAATTAGAAGAAAATATATATTCAAAATTAGATAAAATATTTAATAGATTCATAATCGATAAAAAAACCTTAGAAATAATGAATATAGATGAATTAGGTGAAAAGTGGAAAG
The DNA here is from genome assembly GCA_051652785.1 of Fusobacteriaceae bacterium. Classification (GTDB taxonomy): domain Bacteria; phylum Fusobacteriota; class Fusobacteriia; order Fusobacteriales; family Fusobacteriaceae; genus JAGNZR01. Next base: position 896 of record JBOFUX010000055.1, on the reverse strand, counting down.
TAGAGAAAAAAAATCAAATTTTTAATAGTAAAAACAAAGAAGTAATTTCAATCTTGATGGAGTTGTCAAAATATTTTGAAAATAAAGAATACTTATCAAAATTAATTAGTAATTATTTATTTATGCCATTTATACTATTTTTTATTAAAAATATAAAAGAAAAATCAAATAAGTTAGAAATATATGGAGTATTTATAGAAGAAATACTTCAGTTTGATGTTGATATATTAAAAAAAGAAGATAAGTATATTTTAGAAGGAAAAATAGACCCAGAATTTGATGCTGTAGATTATAAAAAAAATATCAGAGATTACTTTTCTATTCAGCCAGGAAAACCATTTTCCTTATTAATAGACTTAAAAGGTGAAATTGAATATGATGAATTTATAAAAGAATTTAAAGTTGAAATTAACTTAAAATCTGAAAAATTAATAAATTATACATATAGTATAGAAATATTAAAAGAAGATTCTCATGAATAATTTTATAACTTATGCACTAGAATATAGAGAAGAATTAGAAAAAGATAAAAAAGATAAAAAAAAAGAAACTGAAAGTTCAAAAAAAATAAATATAGAAATGACATCAGAAGTAGGAAAATTATACTATTTATCAAAATTTATAAAATTTGAATATGTAACCTCAGAAGAAACTGAAAAGAAACAAACGAATGAAAGTTCTTTTATAAAATTTGTTAAAAATTTTTATGATGCTGAAAAGAAAGAGCCCAATAGTAAAAAATAAATCAATAGAAAACGAGGAGCAAGAATGTACGCATTAGTAGCAAAAATAATAATATTAGTAACCTATTTAATATTACAAAGACAAAAATTTGTAAAAAATGGAAAAGCTTCTATACAAATAACAATACTGATAATAGGATTTATATTAGTATT
>JBOFUX010000054.1:0-64704 GCA_051652785.1 Fusobacteriaceae bacterium | reverse complement strand
AGTAATAATAAAAAATATATATTATTATTGAAAACATTAGATTTAAAATTATAAAGTTAATTAAAATATGCTATAATCTGAATAAAGATGCATATTATCTGATTTGTATATAAACAAAAATAAAAACTAAATTTTATAGCTCTTTTTTCTATACTCTTAACTAGACTTTCATTAAAAATAAAAATAAGTTCTGTCACTACATTATACATCAATACATTACATAACCTAAAAACTTGTTGTTGTTTTTTATTTTTTTAACATTAAAATAATCCATAAAAATTACTTGACAAAATCATTGTTTTACTATAAAATAATAATCTGAAATACATGAACAATTTAGGAGGTGAAATATTTATGAAAAGAACGTTCCAACCTAACAACAGAAAGAGAAAGAAGGACCATGGATTTAGATTAAGAATGAAAACTAAAAATGGTAGAAAAGTATTAAAAAGAAGAAGAGATAAAGGTAGAGCAGTTTTATCAGCATAAAACCCGGTGAATTATACACCGGGTTTTTCAAAAGTTATAATTCTAAAATACTATTTTTATGAAAATAGAAATAAAGGAAGTTTTATGAAAATATTAAATTTAAAAAAAGATAGAGAGTTTCAGATTGTTTATAATTTAGGAAAAAAAGAATTTGGATATTACTCTCTAGTTTTTTTTAAAAAAAATGATGAAAATATACTAAAATTAGGATATGTAGCCAGTAAAAAAACTGGAAATGCCGTTTGTAGGAATCGTTTAAGACGATTATTTAGAGAATATTTTAGGCTAAATTTTAATAAAATAGAACAAGGTTATAACATTGTTTGTGTTGCTAAAAAAAAAGCTGGAGAAAATATAGAAACTATTTTATATAAAGATATAGAAAAAGATCTTAATAAGATTTTATTAAGAGCTAATTTATTAAAAAAATAAAATAAAATTAAAAAATATAAAATTATCCAGTTATTTTTAAATTGGAGAAACAATAACTATGAAAAAAATTATAATGTTAATGATAAAGTTTTATCAAAAATTTATATCTAAAATTTTTGGTAAAAAATGTAGATTTTATCCAAGTTGTTCTCAATATACATACGAAGCAATAGATAAATATGGAGTAATAAAAGGAACTTATTTTGGTATAAAAAGAATAATAAAGTGTCACCCATTTCATCCTGGAGGATTTGATCCACTGAAATAGTTTTTTAATTTTTTGATAGTAGTAGATTTGATATTTGATTAAAATTAAAAAATAAATTATAAATTTAGATATAATATGGAGGAATAAAATGAATTTTTTGTATGACTTATTAGCAAAAATATTAACGGGATTATACAATTTTACAGGAAACTTTGGTTTAGCTATTATAGGAATAACGATTTTAACCAAAATAGTAACTTTACCTTTAACATTAAAACAAGATAAATCAATGAGAGCAATGAAAGAAATTCAACCAGAAATAGAAAAATTAAAAGCAAAATATAAAGATGAACCTAAGCTTGTACAACAAAAAACTATGGAATTATATAAAGAGAAAAAAATAAATCCAGCAGGCGGTTGTTTACCTTTATTAATTCAGATGCCAATTTTATTTGCTTTATTTGGAGTATTAAGAACTAATCCTGAAATAATATCACAAGCAGGAGAAGTTGTATATCCATTTGTTCACTTACCAACGATACCATCAACTTCGTCATTTTTATGGTTATCCCTAGGATCACCTGATCCTTATTATGTATTTCCGTTACTAAATGGAGCTTTATCTTTTTTACAACAAAAACTAACAGGTTCTGGAGATTCAAATCCTCAAATGAAAAATATGATGTATATTTTTCCTGTAATGATGATATTTATATCATATAAAATGCCTGGAGGATTACAACTTTATTGGGTTGTTTCAAGTTTAGCTGGTATAATTCAACAATACTGGATTATAAAAAGAGGGGAGAGAATGATTTAATATGCAAAATACAATTGAAATAAAAGCAATGACAAAAGAAGCCGCAGTTTTAAGAGCCTTAAATATTTTAGACGCTAGCTCTGAAGACCTTGTTCAAGTTGTAGAAAAGCAAAAAAGTAAATCTTTTTTAGGGTTATTTAATAAAGAAGGTATATATGAAATAACAATAGATAAAAATCGAAAAGTAGAAAATTATAAAAAAGAAGATATAAAAAAAGAAAAATCAATAAAAGAGGAAAAACTAATAAAAGAAAGAAGTAAATTGACAACTGAGGATAATTTGTCAAAAGAAAAAAAATTAAAAGAGACTTATAATGAAAAAATAGATATAAAAAAAGAAACTCAGGAATTAAAAAAAGATTTTTCTGAAGATACACAAAAACTAAAAAAAGATAAAATTACCTTAATATTAGAAAAAACAAAAACATTATTATCAAATATGAATTTAGATTTAAAATGTGATGTTACAACTAAAGATGGAAAATATTATGTAGTTAATCTTTATGGTAATGATAATGGAATTATTATTGGAAAAAAAGGGAAAACACTAAATAGTTTTGAATATCTTCTCAATTCTATGATAAAAGAATGTAGAATTGATGTTGATGTTGAAGGGTTTAAAGAAAAAAGAAATGATACGCTAAGAGAGCTTGCAAGAAAAATGGCAGAAAAAGCTATTAATACAAATAAAGTTATAAGACTTAATAGTATGCCGCCAAAAGAAAGAAAGATAATTCATGAAATAATTAATCAATATCCAGAGTTAGATACTTTTAGTGAGGGAAAAGATCCTAAAAGATATATAGTTATAAGAAGAAAAAAATTAGGAGAATAATATGTTTGACACAATCGCAGCTATATCTACTCCAAGAGGAGAAGGTGGAATAAGTATAATTAGAATTTCAGGAAAAAATTCATTTGAAATTTTAAGCAAAATATTTAACCCAAAATCTGGAAAAGATATAAAAGATATAAAAGGATTTACAATTAATTATGGTCATATACACAATAATAACGAAATAGTAGATGAAGTTATGGTTTCTATATTAAAAGGACCTAAAACATACACAAAGGAAGATATTGTAGAAATTAATTGCCACGGTGGATTTGTTATAACAGAAAAAGTATTGGAAGTTGTTTTAAGACACGGTGCTAGACATGCTGAAATAGGTGAATTTACAAGAAGAGCTTTTTTGAATGGAAGAATTGATTTAACTCAAGCTGAAGCTATTATTGATATAATTCACGGAAAAACAGAAAGAAGTGTATCTTTATCTTTAAATCAACTGAGAGGGGATTTAAAAGAGCAAATAGCTTGTTTAAAACTATTACTTTTAGATGTTGCGGCCCACATAAATGTGGTTCTTGATTATCCTGAAGAAGGAATAGACGATCCATTACCAGTTAATTTAGTAGATAATTTAAAAGTGGTAATGGAAACAGCAGATAAATTAATTTCATCTTATAATAAAGGAAAAATTATCAAAGAAGGAATAAAAACTGCAATTGTAGGAAAACCTAATGTAGGAAAATCTAGTCTTTTAAACTCAGTATTAAGAGAAGAAAGAGCAATCGTTACTCATGTTCCTGGAACAACTAGAGATGTTATAGAAGAGGTTATAAACCTAAAAGGAATTCCTCTTATATTAGTTGATACTGCAGGAATAAGAAAAACTACTGATATAGTAGAACATATTGGTGTTGAAAAATCTAAAAATTTAATAGACAATGCTGATTTAGTATTATTTGTAATAGATGGTTCTTCTGAATTAACTGAAGAGGATTTTAGAATTCATGATCAAATAAAAGTAAATAATGTAATTGGGATTGTGAATAAAATAGATTTATCAAAAATTGCAGATTTAAGTGTTTTAAATAAAGTTAACAATTGGATAGAAATATCGGCTAAGGAAAACGTAGGAATAGAAGAAATGGAAAATAAAATATATTCCTACGTTATTAAGGGAGAGCTAGAAGATAATTCACAAAAGATAATTCTTACTAATGTTAGACATAAATCTGCTTTAGAAAAAACTAAAGATGCTATTATAAGCATATTTGAAATAATTGAAGCGGGACTTCCCATGGATTTAATAGCTGTTGATCTTAAAGAAGCACTGGATTCTTTATCAGAAGTAACAGGGGAAATAAGTAGCGAAGATTTACTTGATCATATTTTCAAAAATTTCTGTGTTGGAAAGTAAGGATTATATGATAAAAATAGGATAGTTATATTTTAGATTAGATTATCTAAAGTATAGCTATCCTATTTTCGAATCTAGTTTCCTAAATATAATTATTTAATATCGTGATATATTTATTCTATTTAAATAATAAAAAAATATATTAAAAATTTTTTATAATGAAAAGGAGATAAAAATGCTACCTATTAGATTTATTGATATTCTTACTTTTATTCTAAAAAATAATAATGAAATAACGTTAAAAAATATAGCTAATGCAGTACATTTAACACAAAAAAATGTTAGAATGGAGCTAGAAAAACTTAACGAATATCTTTCATTGAATCATTATAAAAAAATAGAAATAGAAAAAGATGTTTTAAAATATTTTGATTTAAATGAAATTTTAATGCTTTTAGAAGATAACAATAATTTTTCTCCTACTTCAGAAGAAAGAGAAATATATATAATATTAATTATTCTTTTAAATAGAGAAATAAATCAGAGAAAAATTTCTGAAGAATTAAATATAGGTAAAACGACCGTTAAAGGTCACCTTAAAGATGTAAAAAAATTTTTAATAAGATATAATTTAACTTTAGAAATTCAACATAAAAAAGGATTACAGCTTGTTGGAAAAGAGGAAAATATAAGAGAAAATCTTTTAAAAATTTTAAATATAATTTCTAATAAAAACTCTCTTTATCTAAAAAATAAAATTGAAAAATTAGTTTTAAATACGATTAATGGAGAGGGAATTAAAAAATTTATAAATTACTGCCAAAAACTTATGAAAATAATAATTTCTGATGAAGCTTATGACATTATTTTTAAATATTTAAAAATAAGTTTATATATGTCTAAAAGAAGTTATATTATTGAAAGTATAAAAAATGAGATTTTTTTATCCCAAACCAAAGAATATAAAGCTGTAAAAAAAAGTTCTCCAATTCTTGAGGAATGGTACGAAATTGAACTTAGTAGATTTGAATATTTAAAAATAACTGATTATTTTTTAGGAAGTAATACTTATAATTTGAATTATTCCTATTATGACAACTGGGTAGAAATGGAAATTATAATAAAAGAGTTAATACTAGAGTTTAATAAAGAAATAAAAGAAGACATATCTCAAGATAAATTACTTTTAGAGGGACTTTTAAATCATATAAAGCCCACTATATATAGAATAAAAAATAATATAATTCTTGAAAATTCTATTTATAAAGAAGTTATAGAAAGTTATCCCTCTCTTTTTAAGATAGTTAAAAATATTATAAAAAAACTTGAAAATTCAATGAATATTAAATTTACAGAAGATGAAATTGCTTTTTTGGTTATTCATTTTAAAGCTGCTATGGATAGAAATATAATAAAAAATGAAAAAATAAAAATTCTTCTAGTTTGTAGTTCTGGATATGGAACTTCCAATCTTTTAGCCCAGAAAATAAAACAATACTACAATGTAATTATAATAGATATAATTCCAAAATATCTTATTGAATCAATTCTTAGAAAAGAAAAGATAGATATAATTTTAAGCACTGTAGATATTGAAAAAAGTATCACCTCTAAACCTATTATAAAACTTAATTCTATTTTGTCAGAAGAAGATAAAAGAAAAATTGAAAGTTATGGTATTTTAAAAAATAATAAAAAAATATCTATGGATAGTTTAGTACAGGTAATTAAAAGAAATTCTAATGAGCTTAATGAAAAAAAACTAAAAAAAGAATTAAAGGAACTTTTGGATGAATTTTTGGTAGACGATATAATTCATAAAAAAAATACAATTTTTGACTACCTAAATAATCAAAGAATTCTGCTAAATGAAACTGCTAAAGATTGGAAAGAAGCTATAGAGAAAATAGGATCTTTACTAATAAAAGAAAATATTATAGAGCAAGAATACATAGAAGATTCTATAAAAATAATAGAGGAATTTGGAAGTTATATTATACTTGCTCCTCAAGTTGCTTTTCCTCATGCCAGAACAACTGGAAAAGTAAAAGAAACAGGATTTTCAATTATAACATTAAATAAACCGGTTTTATTTCCTAGTGGTGAACTGGTTTCAATTTTTGTTCTTTTTTCATCAAAAGACAATAAAGAACATTTAGAATTTTTTATGAATTTGGTGGATTTATTTAATAAAGAAGGAATTCTAGATAAAATAAAAAAAGTAAAAAAAATTTCTGAAATGATTAATATATTAAAAAAAGAACTCCCCAACTAGGGGGCTTTTTTTTTTGGAAAAAAATAAAAAACTAGACTCTTTCAATTATTAATTTACTATAATATAATTCTAATATACTAAAAAATATCTAAAAGGTTGGTATTCTATGAAATTAAATTTGAAAAACAATATCTCGATAGTTAGCAAAGTAAATAATTGGAGAGAGGGAGTTGAGCAAGCTGGAGAGATTCTTTTATCTAAAAATAAAATTGAAAAAAGATATATTGAATCTTGCATTAAAAATATTGAAAAATTTGGAAGTTATATTATACTAACTGATGGAGTGGCTATGCCCCATGCTAGACCAGAAGATGGCTCTCTTGAAACAAGTCTTTCTCTCCTAGTAATAAAGGAAGGTGTTATTTTTTTTGAGGATCAAGAAAAAATAAATCTTATATTTATGTTAGCATCAAAAGATAGTACTTCTCATATAAATATTTTGAAAAAATTATCAAATGTAATAGATGATGAAGAAATTATAAAAAAAATATCAAATTCATCTAGTGAAAGTGAAATATTAAGTTTTTTATAAATTAAGGAGGGGATAAAAATGATAAAAATATTAACTGTATGTGGTAATGGAATTGGTAGTAGTTTAATGTGTGCTATGAAAATTGAAGAAATTTGTGAAGAAGAGGGAATTAAAGCAAATATAAATTCTTGTGATTTTAATTCAGTTATGGGAAAAGATGTAGATTTAATTGTAACAATTAAGGAGTTAGCAGATCAAATAACAACAATAAAAACAGCTTCAATAAGAAGTTATACAAATAAGAAAAAAATTAGAGAAGATATACTAGCGATAATTAAAAGTCTTATAAAATAAAAATACAAGGAGGAAAAAATGTTAATGAGATGGTTACAAATAATAGGGAATGATATTTTAACTAATCCAGCATTTATATTAGGACTAATGTCTTTAATTGGGCTTTTAGCGTTAAAAAAACCTATAAATAAATTAATAGTTGGAACATTAAAACCTATATTGGGGTTTATAATGCTTGGAGCAGGAGCAGATTTTATTGTTAAAAATTTAGAATACCTAGGAAAAATGATAGAACAAGGATTTAATATAACGGGAGTTGTTCCCAATAACGAAGCTATAGTCTCAATAGCTCAAAAAGTTTTAGGAAAAGAAACTATGTTTATATTAGTGGCAGGTCTTGTGATAAATATTTTAATAGCTAGATTTACAAAATTTAAATATATTTTTTTAACAGGTCATCATAGTTTTTTTTTAGCTTGTATGTTTTCAGCTGTCCTTGCTAAAATTGGATTTCAAGGTTCACTACTTGTGTTAGTTGGCGGTCTTTTTCTTGGAATGTGGTCAGCAATATCTCCAGCTATCGGACAAAAGTATACAGATTTAGTCACTGATGATGATGGGATAGCTATGGGACATTTTGGCTCTATTGGGTACTATATCTCTGCATATATTGGTGGGAAAATTGGAAATCCTGAGGATAGTACAGAAAATATAAAAATACCTGAAAAACTAAATTTTTTAAGAGATACAACAATTTCAACTGCAATAACTATGCTAATATTTTATATCGTAGCGGCAGTAGCAGCAGGACCAGCTTTTGTAGAAGAACTTTCAAGCGGAAAAAATTATATTGTATTTTCGGTAACTTCTGCTCTTAGTTTTGCTGTTGGTGTTACAATTGTTTATAGTGGTGTAAGAATGATTTTATCTGAACTTATTCCAGCTTTTCAAGGTATATCACAAAAAGTTATAAAAAACTCGATTCCAGCAGTTGACTGTGCAGTATTTTTCACCTATGCTCCTAATGCTGTAATTATAGGATTTTTATTTTCTTTTGTAGGTGGCATATTAGGAATGTTTATTCTTGGATCTGTGGGAGCTGTTCTTATAATACCTGGACTTGTACCTCATTTTTTCTGTGGAGCAACAGCTGGGATATATGGAAATGCAACTGGGGGTAAAAAAGGTGCTATTGTAGGTTCTTTTATCAATGGATTATTTTTATCTTTCTTACCTGCACTTTTACTTCCTGTACTTGGCGGAATAGGGTTTCAAAATACAACTTTCGGCGATATAGATTTTGGAGTTCTTGGAATTATTATTGGTAAGGTTGGGGAAAATTATAAAATTCCAGGAATTTATGCAATAATTTTAGCTTTAGTTGTCTTTATGATTTTAATATCGCTCTCTCAAAAAAAAATAAAAGTAATAAATGCAAAGGAAGAACATTAAAATGAAAAAAATATTGTGTGTAGGGCATTCTGCTTGTGATATAACCTATCTTATGAAAGAATATCCGGTAGAAAATAAAAAATATAAAGTAAATGAAACAAAAATGATGGGAGGAGGTCCTACAGGAAACGCCTCTTTCCTTCTTGGAAAATATAAAGAGAAGGTATCTTATATAACTACTTTAGGAAAAGATATTTATGGAGAACTAATTATACGAGAACTAGAATCTGTAGGAGTCAATTTAATAAATAGTATTGTGAATGATAAATATATGACTCCTTGTAGTATGATTATAACTAATATTTTTAATGGGAGTCGAACTATTTTAAATCATAGAAAAAAAAATAAAATTCCTGAAAATTATAAAATAAAGTATAAAGAAAAACCAAAGTTTATTTTATTTGATGGGCATGAAATAGAGTTAGCAAGATTATGTTTAAAAGAATTTAAAACATCTACAACAATTTTAGATGCAGGAACTTATAAAGAAGAAACTGTTGAGCTTGCAAGTAAAGTTGATTATCTTATTAGCTCAGAAGATTTTGCATGTGAGTATGCAAAAGTTGAAAAACTAACTCCAAATAACTATGAAGAAGTATTTTTACAACTAGAAAAATTAAATAAGAAAATTTTAATAATTACTCTTGGGGAAAAAGGGTGTCTTTATAAAAAGAATGAAAAAATATACATTCATCCTGCATTTCCAACTAAAGCTATTGATACAACAGGGGCTGGAGATATTTTTCATGGGGCATTTGTTTATGCTTTAAGTAATAACTTTGAATTTGATAAGACTATAAAATTTTCTTCAGTATGTGCTTCTTTATCTGTTGAAAAAATAGGAGGAAGAGAATCAATTCCTGAATTAAATGATATATATAAAAGGATGGAAAAATGGCAATGTATAGATTTAAAGATTTAGGATTAGAAAACACAATATTATACTAATAAGATAAAAATAATTTTTAAAGTAAAATAAATAAATTAGAGCAGTTATTAGTAACTGCTCTAATTTATTTATTTATTTATTTCCATTTTTTAGTATTTTGTTTTAATAAAATTTTATGAGCTATCTTATTTTTTAAATATGATATAAATTTTTTTTAATATTTAGCTAAAATTTCTTTTACTTCTTTTTTTTCTGCCATTCTTCCAGAAAAAATAATTTTACCATCAATAACTATTCCAGGAGTTTTCATAACACCTAATTTAGCAAGTTGAATGAAATCAGTTATTTTTTCAACGTTGGCATTTATACCTAACTCCGCTAATGATTCATTAACATAATCTATTAAAACATCACACTTTTTACAACATCCACCTAAAACTTTAATTTCCATAATTTCCTCCTAGTATCTATATATTAATATAATTAAATAAGTAGCCGATAATCAATATTCCAATAGTAACATACCCAATAAATAGAGCTAGCAACTTAGGTTTTATAACTTTGCTAAGCATAATCATGGCTGGAAAAGAAAGAGCTGTTACTGACATCATAAAAGCTAAAATAGTTCCAATTCCTACACCTTTTAAATATAAAGCTTCTGCTATTGGTAGTGTTCCAAAAATATCGGCATACATAGGAACTCCTATAAAAGTAGCAATAAGTACTGCAAAGGGATTATTTTCTCCCAAAACTCTTTCAACTACTTCAGTTGGGATAACATTGTGAATAAATGCTCCAATTCCAACTCCAATAATTACAGGAATCCAAACCTTTTTAAAAATGTCTTTTACTTGATTTTTAGAAAATAAACATCTATCTTTATAAGATAATTGTTGAAGTTCCATATCTACATTTTCAATATTTAATACATATTCCTCAACATATTTCTCCATTTTCATTTTATCAATAATAAGTCCACCTATAATAGCAAGTAGAATACCCACTATAACATAAATAATTGCAATTTTAAATCCAAAGAATGAGCTTACCAGGAGAAAAGAAGCTAAATCAACAAGAGGAGATGAAATTAAGAAAGAAAATGTAACTCCTAAAGGTAATCCTGCTGATGTAAAACCTATAAATAAAGGAATACTAGAACAAGAGCAAAAAGGAGTAATAGTTCCAAGTAAAGCACCCAATAAATTTCCTTTCCATCCCTTGACTTTTCCTAAAATTTTCTTAGTACGTTCTGGAGGGAAAAAACTTTGAATATAACTAATACTAAATATTAAAACACCTAAAAGAATAAAAATTTTAATAGTATCATATATAAAAAAATGTAGTGCACCACCGAATCTACTACTAATAGGAAGATCAAAAATATTTACTACTAAATATTCTGTCCAATTACTAAGCCATGTCATTTTAAGTAAATAGTATTCTATAATATTCATAATATAATCTCCTCTAAGTCATTTAATATTTTTAAAATCTCATTATTAGTTAAGCTATAATGAACCCAACCACCTATTTTTTCTGTTTTTACAATTCCTGCATCTCTTAAAATTTTCAAATGTTGAGAAAGACTAGATTGGGAAGACTCCCACATCTTTTGTAATTCACAAACACAGTGAGTTTTAGAATCTTTTAAAGCATAAATAACATTAAGTCTAACGGGGTGTGCTAAAGCTTTTAATATTGCTAACTTTTTTTCCATTTAATCTCCTTTATAAAGATAATATTAAAACTAAATTAAAATTTTCTAAATTAGTTTTTTCTAATATGATTGTATCAATATTTCTTTTGAATGTCAACAAAAAAAATTAGCCCTAATATTTAAAGGCTAATTAAGTATTCTATTTAATTATTTTTTATATTATTTTATCTTGTCTTCTGTGTTATGAAAATACTTAATTTCTCTTCCTTTCACTTCATAGAAAGAATTATCGCTATACACAATATCTCCTCTTAATATGGTTGTAAGAACAGTTCCACCAGTAACCATAGAATGATAAGGAGTCCATCCACATTTAGAAATAACATTTTTATTATTGATAGTATGCACATTATTTATATCTATTATTACCAAGTCTCCATAGTTACCTATTTTAATTTCACCTTTTTTAGAAATATTAAAAATCTTAGCTGGATTTTTACACATAAGTTCAATTAGTTTGTGAAGAGTAATTTTTTTTTCTTTCACTCCTAGAAGCATTAATTCTAAAGAATTTTCTACACCAGGAATACCAAAGATGGTAGATTTCATTTTTTCTTCTAAATGATGAGGAGCGTGGTCTGTTCCTATGGTATCAATAGTACCATCTTTTAAAGCTTCCCAAAGAGCTTTATTATCATCTTTATTTTTAAGTTCTGGTTTCATACATAAAAGTAGTTCATTTATTTTAGAGCTATTTTTATCCTCTTGAGATAAAAATAAATGATGAGGGGTTACTTCTCCAAAAATTTTTATTCCATTTTTTTTTGCTTTTCTTAAAGAGTCTATTTCTGATCTTTTTGAAAGATGGCAGAGGTATAAAGGTGTATTAAATTTATGAGAAAAGTCAATAGCAGTTCCAACTTTCTCCTCCTCAGCATGAACTGATATTAGTTTTGAATTTTTAAAAATATTTTCGATTGTTTTAATATTCTCAATTAACATATCACCTGTTGACATATTTAAAAATAATTTTGTAGATGCAGTAAAATTTTTAACTTTTAAAATCTCTAGAGAGTTATCATTTTTACTTCCACCAAAATGAAAACCATAATCCACATAAGAACGATTTTGGGAGTTTTTTCTTTTTTCCTCTAAAATTTTCAGAGATATTGTATTTGGAATAGTATTAGGCATATCTAAAAAGGTTGTAATTCCACCTTTAGCACATGCTTTACTACCAGTAAGAAAATCTTCTTTAGAAGTAAGACCAGGATCTCTCATGTGTGTATGAGGATCAATAACTCCAGGGATAACATAATTAAAGTTTGCATCAATAATTTTTATATTAGGATATTGTTTATGGTGATTGTGGTTACTACTATTAGTGCTATTATTGTTTTTATTATTGTCTGTATGACTATTAATATTTTTTTCTATTTTTTCTATAATTCCCTCATCATTAATCAAGATGTCTGTTATAATCTCTAAATCTTTTTTTTGTGATGAAAGTACTTGAATATATTCACCCACAACAATTTTAGCATTTTTAATTAATAACATATTAGGCTTCAACTCCATAAGTTTGTGGATTTTTGTTCCATTCTTTAGCTATAAGAAGTTCGTCTTCTGTAATGTAGTTTTCAGTTTTTGCAACATTTAGTAAGATTTCAAAATTAGATAAAGAAGACCACTCTATATTATCGAGAGAAAATATATCATATGCTTTTTTAAATTCATATGAAAAAATAGAAAGTACTTGAGTGTATGTAGAACCTTCATCAAGAGCTGCTTTAACAGCTTTAATAGAGCTTCCACCAGTTGAAATAAGGTCTTCAATGATTAAAACTTTTTTTCCATTAAAATCAGCACCTTCTATTTGTTTTCCAGCTCCATGGGATTTTTTCTCTCCCCTAATATACGCCATAGGTTTATTTAGTTTCATAGCAATAAAAGCAGCCCAAGGGATGCCTGCAGTTGAGGTTCCAGCTATAACATCAAAGTGAATTCCATTTTTTTCTAATTCTTTAATTTTATTTATAAAAGCTTCTACAACTATGCTTCTTTCTTCAGGAAATCCTATCATTTTTCTATTATCACAATAAATAGGACTTTTAATACCTGAAACAAATGTGAAGGGAGATTTTACATTTAATCTAACAGCTTGAGTTTTTAGTAAAGCCTGTGCAACAATAATATTATCTTTCATAATAGTTACTCCTTATAATTTTTATTTTTGATTATATACATAAAAAAACAAATGTTTTTATAAATTTTTATAAACTTAAATGTATACGAAGAATAATAAAAGACAATTCTTCTTTATCTACTTTAAATTTGTAATGCTAATTTTATTTCATCTAAAATAAGATTAAAAGCATATTTAGGGTTTTCATGTTTAGTTATTGGTCTTCCTATTACTAAAAAATCACAACCATTTAAAACAGCGTCGTGGGGAGTCATAATTCTTTCTTGATCATTTGCAAGAGACCAAAGAGGTCTAACACCAGGACATATAGTTTTAAAATTATCTCCACATTGTTTTTTTATGTGGCTAGCTTCCCAAGGAGAGCAAACAATACCATCTAAGCCACTTTGTTTAGTTATTTTAGCCAAATTTAATGCTAACTCCTCTAAAGATAATGTTGAGTTAAAAGTTTCTTTTAGTTCTATTTCACTGAAACTAGTTAATATTGTAACTGCAATAACAAGAACTTCTTTATTAAATTTTTTAATTTTTTTAGCAACTTCTGTCATCATTTTTTTTCCACCACTTGCATGAACATTAAACATAAAACATTTTTCATGAGCTGCAAAAACAGAAGCCATAGCAGTGGTATTAGGAATATCGTGAAATTTTAAATCTAAAAAAACTTTTTTATTTTTTTTGACTAAGTAATCTATCATACTTCCTTTTGAATTTAAAAAAAGTTCAAGTCCAACTTTATAAGTTGTGGCACTATCACCTAATTTTTCTACAGTTTTTTTTGCTTCTTCAATAGTTGGAAAATCAAGTGCTACAATTATTTTATCTGATATATTCATTTTTTCTCCTATATTTTAAGATTTTTATATACACCCTTTAATATCTTGAATATTTTTTATAGAGTTTTCATTGCAGTATAAAAGTAATCCATTTTTTACTTCTAAAGGAAGAACAGGGTTAACAAAAATTCCAGTTCCAAGGGAAACAAGAGTAGCTCCAGCCATAATAAATTCTAAAGCATCTTCAGCAGAGTTAATTCCTCCCATTCCAACAATGGGAATTTTAATAGCTTTCGCCACTTGATAAACCATTCTTAAAGCAACAGGTTTAACAGCTGGTCCAGAAAGTCCTCCCATAATATTTCCAAGGATAGGTTTTTTAGTTTTTATATCTATTGCCATACCTAATAAAGTATTTATAAGAGAAATAGCATCAGCACCGTTTTCTTCTACAATTTTTGCAATATAGGCAATATCAGTAACATTAGGTGATAATTTTACAATAAGCGGTTTAGATAGTACCTTTTTAACCTCTCGAGTAACAAGACCAGCGACTTCAGGGTTAGCACCAAAAGCCATTCCTCCATCTTTAACATTAGGGCACGATATATTTAATTCAACAATATCAATTTCTTTTATTTTTTCAACTCTTTTAGCAATGGCGATATACTCTTCAAGTGTTTTTCCGTTAATATTAACTATAATAGGAACTGTAATTCCGCTATTTTTAATCTCTTTTAATATTGTGTTTTCAAAAACATCTATTCCTGGATTTTCAAGTCCAACACAATTTAGCATTCCAGCTGGAGTTTCAGCAATTCTTGTACCTATATTTCCTTCTCTAGGTTCAAGAGTTAGTCCTTTTACAACTATTCCTCCTAGCTCATTAGGGTTAAAATAGTTTTTATACTCAAGTCCAAAACCAAAGCAACCTGAAGATGTAATAATAGGATTTTTAAATTTAAATCCTAAAAAAGTTGTTTCTAATTTATTCAAAATAACCTCCATTAAAATTTTTAATTACAACAAAGAGTAACTTCATCAAAATTAACAAGATAATCTTTTTCCATAACATCATAAGCATTGAACACAGGACCGTCAGCACAAACTTTTTTCATTCCATTTTTGGTTTTAATAGAACATCCAACACAAGCTTTAACACCACACGCCATTCTTTCTTCTAGTGAAACTTCAATTTTAATATTTTTATCTTTAGCAACCATGTAAATAGCACCCATCATATTATGAGGTCCACATGTTAAAATTTTATCGTATTTATTTATTAGTAAAAGAGACTCTAAAACTTGAACAACATTGCCGTGAATTCCGTAAGAACCATCATCAGTAGCTATATGAGTAGAAATAGAAAGATCAAAATTATCTAAAATTTTAAGATGTTCTTTAGACCTAGCTCCAGCAATAAAAGTAATATTATTATTTAAAGCTAGAGTTTCAATTGTAAATTTCATAGGAGCAATTCCCATACCACCACCAATTACAAGTATGTTTTCATTTTTTAAATCAGTGGAAAATCCATTACCTAAAGGACCTTGTATTTCTATAAAATCATCTTTTTTTAATTGTGAAAATTCTTTAGTTCCTTTTCCTTTTGTTTCAAAATAAAATTCAAGTATTTTTTCTTTTTTGTTAACATAATGTAAACTAATAGGTCTTCTTAAAATAGTTATTTCATTTTTGCATTTAAGCATAAAAAATTGTCCAGGTTTAGAGTTTTCTATACACTTTTCACTTTTAATTTTTAATAGATAATTATTACTACCTAGTGAGCAATTATCTATAATAAGACAGTTTTCTAAAAACATAAAGCCTCCCTATATTTTAAATTATTATTGTTTGTATACATAAGTTAAATTATTATTTTGCTTGATTACTTTATTTTTTTCCCACAATAGTAACAATTTTTAGTATTATTTTCTAAAATATATTTGTTTTCTGTTTCCTCATGTCTTGCAATACATTTAGTATTTTTACAAATAATCGAGTTAGAAGCAAAAATATTTTTATTAGCACAAAATACATTGCCAAACTCATTGTTAAAATTACTATTCAATTTTATTTTGTTTAAAGCTATGCCAATTAAAGCTTCTCTAATAGGGATACCATTTGCAGCTTGCTCAAAGTATTTAGCAAATTTAGTATTATCTACATCTAAGGCTATTTCATTTACCCGAGGTAGAGGATGAAGAATTATTAAATTATCTTTAACTTTTTCTAAGTCAGATTTATTTATAATAAAACTATCTTTGACCTTTTCATAATTATTAATATTTTCAAATCTTTCTTTTTGAATTCTTGTAACATACATAATATCTATATTATTTAAAATTTCATTAAAATCATTTAATTTCTTATATTTTATATTTTTTTTATCTAGATCATCTGTTATATAGTCTGGTATTTGAATTATGTCTGGTGCTACAAAATAGAACTCACAGTTAAAAAAAGAAAGTGCTTTTGTTAAGGAGTGAACTGTACGCCCATATTTTAAATCTCCAATAAAAGCTATTTTTAACCCTTCTATTTTTCCTTGCTCCTCATAAATCGTAAACAAATCTAAAAATGTTTGAGATGGGTGTTCATTAGAACCGTCTCCAGCATTAATAATTGGAACGGTAGAAAAATCTGAAATAAATTTAGCAGAACCTTCAAGGGGGTTTCTCATTATGATTACATTTGAATAATTTTGAATAACTTTTATAGTATCTCTTAAAGTTTCTCCTTTTTGTATAGAAGTACCATCAGGAGAGTCAAAACCTAAAATTTTTCCCCCTATTTTATATGCTGCTGATGTAAAAGATAATCTTGTTCTAGTAGAGGGCTCAAAGAAGAGAGTAGCTACAATCTTATTGTTAATAAGATTAGGTTTGGGATTTTCTTTTAGTTCTTTTGCTAAGTTCAAAATATCAAGAAGTTGTTCCTTTGAAAAATCAGACATAGAGATAAAATGATTCACAGTAATGCCTCCTAGTTTATTATGCTAAAAAAAAAGAAGTGACAACTGTGAAAATCACAGAAGACACTTCTTTTTTTAAACTAAATATATAATTAATATTTTTTAAAGTATGATAATTAAAATATAATTTGAAAATAGAAAAGGTAAATGTTATTATAGGTTTTAATTTGATTAAATTGGTTTTAAAAAGTAAAAACATATATAACCACCTCTCTCTTAAATTTTTATACTTTTGAGATTCTATCATGAAAAAATAAAAATAGCAAGGGGGTTTTTTAGAAAGATTGACTATATAGTTTGTTATAATAAAAAATAAATCAACTTGATGTAATAAAAAATAAAAAATTTATAAGTAATTATAATAAAATATTAATATTTATATAAAATATAGTATAATAGAATATAAAGAAATGAGATGGGAGGAAATAAGAATGTACTTTTTAAATAAAAATTTATCTTGGTCTAGATATGAAAAGATTTTAAAAAATATTTGCTCATTATCAAAATTATTTTCAGATAACGAGACTCCTTATTTGTACTATCGTGCACATGAAAACTTGTTCTGTAGAGCTTTTGTAGCAGATAATTTGTCAAGAGATGATTCTTCGGCAGATGCGAAAAAAGATGGGGTAGGTATTGGTTTAAAAACATTTATCAATAACAATGGAAATTCACAACAAAAAATTGCAGAATTTAATGCTAAAAGAGATCATTATTCAAATTTAGAAGGAAAAGATTTAGCTAAAAAAATTTCATATTTAAGAAATGAAAGAATTTCTTTTACAATTAGAAATTATGCTTTAAAAGATTTGATTTATCATTGTGTTACAAGGGAAAAAGGTAAACTAAAAATATTTGAAGAGAAGATGGAAAAAATAGATATAGATAATATTAAAATAGAAAAATCGACAAATAAAGGGGTTATGTTTAGTGATGGAAGACATTATTATAATTTTAATGTAAGTAAAAGCACTTTATTAAAAAAATTTAATACAGAAAATTATGTTGAAATTCCTATTGAAATATTAGAAGATCCATTTGGAGCAATAGAGTCAATTGTTGAAAAAAATAAAAATATTAAAAGAAATGATGATAAAATATACTGGTTAGATAAAAAAAGAATTGTATTGCCACTGTATTCACAAAAAGATAAAGAAGTTCCAGAAAAGAGTGGATTAAATCAATGGAATGCTAGTGGAAGAAAAAGAGATTACAACGAAATATATATACCAATTCCTGCAATTGTACATAAAATTTCTCCTAATTTTTTTCCAAAAAGAGATAAAGCATTTGATTTAAAATTACCAAATGGACATATTTTAAGTGTAAAAGTGTGTCAAAATGGGAGTAAAGCTTTAATGAGTAATCCTAATAAAGAATTAGGAAAATGGATTTTGAGAGATGTTTTTATGTTAAATGAGGGACAAATATTAACAAGAAAACAACTAGATGTAATAGGAATGGATGCTGTTGAAATAGTAAAAATTAAAACAGGAGAATACTCTATAGATTTTAGGCAAACAGGAATGTATGAGGAATTTATAGAGACTATGAGTGATAATTTTTATTCAATTGGAGAGGAGAGCGAGTAAAAAAATGAAATATAATGTAGGAAGTCTTTTTGCAGGAGTTGGAGGAATATGTTTAGGATTTAAAAGAGCTGATTCTCGGTACAAATTAGTTGTTGCTAATGAAATAGATGAAATGGCGATAGAAACTTATAAATATAATTTTAATCACAATTTAGTGGCAGGAGATATTCAAAAAATATTAAATCCTCAATTAATAGAAGATGAAGTTTTATTTTTAGAGAAAAGAAAAAATGATTTAAAGAAAAAAATTGATACTAAAATTGAAAATAAGGAATGGCTAGATAAACTTCAAAAAATTATTAAATTAGAACAAATAAACTATTTAAATAAAACACTTTATAGCAACGAAATATACGCTTTACCAAAAGCGTTTAACCAGAATGAAGAGTTCGGAGAAAAAATTACTAATTTAGTAGAATATTATATAGTAAATAATCATTTAAATACTATGAACAAAAAATGGGTAGCTAATACCAAAAAATATTATGAGGAAAAAAGAGAACAACTTATATTAAATCCAATAGATGTGTTAACTGGAGGATTTCCTTGCCAAGCCTTCTCCATAGCAGGAGAAAGAAAAGGATTTTCAGACTATCGAGGGGAACTTTTTTATAGTATAATAAATTTAGTTAAACAACTTGATGATTGTGGTCATGGAAAACCTAGAGTATTATTCTTGGAGAATGTAAAAAATCTAATTTCTCATGATGATGGTAATACTTTTAAAGTTATAACTAATGAAATTGAAAAATTAGGATATAAGATAAAAAGTAAAATTCTGAATACTTGTGAATATACAGATTTACCCCAAAATAGAGAAAGAATTTTCATTGTATGTTTTTTAAATTTAGAAGATTACCGTAACTTTGGAGAATTTGAAGATATAAAAAAATTAAAAAATAATAGAGAAAAAATAAAAGAGAATTTGAAAAATATTTTAGATTATAAATCAACTAAATTATTACTAAATAACTACTATTATACAAAAGAAAAATACCCTCTGTACTTCTCAGAAGATAAAGTTGATTTGAATATAGAAAAACAAATAAATGAAATGTATGAAATTTATCAGATTAGAAGAGGAATGTATATAAGAAAAAATCAATCAGGAGTATGTCCAACACTTACTGCTAATATGGGGACAGGAGGACACAATGTTCCTTTAATAAAAGTAGATGATGGAGTAAGAAAGTTAACTCCGACAGAGTGTTTTGATCTTCAAGGTTTTGGAGTTAAAGAAGGAAAGTTTAAGTTACCAAATATTTCAAATGCAGCACTTTATAAACAAGTAGGAAATGCTGTATCAGTATCAGTTATTGAACTTATAGCAAAAAAAATAATAAAAACTTTAGAAAAAAGAGATGTATTATATTGAAAAAATATTTTTAAATTCAATAAAAAAATAATAAAAATAAACGGAGCTTATATGACTAAAAAAATTAAATTTATAGATTTATTTTCAGGAATTGGAGGATTTCATCAAGCTCTAACATTTTTTAATTTTGAATGTGTTTTTGCTTCAGAAACTGATAAATTTGCTCAGGAAACATATTTAAAAAATTATAACATTTTACCAAGTGGTGATATAACAAAAATAAAAGAGAATAAAATTCCAAATCATGATATTTTGTGTGCTGGATTTCCTTGCCAAGCATTTAGTATTTCAGGAAAACAAAATGGGCTTAAGGATAGTCGTGGAACTCTTTTCTATGAAATTGTTAGAATTGCTAGATATCATACTCCAAAACTTATTTTACTTGAAAATGTCAAAAACTTTAAAAAACATGATAATGGGAATACTTTGAATATTTTAAAAAAAGAACTCGATTCTATCGGATATAATATATTTTATAAAATTATTAACTCAAGTAATTTTGGAGTCCCTCAAAAAAGAGAAAGAATATATATTGTAGGATTTAGGAAAGATTTGAAAATTTCAAATTTCAAATTTCCAAAAGATTTAAATATAGCATGTTGTTTGAATGATATAATAGAAGAAGACTGTGTGTCTAGTAAATATATTATAAAAAAAAGAGATGATATCAAAATTACCAAAGACCTTTCTCCTGTTATTTGTATGAAACCTTTGAGAGTGGGAACAGTAAATAAGGGGGGGCAGGGTGAAAGAATATATGACCCAATGGGACATGCGATAACCTTGTCTGCTTATGGTGGTGGGATTGGAGGAAAAACAGGATTATATTTAATAAACAACGTTATTAGAAAATTAACTCCTCGGGAATGTGCTAGAATTCAAGGGTTTCCAGATGATTTTAAGATTATAGTTTCTGATTCTCAAGCTCATAAACAGTTTGGCAATAGCTTAGTAATTCCTGTTGTCAAATCTATTATTATAGAAATTTTGAAATATAATATTTTTAGGGAGAAAAGATTGATGAGTACAGCTAGTTTAGGTTCAAAAACAGCAAAAGATGGTTTTAAAAATGAAAAAGATATTTGTTTGAAATTTGAAAATTGGCATCACGATTGTGATGCTCAAAAATGGCTTCAAGACATGGGGTATAATTTAAAAGAAATTTCTAACTTAATTGCTATTCAAATACCAACAAAAATATCTATAAAAGATGTTGATGAGTACAATTGTTCTCCTGATAACTTTAATGATATGACAAAATTTAAAAAGGCTGATGCTCAGATTAAATTAACTATAACTTTAAGAGATATTGTTAAAATTGAAAATATTTCATTAAAAAAAGCAAATAGTTCAGCAGATTATAATCAAGTAGATAAAAGAAAAGTTTCAACTTATAAAGAAATGTGGGGATTTGATGATGAAATAGAAAAGTGGTTAAAGTTATTTACTGGAGAAGTGGAACATTCTAATAGTTCTTCAAAAGACAGTAGACGACTATTTTTAACGGAAATGCCTAGTGCTATTAGTGATAAAATTATTAATTTTTTTGAAAAAAATAGAATTTTAGTTATATCTGATTTGTTAAAAGGAAGAGGAGGGCTTTCTGCAAATTGGTTGTTAGTTACTAAGTGTGATGATAATAGTACTTCATGGTATTTGGCTGATATAAATATAGCTATGAATTTTTATAACCAAGGTGAGGTAATGATAACACCTCGTGGTTCATTAAAGATAGGAAAAATAGTTATGCAAAGAAAAGGTGGAACTCCTGATCCGACAAGCTTACAATTTAAATTTTCACCTTGTGATATTTTCAATTTAAAAAACAACTAATATATCAGTTTAGGTAAGCTAGATAAGAAAAAAATAAGTTTAACTTTTTATTTATTTAACATTAAAAATAATATTGTAAATTAAAAAAAATATAGAAGATGTGAGAAAAATATTCATTTTAATAAAGAGATTTATTAAAAAAAATGACAATAACACTGAGATTGAGAATAATGACATGGAGAATAAAGCTTAAACATCCTATCAATTATTATGAGAAAATTATATTATATTTTCATAACAGTTAGATGATTCTAGTTCATTTACAAGTTATGATAATCAAATTTTAGATTAGCAAAAACTTATATGGTTTTCTACAAATAACCGTTGTTTAAAAAATAAAATAACAAAATGTTAGTACAATACGAATTTAAATTAAAAAAAGAAATAAAACACAACCTATTTAATTACTTAGTTATATCAAAATAAAAGGAGGAAAAAATGAAAAAAGATGTAAGTGTTCAAAAAATCAAAGAAGATGCAGAAAATTATTTCCAAAAAGGAGAGTTCTTTTGTTCAGAGGCTATTGTAGCTTCAATAAGAGAAAATTTTGAGCTAGATATGCCAGAAGAAATGATAGCTATGGCCTCAGGTTTCCCAGTTGGAATAGGAAGAGCTAAATGTGTATGTGGAGCTATATCAGGTGGTATTCTCTGCATAGGATATTTCTTTGGAAGAACAAAAGCAGGAGATTCAAAAGTTAATAGAACCTTAGAACTAGCAAACGAACTTCAAGCAGAATTTAAAAAAAATCATAAAGTTCTTTGTTGTAGTATATTAACCAAAGGAATGGATATGCTTTCAGGAGAGCACAAAGAACAATGTAAATCTTTTACAGGAGAAGTTGCAGAAATTGCTGCTAAAATAATAGTTAGAGAGTTAAATAAAAACACAAAAGAAGTTTAAAGAAAATAAATTTTAGCATTTTATTTTTAACTAAAAACACTTTTGAAAAATAAAAATATATCATATAAAAGGTGAGTAAAAAACAAGGTTGATAACACTTGTATTTACATTTACAGTATTATTTCTAATAATATTACTCATGGGGACTCCTGTAAAAATATTTTGTTTTGGTAACTAATATTTTATCAGAGTCTCCTCTTTTTTTTAACCACTTTGTCAGATATCTATCGTATCACAACAAGCTTACTCACACTCTCCAAAAAAATAATTTGACAAAAATAAAAAAGAGAGTATAATTTATCCTAGTGTAAAATTTTAAATGAAGGAGAAAATTATGAAGAAGTTTTTAAAGAATAAACTACTAAATGAAAATTCTACATTAACTTTTAAATATATATTTTCTAATTCATTTAAAAATAAATATTTTATTTTTCAAAATATTTTTATATCTGTTTTGAAAAGCATTATTGATTTTAACAATTTAAATAATTTTAATATTTTAGATATAGCTATTTAGCTATATCTTTTTTTTTAAGAAAAAATAGGGGGCAAAAATTGAAAGGAAAGTTAATATTAGAAAATGGAATGATATTTCACGGCAAAATTTTTGGAAGCTTAAATGAAAGTGTAGGAGAATTAGTTTTCAATACTGGAATGACAGGATATCAAGAGTTGTTAACTGATCCATCATATTTTGGACAAATGGTAGTTCTAACTTATCCTCAAGTTGGAAACTATGGAATTAATTTAGAAGATATGGAATCCTCTGGTGTGAAAGTAAGAGCTTTGATTATTAAAGAAGAAGCTAAATTACCTAATAATTTTAGATGTGAAATGACTTTAGATGGTTTTTTAAAACAGCATAATGTTGTTGGAATAAAAGGATTAGATACGAGACATTTAACAAAAATTATAAGAGAAAATGGAACTATGAAAGCATTAATAACAACAGAAGATTTAAAGCAAAGTGAAGTTATAGAAAAATTCTTAAAATTTTCAAATCTATCAGCAGTTTCCAATGTAAGCACTAAGAAAATATATAAAATAGATGTTGAGAATCCAGATTTAAAAATAGGGGTAATTGACTTTGGAGTAAAAAATAATATTTTAAGAAATTTCACTGCAAGAAATTGCTCTTTAACAGTTTTTCCATGGAACGTAAGAGCAGAAGAGATACTTTCTCATAAATTAGATGGTATTTTTCTTTCTAATGGTCCAGGAGATCCAGCAGAACTTAGTGATGTAATAGAAGAGATAAAAAAATTACTAGGGAAAAAACCAATAGTTGGAATATGTTTAGGTCATCAACTTTTAGCATGGGCTCTTGGGGGAACAACTAAAAAATTAAAATATGGACATAGAGGTTGCAATCATCCTGTTAAAGATTTAGAAAAAAACAAAATATTCATAACTTCACAAAATCATGGATATGTAATTGATAAAATCCCTGAAAAAATGAAAGAAACCCATATTAATGTAAATGACGGTTCAAATGAAGGAATGAGATGTGTAGAATTAAATATTGCCTCTGTGCAATATCATCCAGAAGCTTGGCCAGGTCCAGAAGATTCTAATTATTTATTTGATGATTTTTTAAAAATTATTAAGGAGGCTAAATAAAATGTTAAATAAAAATATAAAAAAATGTTTAATAATAGGTTCAGGTCCAATAATAATAGGTCAAGCAGCAGAGTTTGATTATTCAGGAACTCAGGCTTGTGAAACGTTAAAAAAAGAAGGAATTGAAGTGGTTCTAGTAAACTCAAATCCAGCCTCTATAATGACAGATACAACAGTTGCAGATAGAATATACTTAGAGCCAATAACTTTAGAATATTTAGAAAAAATAATTGAAATAGAAAGACCAGACTCAATATTAGCAGGTATGGGTGGACAAACAGCACTGAATCTTGCTGTAGAACTTTTTGATAAAGGAATATTAGATAAATTTGGAGTTAATGTTATCGGAACTCCTATTAATTCAATAAAAAATGGTGAAGATAGAGAGTTATTTAGGGATATAATGAAAAAAATAGGAGAACCTACAATAGAAAGTCATATTGTAGAAAGTATGGATTCAGGTTTTGCAAAAGCCAAAGAGATGGGTTATCCAGTTGTAGTAAGACCTGCTTATACTCTTGGAGGAACTGGTGGTGGAATAGCTGGGAGTCCAAAAGAGTTAGAAGAAATTTTATTAAAAGGGCTTCAACTTTCTAGAGTGGGACAAGTTCTTTTAGAGAAATCTATTTATGGATGGAAAGAGATTGAATATGAAGTAGTTAGAGATTCTAACGGAAATTGTATAACAGTGTGTAATATGGAAAATATCGATCCTGTGGGAGTTCATACTGGAGATTCAATAGTAGTAGCACCTTCTCAAACTCTTTCAGATAAAGAGTATCAAATGCTTAGAACCTCTGCTATAAAAATTATAAATGAAATTGGTGTTATTGGTGGTTGTAATGTCCAATTTGCACTAAATCCAAAATCTTTTGAATATGCTATTATAGAAATAAACCCAAGAGTGTCAAGATCATCAGCATTAGCTTCTAAAGCCACAGGGTATCCTATTGCAAGAGTAGCTTCTAAAATAGCTTTAGGCTATCAACTAGACGAAATAATAAATGAAGTAACAGGAAAAACTTTTGCTTGTTTTGAGCCAGCCCTAGATTATGTAGTAGTTAAAATTCCTAAATGGCCCTTTGATAAATTTAAAAAAGCAGATAGAAAACTTGGAACAAAAATGATGGCTACAGGTGAAATTATGGCTATAGGAAATAGTTTCGAATCAGCTTTTTTAAAGGGAATTAGATCCCTTGAAATAGGAAGTTATAATTTAGATCATCCTGCAGTTAAAAATTTAAGTATTGAAGAGTTAAAAAAATTAGTTATGAAACCAGATGATGAAAGAATCTTTATTGCTGCAGAAATGTTAAGAAGAGGTTATATCAAAGAAAAACTTCAGAAAATAACAGGTATGGATAAATATTTTATGGAAAAAATAGAGTGGATAGTAAAGCAAGAAGAATCATTAAAGCGTACTAAATTTTCAGACCTTTCAGAAAAAACTTTGAGAAATTTAAAGAAAAAAGGATTTTCAGATAAGGGGATAGCTCAACTTATGAAAATATCAGAAGAGGATATAGAAGCTAAAAGAAATTCATACGCAATAAAACCAGTTTATAAAATAGTAGACACTTGTGCTGGAGAGTTTGCAGCAGAAACTTCATATTTTTACTCAACATATGATGAGTTTGATGAGGTAGAAATTACAAATAAAAGAAAAGTTGTAGTAATAGGTTCAGGACCAATTAGAATAGGACAAGGGATTGAATTTGATTATTGTACAGTTCACTCTATAAAATGTTTAAAAGAAATGGGAATAGAAAGTATTATTATTAATAACAATCCTGAAACAGTATCTACGGATTATACAACAGGGGATAGATTATATTTTGAACCTCTTGTAACAGAAGATGTTATGAATATTTTAAATAAAGAAAAGCCAGAAGGAGTAATACTGCAATTTGGAGGACAAACAGCAATAAAATTAGCTAAAGATTTGCATAAAAAAGGAATTAAAATATTAGGAACAAGTGCAGATAAAATAGATGAGGCAGAAGATAGAGAAAGATTTGAAGCAATGATGGAAAAATTAGATATAAAAAGACCTAAAGGAAAAGCAATTAGAGAGATAGAAAACGGGATACAAACAGCAAAAAATTTAGGGTACCCTGTATTAGTAAGACCTTCTTACGTATTAGGTGGTCAAGGGATGGAAATTTGCCACGAAGAAAAAAGCTTAGTGAAATATTTAGAAGCTTCTTTTATTAGAGATTCAGAAACTCCAGTTTTAATAGATAAATATTTAGATGGAATAGAGATAGAAATAGATGCAATTTGTGATGGAATAGATGTATTAATTCCTGGTGTTATGGAGCATTTAGAAAGAGCAGGGGTGCATTCTGGAGACTCGATTACAATATATCCAAGTCAAAACTTGTATCCAGGTACTGAAGAAAAAATACTAGAAATAGCTAAAAAATTATCTCTAGAGTTAAAAGTAATAGGAATGATGAATATTCAATTTATAGCTTACGAAAATGAAATATATGTAATAGAGGTAAATCCAAGGTCTTCAAGAACAGTTCCATATATTTCTAAAATATCACAAGTTCCTGTAATAAATTTAGCTACAAAAGTTATTTTAGGTGAAAAATTAAAAGATTTAGGATATGGAGTTGGGTTGTATAAAAAACCCGATATAATAGCAGTTAAAGTTCCAGTATTTTCAACAGAAAAACTAGGAGAAGTTGAGGTTTCATTGGGTCCTGAAATGAGATCAACTGGAGAAGTTTTAGGCGTTGGAAGAAGTGTAGATGAAGCTATTTATAAAGGTCTTGTTGCAGCAGGAAGAAATATTGATCTAAATAATAAATCAATACTTTTAACAATAAAAGATAAAGACAAAGAAGAATTTTTAGGAATGGCAAAAGAATTGTCAAACATGGGAACAAAGCTTTATGGAACAAAGGGAACTGCTAAATATTTAAAAGAAAATAAGATAGACTGTGAAGAAGTTGGTAAAATAGGAGATGTTTCTCCTAATATATCAGATTTATTAAAAAATAAAAAAATAGATATACTAATAAATACCCCGACAAAAGCCAATGATTCTCAAAGAGATGGTTTTAAAATAAGAAGAATAGCAATAGAATTTGGAGTAAATGTGCTAACTTCACTGGATACATTAAATGCTATAATAAAAATTCAAAGAAGTAAAACAAGTACAAAAGATATAGAAGTTTTTGATATAAGTAAAATATAAGAAGTAATAAATAAATAAATAAATAAATAAATAAATAAATAAATAAATAAATAAATAAATAAATTCATAGGGTGAAAAGATATTTAATAGAAGTTACTTTATTAATTATTTTTTATTAAATTAATCATCTATATAATGTGTTCGATTTTACATAAAAATATGTTAAAATATAATAACAGAAAATAAAACAATTTAAATTATATAGGAGAAATATAAATGAACAGTAAATATGAAGTAATTGTGGTTGGAGGTGGACACGCAGGGGTCGAAGCAGCTCTTGCAGCAGCAAGACTAGGAAAAAAAACAGTTTTGTTTACAATGTATTTAGAAAACATAGGAATGATGTCTTGTAACCCTTCAATAGGTGGTCCAGGTAAAAGTAACTTAGTAGTAGAAATTGATACTCTAGGTGGTCAAATGGGACAACATACTGATAATCACAATTTACAATTAAAGCATCTAAACACAAGTAAAGGACCAGCAGCTAGAATAACAAGAGGTCAGGCTGATAAATATAAATACAGAATAAAAATGAAAGAAGTTTTGGAAAAAACAGAAAAGCTAGATATTATTCAAGAATGTATAGACTCATTAATTGTTACAGATAAAAAATGTATCGGTGTTGTATCCTCTCTAGGAATAAAATATCTAGGAGAAACAGTGGTTCTTTGTACAGGAACATTTTTAAAGGGAAGAGTAGTTATAGGAGATGTAGAGTATTCAGCAGGGAGACAAGGAGAAAATTCAGCAGAAAAACTTTCTGAGAGTTTAATGGAAAATGGTATAGAAATAAAAAGATATCAAACGGCAACTCCTCCTAGAATAGACAAAAAAACAGTTGATTTTTCTGTAATGGAAGCATTATATGGAGAAGAAAATCCTACTTATTTTTCAATTTTTACTGAAAAGAAAAAAAATAAAACAGTTCCTACGTGGCTTACACATACAACTCAAGAAACAATAGATAAAACTCAAGAATTATTAAAATTCTCTCCAATTGTAAGTGGAATAATAGAAACTCACGGTCCACGACATTGTCCCTCAATAGACAGAAAAGTATTAAAGTTTCCTGAAAAAATAGATCATCAAATATTTTTAGAGTTAGAGTCAGAAGAATCTAACGAGCTTTATGTAAACGGACTTACAACAGCTATGCCACCCTTTGTTCAAGAAATTATGTTAAAAACAATAGCTGGTCTTGAAAATGCTAAAATAATGAGATATGGTTATGCTGTGGAATATGATTACGCCCCTGCATATCAGCTTTACCCAAGTTTAGAATCTAAAAAAATAGAAAATTTATTTATGGCTGGACAATTAAATGGAACTTCAGGTTATGAAGAAGCAGCGGCTCAAGGATTTTTAGCAGGGGTTAATGCAGCTAGAAAAACAGAAAGGAAAGAGGCAATTGTAGTGGATAGAAGTGAAGGATATATGGGAGTAATGGTAGATGATTTAATTCATAAAAAAACTCCTGAACCTTATAGAGTTTTACCTTCAAGAGCAGAGTATAGATTAACACTACGATTTGATAATGCTTTTATGAGACTTTATGATAAAGCAAAAGAAATAGGATTAGTGTCAAAAGAAAGATTAAATATAATGGAAGAAGCAATTAAAAATATAGAATCAGAAGTAAAAAGAATAAAAGAAACCAGTGTTCCCATGAATGAAGCTAATTTAATCTTAGAAAAAGTTGGGGAAACTCAAAGATTAACTAAAGGCGTTAAAGCTTCGGACATATTAAAATTTAAAAATGTAGTTTACAAAGATTTATCTATGATTATGGAGATAAATACGTATCCAGATTTTGTTTTAAATCAAATTGAAACATTAATAAAATATGAAGTTTTTATTGCTAGAGAAAAGGAACAAATAGAAAAGTTTAAAAAATTAGAGGATATGAAAATTCCGCATAATATTGATTATAATAAGCTTAGAGGAATTTCTAATATTGCTCGTTGTGGATTAATGGAAGTTAAACCTTTTTCCATAGGTGAAGCTTCTAGAATAGGTGGAGTTACAGGAAATGATATTGCTTTAATTATAGGGCAACTTAAAAATTAAATAAAAAAATAAAAAATAGATTTTAGCGAATATCACTTGCATAAAATCTATTTTTTTATGTTTTTATAAATCACAAAAAATATTTCTATAATACAAAATAAAGATTTCAAAATAGTTTGACAAACGAAATAAAAAAGAATATAATTTCCACAAGCATCAAATAAAAATTAAAAAGGAGATTATTATGAAAATAGGAATTTTTTATGGAAGTACAACAGGAGTGACAGAAGATATAGCAAAGAGAGTAGGAACTCTTTTAAAAGCAGATATTATGGAAGTGTCTGAGATCTCAAAAGTTGAAGAATATGATATTGCTATATTTGCAACGTCTACATGGGGAATGGGAGATTTACAAGATAACTGGCAAGAAGCTTTAGATACTTTAAAAGTAAAAAATTTAGCCGGGAAAAAAATTGCTTTTATCGGAATAGGAGATCAAGAGTCTTTTGGAGATAGCTTTGTAGATGGAATAGGAATTATTTATGAAGAAATAAAAGATAAAGGGATCATTTTAATAGGTCAAACTTCAACAGATGGTTATTCATATTCAAACTCCAGAGGGATTTTAAATGGAGATTTTTTAGGACTCGTAATAGATGAAAATAACCAAAGTAATTTAACTGATAAAAGAATAGAGTTATGGAGCGAGGTGATAAAATAAACTGTGAGCACTCAAAAAGGAAAGGAGTTAGCTGTATTTTTTCATATGATTTATGAGCTAAATAAAGGGCTTAGAAATCTTGCTCTTCTCACAACAACTTCAGATAATATAGAAATTGTAAAAGAAAGATTGGAAAAGTGTAATTATGAATTTATAATAGAAGAATTAAAAGAGAGGTATGTAAATATTTTTTTTGGAACAAAAGAACCAATAGAGGTTTTAAAAAAATTTAGCAAAGGTTCATTAAAAAAATATACACCAGAAGAAGATTTTATATTAGGAATTCTTTTGGGATATAACACAGAACAACAGTGTAAAAGATATTTGAAAATGAAAAATGCATAAAGTTAAGATAAAATAATTTTAATATTAAGTGAAAAAGGGGATTTTAAGTTTTAAGTAAGCTTAAAATCCCCCTCTCTTATTTTTACTTATATTAACAAAAAATTATTATAATAAAGTCTATTAAGTTGACATAAATAAAATATAAAGTTAATATATGGTATAAGAAAAATATTGTCTATTTTTTAAAATTTTAGAACAACGAAACTTTCAAGTTATAACTTTCACTGATAAATTAAAAATAGTATTGACTTTTCTAAAAATAAGAGTTATAACATTGTCAAAGGACAACGAATATTCTAACACAAAATAGTTTAATAAACATACTTAATGTGTGTTTAAAATGCAAAAAGAGGTGTTTTTGTGAGTGGTACTCAAGGGAAAGATTTTTGTTGTAATAATATATTGTTACTAACGAATAATCCACTGGTAAATGATAAAATAAAAACCATGGAATTAAAATTTTTAAAAGATTATTCTTATTTAGAATTATTATATAGTGCAAGAGATTTTGTGCATAGGGGTCATAAACTACTATCTCATCCTCTGACGAGCAGTATAAAACCAAATGAAACACCGTATAAAAGTATATTAATAAGTAAAAATATTGATAAATTAGATTTTGAATCTTTGAATTTTATTGAGAGTGCTATAGAATTAGTTAAAGGATTTAAAAAAAATGAACATATTGAAAAATATTCACTATTAGTGCTAGAGGATTTTCAATTGATAGATTATTCTATAATCTGTAGTGGAATAGATAGTATAGGGAATAAAATTTAGTTACATATAAATATTTTAAGTACGTAAGGAGATGATTTAAATGATGGAGTTAACACAAGAAAATTTTGATGAATTGGTTATTGCGAGTAAAAAGTTGGTTCTTGTAGATTTTTTTAGTGATAGTTGCGAACCTTGCAAGGCTTTGTTACCCCATATGGAAAAATTATCTGAAGCCTATCAAGGAAAACTTGAGTTTTATAAGTTTAACACTGCAAAAGCAAGAAGATTAGCTATAAGAGAAAAAGTTTTAGGACTTCCAACCATTTTAATATATGAAAATGGTGTGAAAAAAGATGGACTTACAAAAGAAGAAGCAACAGTAGAAAATATAGAAAAAATGATATTGAAATTCTTATAAAATTAACTAACCTAAAAATTGAGGAGGAAATAAATTGCGTCTAGAATTTGGAGAAATCAAAATAAAAGATATTCAATTTAGTGAGGAATCTAAAATAGAAAATGGTGTTCTCTTTATCAATAAAAAAGATATTGAGAGTTTAGTTATGGAAGATGAGAAAATAAAATCTTTAAAACTTGAAATTGCAAAACCGGGAGATTCCACAAGAATAACACCTGTAAAAGATGTTATAGAGCCGAGAGTAAAAGTTTCAGGAAATGGAGGGATATTTCCCGGAATTTTATCTAAGGTAAATACAGTGGGTGAAGGGCGGACTCACGGACTTAAAAATATGGGAGTAGTTACTTGTGGGAAAATAGTTGGATTTCAAGAAGGGGTCATAGATATGAGTGGAGTAGGTGCTGAATATACACCTTTTTCAAAACTTAATAATTTATGTCTAGTAATAGAACCAATGGAAGGTTTAAAGCAATATGATTATGAATATTCTACTCGAATGGCAGGATTAAAAACAGCTGAGTTTCTAGGAAAATTAGGAAAAGATATAACACCAGATGAAGTTATAGTATATGAAACGAAACCTTTACTAGATCAAGCTAAAGAATATCCAAAACTACCAAAAGTCGGTTATGTTTATATGTTGCAAACACAGGGATTACTTCATGACACATATGTTTACGGTGTAGATGGAAAGAAAATAATCCCTACTTTTTTATACCCGACAGAAATAATGGACGGGGCAATAATAAGTGGAAATTGTGTGTCTGCTTGTGATAAAAATACGACATATCACCATTTAAATAATCCTATTATAAAATCTTTGTATGCAAAACATGGAAAAGAGATAAACTTTATGGGAATAATTATTACTAATGAAAATGTATTTTTAGCAGATAAAGTAAGATCTTCTGATATAACAGCAAAACTTTGTGAATGTTTTGGTTTTGATGGTGTAGTAATATCACAAGAGGGATTTGGAAATCCAGATACAGATCTGATTATGAACTGTAAAAAAATTGAATTGAAAAATATAAAAACTGTTATAGTAACTGATGAATATGCAGGGAGAGATGGCGCTTCACAATCTTTAGCTGATGCTGATAAATTAGCTGATGCTGTAGTTAGTGGAGGAAATGCTAATGAACTAATTTTACTTCCACCTATGAAAAAAATTATAGGAATGATTAATTATACAGATAAAATTGCTGGTGGATTTGATGGTTCACTAAGAGAAGACGGTAGTATTTTAGCAGAGATACAAGTGATAACCGGTGCAACAAATGAGTTAGGATTTAATAAATTAACAGCAAAAAGTTTTTAATGTGAAATAAAAAATAAAACAATTAGGAGGAATGGTAAAATGAATATTCTTGAAAACAAAAAAGTAATAATCATTGGGGACAGAGATGGAATTCCTGGGGAAGCTATAAAAGCTTGTGTGGAAACGACAGAAAATGTTCAAGTACTATTTGCTGCAACTGAATGCTTTGTGTGAACGGCGGCAGGAGCTATGGATTTGGAAAATCAAAAAAGAATCAACTCTTTGGCAGGAGAGTATGGGGCAGAAAATATAGTAATTTTATTAGGGGCTGCAGAAGCAGAAGCATCTGGTCTTGCAGCGGAAACGGTGACAATAGGAGATCCAACTTATGCTGGAGTATTGGCAGGAGTTGAACTAGGATTAACTGTTTATCATGTATTAGAAGAAGAATTTAAAAATTCTGTTAATACAGAAATCTATGACGAGCAAATTGGTATGATGGAGATGGTTCTTGATGTACCAAATATCGTTGAAGAAATGATAAATGTTAGAAAAAATTGTAAATATTTATAAGAAAAAATTTACAAATAAAAATTATTACTGCTTAAATAAAAATTCCAAATAGTCCATAAAAATTCTAAGAGACCTAGGTCAGGTCATTTATGTTAATTTACTGTATCTCAAGTATGAGCTACAAAAATCCTGAAATATAAAGGAGTATCCAATGTCAAAATTAAGAATTGTACATTATATAAATCAGTTTTTTGCTAATATTGGTGGAGAAGAAATGGCACATATTCCTCCAGAAAAAAGAATTGGAAAAATTGGTCCAGGATTAGGTATTGAAAAAGAATTTGGAGAAGAATGTGAAATTGTTGCTACGATTATTTGTGGCGATTCATATTTTAATGAAAATTTAGAAGAGACAAAATCTAAAATTCTGGAACTAATAAAAGAAGAGAAACCAGATTTGTTAATTGCAGGACCAGCATTTAATGCAGGAAGATACGGAGTTGCTTGTGCAACACTTTGTAAATTTATAGGAGAAAATTTAAACATACCTGTTATAACTGGAATGTACATAGAAAATCCTGGTGCAGATATGTTTAAAAAAGATTTATATATTATAGAAACAAAAAATTCTGCAGCGGACATGAGAAAGGCTATTCCTTCCATGGTGAAACTTGCAAAAAAAATAGTAAATCAAGAAAAAATAGGATCTCCAAAGGAAGAAGGATATATTCTAAGAGGAATAAGAGAAAACTATTTTGCTGAAAAAATTGGTGCAGAAAGAGCAGTTGATATGTTAATAAAAAAACTATCTAATCAACCTTTTGAAACAGAGTATCCTATGCCGTCATTTGATAGGGTAAAACCTGGAAAAGCTATAAAAAATTTATCGAAGGCAAAAATAGCTCTAGTTACTTCTGGTGGAATTGTTCCTCTTAAAAATCCAGATCATATAGAGGCTTCTTCAGCTTCAAAGTATGGAGAATATTCAATAGACAATATGGGGGAAACAGCACATGGTGGTTATGATCCAACATATGCAAATGAAAATCCTAATAGAGTACTTCCTGTAGATGTATTAAAAGATATATTAAAGGAAGGAAAAATAGGGGAAATATATCCTTATTATTATACAACTGTAGGAAATGGAACTTCTGTTAAAAATTCAGATGCCTTTGCAACTGAATTTGCTAAAAAATTAATTGCACAAGGTGTAGAGGGTGTAATTTTAACCTCTACTTGAGGAACCTGTACTCGTTGCGGGGCAACGATGGTAAAAGCAATAGAAAGAACAGGACTTCCTGTAGTACATATTTGTACTGTTGTACCAATTTCTTTAACAGTTGGTGCTAATAGAATAGTCCCAGCTTTTGCAATACCTTATCCATTAGGAAATCCTCTAATAGATAAAAATGAAGAAAAAATACTTAGAAGACATATGGTTGAGAAAGCATTAGTGGCTCTTACAACTGAAATTGAAACTCAAACTGTTTTTGAAAAATAAAAAATTAGCTGTAAGGTGAGAAGTGTCTTACCTACAGCTTTTTTCATAAATAAACTAGGGGGTTAAAATGAGTTATGCTATTTTAAAAAATGTAGGATATGCTTTAGTACATACACCAGATATGATTTTACATAACGGAGCAACGCAAACAACCGAAAAATTAGTTAATCCTGAATCTGAATATTTAAAAAATATAAAATCTTCATATAGAAGTTATGAAGATATAATTAGTTATCCGCCAAATCAAACATATATAGGGAATTTAACACCTGAAGAGCTAAAAAAATTAGGTGATAACTGGGTAGATATAAAACTAAAGCCACAAAGAGAAGGAAAATATGGTGAAATACTTCCGCAAGATGAATTTTTTGTTCTCCTAAAAATTTGTGATAAATTTGATTTAGTTATGTTAGAAGAAAAATTTTTAGAAGTATCTCTTGAAAAATATTTAAAAAATCCAATTTCAAATATAGAAGAAACTAAAAATTTAAAAGGAACAACAGAGGAAATTATAAAAAAATCTGTACTTAATGATGCTAGTGAAGGTCTATATTGTGATGATATTTTAGTAGGATGTATAAAAAAAGCTCATGATATAGATATAAATCTATCATCTCATACAATATTAGAAAACTTAGTTGTAAAAGCTTCAGGAGTTTTAGCTTTTAAACATCTATTGTATAAAAATAATATTGAATCAAGTATTATAGATTATGTTATTGAGTGCTCAGAGGAGGCATGTGGAGATATAAATCAAAGAGGTGGTGGAAATTTTGCTAAAGCAATAGCGGAAATGGTAGGTGCAACAGAAGCAACCGGTTGCGATATAAGAGGTTTTTGTGCAGCACCAGTTCATTCTTTAGTAGCAGCAGCTTCCCTTGTAAAAGCAGGAACTTATAATAATGTAGTTGTGGTAGCAGGAGGAGCAACAGCAAAATTAGGTATGAATGGAAAAGATCATGTTAAAAAAGGATTACCAATACTAGAAGATGTTTTAGGAGCTTTTGCAGTTTTAATATCGAAAGATGATGGTATTT
Source organism: Fusobacteriaceae bacterium (assembly GCA_051652785.1). Lineage (GTDB taxonomy): Bacteria > Fusobacteriota > Fusobacteriia > Fusobacteriales > Fusobacteriaceae > JAGNZR01. The sequence goes on along the minus strand of JBOFUX010000054.1, from coordinate 28,562 downwards.
CTCCTATAATAAGAACAGATCTTATAGGTAAACACACTGTAGGAACTGGTTCTTCCCCTCAAGCTGTAATAACGGCTTTAATAAGTACTCCTTTAGATAAAGCAGGATTAAAAGTAACTGACGTAGATAAATATTCAGTAGAGATGCAAAATCCAGATATAACTAAACCAGCAGGAGCAGGAGATGTTCCAGAAGGAAACTATAAAATGATAGGTGCTATTGGTGTAAAAAGAGGAGAGGTTGAAAGAACTGGAATTCTAAACTTTATTGAACAACATGGAATGAAAGGATGGGCTCCAACACAAGGGCATATCCCATCAGGAGTTCCTTATTGTGGTTTTGCTATAGAAGAATTAACAAAAGGAAATTTAAATAGAATTATGATTGTAGGAAAAGGTTCTTTATTTTTAGGAAGAATGACTAATCTATTTGATGGTGTTTCTGTTATAATAGAAAGAAATACTAAAAAGGAGGAAAAAAAAATAGAGGTATCTCAAGATGAAATAAACAAAATGATAGCGAGTTCTATGAGAGAGTTTGCAAAAAAATTTTTGATAGAAGAATAAGGGGGACTTATGAATAATAATATAAAAACATTTATTGGTAAGACCTTTCTAAGTTTAGCTGATGAATTAGAAAACAAAAGTTTTGGAAAAAAAATTAATATAGGAATAACTCTTTTTGGAAATGAATTAGGTATAGAAAATGTTTTAGAAGGAGCAGAATATGCAGTTAAATCATTGGGAGTTATGATAACGTTAATAGGTCCTAAAATAAAAACAGCACTACCTTTAATTGAGGTAGAAAACGAAGAAGATTCTCAAAATAAATTAGAAGAACTTTTGGACTCAAAATTTTTAGATGCTGTAGTTACAATGCACTACAGCTTTCCAATAGGAGTATCAACTGTAGGAAAAGTTATAACCCCTACAGGAAAACCTATGTTTATAGCAAATACAACTGGAACAACTTCTACTAATAGAGTGGAGGGGATGATAAAAAATGCAATTTATGGAAATATAGTAGCAAAAGTTTCTGGCATATTAAATCCAACAGTAGGAATTTTAAATGTTGACGGAGCTAGGGAAGTTGAAAAAAAATTAAAAAAATTAAAAGATAAAAATTATGACTTAACCTTTGGAGAATCTAAGAGAAGTGATAAGGGAATTATATTAAGAGGAAATGATTTAATACTAGGAAGTACAGATATTGTAGTAACAGATTCTCTTACTGGAAATATTTTAATGAAATTATTTTCATCTTTTAATAGCGGTGGAACAGAAGAAGTGTTAGGATATGGGTACGGACCTGGTGTTGGATTTGGATATGAAAGAAAAATATTTATTATCTCTAGAGCTTCAGGACCAAATGTAATAAAAGGAGCAGTAGAGTATGCTGTGGACATGGTAAAGGGAAATCTAAGCAAAGCTATGGAAGATGAAAATAAAAAACTTAAGGAATTGAATTTTGATGAAATTTTTAAAAGTTTAAAACAAGAAAAGGTGAGTAACTTAGCACCTCAAAAAGAAGTGGCTAAGGAAGTTGTAACTGCTCAAATATCAGGAGTAGATATAATGGAACTAGATAGTGCAGTAAATTTTTTATTACAAAATAATATTTATGCTGAAGCTGGAATGGGTTGTACAGGTCCAATTGTTATGGTAAATGAAAATAAAGAGGAATTAGCTAGAACTCTTTTAAAAAAAATGGGTTGTATTGAATAAAGAAAAAGAGAGGGACTTATGTTTGAAATTTTAAAAAAAGAATGGTTAAATAAAGAAATTTGTTTAATGGAAGTGAAAGCTAAAGAGATTGCAGAATCAGCAAAACCAGGAAATTTTTTAATAGTAAAATTAGATGAAAAAGGAGAGCGAATCCCTTTAACAATTTGTGATTACGATATTAAAAGAGAAAGTGTTACTATTGTGTACTTTGTCATAGGGGAAAGTACTAAAAGAATGGGAGAACTGGAAACTGGAAATTATTTTCAAGATGTAATAGGACCTTTAGGTAGAGAAAGTGAATTTATACATGAAAATATTTTTGAACTAAAAAAGAAAAAATATTTATTTGTAGCTGGTGGAGTAGGAACAGCACCAATATATCCGCAAGTTAAATGGATGAAAGAAAAAGGAATTGATGTAGATGTTATTATTGGAGCAAAGAATAAAAATATTTTAATATTTGAAAAGGAATTAAAAAATGTAGCTAAAAATCTATACATTTGTACAGATGATGGTTCTTATGGTTTTCATGGGTTAGTAACTAATTTAATAGATGATTTACTGCAAAACAAAGGGAAAAAATATGATCATATAGTTGCAATTGGACCTATGATGATGATGAAATTTGTTTGTTTAAAAACAAAAGAATATAATATTCCCACAACAGTTAGTTTAAATCCCCTTATGATAGATGGAACTGGAATGTGTGGTGCTTGCAGAGTTTCTATTGGTGGAGAGATAAAATTTGCTTGTGTAGATGGTCCTGAATTTGATGGTCATAAAGTTAATTTTGATGAGGCTATTAAAAGACAATCTTTTTATAAAACAGAAGAAGGGCGAGAGAGGCTTAAAGAGGTCGAAGGAGATACTCATCATTCTGGAAACTGTGGTTGTCATGAGGAAGAAATAAAAGTTGATAGACTGAAAAAAGTTCCAATAAAAGAACAAGACCCTGTGAAGAGAGCTAAAAACTTTGAAGAGGTTACTTTAAATTATTCTTTAAAAGAAGCTATGGCAGAAGCAAGTAGATGTCTTAATTGCAAAAACCCACTATGTGTAAATGGTTGTCCTGTATCTATAGATATTCCTAAATTCATACAAGAAGTTAAAAAGGGCGATATATTAGAGGCAGGGAAAATTTTAAAAAAATATACTAGTTTACCAGCAGTATGTGGAAGAGTTTGTCCTCAAGAAACACAGTGTGAAGAACGGTGTATAGTTGGGATAAAAGGGGAAGCTGTAGCTATTGGAAAATTGGAAAAATTTGTTGGAGATTATATGCTAGAGGTGGACTCTGAGATAATAATACCAAAACCAAATGGTTATAAAGTTGCTGTGGTTGGAAGTGGACCAGCAGGGTTAACCGTTGCTGGAGACTTGGCTAAATTAGGGTATAAAGTTGAAGTATTTGAAGCTCTACATAAACTTGGTGGAGTATTAACATATGGAATTCCAGAGTTTAGACTACCTAAAGAAAAAATAGTTCAGAAAGAAATTCAACAAATTGAAAAATTAGGTGTAAAATTTAAAAAAAATATAATTATAGGTAAGACTAAAACTATAGATGATTTACTTGAAAAAGAAGGTTTTAACGCAGTATTTATAGGTAGTGGAGCTGGACTTCCAAAATTTATGGGAATTCCTGGTGAAAATTTAAATGGAGTTTTTTCAGCCAATGAATTTTTAACTAGAGTAAATCTTATGAAAGCTTACTTAACAGATTACGATACTCCAGTTAAGATAGGGGATAAAGTAGTTATTATAGGTGGGGGAAATGTTGCTATGGATGCTGTAAGAACAGCAAAAAGATTAGGCTCAGAAGCTCATATAGCATATAGAAGAGGAGTTTCAGAATTTCCTGCTAGATTAGAAGAAATACATCATGCTAAAGAAGAAGGAATAATTTTTGATGAACTGACATTGCCGAAAGAAATATTAGGAGATGAAAAAGGGAATGTAATAGGAATGAGATGTGTAAAAACAGCTTTAGGAGAAAAAGATAGTTCTGGAAGAGCAAATTTTATAGAGATTACAGGTTCAGAGTTTATAATGGATGTTAATTCTGTAATTGTAGCAATAGGTACCAGTTCTAACTCTCTAATTCCAGAAACTACAAAGGGGTTAGATGTAAATAAATGGAAATATATTATAGCTGATGATGATGGGCGAACAAATAAGCGAGGAGTATTTGCTTGTGGAGATGTTGTTTCAGGAGCAGCAACAGTTATATTAGCAATGGGTTCAGGAAAGAAAACTGCAGTGGCTATAGACAAATATATTAAAGACAATTTTAAATAAAATTAATTTATAAAGAATAATTTTTAAAATTAATTAACCAAAAAAATTAATTTACAATAAAAAAAGAATGTAAAATTTATTTTTTTATATATTAATTTAAGGGGGGGATTAAATGAGTTCATTTGATTTAATGGTTCAAAATACTAGTGATATAATATGGAATTCAGTACTAATATTTTTATTACTTGGAACAGGAATATTCTACACGATTAAATTAAAATTTATTCAAATTAGAAAATTCAAAGAAGGATTTAAAAGAGTAATCAGTGGAGCAACTTTAACTGGAGAAGCTGCAGGGGCAGAAGGTATGAGTTCATATCAATCGTTAGCAACAGCAATAGCAGCACAAGTTGGAACAGGAAATCTAGCAGGAGCAGCAACAGCAATAGCAGCAGGAGGACCAGGAGCAATTTTTTGGATGTGGTTAAGTGCTTTCTTTGGAATGGCAACAGTTTATTCAGAAGCTGTTTTAGGACAACTGTTTAAAAGAAAAGTTGGTGGAGAAATGACAGGAGGACCAGCTTATTATATAAGTGAAGGTCTTGGAAATACAAAGTTTAGTAAAATATTAGCAGGGAGTTTTAGTGTTTCTTGCGTTTTAGCTCTAGCTTTTATGGGAAATGCAGTTCAATCTAATTCAATAGCAGTGGCTTTTAAAAATGTTTTACCTGTAAGCACTATTTTAATAGGTGGAATAATCGCAATACTAGCGGGATTTATTTTTATAGGTGGAATTAAAAGAATAGCTTCTTTTGCTGAGAAAGTAGTTCCTGTAATGGCAGGACTTTATGTAGTAGCTTCTATTTTAATAGTACTATACAATTTTCAAAATATTTTTCCAGCATTAAAAATGATAGTAGTTGGAGCATTTAGTCCTACAGCAATGTTAGGTGGAGCATTAGGTGTAACAATAAAACAAGCTGTAAGATTTGGAGTAGCAAGAGGGATTTTCTCCAATGAAGCAGGAATGGGTTCTACCCCCCATGCCCATGCAGTGGCAAAAGTAAAGCATCCAGCCCAGCAAGGAGCTGTAGCAATAATAACAGTTTTTATTGATACTTTTGTTGTATTAACTTGTACTGCTCTAGTTATTATTATGAATGTAGATTTAGTTAAAGCTAAAGAAATAAAATTAACAGGGATAGAACTTACTCAATTTGCTTTTGTTTCAGCACTAGGAAAACACGGAGGTATGTTTATTGCTATTTGTTTACTATTTTTCGCTTTTTCTACTATAATTGGATGGTATTATTTTGGGGAAACTAACGTAAAATATCTAGTTGGGGTAAAAGGTTTAACTCCATATAGATTAATAGTTCTCTTATTTATTTTTTTAGGTTCCATGGCAAAAGTAGAAGTGATATGGAATTTAGCTGATTTATTTAATGGTTTAATGGCTTTTCCGAACTTAATAGCATTACTCCTTTTGTATAAATTAGTAGATAAATCTACAACTGAATATGAAACTTTAAAAGAAAATTAAAAAAAGGAAGCTCTCTAGTATATACCCTGTTAAGTAGACAATTTAATAAAAAGATATTTAAGCGGTTTTTATTCTGTATTCTACAGGACTTAAACCGTTTAATTTTTTTTGTATTCTTTTTGTATTGTAAAAATCTATATAATTTTTTATTAATTCTATAGTAATATCACTATCTAAAACTTTATTCAAATAAATAGATTCACTTTTCAAATGGCTAAAAAATGATTCAATAGGCGCATTATCCAAACAATTACCTCTTCTAGACATTGAATCTGTGACTCCTTTTCGTTTAAAATTATTCATGTATTTTTCCTTCATTTCATCTATGACTTGAAATTTATTAATTTTATTATTTTTTTGCTGAGCCCGTAACTTTTTTAAATATTCATTTTCCATTCTTAAATATTGTATTTCTTCCTCAATAGTTTTAAAATTTATTTTAGGTCTTCCTTTTCTAGAACCTTTAGCTTTACCTCTAGTTTCAATATCAAAAGCATTATACTTAAAATCAATAGCAAAAGCGTTGAAGAAGAAGCAAGGAAGTGTTGCATATGCAGATTTTTTAATGTAAAATATAAAGTGTTAGAAAAAATAGAGAGGTGAAAAATGTATCCATTAAAATTTAAAAAAAATTTAGTTAAAAAAGTTTGGGGTGGAAGAAAATTTCAAGAAATTTTAAATATAGAATTGCCAATGGTAGGAAATTATGGTGAGTCGTGGGAAGTAAGTTGTCATAAAAATGGTATGAGTTTTGTTGAAAATGGAGAGTTAAAAGACAGAAGTTTTCAGAATCTTTTAGAGGAGTTTAAAGAGAAATTAGTAGGAGAAGAAATTTATAAAAAATTTAATAATAAATTTCCACTATTAATAAAATATTTAGATATTAACGATAAGTTATCTGTTCAAGTTCACCCTAGTGATGAATATGCAATGAGAGTTGAGGGAGAACTTGGAAAATCAGAAACTTGGTATGTAATAGATGCAAGTGAAGATGCCAGTTTAATATTAGGAGTAAAAGAAGGTATTTCTAAAGAAGAATTTTTAGAAAAATTTGAAAAAAAAGAATTTAATTCTGTTTTTAATATAGTGAATGTAAAAAAAGGTGATTTTATAGATATTAATCCTGGATTAGTTCACGCTAGTTTAACTGGCTCTATTTTAATTTGTGAGACACAACAAAATTCAGATACAACATATAGAATATACGATTTTGATAGAGTTGTAGATGGGCAATTAAGACCTTTACAATTAAAAAAGGCAATAGATGTAATAGAATTTAATGGAACTCCTAAAATAACTACAGAGAAAGAACGAAAAAATTTAATTTATAAAGATTGTATCATGCAAAAATTAATACAATCTAAATATTTTTCAATAGATAAACTTTTAGTAAATGGAAAGTATAAGGATGATCTAAATCTTAATTTTAAAGTATACTCTATTATATCAGGAAAAGGATTTTTAAAAGTAAATGAAATAAATTATCCTATGGAAATAGGAGATACGTATTTTATTCCAGCTTTATTAGAAGTTGAAATAGAAGGAGAAATTGAAATTTTAAAATCATATTTATAGAGAAAAAAGAGACTAAATTTCATATGATTTTTTCATATAATTTAGTCTCTTTTTTTATTTTAAGATAATATTTTTTATTAATAGTTAGTGGGAGGTAAAATTTTTATTTCTACCCTTCTATTCATAGAACGTCCAATAGGTGTAGAGTTAGTAGCGACAAAATTAGAAGAACCGTATCCAGTTGAAGCTATTCTCCCAGAGGCCACACCTCTTTTTACTAAGTAGTTAGTAACACTTCCAGCTCTTTGTTGAGAAAGAGTAACGTTATAAGGGGCTGACCCTACATTATCTGTGAAACCAGCAACATTAATTCTAGATTCTGGATATTGAGTTAATACAGAAGCAATTGAATTTAATGATTCATAAAAATTTGGTGAAATAGTAGAGCTGTTAGTGTGAAAAGTAACACCGCCAGGTAATGTTAAATTAAGAAAGTCACCTTCTCGTGTAACATTAACATTAGAGTTTTTTAAACTTCTTTTTAACTCCATTTCTTGTTTATCTCTATAAGCACCCCATCCAAGTCCAGCTAGTGCACCTATTCCTGCTCCAATTAATGTTCCTTTTGTATCTCCGCCAATAGCTTGACCTGCGAGAGCTCCTAAAGCTGCTCCACCTAAAGAACCACTTGTTTTAGTATTTATCCCACCGTCATATGGAGAAAGAAATGGATTATTTGTACAACCAACTAATGTTAAGCCTGCAAAAACGGTAATAATAGATTTTTTTAAAAACATAAATATTCCTCCAAAAAAATTATTATAGATAGATATCTCTAGATACTCTCTAAATTAATTATACATTAAAAAAAAAATAAATCAAATATAAAAAAATAAGGTTGACATATTTTGTTATTTGTGGTATTATTATAAATGTATTAAAGAAGTACGGAATATAGCGCAGTCCGGTAGCGCACTTGCCTTGGGAGCAAGGGGCCGCAAGTTCGAATCTTGCTATTCCGACCATTTAATCTGCGGGAATAGCTCAGTTGGTAGAGCGTCAGCCTTCCAAGCTGAATGTCGCGAGTTCGACCCTCGTTTCCCGCTCCAAAATATTTGTGACTGTAGCTCAGTTGGATAGAGCAACGCCCTTCTAAGGCGTGGGCCAGGGGTTCGAATCCCTTCAGTCACACCATTATTTTTAAAATTTTATATGGTGATCGTAGTTCAGTTGGTAGAGCGCCAGTTTGTGGTACTGGTTGTCGCGGGTTCGAACCCCGTCGGTCACCCCATAAATTTAATATGCGTCATTAGCTCAGCTGGTAGAGCACACGACTTTTAATCGTGTTGCCACAGGTTCAAGTCCTGTATGACGCACCATTATAAACGCGAGGGTGGCGGAATTGGCAGACGCACCAGACTTAGGATCTGGCGTTTCGACGTAAGGGTTCAAGTCCCTTCTCTCGCACCATAAAAACATACCTTTTATAAAAGGTTAAAATAGATTTGTACTAAAGGCTTTCTAAGGAAAGTTTTTTTATTTTTTATTTATAAAAATAAAAAATAGTTCATAATAAAAGAACCTGAAAATATTAGTTTTCAGGTTCTTTTATTATGAGAATTATTTTGTTGTACTTCTTAAAACATGTGCCAACATTATATTAACTTGTTCATTTGTATTTATATATTTAATTTTTTTATCAGGATTTTTAGTAGTGAAAACTCTAAATATTTCATCTAGGAAACCTTGTCCAACAGTTCTAATATCAGCAAAATCTAAGACAATATCTGTAAAATTTACAAGTTCTGCTAAAACTCTTTTTGCTTGTGATCTAGAGATTAAAGTTTTTTCAAATTTTTCAGCTAAATTGATTCTAATTTCAGTTTTTGAAAATCCATAGTCATCATCAGTATATGAATTAAAAATATCACCAATATTTTTTGTCGTATTTTTATTGATAACTAAATGAACATTAGTTCCTGTTTTATCAGAAATATTTTTATAATCAGTTATCATGTCTTTTGTATTATAAGTAGAAAAAAACTTATCTCCTGAAAAAATTACAAAAATATCACAAGCTCTAGAAGTAAAGAAAATACCTTCACCAGAATGATGGGTAGAATCTGATGTTAATTTACCTTTATGTAACTGAAAAATTGCCTCATCTTCAGAACTTAGCTGGTGGTCACGAACGATTTTTTTAAAAATTCCTATTCCAAAATCTAAAATTATAATGTGTATTTTAAAATAATTTTCAAAGATATTAATAATAACTTGACTAGATTCAGAATGATCTATAACATTGTTAACCATTTCAGTAAATGAATAGAGAATAATATCTTTAATATTTTCTTTTTGATTAGCTATGAATGGTTTGATAGAGTTATTATAAATAATATCTTCCTCACTGATTCCTTTTTTTATTTTAAAAGTAAAAGTCTTATCAATAAAATTATTTAGTTTGTAAATTTTTCTAGTCATTCCGCCTTGAGAAGTAATTAAATTTTCCTTCTCTAACTCTTTAAGGTATTTTGACAAGGTCTGTCTACTTATGTTAAAAATTTTTAATGTTTCAATAAAAGGATTTTTATTTTCAAATATAAGTGTTAGCATCTTTTCTTTTATTTGTGTTCTTTTTTCTTTAGAAAATCCCATAAAATTCCTCCTTATATTTATTGTAACTTTTAATTATATAATTATATTTTAAAGTTTACAATAGTGAGTGTAATAAGTCAATATTTATATTTAATTTATTAAAAAAGTCAATTTTTTCCAAAATAATGATGATTTAAAAATAAAATAGGAATTTATGATATAATAAGAATAATATTAAAATATAAAGGTGGGAAACTATGAATTTTGAAGGATTGAAAATTTCTAATAATTTAGTTGAAATAATGAAAAAACAAGGGATAAAAGAACCAACCTCCATTCAAGAAGAAACAATTCCTTTTATATTAAAAGGTAGGGATGTAATAGGAGAAGCGGCTACAGGAACAGGAAAAACATTAGCTTTTTTGCTTCCACTTTTTGAAAAAAAAGAAAATAAAGATGGTAAAATAAAAACTTTGATTTTAACTCCAACAAGAGAGCTAGCAGTTCAAATAAATGATGAAATCAAAAAATTAAACATAGAAAACACTTATAAGGTAGCTCTTGTGTACGGGGGAAAAGAAATAAGTTCTCAAATAACTAAGTTTGAAAAAGAAGTAGATATTGTTATAGCTACTTCAGGAAGACTTTTAGACCATATAAAAAGAAAAACAATAGACTTATCAAGTGTAACTAAATTAATTGTAGATGAAGCAGACCAGATGATTCAATTAGGTTTTAAGAATGAAATGGAAGCGATTATATCTATTCTTCCTTCTAAAAGACAAACGCTGATGTTTAGTGCTACACTAGACTCTGTTGTGAAAAAAATAGCATATAGATATACGAAAGACCCTATTGTTGTTTCTATAAAAAGTAACGAAGACAAGTTTAAAAATATAGAACAATTTGTGGTAGTAACTTCTGATAGAAAAAAACAAGACACTCTTACACAAATGTTAAATGAAGACAATCCTTTTATGGGAATAATCTTTTGTAGAACAAAATTAAGAGTAGATAAATTAGATGAAGTTTTACATATGAAAGGATTTAAGTGTCAAAAATTACACAGTGATATTCCACAATCTAAAAGAGAGAAAATAATGAAAAGTTTTAAAAATTTAGAGGTTCAATTTTTAATAGCTACAGATGTAGCAGCTAGAGGAATAGATGTAACAGGAGTTACTCATGTTTACAATTATGATATTCCAGAAAATGCTGAGCTATACACTCATAGAATAGGAAGAACTGGAAGAGTAAAAGAAAAAGGAAAAACTTACATATTACTAGACCCTAAAGATAATATTAGTTTAAAAAATTTAGAAGAGCAACTTGGATTTAGTATTCCTGTTAGAGAAGTCACTCATGATAAAGATATAATTTGTGAAAATGAACTTCCAAAGCAAAAATACGATAAAAGAATAAATGTAAGCTCGAAAAAAATAGAAGCTATAAAAATTATAAAAAAGAGAGCGAGATTGAAAAATATCTCGGAATAAATAAAAGAACTTAAATTTATAAATTAAATAAAGAAAGCATTGACTCATAGAAAAAATTAAGATACAATAATATAAAAATAACTCATATATTCCCAAAATACGGTTGGGAGTTTCTACGATTAACCTTAAATTAATCTCTATGAGTGATAAATTTAATCTTTAAAATATATTTATTAAATTTACGATTATAATTATTAATATTGTAAAAATTTACAGTATTTATAAATTTTTAATCTGTAAATTATTTAATAAATATGAAAATTTTAAAAATAAAGATTATTTTCTTTCACTTATAGTAGAAAGAGAATAATCTTTATTTTTATTATTTATTATTTATTTTAATAATTAATTATTAGAATTATATAAAAATATTCAGGAGGAAAAATGAAAAACAGATCGATTTATCATGTAGACGGAGTACCTAGGTTAAGAGAGGCTATACCGTTAGGGCTTCAACACATTTTAGCAATGTTTATCAGTAATATTACCCCGATTATAATAGTAGCAGGAGTTTTAGGTGTTTCTCAAGACACGAAAACCATTTTAATTCAATCGAGCATGCTAGTAGCGGGAATAAATACATTGATTCAAGCCTACACGTTAGGTCCTATTGGAGCTAGACTTCCAATTGTTGTGGGAACTAGTTTTGCATTTGTTCCAGTGGCAATTTCTATTGGAAGTAAATATGGGTTTGAAGGAGTTTTAGGAGCAGCTCTAGTAGGTGGATTATTCGAAGCTTGTATAGGTTTATATATAAAAAAAATTAGACATTTGTTTCCATCAGTTGTTACTGGAATAATAGTTTTATCCATAGGATTATCACTTTTACCAGTTGGAATAAAAAGTTTTGCTGGAGGATTTGGCTCTAGTGAATTTGGTTCTTTACAAAATTTAGGTGTAGGGGGATTGGTTCTTGCAGTAGTAGTTTTTCTAAAGCAATTTGGAAAAGGAATGTTAAGTACAGGATCAATATTCATAGCTACTATTTTAGGACTTATTGTAGCTAGTATTTTAGGCATGGTGGATTTAGCTCCTGTGAAAGATGCAGCATATTTTAGTTTTCCAAAACCTCTTATATACGGTGTTACCTTTCATTTAGATGCAATACTTGCTATGATGCTTATGTTTATTGTTTCTGCAGTTGAAACAGTTGGTGATATGTCAGGAGTGACAATGGGAGGAGCAGGACGAGAAACAACAGATAAAGAATTATCAGGAGGAATTATTGCAGATGGACTTGGAAGTGTTCTAGCAACATTTTTTTCAGTTTTACCAACAACATCATTTAGCCAAAATACAGGAATGATAGCAATGACAGGTATTATGAGTAGATTTATAGTAGGGGTAGGTGCTATGTTTTTAGTTCTAGCTGCATTTATTCCAAAAATAGGTGCATTGTTAACAGTGATACCTCAAAGCGTATTAGGTGGAAGTTTAATTATGATGTTTGCTATGATTTCCATAAGTGGAATAAACTTAATAACCAAGGAACCTTTAAAAGGAAGAAATGCAATAATAGTTGCAGTTTCTTTGGGGATAGGGTATGGGATAGGAACTGTACCTAGTGTTTTAGCCAATTATTCAGAAACGATTAAGCTTATTTTTGGTGGTTCTGGAATAGTTGTTTCTGGGTGCATAGGCGTTGTGTTAAATATGATACTCCCTGCTGATAAAGAAGTTGCTAGAGTAAAAATTTAGGAGGATTTTATGTTTGGGTTTAAAAATTATTTTCAAGCACAAAATATTGAAGCAGCCTATGAAGAATTAATAAAAAATAAACAAAATATAATAATAGGCGGAGGAAGTTACTTGAAAATGAGTAAAGTCCTTTATAACACTGGGATAGATATGTCAAAATTAAATCTAAACTACATAAGAGAAGATCATAAATATATAAGTATTGGTTCTATGACAACTTTTAGAGAGATAGAAATAAATGAGCTTTTAAAAACTTATTATAACAATATCTTTACTTACTCAGTAAAGGATATTTTAGGAGTTCAGTTTAGAAATAATGTAACAGTTGGGGGAACAGTTTTTTCAAAATTTGGATTTTCAGATTTAATTACTCCTTTATTAACTGTTGATTGCTTAGTTGTACTTTACAAAGGTGGGGAAAAAAAATTAGACGACTTTTTAAAAGAGGAAAAATCAACTAGAGATATATTAATTGAAATTAAAATTCCTAAAGAAGAGTATATTGGAATATTTAAAAGTATAAGAAAAAGTTCAACAGATTATTCTCTTATAAATATTTCAGTTTCTAAAAAGAAAAATATTATAGATGAAAAGGATTCTGTTAAAAATAACTTGATTAGAAATATAAAAAGTTATAATATAGCTATTGGTGCAAAACCAGGAAAAGCTGTACTTGTAAAAAATACCATTGAAAAGAATATATCGTACTCAGAATTTTCTAAAGGAAATAAATTAGAAAAAGAAAATATATTGGAAAAAAGAAAATTTATATTAGAACTATTAAATGATGAAGCAATGGAAAATTTACTAAAAGATGTATTATTTGGCGATAATATGAGAAGCACTAAAGAGTATAGAAAAGAAATGGCAAAGGTGTTAATAAGAAAAGCTATTTTGGAAGGTGAAGAACTTGATTTTAAAAACAACTATTAATGGAAGAGAAAAAGAGCTTTTAATAAATGAAGATGAATTTCTTGTGGATACTTTAAGAAAAGCAGGTTATTTAAGTGTAAAAAGAGGTTGTGATACAAGTTCTTGTGGACTTTGTACAGTTTTATTAAATGGAAAACCTATTCTTTCTTGCTCAACATTTTCAGTTAGAAGTGAAGGGAAAGAAATTGAAACCATAGAGGGAAGAGAGAAAGAAGCGAAAGAATTTGGAGAGTTGTTAGCTTCTGAAGGAGGAGACCAATGTGGTTTTTGTGTACCTGGATTTGTTCTCACTGTTTTAGCTATGAAAAAAGAATTAAAAAATCCTACTGATGAGGAAATATTGCATTATATGAATGGAAATTTGTGTAGATGTAGTGGATATATGTCACATTTAAGAGCTATAAAAAAATTTATGGAGGTAAATCAGTTTGAAAATTGTGAATAGTTCTGTTAAAAAAGTTGATAGTTTTGGAATAATAACTGGAAAACCTCTCTATACAGATGATTTATCTTTAAATAATAACATTATGATGATAAAACTTTTAAGATCTCCTCATGCTTTTGCAGAAATTGAAGAAATAGATGTAAGTATAGCAAAAAAAATACCTGGAATTATTGAAGTTTATACATACAAAGATGTTCCTAATACAAAATTTACTTTAGCAGGTCAAAGTTATCCAGAACCATCTCCATATGATAGAAAAATACTTGAAAATACTGTTAGATATATAGGGGATCCTATAGCTATTGTAGTAGCAATAGATGAAAAAACTGCCATGAAAGCTATGAGATTAATTAAGGTTAAATATCAAGTTTTAGCACCAGTTTTAGATTATGAAAAAGCACTAGATAGTAACAGTATAGTTCATAAGGAAAAAGCGTTTACTAATTATAATATTGGTTATGATAATACTAGAAATCTAGCTAGTAGTATATTTATGGAAAAACCTGGAGTAGAGGAAGGATTTGAAAAAAGTGATGTGATTATAGAAAGAACATATAGAACACAAGCTCAAATGCATGGAATGATGGAAACTCAAAGGGCTATGTCTTATATGGATGAAAATAATAGATTGGTGGTTATATCTTCTACTCAAATTCCTTTTCATGTTAAAAGACATTTAGCAAGAGCGTTAGAAATTTCCCCTTCTTTAATACGCGTAATAAAGCCTAGAATAGGTGGAGGTTTTGGAGCTAAACAAACGGCTACTATGGAAATGTACTGTGCATTTGTAACTTTAAAAACTGGAAAACCTGCTAAACATATTTTTACTAGAGAGGAAGCTTGTACTTGCTCTACAACTAGACATAGTATGACTATAAAAATAAAAATAGGTTCAGATAAAGTAGGAAATATAAAAGCAATTGATATAAATACTATTTCAAATGCAGGAGCTTATGGGGAACATGCTCCCACAGTAACTCCTTTAATAGCTTATAAAAGTTTTCCTTTGTATGCTAAAGTTCCTATGAAATTTAGAGCAGATATAGTTTATTCTAATACTATGGTAGCTGGAGCTTTTAGAGGCTACGGGGCAACTCAAGGGACATTTGCTGTTGAATCAATAATAAATGAGTTGGCTAAAAAACTTAAAATAGATGAAACTGAAATTAGAATGAAAAATTTAGTAGAAACTAATTTGGAAATAATAAAAAATGAAGATAATAGTACTTCTCTTGGAAAAAATTATGTAAGTGGAAATATAAAGAAATGTATAGAGATAGGAAAGAAGCAATTTAACTGGGATTTAAAAAGAGAAAAAAGAGAAATTGCTCCTGGAATTTATAGAGGTGCAGGAATGGCAGTTACTATGCAAGGGTCAGGAATTGCTGGACTTGATACAGCAGCAGCAACAATAAAATTAAATGAAGTAGGACATTTCACATTAATGGTTGGTGCAACTGATATGGGGCAAGGAAGCGATACAGTTTTAAGTCAGATAGCAGCAGAAATTTTAGAAGTTCCTATGAATAAAATTGTTATTCGTTCAGCTGATACAGATACGTGTCCTTTTGATCCAGGGGCTTATGCTTCTAGTGGAACTTATGTAACGGGAAATGCAGTTTTATTAGCTGGAAAAAAAATGAAAGAAAAAATATTAGAAGAAGCTTCAATACAAATGAATGAAAAAATAGGTGACTTAAAGTATTTTGGTGACTATATAGAAAGTGCCAGTGGTAAAAAATTAGAACTAGATGTATTAGCAAATAATTCTATTTCATTTGCAAGACAAAATCAAATAACAGTTACAGAAACATGGGGTGGAAAAACATCTCCACCACCATTTATTGCAAGTTTTGTAGAAGTTGAAATAGATAGTACAACTGGTGAAGTAAAAATTATAAATTTTTTATCAGTTGTAGACTGTGGTTTAAGAATAAATCCCAACTTAGCAAAAGTACAAGTGGAAGGTGGGATAGCTCAAGGGATAGGGCTAGCTCTTTATGAAGATGTACAATATACTGAGAAAGGTAAAGTAAAAAATAATACATTTATGCAATACAAAATTCCAGGAAGAAAAGATATAGGAACTGGAATAGAAGTACTTTTTAGTGATTCAATAGAAGCAACAGGTCCATTAGGGGCAAAATCCATAGGTGAAGTAGTGGTAAACTCTCCTGCTCCAGCAATAGCAGATGCAATATATAATATAACAGGGTACAGAGGGAGAAAACTTCCAATAACAAGTGAAAAAATATATTTTTATTTAAAAAATCATTCTAAGTTTTAGCAAATATAATTGACAAAAACGGAAAAATAATGATATTATAACTAAAATAAAAATAAAAGTTTACTCATATATCCCCATAATATGGTTGGGAGTTTCTACGGTTAGCCTTAAATTAGCCACTAGGAGTGAATTAAAATATCTTTTCATAATACTGAAAGATAAGTATTATAGAAGAGACTATTTTCTTTCACTTTAATTAAGAAAGAAAATGGTCTTTTTTTATTTATATTACAGAGAATAGTGGAGGAAAGATGAAGTATTTAAAGGAGCTTATTTTAAGGGACGGCAAGGTTATTGGAGATTCAATTTTAAAGGTAGATGGTTTTTTAAATCATCAAATAGATGCAAATCTTATGTATGAAATTGGAAAAGAGTTTAAAAGAAGATTTAAAGAATTAGATGTTACAAAAATCATAACCATAGAAGCGTCAGGAATAGCAATAGCCACCATGGTTGCCTATGAATTTGGAGTTCCTTTAGTTTTTGCGAAGAAAGCAAAACCCTCTACAATGAATAATTTTTATTGTTCGAAAGTTATGTCGTATACTAAAAATAAAGAATATGATATATGTATATCAAAAGAATATATAAATAAAGAAGATAGAGTATTGATTGTAGATGATTTTCTAGCTATGGGCGGTGCTGTTGTAGGACTTTATGATATAATAGAGCAAGCAGGAAGCAAAGTTTTAGGCGTTGGAATTGTTATAGAGAAAGGATTTCAAACAGGTAGAGGAACTTTAGAGGAAAAAGGACTTAATGTTGAGTCTTTAGCTATAATTAAAGGTTTTCAAAATGGAAAAGTTATTTTATAAATTAGCTTAATATAGTATGAGGAGAAAAATAATGAAAAAAAATAGTATTGTTATTTTAGATTTCGGTTCACAGTATAATCAACTAATTGCTAGAAGAGTAAGAGAAATGGGAGTTTATGCTGAAGTTGTTCCATATTATGAGCCTTTAGATAAAATATTAGCAAGAGAACCTAAAGGGATTATTCTCTCAGGAGGTCCAGCCTCTACATATTTAGACGGATCGCCAAGTATAGATCCTGCACTTTTTGAATCAGGAATACCTATTTTAGGAATTTGTTACGGAATGCAGCTTACAAGTAAACTTTTAGGTGGAAATGTAGAAAGAGCCGATAAGCAAGAGTTTGGAAAGGCAGAAGTTGTTCTTGATGATGAAGCTTCTAAATTATTTACTGGAATACCAAATAATAGTATATTTTGGATGAGTCATGGGGATCATGTAAATGTTATTCCTAAGGGATTTAAGCAAATTGCTCATACTGATTCGTGTGTAGCAGCAATTGCTAATATTGAAAAAAATATTTACTGTGTTCAGTTTCATGCGGAAGTTACACATTCAGAGTATGGAAAAGAACTTTTCAGAAATTTTGTATTTGATATAGCAAGTTGTGAAAAAAATTGGTCTATGGGTAACTATATTGAAACGACTATAAAGCATATTAAAGAGACTGTAGGAACAAATAAGGTAATGTTAGGACTATCTGGTGGAGTTGATTCTTCTGTAGTTGCTATGCTTATTCATAAAGCTATAGGAGATCAGTTAATATGCGTATTTGTAGATACAGGTTTGCTTCGTAAAGATGAGGCAACAAATGTAATGGAAGTATATGGAAAGAACTATAATATGAATATAAAATGTGTAGATGCAGAAGCACGGTTTCTTGAAAAATTAAAAGGTGTTTCTGATCCAGAAACAAAAAGAAAAATTATTGGAAATGAGTTTGTAGAAGTTTTCAATGCTGAATCAGCGAAATTAACTGATGTAAAATTCTTAGCTCAAGGAACTATATATCCAGATGTAATAGAATCTCAATCAGTAAAAGGACCATCAGCAACTATAAAATCTCATCATAATGTAGGTGGACTTCCTGAACATATGAAGTTTGAACTTTTAGAACCTCTAAGAGAGCTATTTAAAGATGAAGTTAGAGCGGTTGGAAGGGAACTTGGAATACCTGATTATATGATAGATAGACATCCTTTCCCAGGACCAGGACTTGGAATTAGAATAATAGGTGAAGTGGATAAAGAGAAAGCTGATATATTAAGAGAAGCTGACGATATATTTATAAAAGAACTTAGAAAAGATGGTTTATACACTAAAGTAAGTCAAGCTTTTGTAGTATTACTACCAGTAAAATCTGTTGGTGTAATGGGAGACGAGAGAACTTATGAGTACACAGCAGTATTAAGATCAGCTGATACAATAGATTTTATGACTGCAACTTGGTCAAGACTTCCTTATGAATTTTTAGATAGAGTATCCAATAGAATTATAAATGAAGTTAAAGGAATAAATAGATTAACTTATGATATATCTTCAAAACCACCTGCTACTATTGAGTGGGAGTAGTTTAAACTATAAAATATAAAATAAAGTAATAAAAATGGATGAAATTTAAACTGAATTAAATTTCATCCATTTTCACATAAAATTTTTAGTATTTATATAAACGTGAAATAGTGTTGATAATTAGCGATTTAATTTATTTTGTTCTATCTTTTGAATTAGCAAGATAATCTGTTCCTGTTAGTTCAGAATGAACGGCATCATCATTCAATAATCTAATAAATAAATTTTGTGATACTTTTGTATCTAAAATTATTTTATTAGCATTATCATATTTAAATTTAAAATATAGAATTGACCATCTTTGTATAGAATATCAGGATTTGTATTTAGTTTAAATGCGGTGTCATTAATAAGCTTAAATTCTTTTCTAGTAGGAAAAGAAGAGCTAATAATCCCAGAAATATATTTATTAGAAAAAACATTTGAAAATGAATAATTTTGTGAATAAATAACTATCCAATTATGAGCATTTCCTATTTTATAAATTATTCCATAAATAGTGGATAAATCATCTATTGTCATTATTTAAATACCCCCCGTAATATAATTTAAATTGATATGTTTTTTCCTAATAAAATATTGCTATCTAAATTAATATATCTCACCCGATTTCCTATTTCTATTTTTTTGTAGACGAAAAAGTTATTAATAAGTAATTTTTATTTTCTTTATCATTGTCTAGTTGTGTGTTAATTTTGCTTAATGAAAATCCTAAAATAGTTAGTGTAGGATTTAAATAATAAAGGAAGATTTTTATCTTTTTTCATTTGGCATCTTAGAAAAATATATCCCAAAATTCCTAAAAATATTCCAATGTAACATATCTCAATAATGAAATTCATTTCTAAAAAATCTCTTGATAAAAATTTGAAATTAAAACTTTTAAATGAAAAATCACTTTTATAAATTTTTGTATTTATAATGAATAATAATAAAAACAACAACTGCAAAGAGAGTATATATAAAATACTTTTAAATAATTTTTTCATTTTTTATATACCTCCTTATCTAAAATTCTATTTTTCGTTCATTTAACTTGAGAGAAAAAATATTTTAAAGAGAGTCTAGAGTAGATGCTTCATCTTGAATTAACTTATCATATACCATATAATTATTTTTAAAATTTAGATTATTTTAATATTTATAAAAAAAATTTAGTTTAATAATAAATATTTAAATATGATATAATTTAACAAAATAAAGGTATAAAAAATTGAGATAAAAATATTGTAATGAAGTAAAAATAAATCTAGTATTTTTTTAATTTTTAGATGAGATATTTATTAAATGTTAATAAAATAGGGAAATAAGGAGAAAAAGATGAAAAATATATTAGAAAAAAATTGTGATAACAGATTGGAGATTTTAAAAGAACAATTTCCCGAATGTTTTGATAGAGATGGAAATTTAAACATCCAAAAATTTCAAGAGATAGTAGAACCATCAAATAAATTATTTAAAGATAGTTACGGATTAAATTGGTTAGGAAAGACTTACGCAAGAAAATTGTCACAGTTGCCAATTTCAACTGTTCTTTCAGAGGATAAAGAGCATAACGAGAAAGAGGAAAATAAAAATAGTGAAAATGTATATATAAAAGGTGATAATTTAGAGGTTTTAAGACACTTGATTTCTGCATATTCAGAAAAAGTTAAAATGATATATATAGATCCACCTTATAATACAATAAATGGAGATTTTGTTTATAATGATGATAGAAGCTTTACAGAAAAAGAATTAGATAAATTAATAGCGATTAATGCAATAGAAGAGAATGAAAAAGAGAGGATTTTATTGTGGATAGATAGAAAATCTTCATCACATTCTGCTTGGCTTACTTTTATGTTTCCTAGACTTTATCTCGCAAGAAAATTATTAAGAGAGGATGGAGTTATTTTTATTTCTATTGATGATAATGAAGCCTCTCAATTAAAATTGCTTTGTGATGAAGTATTTGGGGAGGAAAATTTAATAAAAGATTTTGTTATTAATACTGCAGAAGGTGGTGGACAAGCTAAATATGTTTATAATGGACACGAATATTTATATTGTTATGCAAAAAATGAAAGTAAATTTGATAATTTAAAAAAACCAAAAGATATCAGAGGAAAAATAATAGATTTAAATGGTGAAGAGTATTGGATACAAGAAGATGCTATTAGAAGAGAGCACGGAAAATATGGTAATTTATTATATGAAGAGATTTTAGAATATAAAGATCAAGCATACAAAATAAAAATAGATAAAGGGATTGAAAATGGTATTTATAGACTATTAAAAAAAGAAAAAGGTCATATAATTGGAAAATTAAGAAAAATTTCAGAGGATTATTCAAAATTTCATAGCATGATGAAACATTTAAATAAATACGGTAATGAAGAAATTTGTAAAGTTTTAGAAGAGGAGAAAGCAATTTTTTCAACAACAAAACCTCTTTCATTAATAAAGGAGGTCGTATTATCAGCTACTTATAGGACAAAGAATTATTTAATTCTTGACTTCTTCTCAGGCTCAGCCACAACAGCTCATGCTGTTATGCAACTAAATGCAGAAGATGGTGGAAATAGAAAATACATCATGGTTCAATTAGAAGAGGAGATAGAAGAAGGTAAAGAAGCATATAAATTCTGTAAAGAAAATAATCTTCCAACAAATATAACTTCAATTGGAATTGAAAGAATAAAAAGAGCTGCTAAGAAAATAAAAGAAGAAACTAAAGCAGAAATAGATTATGGGTTTAAAATCTATTCCGTTAAAGATATTCCTAACACTATAATTGAAAGCATGGAAAAATTTGACCCTAGTACGTTGAAACTTTTTGAGCCTAAATTATTAACTGAAGATGAGAAAGTGGCAATTTTAACAACATATAAAGTTTTTGATGGTAATGTGCTAAATGAAAATCTAGAAATTATTAATTTAGGAGATTCATTAGGATATAAAATAGGAAATATTCTTTATTTAATTGATGAAATAAAAAGTAGTTCACTTATAAAAACTATTGTAGAAAAACTAGATTCAGATAAAAATTTTACAATTAATAAAATTGTAGTTTATGGTTATACACAGTTAAGTGGAAAATATAGAACAGAATTAAAAGAAAATATCAAAACATATGCTAACAAAAAATCAGCTATAATTGATGTTGAGGTGAGATATTAATGTCTAAACACCTTAATTTTGAATATGATTTACCTCATCAGACAGAAGCTGTTAATTCTGTTTTAAATTGTTTTGAAGAAACTATTAAAAATTATGAAAGAGAAGTTTATTCTAATCCTATTATTATCAATAATAGAGAACAGATAAATATAAATATTGAAAAGATTAGACAGGAAAAAAATCTATTTTCAATTCCTAAAAAATATAAAACTAAATTAAAAAATGGAGAAAGTGAGCCACTAATTTTAGATATTCACATGGAAACAGGAACAGGAAAAACATATACATATACTAAAACTATTTTTGAATTAAATAAAGAAAAAGGAATAAATAAATTTATAATAGTGGTACCAACACTTTCAATCAAAGCTGGAACTGTGAATTTTTTGACTTCTAGTTCATCAAGAAGACATTTTAGAGATGTTTATGATAAAAATATTAACTGTTTAATTGTACAAAGTAAAGAGGGGAAAAAAGGGAATAAAAACTATTTTCCTCAAGAAATAAAAGAGTTTATAAATAAAGATTTGCATGACAAGAATGATATAAATGTCCTTGTTATTAATCAAGGGATGATTAATAGTAAAACTGTTCAAGAACAAAAGTATGATATAGAGATTTTTGGCAAATTTAGCGACTGTATTTCTGGAATAGCCGGAACTAATCCCGTTATTATAATTGATGAACCACATAAATTTAAAGAAAATAATAAAACATGGGCAAATATTTTAAAGTTTGAACCACAACTGATTATTAGATATGGTGCAACATTTGATGATAATTTCTACGACCTAATTCATAGCTTAGACTCCGTAAAAGCCTTTAATGATGACTTGATTAAAGGAATAGTTGTAGAGATAGAAGAAAGTGAAAGTGGAAAAAATGAGAAAATAACTTTAAAAAGTACAACATCTAAAGAAGCTATTTTTTCATATGTAAATGATCTAGGGAAAGAAACTTCATTTTCTGTTGGAAAGGGAGAACAATTACATTCATCTATCATTGGGTTATCAATAGATGAACTTAATACAAAAAGAGTTCTTTTGTCCAATGGTTATGAAATGAAAATAAAAGCTAGTATAAATCCTTTTTCTTACTCAGAGTCAATACAAGAAAAACTGATGAAAGACTCTATTACTAAGCATTTTGAACTTGAAGAAAAATATATGAAAGATATATCCCCAAGAATAAAACCAATGACACTTTTCTTTATAGATAATATCTCTTCTTATAGAAATGAAAATAAAAATGAAGAGCATTTGAGAATATATTTTGAGCAAGTCCTTGAAAGTTTTTTAAAAGAAAAAATAAAAATGTTGGAAAAAGAAGGATATAAAGGAGAATATAAAGAATAT
The DNA here is from genome assembly GCA_051652785.1 of Fusobacteriaceae bacterium. Lineage (GTDB taxonomy): Bacteria > Fusobacteriota > Fusobacteriia > Fusobacteriales > Fusobacteriaceae > JAGNZR01. The sequence continues at coordinate 5,186 of JBOFUX010000054.1, read as the reverse complement.
CTTGAAAAATCGCTTGCAGATATTTCAAAATGTCACGGTGGTTATTTTGCTAAAGATAATAATGATTCTGATGAAAATGTAGAAAAAGAGATTAATGAAATTTTACATGATAAAGAAGCTCTTTTGGATATAGATAATCCAAGAAGATTTATATTTTCAAAATGGACGTTAAGAGAGGGGTGGGATAACCCAAATATTTTTGTTATATGCAAATTAAGAGGAAGTGGGTCAGATACAAATAAACTTCAAGAAGTAGGGAGAGGACTTAGGATCCCTGTTAATGAATATATGTATCGTGTGACTGATAGAGAACATTTCCTCCATTACTTTGTAGATTTTACAGAGAAAGATTTTGTGGGAAAATTAGTTGGTGAAATAAATAATAGCAAGCTAGTAAGGGAAGATTTAACTATATTATCGGATGAATTTATTGTAAAAATAGCTAAATTAGAAAATAAAACTACTGATGATATTTTTGATGAATTAAGAGAGTTAAAAATAATAGATAGGAAATCTAATTTTATAAAAGATGGATATTTAAAGCTTAAAGAGAAATATCCAGAATTATTTGATGAAGTGAAATCAAATAAGATAATAGATCAAAGAAAAGGTAAAACTCCAAACTATATTCATATTAGAAAGGAAAAATACGAAACTTTTAAAAAACTATGGGAAGAACTGAACTCAAAAGTTATTATCAAATATGATTTTAAGAATAATAATGAATTACAAAACATATTAAATGAGATGATAATGGGAGTAGAATTTTTTGAAAATGGAATAACAACGTCAATTCATACTTTAAAAAAAGGTGAAGATGGAAAAGATGTTACTTTTGAGAGTCAAGATTCACTATATACCCAGGAAGTGTCAGTAAATACTCTAACATATAAAGAGTTCTTATTAGAGCTAGAGAAACTAATAAACATACCTCTGAACATGTTGCATCAAATGTTTATTTATCTTAGCGAAAATAAGAAAACAGAAGTTAATACAAATATTTCTAAAAGAATGGACATAAATAGGTATTTAAATCACTCTACAATTAAAAAGATAAAAGCAAACTATATTAAATATATGATAGAAAATTCATATACTAAAATGAAAGTAAATTATGAAAAAGTAGATACAGAAGTTCATCCAACAAAATTAACAGATAACATTGGGAATCCTTTATCTAGAATTTCAGCTTCTGATTTTGGAACTACTTCTAGTGAGAAAAAAGCTCCTAATAATTATTTGTATGATGAAATATTTTTTGATTCAGAAATAGAAAGAGAAAATATAGAAAATTCAGTAAGAGATATAACTTTATTTGCAAAGATACCGAAAAATAGTATTAGGATCCCTGTAATAGGTGGTGGAACATATTCTCCTGACTTTGCTTATATTTTGAGAAGAGAGGATGGAAAAGAAGATTTGAACCTAATAATAGAATCCAAGGGCAAGGAGATGCTTAATCCTGAAGAGACAATGAAAATTGTGTGTGCTGAGAAACTTTTTAAAAGTTATTTAGGTAAGGATATTAAGATAAAGTTTGATACACAGTTGAGAAGTGATAGGATTAGGGATATTATACAGAAGGCATTGAGGGGGGAATAATAATTGACATATTCTAAAGGTTCAGAGTGGAAAAAATGGGACTTACATATACATTCAAATGTTTCAGATGGAAAGGGAACTCCGGAAGAAATATTACAAAAAGCACAAGAAAAGGGGATAAGTGTTATAGCACTAACAGATCATCATACAGCGGATAATATAGATAAAATTAAAAAATTATCAAAACAATATTCTATAACTGTCTTATCAGGAATTGAATTTAGAACAGAGTATGGGAGTTCTTCTGTGCACATGATTGGTTTATTTCCTGATAAACATAATGATATAGAATTAAATTCAAAGGCATTACATGATTATATTTTATCGCCATTGGGGATATCTAAAACTCACATAATTGCAAAAGGAAAACAACAACAACAAAATACCACATTATCAGATGAAGCTGCTTTTAAAGAAGGAATGTTTTTAGTACAAGTAGACTTTAAAAAAGCTGCTGATTTAATAAGGGAATTTGGTGGAATAGTTACTGTTCATTCAGGTAGTAAAACAAATAGCTTTGATACAGAAATAAAACATCAAGGAGATGCTAAAAAAAATGTTAATCGTTTGTGTGAAGCGTTAGGAACACTAAAGAAGGAGCTTTTAAATAGTTATATTGATATTTGTGAAATAAATAAAGCTGGGGATAGCGAAAATTTTTATTTAAAAAATTTTAATAGACCGTCAATAATTGCTTCAGATGCTCACGAAAAAGCTGATATTGGAAGTAAGTTTACATGGATAAAAGCAGAGCCAACGTTTGAAGGATTAAGACAACTATTGATAGAACCAAGTGAAAGAGTTAAAATTCAAAATGAAATACCTGATGAAAAAGGAGAGTATAATATAATTGATAAGGTTAAATTTGTACCTAAAAATGGAAGTAAAAAATTTTCGTCTGATTGGATTGAAATGAATCAAAATTTAAATACAATAATTGGGGGGAAATCTTCAGGGAAATCACTATTACTATATTTTATAGCAAAAACACTGGGTAAGAGTAAAGAACTCAATTATGATAATGAGCAATTAGAAATTGATGATTTTATTGTACGTTTTAAAGATGGGGTAGAATTTAAAATGACTGATAAAAAAGAAAGAAGACCAATTGTATATATCCCACAATTATATTTAAATGAGTTGGCTGATACTAATAGAGAAGAGTTAGAAAAACTCTTATTAAGTAATTTATTAGAAAAAGATGGAGTAGATATTAAAAAAGAAAAATTAAAAAATAAAAATATTTTAATTGAAAAAAAAATATATTCTTGTATTATTGAACTTTTTAATAAACTAGAGACGAAAACAAAAGAACTAGAAAAAATAGGACAATATCCTGAAGAACAAGCTATTATTGATAATTTAGAAAAATGGAAATCAAGAAAAGATATCATAATAAAAGAATCTACATTATCGCCAGAAGAAAGCAAAAAATATTCTGAGTTAATAGAAGAAAATAAAGAAATGAAAATTAATAAAAATCAAATAAGGCGTGATAAAGTTGTGCTCGACAATGTTCCGTATTGGATGGCAGCAACTGTGCATCCAAAGACTGAAGATTTGTACGATTTCATTCCACGACTAGATGTATCTATTGAGGAAGATAAAAAAGAATTTTTAACAAAAATTAAAGAGCATAATATATATATGAAAAAATGGACAAAAGATTTAGTAGATTTAAGTAAGAAATTTTCTGAAAAATATAAGTGTTTATTAGAAAAATTAGATTTAAAATTGATAAAAAATATAGATGGACAAAAAAAATATAGCGATAAAATAGTAGCTTATGAAGAGGTAATTAAATTAGAACAAATAATAACTGAAGAAGAAAAAGCATTAGAAAAAATACGAGGGCATTTATCAATAATAAAAAAGTTAGAAATAGAAATAAATAAAATTTTAGATGAAATTAAAACTTTATTAAATGATAGATATGATAATTATAAAGAAATTATTAATTTACTAAATAAAAATGGACATGTAAATGAAAGATTAAAGATAATTACAAAAATAGATTTCGAAGAAGAAATTTTTAATGAAAATATAGGTTCTATTTTGAATTTAAAACAAAATTTCACTGAAATAATAGGCCCTTTTTTTATAAATAATATCTATCAATATGAAGCTGATAAGCATATAGAGAATATTATGGTTATTGGAGACAAAGTTAATCTAAATGATAAAATAAAATTTAAAAGTGGAAAATCAAAAAAAGATTTATGTGAAGAATTATTGAAAGATAATTATAAGATTAGCTATACTTTAAAAGAAAATGATGATGATTTACATCAAATGTCTCCTGGAAAAAAAGGAATAATATTATTTAAATTATTTTTAGAACAAAAAAATCCTAAATATCCAATTTTAGTTGATCAACCTGAAGATAATTTAGATAATCGAACTGTATACAATGAACTAATAGATTTTATAAAATCTAAGAAAAAAGAAAGACAAATTATAATGATTACTCATAATGCTAATTTAGTTGTATCTACAGATGCTGAAGAGATTATTGTAGCTAATCAATCGGGAGAAAATAATACTGGTGAAAATAAATTATTTAAATTTGAATATGTGAGTGGTTCTTTAGAGAATTCTTATGAAAATTCAAAATCAAAAGGTATTCTTTATAAAAAAGGAATTAAGGAGCACGTTTGCGAAATTTTAGAGGGTGGTGAAGAAGCGTTTAAAAAGAGAGAAAAAAGCTACCGTATCAAAAGATAATATTAATGAGTTTTGAAGAATTATTTTAGTATTACAGTTGGCTAGATTATAAACGATTAAAGAATATTTATATGATAAAAAATAGAAAAGATGAAAAGGAAATTGATAGTGTTAATCTAAAAAACAATGTAGACAAAATTTGTGAAACCTTAGATACGATTATTAACAATATGAGAAATACTATTTTAAAGAGGCGGAGTGAGATATACAGAGGCTAATCTAGGGAAAATTGAACATATAACTGAGTTATGAAAGGTACGGTCACATGAAGCTTAAGATTTATCTAAATGATTATCAAAAAATGATAGAGAGATTACAGAAAAGTTTTACGAGTAAAATCTTGAATTTAGGAGAGCGATATGCCAGAAATAAATTTATTTAAAATATCAAATAAAGATACAATTGAAGAAATTCAAGCAAAGCCAGTTTTATTAGAGAAAGACTTGCAAAACTTAATCGAACTGAATATGGAACAGTTTTTTGGAGAAAAGTATTCTTACTGCAAAGAAAAGTCTTGTATTAGTTTAAGAAATATGGTGTTAAGTGATGGAATTGAAAAAGTATTAATAGCCAATAGTAAAAGTCATGTTTTTTAAGATGAAAAAATTTACTGAAAGAAATAATGTAGATAATAAAATTGTCTAGTTGACAGGGAGCAGATCAAAAAAAGTGAGGAGCAAAAATGTACGCATTAGTAGCAAAAATAATAATAATAGTAACCTATTTAATATTAGTGAGACAAGAATTTGTAAAAAAGGGAGAAGCTCATATTCGTTGGATAATAATGGGAATAGGAATGATATTAATGGCAAGTACAGGGTTATTACCAACGGATAAAGAAAGAGAGGAAAAAACATTAA
>JBOFUX010000053.1:0-49092 GCA_051652785.1 Fusobacteriaceae bacterium | reverse complement strand
TCTTCTAATGTTGCCACTTTAGGATTAGTAGCACCACATGCATCTTTAAGAGCATTACCTGCTAATATAGGTAATTCCTCTTCTTTTGCTCCTAACTCTTTTATTCCTGAAGGGATTCCAATATCAGAAGAAAGTTTCTTTATCTCCTTTATACAAGCTGTTGCACCTTCTTTATCTGTCATTTTACTAACATCTATTCCCATTGCTTTTGCACAATCTTTTAATCTTCCTGGAACTACACTTGCGTTATATTCTTGAACATGAGGTAGTAAAATTGCGTTACAAACACCGTGAGGTAAATCGTAGAACCCACCAAGCTGATGAGCCATTGCATGGACATAACCTAAACTTGCATTATTAAATGCCATTCCTGCTAAAAATTCAGCATAAGCCATTTTATCTCTAGCTACTCCATTTTGTCCATCTTTAACCGCCGTTCTTAAATGCTCGGAAATTAGAGTTATAGCTTGAATTGCACAAGCATCAGTTATAGGAGTAGCAATAGTGGAAACATAAGCTTCTATTGCATGAGTAAGAGCGTCCATTCCTGTAGCAGCTGTAAGACTTTTAGGCATAGCTACCATTAATTCAGGATCATTTATTGCAATTATTGGATTAGTATTTTTATCAACTATTGCCATTTTAATACTTCTTTCTTCATCTGTAATTATACAGAATATAGTCATTTCTGATGCAGTTCCTGCGGTGGTATTTATTGCAATTAAGGGAAGTTGTGGATATTTAGATTTATGAACTCCTTCATAATCTTTGATGTTTCCACCATTTGTTGCTAATAAAGCAATACCTTTAGCACAGTCATGAGGAGAGCCACCACCAAAAGAAATAACAAAATCACATTTTTCATTTTGAAGAATTTTTAAACCATCATGAACATTTGTAGCTGTTGGATTAGGTTTAGTTTCATCAAAAATTGCAAAAGCAATTTCTCTTTCCTTTAAAAGCTTTGTTAAATGATCTACTAATTTAATACTTACTAAAACCTTGTCAGTTACTATTAACGCTTTTTTAAAACCTAAACTAACAATTTCCTCACATCCATCTTTTAAACATCCTGCTCCCATTAAACTCATAGGTGGCATATAAAATTTAAAACTCATAAATTCCTCCTTTTTAGATTATGTAGTTTCTGCTATTTAAAGTATATCTTATAACAACTTGACTTGTCAAAGGTTTATCGGAAAATTTAATATAGATTTTAATCTACAAAATTTAGTAATATATTAAATAATTGAAAATTAAAATAAAGAAAAATTAAAATAAAGAAAAATTTATAAATTATGTGAAAAAAATAAAGATATTGAATCCTCATTTAGAAAAGAGAATTATTGTAAATTAGAAAAGGGCTCCCAAAATTAAAAAATATGGGAGCCCTTTTACTCAAAAGTGCGTAAAGCAATTTGCTTCAGCTATGGGGAGATTCAGCTTTTATTTTAAATCTTAGGTTGTAAATCTTCTTTAGCTTTATCCATTTTCTTTTTTAGTTGTTTTAACCTTGTGTTACCAAAATCTACTTCCTTTTTAAAATTAGCTTCAACCTCAGGAGTTTTTCCATATTCTTTACGAAATTGTTCGTGTTTTTCAAGCATAGTTTCATAGAGCTTTAAATAACTAAAGTAGTTATTTTCTGTATTTTTAAATGTTTGTAACTTTGATAATCTTTTCATTGTAAACCTCCAAAATATTTTAGTTAAACCTCAGTTGAAAAAGCTAAATCTATAATTTTCAATCCATCCACAGCAGCACTAGTAATACCCCCAGCATATCCTGCTCCTTCACCAATAGGATAAATCCCTTTTATTGAAAGAGATTCACCTTTTAAATCACGTAAAATTTTAAGAGGTGATGAAGTTCTTGTTTCAGGTCCAATAAGATTAGCCTCTTCTGATACGAATCCTTTATGAATTTTATTCCAGTATACTAGAGCTGATTTCATATTATCAGTTACAAATTTAGGAAGAATATTGTTTAAATTTTCACTAACTAAATTCATTTCATAGCTACTAGAATTTAAATATTTACTTTTATTGTCGTTTATAAAATCTTTAGTATTTTGATAAACAGCACCATATCCACCAATTATTTCATAAGCTTGTTTCTCTATTTTTTTTTGAAAGTTCATTCCCGAAAAAAGTTCGCTTCCAAATTCATTTTCCTTAATACCAACAACAAGTGCAGAATTTGAAAATGGTTTATTTCTATCAGAAAAACTCATTCCGTTAACAAGAGTTCCCTCAATTTCTGATGCAGCATTGACAATTACACCACCAGGGCACATACAAAAAGAAAAAATACCCCTATTTTCTTCACGATTATTATGTGTAAGTGAATAAGTAGCTGCTCCTAAAAGTTCATTTTCATGAGAAGGACCAAACATAAGTTTATTAATAAATTCTTTACTATGCTCTATTCTACTTCCCACGGCAAAAGCCTTGTTTTCCATGATAACTCCATGTCCGTGCAACATTCTATAAGTTTCACGGGAAGAGTGTCCTGTGGCAAGAATAAGAGCGTCTACGTCGAAGTTTTCTTTCAGTCCATTTAAATAAGAGATTTCAATCCCTTGAATTTGATTGTTAAAAACATTAATATTATTAAGTTTAGAACTAAAATAAAATTTTCCACCTAATAGTATAATTTTTTCTCTAAGGTTTTTAACAACTATTTTAAGAATATCAGTCCCAATATGAGGTTTATAATCCCATAGAATCTCCTTTTGTGCTCCACAAGAAACTAAAAGCTGAAAAACTTCGTCAATATATCCACTTTTAATTCTGGTATTGAGCTTTCCATCAGAATAAGTTCCAGCTCCTCCTTCTCCAAATTGAATATTAGAATAAGGATTTAGAATAGAAGTTTTTATAAAGTTTTCAATAGATATGTCTCTATCTTCTATTTTTTCCCCTTGTTCGAAAATTATAGGTGAGTATCCGAGGGAAGAAAGTTTATATGCTGCAAAAAGTCCAGCTGGTCCAGTACCTATAACAGCAATTTTTATTTTTTTATGAAAACATGCTTTTCTCATAGGAGAAATATTTTCTTTTAAAGTTCTGATATTTTCAGAAAAAGGAATATTGGTATTATCTAAAAGCGTTACTTCAAGGTTGTATACTAATTTTATTTCTGATTTTTTTCTACTATCTATAGAACGTTTTATATAATTAATTTTAACAATATTTATTTGTGGAATTCCTAGTTTTTCGATAGAATTTTTAATAAATTCATTTTGATTAGCATTTAAAGGAACAATAATATTATTTATAATTATTTTCATTGAATCACCTACCTTATAGACACAAATTATATCATATTTTTCAAAAAATGAAAAAGAAAAGTAGTCAATAAATTATATAAACATAAAAAAAGGATAAATTTAAACTAAATTAAATTTTATCCTTTTTTAATAAAATTTTTATCATAATTTTTATCATAATTTTTTAATATTTAAATAAAGTAAAGATTAATAGAATTATTTCTTATTTTTTAGATTTTTTAGATTTTTTTTCACCTTTACCTTCTATAGGTAATTCAGCAATTTTATCTTCTAAAGTTTTACCAACTCTAAATTTAACAACTTTTTTAGCTGGAACATTCATTTTGTCTCCAGTTTGAGGATTTCTAACCTCTCTAGCGTTTCTTTCTAAAACTTCCCATTTACCCCATCCAACAAATGAAACAGTTTCTCCAGCAAGAAGAGAAGACTCAACAGTTTCAAGAAAAGCACCTAAATACTTTTCAGCATCCTTCTTAGAAACATCACCTAATTGTAAAGCAAACTTGTTAATAAAATCTTTTTTAGTCATTAAAAACCTCCTAGTTTTTTTGTTTATTATATTATTATAAAATAATATATAAATAATTTATGGGAGTAGAATTTATAATTAAAGTATTCTATCACAGTTATACTTTGTAAAATTAGAAAATCCTTTTTTTTATTTTTTTTTTATTTTTTTTTATTTTATAAGAGAAGCTCCTTTTGAAATAGCTTCTTTATTCATAGGTATAAATTTTGCTTTATTTTCTCCAAATACTTTAGGGAAAGCTTCAAAAATAGATTCTGTTTTTACAATAGGACAAACTTTTAACATAGCTCCGAGCATAACCATATTAGCAATTTTTACATTTCCTAAATCATTAGCAAAATCATTAGCAGGGATATAAAAAATTTCAATATCTGTTCTAGATGGTTTTTCATTTATTAAAGAGGAGTTAATAAAAAGTTTTCCACCAGGGACAAGAGAACTTTGAAATTTTAAAAATGAAGGTAAATTCATTGCAACTACAATTGTAGCATCATTGCTTATTAAAGGGGAACCAACAGGGGTATCAGAAAGAACAACAGAGCAGTTAGCAGTTCCTCCACGCATTTCTGCACCATAAGAGGGACACCAAGATACCTCTTTTTCTTCTAACATCCCTGCATAAGTAACTAGCATTCCAAGAGACATTAATCCTTGCCCTCCAAATCCTGCACATATAATTTTATTAGTCATTTATTTCCCTCCTTTTTGTTTCCAAGAGGATAGTATGGAATCATATTAGTTTCTAACCATTTTAGAGAGTCTACTGGTGAAAATCCCCAGTTTGTAGGACATGTAGACAAAATTTCAACTATTGAAAATCCAGTTCCATTGATTTGATTTTCAAAAGCTTTTTTTATTACTGCTTTAGTTTTTCTAACTGCCGCCGGATTATGAACAGAAGTTCTTTCAACAAATCCAGCACCGTCTAAAGTAGCTAAAATTTCAGCCATTCTAATAGGGGAGCCATTTAATATAGGATCTCTTCCCGATTGAGATGTTGTAGTTTTTTGTCCAGGCAATGTTGTTGGAGCCATTTGTCCTCCTGTCATACCATAAATAGCATTGTTAACAAAAATAGTAGTAAATTTTTCTCCTCTAGCCGCCGCATGAATTATTTCACCAGCACCAATAGAGGCTAAATCACCATCTCCTTGATAAGTAAAAACGACTTTATCAGGAAGTGCTCTTTTAATTCCAGTAGCTACAGCAGGAGCTCTTCCATGACTGGCTTGTTGCATATCACAATTGAAATACTTGTAAGCAAGAACAGCACAACCAACAGGAGCAATTCCTATTGTATCACCGAGCACATTAAGTTCTTCTAAAACTTCTCCAATTAATCTATGAATAATTCCATGAGTGCATCCAGGGCAATAATGTGTTTCATTATCTGTTAAACCTAATGTTTTTTTGAATACAACTGACATTTTATTTTCCTCCAAAAATTTTAATAGCATAATCATAAATTTCATTTGGAGTGGGAATTACTCCACCTGTTCTTCCAAAAAAATAAATTTCATGCTTACACTTAGAGTAAAGCTTTACGTCGTCAACCATTTGTCCCATGCTCATTTCTACAACTAAAAGTTTTTTACCTTTTTCTATTGTATCTAAAGATTTTTCAGGGAATGGCCACAGAGTTATAGGTCTAAACATTCCAACTTTTTTTCCTTCTTTTCTCATTTGATCTACAACATTTCTACAAATTCTGGATGTTGTACCGTAAGCTACAAAAATTAATTCAGCATCACTAGTTTTGTAAAGTTCAGATTTTTGTTCTTTTTCAATAATTGTAGCATATTTTTTAAATAAGTTTATATTATGAGCTTCTAACTCTTCTGCATCAAGATATAATGAATTGATAATATTAGGTTTTCTAAGACCTTTTGTCCCAGTAGTTGCCCAAGTTTTTTCTTTTTGTTTTCTAACTATTATATTATCAAAACTTACCGGTTCCATCATTTGTCCAATTATACCATCACCTAATATCATAACTGGAGTTCTATAATGATCAGCAAGATCAAAAGAATCTATAGTAATATCAACAGCTTCTTGAACAGAGGCAGGCGCTAAAGAGATTATTTTATAATCACCATTTCCACCACCTTTAACACACATATTGTAATCAGACTGAGCAGGTTGTATTCCTCCTAAACCAGGTCCACCTCTCATCATATTGATAATAACACCTGGAAGTTCAGCTCCAGCCATATATGTAATGCCTTCTTGTTTTAGAGCTATACCAGGGGAAGAAGAAGATGTTAAACACCGAGTTCCAGTTCCAGAGGCTCCATATAACATATTAATAGCTGCTATTTCTGATTCAGCTTGTACGAAAGTTCCCCCAACAGCAGGTAGTGCATGGGATAAATATTCAGGAATTTCATTTTGAGGAGTTATTGGGTATCCAAAGAAACATTTACAACCAGCAACTATCGCAGCTTTGCCAATAGCCTCATTCCCCTTCATTAATATTTTTGCCATTATTTTAAAACCTCCTAATCTTTTTCAACTGTTATAACATAATCTGGACACATAGTTGCACAATTACCACAACCAATACATTTATCAAGCTCTACTACTGTAGCGGGATTATATCCTTTTGAATTGATCGTTTTCTTATCTATTAGCACTATTTTGACAGGACATCCTGTAATGCAAAGCCCGCAACCCTTACAACGTTCTTGATTGAAAAAAACTTTACCCTTAGCCATAAAACCTCCTAAAAAATTGTAAAATTAAAGAAAAAGAAAATTACATCCAACTTTTTCTCATTAGTATATCTATGGGAAATAAAATACCCTGAAAATTATTACTTAAAGAAGGAATTAAATCTCTTTTACAAAGAGTATAACGTACTGGAATTCCAGTTTCTTTGGATAGCTGAAGAGCCAGAGAATCTCCTCTTAAAATATCTTCTTCAGTAGTTTCCCATACGAGATGAGTATTGTTAATAATTCCTGTAACCTTCAAATTTAGTGTTCCTTCTATATTACGAAGATGAGCAAGAGTACCTGATAAATCAGAAGTTTCTGGTCTATTAGCATTAAGAACAAAAAAAAGATCACATTCTAAAGGAGAAAATAATTTTCTAAAACTAGAAAATGCTTTTGCTCCAGCACTATTACCACCTAAGTCTATTATATACTCATAAGTAGGATCAGTAAATGGTTTCATTATATTTCCTGATACCGAGGGTAAATCCATACCGTGTTCTTTTAAAATAAAACCTAGAAGCTCTATATTCTTTTCTTTAAATATTTTTTCATATTCTCTACTTCTAAAGTAAGGATTAACAACATCTAAATCTGCAATAGCCACTTTTTTTCCTTTGTTAGCAAGGTGTAGAGCGTAGTTAACTGCAAATTCTGTTTTTCCACTTCCATAATGACCAGTAATGATTTTTATTCTTTTATTTCTAAGCATTTATTCTCTCCTTAAATTTGAAAAAACAAATCTATATAAAGATACTTCTTCCTTGATGATACAACAATTGACTTTAAAAGTCAATTGAAATGGGGAAAAAACAGGTGTTTTGTTTTATTCGTTATATAAAAGTAAATTAAAAAATTAAAGAATAACTACAGTTAACAAAGAAACTTTACTTGACCAGTCAACAAATATAAGCTATAATAAATTTAAATTTTAACAAATAAAAATTGACTAAATAATATTAGGAGGAAAATTATGATAAAAAAATCTAAAAATATTCTAAAAATAATAATAATTTTATTTACATTTTCACTAATAACATTATCAAAGGAAAAACCTTTAATTGTAGGTATGGAATTAGCTTATCCTCCATTTGAAATGACTGATAGCTCAGGAAATCCAATTGGTGTAAGTGTGGACCTTGCAAAAGAATTAGGATTATATTTGAATAGAGAGATAAAAATTGAAAATATAGCTTGGTCTGGATTGTTACCATCTCTTTTAACTAAAAAAGTAGATATAATACTTTCTTCAATGACAATAACTGAAGAGAGAAAAAAAGCAGTAGCATTTTCAATTCCCTATGCAGAGTCTTATTTATCATTATTAGTGAATATTGACTCTCCCGTTAATATCCCTGCAGATTTAAATAATCCTAAAAGAACTATTGTTGTTAAAACTGGAAGTACAGGACATTTAGTTGCTAAAAAATATTTTCCACAAGCAAAATTAAGAATACTTGAAAAAGAAACATTAGCTGTATTAGAGGTTTCACAAGGAAAAGCAGATGCTTTTATATATGATCCATTAACAGTAATAAAAAATAATACTCTAAATCTCAAAACAACAAAAATTATATTAGATAATTTTCAAATAGATAAACATGGGGTTTGGGGAATTGCTTATGGAAAAAATGATATTGAGCTTGGAAATTCTATAAATAAATTTTTAGAGGAATTTAAAGAGAAAAAAGGTTTTGAACCTTTGATTGAAAAGTATTTAAAAAATGAAAAGAAAATATTTGATGAAAAAAAAATACCTTTCTTTTTTGGAAATTAAGTTAAAGAGGAGGGGTAATTTTTGAGTAATATTTTTTTTAAGAACAGATTTGGAGATTCAAAAAAAAGTGCGAAAATGCTTAATATAGGAATATTGATATTAGGAGTTTTAGGGATAATATTTTACTCTTTTAACAAAATAGGCTATACCTTTAGATGGGAAGACACATTATTTACTTATTATCCTAAATTTATATATGGATTTTTTATGACAATAAATTTATCTTTTTTTTCTTTGGTGATAAGTCTGTTAGTAGGGACAATAATTGCAATTGGTTCTATTTCTAATTTTTTACCTTATTATTATCTGAGTAAAGGTTATGTAGAAATAATTAGAGGAACACCATTAATTGTTCAAATTTATATATTTTATTATGTGATAGGAACAGCTCTAAATCTTGAAAATAGATATGTAGCTGGTATTGTTATAATGGGAATATTTTCAGGGGCTTATGTTGCAGAAATTATAAGAGCAGGAATAGAAAGCATAGGTAAAACACAGTTAGATTCAGCAAAAACATTAGGTTTTACAACTTATCAAAAATATAAATATATAATATTTCCTCAACTTATAAAAAGAATTATGCCTTCTTTAGCAGGACAAATAGCATCCCTTATAAAAGATTCGTCTTTACTGTCTATAATTGCAGTTAATGAATTTACAAAAAATATTCAAGAAGTTGATTCTTTAACTTTTGCACCTATAGAAAATTATTTTGTATTAGCCATTGGTTACCTTCTAATAACTTTTCCTATTTCTATTATATCTAAAAAATTAGAAAGGAAGTATAGTTATGAAACTTAAAATTGAAAATTTAACAAAGAGGTATGATGGAAATTTAGTTTTAAATAGTTTAAACTTAGATGTTGATAACATTAGTTCATTGGTTATTATTGGTCCAAGTGGAGGAGGTAAATCAACTCTTATTCGGATTTTAGCAGGGCTTGAAAATCCTGATGACGGAAGAATAAAAATAAATGATGAGGAGATAGAGTACAATGAAAAATATCTTTTTCAGTATAGAAAAACTATTGGATTAGTTTTTCAAGCATATAATTTATTTCCACATTTAACCGCTCTTGAAAATATAACATTACCATTGGAAAAGGTTCATAAACTAGGCATAGCACAGGCAGAAAAAAAAGCTATATCTTTTTTAACAAGGTTTGGATTAAAAGAACATATGAATAAAAAACCTGGACAACTTTCAGGAGGTCAACAACAAAGAGTAGCAATAACAAGAGCTATTACTTTAGAAACAAAACTCTTGATATTAGATGAACCAACTTCTGCTTTAGATCCAGCACTTACGAATGAAGTGTTAGATATAATTTCAGAACTTAAAAAAGAAGGAAAAAAAATAATTTTAGTAACTCATTCTATGAATTTTGCAAAAACTGTAGCAGATAAAATTATATTTATAGCAGAAGGAAAAGTTCAAGAAGAAGGTGGAGCTGAAATTATAGATAATCCCAAAACAGAGATGTTAAAAATTTTTTTAAATAAAACTTTAAAATATTAAAAAAAGTGGCTAAATTTCTTTAATTTAGCCACTTTTTTTAATATTTTATTTATTATTTTGCTTGATAGCATTAAAAAGTGTTTCAACTAATAGAGCCGAGATATTGTTTCCCCAAAATGTTCCATCTAAAGTATAAACATATGATTTTTCATTAAGAATAATATAACCATTATCGTATAATTCAACTAACTTTTCATATATTACTGAATATTTATTTCCACATATTTCTGAAATTTTATCAAGTTTCACTTCATGATATTGTGTTAACCCTGATAAAAGAAAAAGTTGTTTTTTAAGAGCAAAATCTTGAGAATAAAAAGTGATATATTTATTTAAATTATATAGCTCTAAATCCCCTATTCTTCCACCTGCTCCTATCCCAATAGGAATGAGATCTTTAAGCTGATGAACATTTCTGATATAATTGTATGAGTCCCGTCCTGAAGTAATTTTTGTATGTTCAAGAATTGAATATCCATTTTCTAATGAAATTTCTAAAAATTTATGATGAAGTTCTTTGTCTCTTTCAGTTTGATAATCAAAATCTTTTTTTCCTTGATTAATATCTTGTGATAAATTAGACCCTTCATGAATCATAAGGGAGTAAAAACTAGAAGAATCGACATTGAGTTGGGTAAGTATTTTAGCGTCTTTTTCCACTTCTTTTAAATCTTGTTCCAAATAATTGTAGATAATATCTACACACACTAGTCCAGAAAAATTAGCTTTTATTTCATTTATTCTATTTATTACCCATTCTTGATCATAAGTTCTATTTAAAAGTTTTCTGCCTCTGTCTGAAAATGTTTGAACACCAATACTAATTCTATTAACGCCTAATTTTTCCATTATTTCTAATTTTTCAAAACTTAAATTATGAAGTGTAGTTTCAAATGTAAATTCATATTTAGGAGTTAATTTAAAAGATTTTTGCACTGTTAATAAAATTCTTTCAAGTTGCTCTATTTTAAAAATAGTTGGTGTTCCCCCTCCAAAAAAAATAACTGAAAATTCTTTTTCTTGAATATATTTTTTAGAAGCTAATGTTTCTATTTGCTTAATAAGAAAATTTGTATAATCCTCTAAATCATTATCCAGTTGTTTTCTATTCATATTACAAAAAGAACATATTTTATCACAAAAAGGTGTGTGAACATATATTCCACCATCTTTTTCTTTTGGACTTGAATTAAGAATTTTGTAATAAGAAAAAGGTGTTTTTAGTTTCCTTTTAATTTTTTTATTTATTAAATTTTTTACATCATGATGTGATTTTAAACGAACTTTAAACATTTTTTACTTCTCCTTTTAGTGTTTTTATTTTTAGTATATGAAAGCTAACAGCAATGAAAATAATAACTAAACCTCCTCTTCCATAAGGGGTACTCATAGAAAGAAATCCTTTTCCCATTCCTAAAGTTAAAAAAATAAGCGATATTATTTTATTCTTTAAAGTTATTCCTTTTTTTTCTATATAGTCAGAAAGATACTTTCCTACAACTTTATTCTGTAAAAGTATTTTATGAAATTTTGGAGAACTTCTTTCTAGGAGAAGTGCAGTGAGTAATAAAAAAGGCGTTGTTGGTAAAACAGGTAAAAAAATACCAATAACTCCTAAAATAAGTGATAAAATTGCAATTATAAAGAAAAATATTTTTTTAATATTCATTAATTAAACCTCCTAAAATTAAATAATTTAAAATTTTATTTCAAAATATTATATATCAAAAATTAATAAAAGTCAAAAAATTAGTTTTTAAAATTAAATGTATTTTTAAATATAATATAAACAAAATAATATTTTTAGAATTATTTGACAAACAAAATATTTATGTTATAATTTTATCATAAACAAAATTACCTAAAAGTGCGTAAAGCCCATTTTTTTAACTATGGAGAGATTCAGTAAAATAATAATTAATAATTAATAAAAAATATAAATATATAGAAAAGGAGAGAAAGATAGTATGAAAAAAACTGCAGTGGTATATTCATCATTAACTGGAAATACAAAAAAAGTAGGCGAGGCAATATTTGAAGTAATAGATCACGAAAAAAAAATATTTAGTATAGAGGAAGCTTTAAAAGAAAATTTTGATACTTACGATAGAATTATTATTGGATTTTGGGTTGATAAAGGTAGTTTGGATGCTAGAGCAAAAAAATTATTAAAAAAGATAAAAGATAAAGAGGTTGCTTTTTTTGGAACGCTAGGAGCTGAGCCAGATTCTGAACATGGAAAAAAAGTTTTTGCAAAAGTTCAAACAAAATTTTCTAAAGAAAATAATTGTATAGGTGGTTTTTTATGTTTAGGAGAAGTAGCACCAAAACTAATTGCAATGATGGGGAAATTTCCATTAAATATAGTACACCCTTTAACTGAAGAAAGAAAAATAAGATTGGCAAAAGCTAATAACCATCCTGATGAAAAAGATTTGGAAGATGCTAAAAATTATTTTAGAAATATTTAGAATATTGAGAAATTAAATAATAAAAATAAAAATAGAGTTTTTTTTTGGAGGAAAAATGTACGGGTATTTTAATAGCGGTGGACCTTTAATGTGGGTATTATTTATTATGTCTATAATAGCATCTTCAATAGTTATAGAGAAAATTTTATATCTTTTAAAAACAGAAAAAAGGTATCATAGAATATTTAAACAAAAAGTAGTGTACTTAGTAGGGGAAGGAAAAATGGAAGCCGCCATTAAATTATCAAAAACAGAAAATAATGCAATAGGTAGAACATTGGCTGAATTCTTAACTAGAGTAAATTTGAATGGGGATTTTCATCATTTTGAACAATTAATAAAAGAAATTGAGTTTAAAGAATTAGGGGGGATAGAAAGACACTTGCATATATTAGGAATTATAGCAACTACTTCTCCTATGATTGGACTATTAGGCACTGTAACAGGAATGATTTCAGCTTTCACTCAAATGTCTGCTGCTGGTGGTGGCGGTGCAAGCTTAGTGGCAAAAGGAATTTCTATTGCTTTAATAACAACTGCTTCTGGTCTTATAGTTGCTATTCCAAGTATGATTACATATAATTTGTTAATTGCTAAGACTGAGGAAATATCAGAAGAAATAGATAAAATTACAACTAGTATAGTAAATGTTATTAGGAGATAATAATGAGAAGAAAAAAAAGAAAGATGATAAGTCCTGATTTAACTCCTCTTATAGATATTGTCTTTTTATTATTAGTATTTTTCATGATAGTTTCAAATTTTGATCAATACGGTAATATAGAACTAGAACTTCCTCATTCTGGAGTTATATCTCAAGAGAAAGAAACAAAATCTTTTGAGATTATTTTAGATAAAAATAAAAGATATTTTATAAAAGAAAATGATGTAATAAGAGAAATAAAAATAGAAGAGTTAGAAGAAAATTTACTCAATCAAGATGAGATAGTAGTCACTGCCGATAAAGAGTTATCTTATGAAAGTGTTATGGAACTCTTAGGAAAAATTGAAAGAATATCTAATAAATCAATAACTTTATCAGCGTTTCAGTAGGTGGATATATGAAGATAATAACAATAGTTACAATTATACACTTGGGGATTCTATTTTTTAGTTTTGACAGGAGTTCTACTGTATTAAATGATAGTAAAATTATAGATAGTAAAATTAGTAAAAAAATATCGGTAAAGCCACAGATGAATCCAATAAAAAATATAGAAGAAGAGATAACTAAAAATGAAGTTAAAAGTCAAATTCAAGAAGAAAAAGTAGAAAAGAAAGTAGAAAAGAAAGTAGAAAAGAAAGTAGAAAAGAAAGTAGAAAAGAAAGTAGAAAAGAAAGTAGAGAAAAAAGTAGAGAAGAAACCAGAAAAGAAAGTAGAAAAAAAAATAGTAGAAAAGACAAAAGATAATAATGAAGAGACTACTAAATTATCTGAAAAAGAAAAAGCTTCCTCTAATGAGAAAAAAAGAAATAATTCTTTTAAAGAGAATCTACCGTTAAATATTATTGATAATGGAGATGGAACCTATATAGCATCTTCTAGTGAAGGTTTAGAATATGAAATTTTAAGAGAAATAGAGCCTGATTATCCTGAAAAAGCAAATAGATTTGGAATAAAAGGAGTTAAAATTATAGAAGTTAAATTTTTAGTAGATAAAAAAGGTGAGATAAAAAAAATAGAAATTCTAAGTGAAAAAGATAAGTTTGGTTTTTATCAAGAGGTTGAAAAATCTTTAAAAAAATGGAAATTTAAACCTATCTTATATAAAAATAATCCTATTGAAGTTTATTTTTATAAAAATTTTAAATTTGAGAGATGATAAATTTTTTAACTTATTCTTTGTATATAAAAAAATGAGAGTTTAGAAAATAAGTTCTCATTTTTTCATATACTTTATTTAATTTTTATTTTATAATTTTGATTACATAAAAGTGTATAAAGCCCATTTTTTTTTTAGCTATAAGGCGATTTAAATAATGATTTCTAAAAGAGAAAACAATCCAATTCCTAAAAGAATAGGAGTTATTTTTTCAAATTTTTTAGAAAAAATTGTCATAATAATATATGAAATGAAACCAAAGGCAATTCCTTTAGATATACTAAATGTTAGTGGCATCATAATAATAGTTAAAAAACTTGGAATTGCAACTTCTATATTATTAAAATTTATTTCAAGAACATGTTTAAACATATATACTCCAACTATCATAAGTGCAGGTCCTGTAGCAAAAGAGGGAATAATAGAAAAAATAGGAGAGAAAAATAGTGCTAAAAGAAACATTCCTCCAGTTGCTACTGCTGTTAGTCCTGTTCTTCCTCCATCTGTAATACCTGCAGCAGATTCTACAAAAATAGTTGTAGTTGAAGTACCTAGAAGAGAACCTGCAACTGTTGCAACAGCATCAACTTCAAGAATTTTATCTACATGAAGAATTTCACCATTTTTATTAATCATGTTAGCTCCCTTTGCACAAGCAACAATGCTTCCTAAGGAGTCGAAAAGATCAATAAACATAAAAGAAAGAATAGCACCAATGAAAGAGGGTTTTAATGCTCCTAAAATATCTAATTTAAAAGCAATAGGTTCAATACTAGGTGGTAAAGAGACAAAAGTGGCTGGAATTTCTACAGCTCCAAATAGAATTCCTAAAAGAGTGGTTACTATAATTCCAATAAAAATTCCTCCTTTAACTTTTTTCATGTCTAAAAATCCCATAAGTGCAAAACCGAAAAGACCTAGAAAAATTTTTATATCCATTTTTCCTAAAGAAACTAAAGTAGCAGGATCTGACACGATTAATTTCATCTCACTCATTCCTAAAAAAGCTATAAAAAATCCAATTCCAGCACCAATGGCAATTCTAATTTCTTGTGGAATAGCTGCTATAATTTTACTTCTAAAACCACTTATAGTCAAAATCATAAAAAGAATTCCAGAGATAAAAACTACTCCAAGAGCTTCTTGCCAAGTAGCTCCTTCTTTTAAGACTAAAGTATAAGCAAAAAAGGCATTTAATCCCATTCCAGGAGCCATGGCAAAGGGAACATTAACCCATAGTCCAGTAATGATAGAACCTAAAGCGGCAGAAAGACAAGTTACAGTAATAAGTGCTCCTTTATCCATTCCAGTAACAGAAAGAATAGAAGGGTGTACAATTAAAACATAAGCCATTGTTAAAAATGTTGTAAATCCAGCGAAGATTTCTCTTTTAATAGTAGTGTTGTGACTGTCGAGTTTAAAAAAAATTTTCATGATTATAAAAACCTCCAAAAAAAAATAAAAAAATAAAAAATAATTGCTTAGAGTGTTTAAATTTTAAGCAAAAAGTTAAATTTAGTTTATAACTATATTTTTAACATATCATTTTAAAACGTATGACAAAGAATGTCAATAAAATAAAAAAACTTTGATATTATTTGCAAATAAAAAATATTTGATATAGTTAGTGTTTTAAATTCTTCTATTTTGACAAAAAAAAAATAATAGTGTATTATCATATAATAAAGATTAAAAAAGGGGGGGAAATGAAAATAGCTATAATTGGTCCAAAAGATTCATGTGATAAAATATCTGCTGTAATTAAAAAATATTATTCAGACTTGATACCAATAATTTATCCTGTTAGTAAAATCGAGAAAGCATATTTAGAAGTGAAAGAAATAGAGAAAATTTGTAGTGCAATTATATTTTCAGGAATTGCAGTAAAAACAAAAGTAGAAGAAAATATAAAAATAAATCTTCCTCATATATTTATTCCGCACCTAACTGCAAGTGTACTAAAAGCATTATGGGAACAAAATATAAAATTTCCAAATTCCAAAACAATAATAATGGATTCAGTGGAACCTTCAGATGTATCAGATTTAATTGATGAATTAAATATAAAGGAAATGAAAATACATATAAAACCATATTCTGTTACTAATAAGGAAGAGGAGTATTTAAATTATCACGAAGTATTTCATTTAAAAGATAAAAATGTTGTTTCCATAGTAGGATTAGGATGGGTATATGAAGAGTTAAAAAAGAAGAAAAGAAAAGTAGTGAGATTATATCCTATAATTAGTACGATAAAAGAATCAATAAAAGAATTAATGCATAAATTAGACATTTTAAATATAGTAGAATCTACTATTGGGGTTCAAATATTAAAAATAAAATCTGAAATAAACCTTGATCAATATAGGCTAATGGAAATAAAATCTAAAATTGAGCATGAAATAATAAATTATTTAAAAGAAGTGCAAGGTTCAATTTTTAATGTAGGGTGGGATAAATATATTATTTATACTACTAAAGGAGCACTACATAATAATGAAAATACAATTTATTTAAGAAAAATACTTAAAAAATTAGAAAAAAATAAAATAATACTAGCAATAGGAAATGGATATGGAAAAACAGCATATGAAAGTGAAATTAATGCAAAAAAAGCTCTGAAAGAATCTTTAAAGGAAGACAGAAGCTCAATATATGAATTGGATAATAAAAAATTAAAAGGACCTCTTTTATCTTATGAAGAATTGGAGTATGAGTATATTATAGCCAATGAAGAGATTAAAAAAATTTCAACAGAATTGAAAATTAATCCTCTTTATTTAAAAAAGATAGAAGCTTTAATAAAAAAATATTCAAAAAATTCTTTTACCTGTGAAGAACTATCCAATCACTTGGACATAAGTATTAGAAGTGGTAATAGATTAATTAAGAAAATTGTAGATAGTGGTTATGGAGAAAAAACTTTGGTTGAAATGACTAATACTGTGGGAAGACCAAGAGAAATAGTTGATTTTTTTTTGGATAAAATAGTGAAAAAACAAATTAATTGACATATTTCAAATAATAATGTATTATAATAGACATCAGAACAAAATAAAGACATATTGAAGACGTGTCTTTAATTAGGAGGGGGAATGGATAATAAATTTAATTTGAATTTCAAAAAAGTGTTTGCGGTGGTATTTATAATTGTCTGTACTACAGAATTAATAGGAGCTTTTACAGTTAATATAGGAACAGTAAAAATAGCTTTATTTCCTATGTTATATGCAGTACTTATAGGATTATTTATTACTCCTGACTTATTAGGGAAAAAAATAAAAATATTAAAAAAAATAATAAGTAAAAAAGAAATAAATATTGCAGGAGAGATTGTAGGAATCATTCTTATAATGTTAGGAATAAAATATGGAACTATGGTAGGTCCAAATATAGATAAGATAGTAACATCAGGGTGGGCATTTTTAGCACAAGAATTAGGTCATATAGTGGCTCCGTTATTAGCTTTACCATTAGCAATTTTTCTGGGAATGAAAAGAGAAGCGATTGGTGCAGCAACGAGTATAAGTAGAGAACCATCACTTGGAGTTATATCTGAAAAGTACGGAATAAATTCTCCAGAAGGAAGTGGAGTATTAGGGACCTATTTAGTCGGAACAGTTTTGGGAACTATTTATTTTGGAATATTAGGTTCAGTTTCTATATATAGTGGACTTCATCCCTATGCTCTAGCTATGGCATGCGGAGTAGGAAGTGGAAGTATGACAACTGCTGCTGTTTCATCTTTAGCCTCAGTAGTCCCACCAGAAATGTCAGAAACAGTTTTGGCATACGCGGCAACAAGTAATATGCTTTCTGGAATAACAGGAGTAAATTTTTTAATATTTGTAAGTTTACCTTTGTCTAATATAATCTATAAAAAATTAATTTTAATTCGTGAACTAAAAAAATAGGAGTTGAAAAATGGGAAAATTAGAATTTAAAAAATTGCTATTTCAGCTAGTCGTTATGATATTAGTGGGGATAACAATATTAGTAGCTCAAAAAATAGGAGCAGGGATTTCAATATTCAAAGCTCTTCCAGGAATGATAATGCTAATTTTAGCAGCTATGAGTGCATTTATAGTTAAAGACTTATTTCCAAAATCAATATTTCCAGCTTTTGGATGGTCAACAATAATAGGTTTACTACTAAGTATCCCTTATAGTCCAACTTCAAAAATATTTTTACAAAATGTAAATAATATAAATTTTATGGTAATTACTACTCCACTTCTTGCTTTTGCTGGTATTTCTGTTGGTAATAAAATAAATGAATTAAAGGCTATGTCATGGAAAATAGTAGTAATCTCAGTGTTTGTATTTACAGCTATATTTTTCTCATGTGCTACGATAGCTCATATAGTTTTAAAAATGCAAGGAACAATATAAAAAATTAGTAATATAATTAAAAGGAGTCAAAAATGACAAAAGAACAATTAAAGTTAAAAGTTGTAGAGGCTATTGATAAAAATAAAGATTTAATAATAAAAGCAGGGAGAGATATTTATTCTACTCCAGAGTTAGGATACAAAGAATTCAAAACTACAGAAAAAGTTGCTAATTTTTTAAAAGAACTAAATTTATCTGTAGAGTCTAATATAGCAGTAACTGGATGTAAAAGTACAATAGATAGTGGAAAGCAAGGTCCTAATATATGTATAATGGGAGAGCTAGATTCTGTTACATGTGCAGACCATTGTGACTCAAAAGCTGGTGGAGCAGTTCATGCTTGTGGACACAATATTCAACTTGGAGGAATGTTAGGGGCAGCCTTAGGTCTTGTTAAAAGCGGTGTGATGAATGAACTAGTTGGAAAAGTAACAATATTAGGAACACCTGCTGAGGAATTTATCGAAATAGAATATAGAGCTCTATTAAGAGCACAAGGTAAACTGAAATATTTTGGTGGAAAACAAGAACTTATTTATAAAGGATATTTAGACAATGTAGATATAGCAATGATGTTTCATTCTATGGATCTTGGAGATAAATTAGCTCTAGTGGGACCAGTAAGTAATGGTTTTATAGGAAAGCAAATAAAATTTATAGGGAAGGAATCACATGCAGGTTCTGCTCCCCATGAAGGAATAAATGCTTTAAATGCTGCAATGTTATCTATTAATAATATTCATGCTCAAAGAGAAACCTTTAAAGATGCAGATAGGGTAAGAGTTCATCCTATTATTACAAAGGGTGGAGATATAGTTAATTCTGTTCCTGCAGATGTTAGAATGGAATCTTATGTAAGGGCTAGAACAATAGAAGGTATGTTAGATTCTAATTATAAAGTTGATAGAGCTTTAAAAGCAGGTGCAATGGCTGTAGGAGCAAAAGTTGAAATCACAAGTATACCAGGTTATTTACCTATTTTAAAAAATATTGAATTAGATGATATATTTAAATTAAATTTAGAAAATATAGGTATACCGAGAGATAAAATAATAGCAGGTGGAGACTTCACTGGTTCATTTGATTTTGGAGATGTTTCTCATCTAATGCCAAGTATTCATCCAATGATAGGGGGAATAAGTGGAAATCTTCATACTAGAGAATTCAAAATGGAAGATGAAGAGCTTGCTTACATTGTGCCAGCAAAAACTATGGCACTAACAATTGTTGATTTACTTTTTGAAGATGCAACTTTAGCAAAAGAAATATTATCAAACTTTACACCTAAAATGACAAAGAAAGAATATCTTGATTTTATGGAAGCTAGAGATACGGTAGAGATATTTCAAGGATAAGATTCTAAATAGATAAAAAAAATTTTATACTTAATTTTAATTAGCCCTTATTTTAGGGCTAATTTTTTTTATCAATCATTATACATTTATTCATATAAAAAATAAATGTTGACACTGGATAATCAATACTGTATGATAGATAAAAATTAAATCTAGATGTTAAAGAATATATCCTGAAGGAGGAGTGAAAATGGAAAATAAATTTAATTTAAATTTTAAAAAGGTATTTATAGTAGTCTTGCTAATTGTTTGTATTACAGAATTAATAGGAACTTTCACTATTAATATAGGCACGATAAAGATAGCTTTATTTCCAATGCTATATGCTGTACTTATAGGATTATTTATCACTCCAGATTTACTAGGAAAAAAAATAAAGATATTAAAAGAAATAATAAGTGAAAAAGAAATAAATATAGCAGGGGAGATTGTAGGAATAGCACTTATTATGCTAGGAATAAAATATGGAACAATGGTTGGTCCTAACATAGATAAGATAATAACGTCAGGTTGGGCATTTTTAGCACAAGAATTAGGGCATATAGTAGCTCCTTTACTAGCTCTACCATTAGCAATTTTTTTAGGAATGAAAAGAGAGGCGATTGGTGCAGCAACAAGTATAAGTAGAGAACCATCACTTGGAGTTATATCCGAAAAGTATGGAATAAATTCTCCAGAAGGAAGTGGGGTATTAGGGACCTATTTAGTCGGAACAGTTTTGGGAACTATTTATTTTGGAATATTAGGTTCAGTTTCTATATATAGTGGACTTCATCCTTATGCTTTAGCTATGGCAAGTGGAGTTGGAAGTGGAAGTATGACGACTGCTGCGGCGTCATCTTTAGCCACAGTAGTTCCTCCAGAAATGGCAGAAACAGTTTTAGCATATGCGGCAACAAGCAATATGCTTTCAGGAATAACGGGAGTAAATTTTTTAATATTTGTAAGTTTACCTTTAGCTAATATAATTTATAAAAAAATAATTTTAATTCGTGAATTAAAAAAATAGGAGTTGAAAAATGAAAAAATTAGCAGTTAAAAAATTATTCTTCCAATTTATAGTTATGATATTAGTAGGAATGATAATATTAATAGGTCAAAAGATAGGAACAGGAGTTTCCATATTAAAAGCTCTTCCAGGAATGATAATGCTAATTTTAGCAGCTATAAGTGCATTTATTGTTAAAGATTTATTTCCAAAATCTATTTTTCCAGCTTTTGGATGGTCGACAATAATAGGACTTTTACTAAGTATTCCTTACAGTCCAACTTCAAAAATATTTTTACAAAATGTGAATAATGTAAACTTTATGATGATTACGACACCTCTTCTGGCTTTTGCAGGTATTTCAGTAGGAAATAAAATAAATGAATTAAAAGCTATGTCGTGGAAAATAGTGCTAGTATCACTCTTTGTATTTACAGCAATTTTCTTTTCATGTGCTATAATAGCTCAGATAATATTAAAAATGCAAGGGAGGATATAATGACGAAAAAGTAAAATGAAAAATAATAGGAATTATTTCATTAAATTAAAATAGTAATATGAGTTTCTATTTTAAAAAAGGGGAAGAAAATAAAACTTATTAATTAAAAAAAAGGGGGATAAAATGGGGAAAGAAGAACTAAAATTAAAAGTGATAGAAGCAATTGATAAGAACAAAGACCTAATAATAAAAGTAGGAAGGGCAATTTATTCTGAACCAGAACTAGGGTATAAGGAATTTAAAACAACAGAAAAAATTTGTAATTTTTTAAAAGATTTAAATCTTTCTGTAGAATCTAATATAGCAGTGACAGGTTGTAAAAGTATTATTGATAGTGGAAAACAAGGACCGAACATATGCATAATGGGAGAATTAGACTCAGTTACGTGTGCAGACCATTGTGACTCAAAAGATGGTGGAACTATTCATGCCTGTGGTCATAATGTTCAGGTTGGAGGAATGTTAGGAGCAGCTTTAGGTCTTGTTAAAAGTGGCGTGATGAAGAATCTCGTGGGAAAAGTAACTATACTTGGAACACCTGCTGAAGAATATATTGAATTAGAGTATAGAAGTCTTTTAAGAGAACAAGGAAAGTTAAAATATTTTGGAGGAAAACAAGAGCTTATTTATAAAGGATATTTAGATGATATAGATATATCAATGATGTTTCATTCTATGGATCTTGGAGGAAAATCAGCTTTATTGGGACCAACAAGTAACGGTTTTCTAGGTAAAAATATTAAGTATATAGGAAAACAAGCACATGCAGGTTCTGCTCCTCACGAAGGAATAAATGCATTGAATGCTGCTATGCTATCTATTAATAATATTCATGCTCAGAGGGAAACTTTTAAAGATACAGATAGAGTAAGAGTTCATCCTATTATTACAAAGGGTGGAGATATAGTTAATTCTGTTCCATCAGAAGTTAAAATGGAATCTTATGTAAGAGCAGCATCAGTAGAGGGAATGTTAGATTCTAACTATAAAGTAGATAGAGCTATAAAAGCAGGTGCAATGGCTGTGGGAGCAAAAGTAGAAATTAAAAGTATACCTGGGTATTTACCACTTTTAAAAAATAGCGAACTAGATAATATTTTTAAATCAAATTTAGAAAATATTGGTATATCAAGTGAGAAAATAATAGAGGGTGGAGATTATACTTGTTCTTTTGACTTTGGAGATGTTTCTCATTTAATGCCAAGTATTCATCCTTTAATAGGAGGAATAACTGGAAATCTTCATGCAATAGAATTTAAAATAGAGGATGAAGAACTTGCTTATATTGTTCCAGCAAAAGCTATGGCACTATCAGTTGTGGATTTATTATTTGAAGATGCAAGTTTAGCAAAAGAAATACTTTCAGACTTTACTCCAAAAATGACTAAAAAAGAATATCTTAATTTTTTGGAAGAAATGGAGTGTGTGGAAGTATTTGAAGGGTAAAAAAAAGACTCTAGGTAATTTATATATCTAGAGTCTTTTTTATTTGATAAATATTTTACTTAAAAAGAATAATTTGAAAAATTTAAACTATAAATAATGTCATTGAAAATATTAGTTAAAATATCATCAATAGTTTTTTCTTCATCTCGATAGTCAATAAAATTATTGTTAAAAGAAGTTTTTATTTCGTAATTTCTATCATAAGAAAATGGTTTGTAAAATATATTTTTTCCATTTTTAGAAGAATAGAGATTATAGTTTCCCTCAAGAGATAAAGATTTTTTTTCAATTAATATGATTTTATTTTCATCATTGGAAGATTTTTCTTTTTTTGAACTAATTCTTTTAATTTCAAAAGAGTTAATATGAATATCTATAAAATAAGAATTTTTAACATTAGGAAGTGTTCCACTAACATACCCTCTTAAAAATACATAGTTTCCTAAACTAGAGTTTATTCTTTTATCGGTTGCATCAGAAATATAATTTTTAAAAGTAAAGTAGTTACGATAGTTACGATAGCTAAAAATACCTCCTGAAGAAGAACGGATATAAAGGTTAATTGTAACTTCTTGTTCTAAAAATTTAATTTTATTTAAGATTTCAGGACTTTTTATAACATTTAGAATTTTTTTATAATAATTTATTTTAGAAATTTTATTAGTTCTTGAAAGAAGATTAGTTTTTTCTTTTAAAATAATGTCTTCAAAAATTTTAGTGATTAATTCTCTATCATAAGGGAGAGATTTTGTATCAATTTTTAGTTCAGGAACTTTTGAAGCTAAATTATTAGCAAAATTGCTACTTAAGAGATAAAGTCTTAAATTTTCTAAATCTTTATAGGTATAATTTGTTTTTGCTAAAATATTTTCTTTAAAAATAACCAGTTGTGCATGTTGAGTTCTAAAAGTTTGAATACCAAGGGGAGAGTTTTGATAATACCCTAAGCCCTGTCCTAAATCTAAAATACTTTTTTCAGAGGGGCCACCTGTATTATACGATTCAATTCCTTGAGTTATTTTATTTTTTCCAATAAGAGAGCTACAACCTATAAAAAAAATAAGTATTATAAAAATTAATGTTTTTTTTATCATAATGTTCCTCCAAGTTTATCTAATTAATTATATTTATTATACTTTATATTATGTGAATAATCAAGTTTACTTCTGAATCTTCCTGTAGCTAAAGAAAGGGGCTTTACGCACTTTAAGGTAATTAGTTTAAAGTTCAAAAAAATTTAAATATAAAAGAAATTTTATAGACGTTTAAATAAAAGCAAGTCTAATTAAATTCTATAAATTGTTCTTTTAATAGTTTTTTCATTCTAAATTAGAAAAAAAAGTTATATAAACTTGCACAAATACATAAAAAGTTGTAATATTAGATATGGAAATAATTTTTATTAAGTGCTCTTAAAATTAAATTAAAAGGAGAATAATCTATGATAAACAAAAGAATTTATGATTCAATGTCAATAAAGTTGTGTTTAGAAGATATTCCACATGAAATTCCTAAAATGGATCCTTTAATTAGAAGGGCACCTAAAAGAGTAGTTCATTTAGAGAAAGAAGATATTTCCTTAGCACTTAAAAATGCATTGAGATATATTCCGGAAAAATTTCATGATGAAATTGCACCAGAATTTTTAAATGAACTTATGACCTATGGAAGAATATACGGATATAGATTTAGACCTCAAGGAGCTATCTATGGAAAATCTATATTTGAATACAAAGGAAACTGCATAGAAGGAAAAGCAATACAGGTAATGATAGATAATAATTTGGCTTTTGACATAGCACTTTATCCCTATGAATTAGTTACTTATGGAGAAACCGGACAAGTTTGTCAAAATTGGATGCAGTATATTTTAATAAAAAAATATTTAGAAAATTTAACACAGAATCAGACTTTAGTAATGGCATCAGGACATCCAACGGGACTTTTTAGCTCTAATCCCAATTCTCCAAGAGTTATTATAACAAATGGATTAATGATTGGTGCTTTTGATGATTATAAAAATTGGGCTAGAGCTGCAGCAATTGGAGTTTCAAATTATGGACAAATGACTGCTGGTGGATGGATGTATATAGGACCTCAAGGAATAGTTCACGGAACTTACTCAACAATATTAAATGCAGGAAGATTATTTTGTAATATTCCTGCAGATGGAGATTTATCAGGAAAACTTTTTGTTACATCTGGGTTAGGTGGTATGAGTGGAGCACAGGGAAAAGCAGCAATAATAGCAAAAGGTGTTTCAATAATTGCAGAAGTTGATATTTCTAGAATACACACTAGACTGGAGCAAGGTTGGATAAATAAATTAGTATTAACCCCAGCAGAGGCATTTTTACTCGCTAAAGAAAAACAAAAAAATAAAATTCCTTATGCAATAGGCTATCATGGTAATATAGTTGAGTTGTTGGAATTTGCTTTGATTAACAACGAAAAAATTGATTTACTTTCTGACCAAACATCATGTCATGCTGTATATGATGGGGGATATTGTCCCGCAGGAATTACATTTAAAGAGAGAACTAGACTATTAGCAACAGATAAAAATTTGTTTATAAAACTTGTTAATTTAACTCTTAAAAGACATTACTACGTTATAAAATCTTTAGTTGAAAAGGGAGTTTATTTCTTTGATTATGGTAACAGTTTTTTAAAGGCTATATATGATATTGGAATTATAGAAATTTCTAAAAATGGAAGAGATGATAAAGGTGGATTTATATTTCCTTCTTATGTTGAAGATATATTAGGACCTGAACTTTTTGATTATGGGTATGGACCTTTTAGATGGGTTTGTTTAAGTGGAGAAAAAGAAGACCTTTTAAAAACTGATAAAGCAGCACTATCTCTAGTAGATCCTAATAGAAGATATCAAGATAGAGATAATTATATGTGGATAAAAAATGCAGATAAAAATAATCTTGTTGTAGGGACACAAGCTAGAATATTTTATCAAGATGCAATGAGTAGGACAAATATTGCTCTTAAATTCAATAAAATGATAAGAGAAAGAGAAATTGGCCCAGTTATGTTAGGAAGAGACCATCACGACGTATCAGGAACAGACTCACCTTTTAGAGAAACTTCTAATATAAAAGATGGAAGTAATATAATGGCGGATATGGCAACTCAGTGTTTTGCTGGAAATGCTGGGCGAGGAATGACTATGGTAGCGTTGCATAACGGTGGTGGAGTAGGAATTGGAAAAGCAATAAATAGCGGATTTGGAATGGTATTAGATGGAAGCGAAAGAGTTGATGAAATTTTGAAACAAGCTATGCCTTGGGATGTTATGGGGGGAGTAGCAAGAAGAGCTTGGGCAAGAAATATTAACTCAATAGAAACAACTATTGAATACAATAATGAAAATAAAGGAAAAGACCATATAACTTTACCATATATAGTAAATGAAGATTTTATTAATGAATTAGTTAGTAAAAAAATAAAAAAAAATAAAAAAAAATAAATAAAAAAAAATTATAGTGGGAGGATTAAAATGGCAAAATTAGTTCAATGTGTTCCTAATTTTAGTGAGGGAAAAGATTTAGAAAAAATAAAAAAAATCGTAGCTCCTTTTGAAAACAACAAAAAAATAAAATATATGGGAGCAGAACCTGATGCTGACTATAACAGAACTGTAGTAACTGTGATAGGTGATCCTGAAGAAATAGTTAAAGCAGTTATAAAATCAGCAGGAATAGCATCTGAACTAATAGATATGACTGTTCAAAAAGGGGAACATTTAAGAATGGGAGCAACAGATGTTATTCCATTTATTCCTATAAAAGAGATGACGACAGCTGAATGTGTAGAACTTTCTAAATATGTAGGGAAAGAACTTTGGACACAGTATAAAATACCTGTTTTCTTATATGAAGATTCTGCTACTTCTTCTAATAGAATTTCTTTGCCCTCTATTAGAAAAGGAGAATTTGAAGGGATGGAAGAAAAAATGAAGTTAGAAGAATGGAAGCCTGATTTTGGAGAAAGAGCACCTCACCCAACAGCAGGGGTAACTGCTGTTGGAGGAAGAATGCCACTTATTGCTTTTAATATAAATTTAGATACTGAAAATGTGGAAATAGCAAAAGAAATAGCTAAATCTATCAGATTTTCAAGTGGTGGTTTTAAATACATTCAAGCTGGACCTGCAGAAATAAAAGAAAAAGGTTATGTACAAGTTACTATGAATATAAAAGATTATAAAAAAAATCCAATATATAGAGTTTTTGAAACTGTAAAAATGGAAGCAAAAAGATATGGGATAAATGTTACAGGAAGTGAAATTATAGGAGCTGTTCCCATGGAAGCATTAGTAGATTCTGTAAAATATTATTTACAATTGGAAGAATTTAAAATAGATAAAGTAATAGAAAATGAACTTTTAAAATAAAATAATGTACAGGAAGTGGTATTAGTGAAAGCAGACTTAATTATTTATAATATAGGACAGTTAATTACTTCAAGAGAATTAAAAAATTACTCAGGTTCATCTATGGAAAATATTGAAATTTTAGAAAATGCTTATGTTTCAGTTAAGGATGGATGTATTTTAGAATTTGGAACAGGAAATTATCCTAAAAATTTATCTTCTCACTTAACTAAATTAATTGATGCAGAAAAAAAAGTTTTAACTCCAGGATTAATTGATTCTCACACTCACTTAGTTCATGCAGGTTCAAGAGAAAATGAATTTTCAAAAAAAATAATGGGAGTTCCTTATCTTGAAATACTAAAAAATGGCGGTGGAATACTAAGTACAGTAGAGGCAACAAAAAAAGCTTCAGTAGATGAACTTTTTGATAAGGCAAAGAAAAGTTTAAGTTTAATGCTTTCTTTTGGAGTTACAACGGTTGAATCTAAAAGTGGTTATGGATTGACCTTAGAAAGTGAAATAAAACAATTAACAGTGAATAAATTGTTAAAGGAAAAACAACCAATAGATATTGTATCAACTTTTATGGGAGCTCATGCAACTCCTGACTCTTATAAAGGGGAAACTTTAAAATATGTAGATGAAGTCATAAAAATGTTGATGCCTATAAAAGAGAAAAAATTAGCTGAGTTTTGTGATGTATTTTGTGAAGAGGGAGTTTTTTCAGTGGAAGAAAGTCGAAGGATATTATCTCAAGCTAAAAAATTAGGATTTAAAATTAAAATTCATGCTGATGAAATTGTTTCTACTGGAGGAGCAGAACTTGGAGCGGAACTTGGAGTTATATCTGCTGAACACTTAATGGGAATAAGTAAGGAAGGGATAAAGCAGATGAAAGAAAAAAATATAATAGCTAATTTGCTTCCTGGAACATCTTTTTATTTAGGTAAAAATTATGCTCCAGCAAGAGAAATGATAGAAAAAGGAATAGAAATAGCCATATCCAGTGACTACAATCCAGGTTCTTGTCCAAGTGAAAATTTACAATTAATAATGCAAATAGCAGCAGCAAATTTAAAAATGACCCCTAAGGAAATATTTAAGGCAGTTACTATAAATGGTGCTAAAGCTCTAGGTAGAGAAAAAACTATAGGGTCTATTGAAATTGGAAAAAAAGCTAACTTAGTAATTTTTGATACTAAAAATATTGATTATATTTTATATCATTTTGGAATAAATCATACAGATAGTGTTTATATTAATGGAATTTTAGTTTATAAAAAAATATAAGTATTACTTAGGGGGAATTTTATTATGAAATTATTGGAAATGAGTATATTAAAATTTTTAGATGAAGTTGATTCTAACTCACCTGCACCTGGTGGTGGTTCAGTTTCAGCACTTGCTTCTGCTCTTGGCACATCTCTTACTCGTATGGTGGTTCATCTTACACTGGATAAGAAAAAATATAAAGAATTAGAAGAAGATAAAAAAAATAGTTTTAAAAATAATTTTGATAAAATGGGAGAAATCAGAAAAAAATTAGAATTATTAGTAGATGAAGATACAAAAGCTTATAATTTAGTTATGAGTGCTTATAAATTACCTAAAGAGACGCAAGATGAGATAAAAAAAAGACGTGAAGAAATTCAGTCATCATTAAAAAAAGCCATAACTACTCCATTTGAAATATGTAGGCTTTCAAGAGATGCGTTAAAACTTATAGATGTAATTCTTAAATATGGAAATAAAAATGCTATAACAGATTTAGGAGTAGCTGCTATACTTCTTTTTTCAGGAATTGAAGGTGGTTTTTTAAATGTTATGGTTAATTTGTCCTCTATTGAAGATAAAAAATTTAAAGATTTATGTTTAAATGAAACTAAAGAAATACTTGAAGAAGCTCAAAAATTAAAAAAAAATATTATGAAATTTGTCAATTCCTATTTATAAAAAAATTATCAAAAATAGACAAATAAATGCATTAGGAGGAATATATTGAAATTAATAATTGGAGATAAAAAATTAACGATACAAGATTTAATAAATGTAACTAGAAAAGGATATGAGGTAAAAATATCAAATAAATTTGTAGAAAAAGTTTTAAAAGCTAGAAAATTAGTTGATTTATATGTTGAAAAAGAAAGAATAGCCTATGGAATAACTACAGGATTTGGAAAATTTTCCGATAAAATAATATCCAAGGAAAATACTGGAAAACTTCAAAAAAATCTTATTATGAGTCATGCTTGTGGAGTTGGAACTCCACTCTCAATAGATATAGTGAAAGGTATAATGTTTTTAAGGGCAGTTAGTCTTTCTAAAGGGAATTCTGGAGTAAGAATGATAATAATAGAAACTCTTTTGGAGATGATAAATAAAGGGGTTACTCCAATTATACCTGAAAAAGGTTCTCTTGGAGCCTCTGGAGATTTGGCCCCTCTTTCTCATATGACACTAGTTATGCTGGGAATGGGAGAGGCGTACTTTAATGGTGAAAGAATGAAAGGGGCTACAGCTATGAAAAAAGCAGGAGTAAAAATACTGAGTGAACTCTCATCAAAAGAAGGCTTAGCCCTTATAAACGGGACTCAAGTTATGACGTCAATAGGAGCACATGTAACTTATGACGCAATAAATTTAATGAAACACTTAGATATAGCGAATTCCCTTACAATGGAAGCTTTAAATGGAATTATATGTGCTTATGACCTAAGAATTCATGAAGTGAGAGGTCATGAAGGACAAATAAAAACTGCTGAGAATATAAAAAGAATTTTAAATGGAAGTTCTTCTATAAAAAAACAAGGGGAACTTCGTACACAAGATCCTTACGTACTGAGATGTGCTCCTCAAATTCACGGTGCTAGCAAAGATGCCTTAGAGTTTATCAAGAGAAAAGTAGAAATAGAAATGGATGCAGTTACAGATAATCCTATAATTTTTCCTGATACAGATGATGTTATCTCAGGTGGAAATTTTCATGGACAACCAATGGCATTACCCTTTGATTTTTTAGGAATAGCAATTGCTGAAATGGCAAATGTATCTGAAAGAAGAATAGAAAGATTAGTAAATCCAAATTTAAATTATGGACTTCCTGCTTTTCTTATAGAAGATGGGGGACTCCATAATGGTTTTATGATAGTTCAGTACAGTGCAGCCTCTCTTGTTTCTGAAAATAAGGTCTTTGCACATCCAGCTTCAGTAGATTCTATTCCATCATCTGCTAATCAAGAAGATCATGTTTCAATGGGAACTATTGCAGCAAGAAAAGCACGAGATATAATGGAAAATACTAGAAAAGTTATAGCAATGGAAATATTTGCGGCTTGTCAGGGGATTGATTTAAGAAAAATAGATAAATTAGGTGAAGGAACTAAAAAAGCTTATGAAATAGTTAGAAAAAAAATAAATTTCTTAAAAGAAGATAGAATAATGAATCGTGACATAAATACTTTGGAAGAAATTATTATTTCTAATATAATAGTAGAAAAAGTTGAAAAAACAGTGGGAAAATTAAAAATATAAATTAAAAAAGTGTAAGAGTAGAGAGTTTTTCTATATCTTACACTTTTATAATTATAATTAAAAATTATTTTTTATCAATATTTCCTCTATTCATATTAACAGCTTCTACTTTTGTTAAAGAATCTTTAGTAAAAAGATAATCTTTTAATTCTTTATCAAATTCACTCATATTTCTACGTAACCATTCTGTTAACATAACAGCGTGTTCAATTTCCTCATTTCTATTATGTAACAGAAGTCCTTTTAATTCAGGGTCTGTTGCTTGTTCAGCTCTCATGTTATAGAAATTTACAGCCTCTAATTCTTCCATTAAACTTGTAATAGCCTTGTCTATATCTTTAGATTTAGGTGACAGTGTTTCGTAATTAATTTTCATTTTTAACCTCCGTTATATAGTAATCTAATAGTGATATACAAAAGGAAAAATATTTTTCCTTTTTTTATAAAAAAAATTCTTATTAAAATTTTATGATATAATGTAATATATAAAATTAAAATTTACAAGGAGAAATAATATGTTAAAAAAAATGAGAAACTTTTTTTTATTTTTAGGTGTTATATATATTGTCATTGGAGCACTAGGAATTAGTAATATGAAATTATTTAATAATAATATAGATGTACTATTGGCAATTATTTTATTACTGAATGGTTGTAATCATATTTTATATTCATTCACTCGAAGAAAAAACCCATATTTCCAATGGGGAGTAGTATTTGGTGAAGGATTAGTTGAGATTACGGCTTTTTTAGTTATTTATTTTAAACTGTTTTCCTCTCCATATCTTTTTATAGGTATTTTATTTTGTGCAAAAGGAGTTATAATGGTTTTAGGTCGAGATAAAAAAATTACTAACTGGGAAGGTATTGAAAATTTTTTAAAAATATCAATTATATTTAAAGGGTTTATGCACTTCCTTTTTGGTTCATTAATGATTGTTACACCTTTTTTTAATTCTTTAACTCTTTTTCCTGTATTAGGCTGGTATATTTTATTTATAGGAATAAATTATATAACTTTGAATTTAAGTAACACAGAATTTGTTGAAGAGAAGTAATTACTAAGAATTGAAAATATGTTAAGTTGTCAAACATATCAGATACATCTTTAAAAAATTAATATAATATTATTAAATAAAATAAAGTAAGTTAACTTACTTTATTTTATTTATTATTTAACTTTGTTTTTTTATTTTATTAAAATGCCATTAGGATTTTATGAAATCAGAGTTATCATTTATTTTAATTGCATATTTAATCAGAGTCTCCTCTTCGTTTTATCCCTTTATTAATTCTCTATTGTATCACAATATTTCTAAAATTTGATTTCCTTTAAATTTATCCATTTTTTTAATTATAACTTAATTTAACTCTTTGCAAAACAACCTCAAAACTATTATTATATTGAATGATTTTATGGTAAAATAGAAAAGAGAAATAAATGTAAATAAGAGTAAATATACGGATAGAAAAATAAAAGAAACTTCAAGTTAAAAAAATTTAAGATTAAATTATTATAGGGAGAAAATAAATGTTTACTATTAAGGATTTTTTAAGAAAAGATATAACAAGAAATATTAATGGGGTAGTAAAAGCTGAAAAATCAGATGAGAAAGTAAATCAAAATGAACTTGAAGAGTATGTAGTAACAAAAGAAGTTCGTGAACAGATGGACAAGATATTTACAAGATACGTAAATTCATTAAATAATCCAACAGAGGATATGGGTATTTGGATATCTGGATTCTTTGGTTCAGGTAAATCTCACTTACTTAAAATGATTGGAAATATTTTAGACTCAAAAGAATTTGCCGGGAAAAGAGCTGCAGAATATTTTGATGAAAAAGTTGGAGATAATCCAATGCTACTTGCTAATATAAAAAAAGCTGCTAATGAAGATACTGATGTAATTCTTTTTAATATTGATAATGTTAGTGACCAACAAACTTCTCAGGGAAAAGATGCAATAGTAACGGCATTTTTAAAAAAGTTCAATGAGATGCAAGGGTTCTCTAGAGATATGCTAAAGGTTGCAGAATTTGAGAGAAATATTTGGAAGAAAGGAAAATTTGAAGATTTTAAAGAACGATATAAAAAAGAGTCTGGAAATGTATGGGAAGAGGATAGAAGAAATTTATCTTTTAGCCAAGATTATTTTTTAGATGTAATTGATAATATGAAATTAGAAGGATTTAGTGTGGAAGCAGCAGAAAGATGGCTAGAAGATATTAATACTCCTGATGCTTTTCCAACTCCTGAAAATTTTGTAGAACTTCTTGAAGAATATTTAGATATGAAAGGTTCAAAGCATAGAATAATATTCCTTGTAGATGAGATAGGGCAATATATTGGTGATGATTCAAAACTAATGCTTAATTTACAATCAGTTGTGGAAAAACTTGGAACTGCACTTAAAGGAAGAGTATGGGTAGGAGTTACGTCACAACAGAACATGGAAGCAATTTTAGGTGAAGCAGACACAAAAAGAAATGACTTCTCAAAAATTCAAGGTAGATTCAAAACTATGATCTCTCTGTCAAGTTCTCATGTAGACGAAGTAATTAAAAAAAGACTTTTAGAAAAAACTCCAGGAGCATTTGATACTCTAAAAGCTCACTATATACAAAATAAAATAGAAATTCAGAATACAATTAATTTTCATGAAGCACCAACACTAAAACTTTATGAAAATGATATTGATTATGCTGAAACATATCCTTTTGTAAGATACCAATTTAACTTGTTACAAAATATTTTTGACAATATAAGAGTAACGGGATTATCTGGAAAACATATGGCAAAAGGAGAGAGGTCTTTACTTAATGCTTTCCAAGAAGCTGGAATAAGAATGAAAGATAAAGTATTAGGAGAGATAGTTCCTTTTTACTGTTTCTATGATTCCATTGAACAATTTTTAGATGGAAGTGCTAAACAACCAATTATTCATGCAGAAAAAGATGGAATGGAAGTAGAAGCTCTTAATCTTTTAAAGCTTCTTTTCCTACTAAAAGGGATGAATGATAGAGTAAAAACTAATGTGGATAATTTAGCTAGTTTCATGGTAGAAAAAATTGATCAAGATACAAAAACTCTAAAAGAAAATATTAAGAAACATTTAAGAAAATTAGAAGCTCATAACTTAATTCAAAGAGAAGCAGATCAATATTTCTTCCTAACTAATGAAGAACAAGATATTAATAAAGAGATTAAAGAAACAAAAATTAGTTATGAAACAATAACTAGAGAGATTGGAACTGTAATCTATGAAGATATTTTAACAGTTAATAAAATTGTAGTTAAAGAAACTAAAAATAGCTATGGATTTAATCAAAAGATAAATGAAATTACTAGAAGTAGAGGATTAGAAGCACTATCTATGACAATATTAACTCCAGAATCAGATGAATACGACAAAGAAGTAAGTATACTTTCAACAAGAACAGACTCTAAACTTATGGTAAAACTTGGGCAAAATAGTGATTACTTAGGAGAGATGAAACAATATTTACAAGTAAAAGAATATTGTCAAACCAAGGGAGCACTTCAGGATAGAGAGATACTTAGAAGAATAATTAGTGATATTCAACAAGAAAATAGTAGAAATAGAAAAGCAAGAATAAAAAATTTCATAGAAGAAGCAATAACAGAAGCACAGGTATATATTGATGGAAGTAAATTAACTCTAGGAAATAAAAATGCAGAAGGAACTCTTAAAGATGCACTGGAGAATTTAGCAAAAACAATTTTCAATAAAGCAGGACTTATTAAGAAAAGTTATGATGAAAAATCAATAAAAGATTTATTAACTGTTGAAATGAATTCAACTTTAGATTTTATAAAAGATAATTCAGTAAATCCAAATAATGAAGCTATAGATGATGTACTAGCTCAAATAAAAAGATTAGATGATCGTTGCGAACAAATTACTATGAAAAAACTTGTGGATAAATATAGTGAAACTCCATTTGGTTGGAAAGAGCTAGATGTACATGGACTGGTAACTGAACTATATGTTTATGGTCAAATCCGTTTGGAATTTAACGGTGATAAAATTAACGATAGAAATATTGCTAAGAGTCAACTTACAAAAACTCAAACAAATAATCAAGAAAAGCTAATAATTATTCCTAAAGAAGATATTGATCCTACTAGAAAAGCTAAAACTATAAAATTATTAAAAGAAGTTTTTGGTTCAGGAATCACAATTAGTGAAGATGACATAGTTGAAGCTATTGGAAAGAACTGTAGAGTTAGTGTAGGGAATACAGAAAATATTTTAAGAAACTATGGAGTTTCTAAATTTGAATATCCTGGAAAGTCTATTCTAGAAGATTGGAAAGATATAATTCAAAATGAGATTTTAAGTGTAAAAGGGAAAGCAAATCAAATAATAGATAACTTCTTGGAAAGGGGAGAGGAACTCGCTGATATATTTGATGATGTAGATGATGTTAAAAATTTCTTTAGCAAAAATAAAACTAAATTTGATGATGGAGTTAATAAATTAGCGTCTATTGAGAGAAACAAAGAATATATTGGTGAAATTTTAGATTTGCAAAGTGTAAAAATATTAACTGAATTACTAGAAAATAAAAAACCTTATGGAAAAATTCCTGAAATTAGTATATTAATTGAATCTATTGATAAAGAGATAGAAATATTAATAGAAAATGAAAGAGTGAGATTAATTGGAATAGTTAATACTCAGAAAGAAATTTGTATAGAAAAATTATCTGATAAGGGTTTTTTACGTATAGTGGAAGACGAGTATGAAAAGTTAATAAAAGAGATAA
The DNA here is from genome assembly GCA_051652785.1 of Fusobacteriaceae bacterium. Lineage (GTDB taxonomy): Bacteria > Fusobacteriota > Fusobacteriia > Fusobacteriales > Fusobacteriaceae > JAGNZR01. Next base: position 13,567 of record JBOFUX010000053.1, on the reverse strand, counting down.
TGAACACGGAAGGAGTTAATGTATTTCAGAAAAACTATACTATTTCTAAAGTTGATACAATAATAGAAGCAAGAATAAAAAGAATGGAAGATGAAGAGAATAGTCAGATACCAGTACTTAGAGATGCTACTTCCACTGAAACAACTGCACCAGTAAAAGTTCAAGAAAGAATAGTGAAACAATTCAAAATAAAACCTAGAAGTAATATGGTCACAGAGGAAGAGATAAGAAGTTGCATCACAGAAGCAAAAAAAGATTTAGATAAATTAGAGAGAGAACTATTAGATGCAATTAAGGAAAATAAGAAAGTGGATGTGATTTAATCATGGATAAGGCTAAACTTAAAAGTTTTGCAATAGAATCAAGAAGAAACTTAATAAAAAATATAAGTGAAAGACTTAGTATATTAGGATTTAGAGAAAATGAAATTGATAAGGTAGAGAATCTTCGTCGTGAAGTAAGTGTAAATAATATAAAAATAAAGAAGGAACAGTATGATAAACTAAATAAAAGTTTTGTAGAATTAGGATATGAAGAGTTTGTAGAGAGAGTAGCTTATACTTGGTTTAATAGATTTATAGCTCTAAGATTTATGGAATTAAACGGATATATTGATGAAGCAATAACAACATCAACTACGAGTAAAATAGAACCAGATGTAATTGATAATTATGGTCATTCAAGTTTTTTTGGAAGTTTGAATGATGAAGAGAAAAACGAGATAAATAACTTAAGAGATGCAGAAAAAATAGAGGAGCTTTATTCAAAAATCCTTAAATTAAAATGTAGTGAGCTAAACAAAGTTATGCCATTTATGTTTGAAGAAAAAGATAACTTCACAGAACTACTTTTCCCTACAGGATTACTTAGAGAGAAATCTTTCTTAGTGGATTTAAGAGTAGCAATAACAAATGATGATAAAGAAGAGGTAGGAGAAGAAAGAATTCTTCCTGTAGAGATGATAGGGTGGCTATATCAATTTTATAACTCAGAGAAAAAAGATTTATTATTTAATGGTTTGCAAAATAGAAAACAGTATGATAAAAATGATATTGCTCCAGCAACACAACTGTTTACCCCTAGTTGGATTGTAAAATATATAACTGAAAATACTTTAGGTAGGCTAGCTTTGGAAAGACTTGGAGTAGATAAAAAAATTAAAAAAAATTGGGAATTTTTTTTAGAACCTAAAGAAGGATTAAATTATGAAAATAAAATATTGCCTGAGAGTATAAAAATACTTGACCCTGCAATGGGGTCTGGACATATCTTAATTTATGCTTTTGATGTTTTGTTTCAAATTTATGAAAACTTAGGATACTCTGCAAAAGAATCAGTTCAATCAATTTTAAATGACAATATTTATGGATTGGAAATTGATGAAAGAGCAGGGCAATTAGCGACATTTGCTTTAATCATGAAGGGTAGAGAAAAATTCAGAAGGTTATTTAATATATTAGAAAGAAAAGAAATAGTTCTGAAAAGTTGCACAATAAAAGAAAGCAATTATCTTTCAGAGAATACAAAACAGCTGATAATTGAAAATAAACTTTTTGAATTAAATTATTTAATTGAGATATTTCATGATGCAAAAGAGTATGGTAGTATTCTTAAACTAAGAAATGTAGATTTTGAAAAATTAGAGAAAGAGAAAGAAATTTTAAAATTAAAAGATAGTTTATTTTATTCTCTGTATGATAACTTACTTGAAAAATTAATAGAACAAGCAAAAATAATGACAAAAAAATTTGACATAGTTATTGAGAATCCACCATATATGAATGGTTCAAGAATGAATCCTAAAGCTAAAATCTATATAGAAAAAGATGAAGCTTATTCTAAAGTAAAATCAGATATGTTTTCTGTTTTCTTTGTAAAATCATGTGATTATGCAAAAGAAGATGGTTATTTAGGATTTATGAGTCCATTTGTATGGATGTTTATTAAATCTTATGAAGAACTTCGAAAATTTTTTATAGAACAAAAGACAATAACAAGCTTAGTCCAATTAGAATATTCTGCATTTGAAGAAGCTACAGTTCCTATTTGCACTTTTACTATAAAAAATAGAAAAGAAAACATAAAAGGGGAATATATAAAACTTTCTGATTTTAAAGGTGCAGCAGCTCAACCAGTTAAAGTAAAAGAATCTATAGAGAATCCTGATGTTGATTTTAGATACTCTTCCAACCAAAAAGATTTTGAAAAAATTCCAGGCTCTCCTATTGCTTATTGGGTGAGTGATAGGGTTAAGGAAATATTTGAGAAGAGTGAGAAACTCGGAGATGTAGGAGATGCTAAACAGGGATTAGCAACAGCAGATAATGATAGATTTATAAGATTATGGCAAGAGATAAATATAGCTAAAGCAGGTTTTGGTATGAAAAATTCTCAAGAAGCTTTAGAAAGTTTAAAAAAATGGTTTCCATATAACAAAGGTGGAGAAAAAAGAAAATGGTATGGAAATCAAGAGTATTTAGTTAATTGGGAAAATGATGGAGATGAGATTAGAAATTTTAAAAATTCAGTAATTAGAAATCCAACTTTTTATTTTAGAGAATCAATTTCATGGAGTGATATTTCATCTAGTGGAAATTCTTTTAGAGTTTTTCCAAAAGGTTTTATACATGATGTGACTGGAATGAGTTATTTTATTAGAGAAAAGAAAAATGAGTTTTTGTTATTAGGGATTTTAAATAATAAATTGATATCCAATATTACAAAAATTATAAATCCAACTTTACATCTTCAAATAGGAGATATAATTAAATTACCTTATTTAGTTGTAAAAGAAAATATATTTGATATTCTAGTAAAACAAAATGTCTTCATAGCCAAACAAGAATGGGACTCTCGTGAAACTTCATGGGATTTTCTCTCATCACCACTACTAAATCACTCATCAATTTCATCAGCCTTTAATTCATACTCTATATACTGGACAGAACAATTTACTCAGATGCACAAAAACGAAGAAGAATTAAATAAAATGTTCATTGAAATTTATGGATTACAAGATGAAATGGATAAAAATGTAGAATTAAAAGATATTACTCTACTAAAAAAAGAGATTAAAATTCAAAATATTCTTACTCCACCACAGAGAAAAGAGGAACAGGAGGAGATTAATAAAACACCAGAAGGGTATCTTTATAATCGTGGATATATTTTAGAATTTTCTAAATCTGAAATATCGAAACAATTTATCTCTTATTGTGTAGGAATAATCATGGGAAGATACTCACTTGATAAACCAGGACTTATTATGGCTAACTCTGATGATAAATTAGTTGTAACAGGAGATAGCTATGAAGTTTTAGGAGAAGAAGGAGAAGTTAGACACTCTATTAATAGCTCTAAATATATTCCTGATAATGATGCTATTATTCCTATTATTGCAGATACTTTTGCCTTTGAAGATAGTATTGCAAAAAGATTTGAAGAGGTTGTAACTGCTATCTATGGATTAGAAACTTTAGAAGAAAATTTAGATTTTATTGCTGATGCTTTAGATAGAAAAAAAGGTGAAACAGCGAGAGAAACAATTTCAAAATATTTCATGAATGATTTTATGAAAGACCATGTACAACGATACAAAAAGAGACCAATCTATTGGTTATTCACAAGTGGAAAGACAAAAGGATTTAATGCTTTAGTATATATGCATAGATATAATCCAATGACAGTAGCAAAATTAAGACAAGACTATCTATTAAAATATCAAGAGAGATTAGAATCAAGAATTAAATCTGCTCATGAAGAGTTAGAAATAGAAACTAATGCTAAAGACAAAAAGAATATTGAAAAGAGAGTAAAAGGACTTCAAGTACAGTTTGATGAAATCAAGAAATATGACGAAGAAGTAAAACATATGGCAGAGGAGAAGTTAGATATTAATCTTGATGATGGAGTTAAAGTTAATTATGCTAAGTTTGGTGGGTTGTTGTATAAAATATGAACTTAGACTTGAATAGAAAAAATAAAGAACAATGCTCATTCTGAATATTAAAGTACCTTTAAGAGGAGAATAGAATGAATTTTAATAGTAAATTTGGGGAAGAAAATAGAGAAAGATGGAAATATTATTCTAGTAATAGAGATACCTAAAGCTACTTATTCAGATAAACCAATTTATTTAAATAGCGAATATACTCAATCATACAAAAGAAATTACATTGGGTGGCTTATTAGTTTTTGGTAGAGCTGAAATAATAACAGAATTCTTACCACATTTTAGATTAGAGTATATTTAGTTGCGTAATTTATATCCAACTACATATTTTTAAGTTATAATTATGTAGTTGGATATTTTTTAGGCAATTAAAAAAAATAAAAATCCTTATTGTCAAAAAACGTAAAAAATGACAATAAGGAAATCCTTATTGTCAAAAAACGTAAAAAATGACAATAAGGAAATCCTTATTGTCAAAAAACATAAAAAATGACAATAAGAAAATTAGAGGAGGAAATATGAAAGAGTTAGAGCAAAAAGAACTTTTTGCATTCCAGTATGGAACTTTACAGAAAGAATACCAATATCATTGTTTTAAACCTAATAAAATAAACTATAATTGGAATTACTCAGATTCATATATTAATAATCTCTTAGAAAAATCTAATAAAATTTTAGGAGAAATTAATGCATTTTCTTACTTAATTCCCAATATAAATCTTTTTATCAAAATGCACATAATGAAAGAGGCTAACACTTCAAGCAAAATTGAGGGAACTAAAACTGAAATAGACGATATTTTAATGAAAGAAGAAGAAGTTTCTCCTGAAAAAAGAGATGACTGGGAAGAGGTTCATAAATATATAGATGCAATTAATGAAACAATACAACTTCTTGATAAATATCCATTAACAATAAATACAATAATTAGAAAAGCGCATAAAATTTTATTAAGCACAGGTAGAGGTGAAAGAAAATTACCTGGAGAAATAAGAAATAGCCAAAACTGGATAGGTGGTACCACACCAAGTAATGCTTCTTTCGTTCCACCACATGAAAGATATTTGCCAGAATTAATTAAAGATTTAGATGATTTTATAAATGAAAATGACAGTTTGCCTAATTTAATAAAAATCGCAATGATACACTATCAGTTTGAGACATTGCATTCATTTTTAGATGGTAATGGTAGAGTAGGAAGATTGCTAATAACTCTGTATTTAGTCTCAAAAGATATAATCCAAAAACCAACATTATACTTATCATATTATTTAGAGAAAAATAGAGACGAATACTATAAAAAATTAACAAATATTAGAGATAATAATGATATGTATGGATGGATAATTTTCTTTTTAGAAGGAATTGTAGCAACAGGAGAAAGCACTGTTGAAAGTTTTATAGGAATAATAAAACTACAACAGGAGATGAATGAAGTGATACACTCCTTTGGAAGTAGAGCAGAAAAAGTAAATAAAATCATAAATGCTTTTTTTGACTCACCTATAAGTAGTATAAAAGAAATTACAGAAAAGACAGAAATTGCAGATAAAACAGTTAGAAATATTTTTAATGAGTTAGAAGAAAAAAAAATAATTAAAGAAATTACAAAAGCGGGAAGAAATAAACTATATGTACTTGAAAAATATTTATCATTATTTAATTAGAAAAATTAAGGAGTAAACATGGAGTTAGATAAAATAAGAGAATCCCTAAATAGTAAATTTAACCTTGAAACAAGCTATGAACAAGGAAGACATATAATATTTTGGTATGATGAAGTGGGAGCTTTTAAAGATATTATTGATGAGCTCCATCTTTCTAATGCTAAGATTCTAAAAATAACTAAAGGTGAAAAAAGAGGTAAAGAGTTTTTTAATAATTATTTTAAAATAAAATACACAATAGAAGTTCTTGATAAGGAAAATAATTTTCTAATCTATTCTGAACATCAAAGACCTAATGATGCTGAGAATTATATTTTAGATCTTGAACTTTGCTCTGAAGAGTTTCATGCAAATCAAAGTATGATGATAATTGATGAATATAAATTAGAAGCTACTAATAGTGAGATTAGAAATCATATTAGAGAAAATATAGCTTTCTTTAATAATAAAGAAAGAAGAATTAAATTTGAATCTTTTATTTTAGGAGATAAATCACTTCCTGCAATAAAACTCGCAATGCTAGGTGCTGTTGTAAAAAGTACTGATAGCTCAATTACAAATATTTTAAAAACTATTCTAATGGAAGGAATAGAAGAAAACAGTAAAATAGTAGAAATTGAAAAGTGGTTAAATCTGTCTCTTTTAGATGAAGAATTAGAAAAAGAATATGCTTTTAACTATGAAGATATTAAAAAATTCTTCTATTCTTTAGTGATAAAACATTTCTATTATTCTATAAGAGAAAACAATGTTCCAGCTCAACTTAAAAATTATTATGTAGGAAACAATAATGCATATCTTTTTGTTGATTCTTGGATTAATGATAATAGAAGTAATAAAAAATACAGAGAACTAGCTCTTATGGTCGAGAGAGAATTAGAATTAAAAAAATATCTAGTAAAAATTCCAACTGAGAGATTAATAACTGCTACTACATTTAAAGCTATAGATGATATTGTAATAGATAAAATATTAGAACTTTTAAATAGCGGAATTACTGAATATGATAACTACAAAGAATGGATTAACACAAGAGAGGATCTAACTACTTGGAAATCTGAGTATATAGGTATTTACAATATACTTTTCCAAGCTTGTGAAATGCTAAAAATAGAGAAAGAATTTTTAATTAAATCCCGTGACACAAAATCTCTATTTGAAGAATATTGTAAAAATTATTCTAAGATAGACTATACATATAGAAAATTTTATTTAGCTTATGACAAAGCAGTTGTAGATACAAATTTAAATTTAGAACCTTTACGTGAAAAAATAGAGAAGTTCTATACTAAAAACTATCTAAAATCTCTAAATGAAGTTTGGATAGAAAAATTAAAAGAAAATGATAATCAGTGGAATAGTTTTGGATTAAATTATCAAAAAGATTTCTATAAAGATGAAATTGTAAACATGAAAGATAGAATCGTTGTAATTATCTCTGATGCATTTCGTTATGAAGTTGCAGTGGAACTTCGTGAAAGAATTATGAAACAGTTAAAATCATCATCTGTAAGCTTAGAAGCCATGATAGGAGTATTACCTTCATATACAAAATTAGGAATGGCATCACTCCTTCCACATAACAACCAGTTAAATTATTCTAATGGAGATATTTTTGTTGAAAATATTAACAGTTCAGGAACAGAAAATAGAAATAAGATTTTAAAATCAGCTCGTGAAAACTCTGTAGCAGTGCAGTATAAAGATATTTTAAATAGAGAAAAACTAAGAGAATTAGTAAAAGGACAAGAGATAATCTATGTTTATCATGATTGTATAGATGCTACTGGAGATAAAAAATCAACAGAAAGAGGTGTATTTAATGCTTGTGAAAAAGCTATAGACGAGCTTTTAAGTGTAATAAAATATCTATCTAATAATATTAGTGCTAAGAATATTTATATTACCGCCGATCATGGTTTCCTCTATGAGAGAGAGGAACTTGAAGAGTATGATAAAATTTCACTAGACACTGAAACATTAGAAAGAAATAGAAGGTTTTTAATTTCAGATAAAAAAATAGAACCCCAAGGAACTGTAACTATAGATTTAGACTCCACTTTAAAAGGTATGTACGGAGTATTCCCTAATGGTAATTATAGATTTAAAGTAGCAGGTGGTGGAGCAAACTATGTTCACGGCGGCTTATCCCTGCAAGAAGTAGTTATTCCACTTTTAAAATATAAGATTTCAGGTGGAAATATTATTCAAAAGAAAAAAGTTGATATTAAATTTAGTAATCTTTCTAGAAAAATTACTAACAACACCACAAAGTTTAATTTTTTCCAACTAGATGCAATAGATCTAAACAAATCTATTTTACCTAGAAATATAAAACTTGGAATATATAAGCATGATATTTTAATAAGTGATGAGAAAAATATTCAATTTAAATCAGAAGTAGAAAATGATGAGTATTCAGAATATTTAACTTTAAAAAAATCTAACTATAACAAAAATGAGAATTGTCATTTAAGAATAATGGATTCAGAAAATAATGATATTATAGAAGAGATAGAATACAAAATAGATATAAGCATAAGTAATGATTTTGGATTTTAAATGAGAATTTTAAGTGGAGCTATCTCAGTTACTGAAAAAGATTATTTCTTAACACTTAATGATTTACAAAATATGGGATTGAGTAATGATATCAAACTCTTGCACAGTTAACTGTAATAGGAGAGATGACAATGTCAGGCGAGGTATTAAAAGCTGAAGAGTTAGCTAATATTCTTCAAGTATGCAAAGATGTTGGAGCTAAGAAAATCTTGATACCAGTGTCAAATATTCCTGATTTAGCAACATTACCACCAACACTGCTATCAGAGTTCCAACCAATATTTTATATAAATCCTGTAGATGCAGTTCAAAAAGCTTTAGGATTTAATTAGAAAAGGGGGAAATTATGAAATATAGAGCTATAACTAGTGAAAATTTTTATCTCACTGAAATTAGAAATGTAGCAAGAGCATTAGTAAAAGATTGGAGTAGAAAAGAAAATTTAAAAGAATTTTTATTAAATGAAAATCTTTTAGATACAGAAACAGAAAATAACTTTAATAAAAAGTTTCTCTCAATTTCTAAAAGAATAAATGGATTATCAAAGGGATTTGTTGAACTTATGTCAGTGGAAGATTCGGATATAGGGCGATTTCTTAATCTATATGCTATTTGTTATTGTGAAAGAATAATTTTTGAGTTTATGAATGAAGTTATTAGTAATAAATATAGAGCAGCAGATTATTATCTTTTTGAAACTGATTTTAAAGAATTTATGATACAGAAAAGTGAAGAAGATGATACTATAAACTTTTGGAGTGAAGCAAGTAAGAAAAAAATATTATGTAAAATAAAAAATTTTTTAATAGAAGGAAACTTTCTAAGAAAAGAGGAAGAGCATTATAGAATAATTAAACCAATTATCCCAAACTATATTCTTAATATCTTAGAGCAATATGGAGAAAAAAAATTTTTAAAAGCAATGCTTTATTAAGGAGCAAATAAAAATATGAAAAAAAATAGAGAGATAATAACAAGACTTAAAGAATTAAAAGATAAACTCTGTGATGAAAATTTTCTTAAAAATCGTGGATTAGGAAATGAAGTTCCTTTTTATATTTTTGACTATGAACCAAGTAACGAACATAAAGTTAGAAGTTATATAAAAAAAGAAATTCTAAAAAGATATGATAGTGATTCTGATATAAAAGTTGTAGAGATAGATCTTTATGAACTTATGATTGAAAGTTTAAAAAATGATAAAATATTGGAAAAAGTAATTGAAAGTGAAGAAAGAAGCGGAAGTGAAACTCTTTTTAAAAATCTAAAACACTCTTTTAGCACATCAGTTGCTATTAAATATATAACTAAAAAAGCAGAAGGCAGTGAAATAGTATTGCTAACTGGAGTAGGAAAAAGCTTTCCTATTTGTACTTTTGATACTTTATTAAGTAATTTACAAACTGTTTTAGATACTCAGAAACTAATTGCATTTTTACCTGGAGAATATACAAAAATGGAGTTAGTTCTATTTGAAAAAGAAAAATTAAAGGCAAATTACTATAGAGCTTTTAAAATTTAACAGAAGAGCAAGAGATTATAAAACAAAACATGGTGGTTATATAATTTGTTAAGTTGTCAAACATATCTGTCATAGCTTAAAAAATTGAATATAAGTTATAAATTCTATCAAAAACATAAGGAGATTAGCTTTAGTCATAGCTCCTTGTGTCATATACTAATATATTTAATTTATAAACAAACTTAGGGAGAAATCACTCATGAATAAAAAAATAAAAAACAAATCATCAATAGCAAGGATAATAATATCTAATTTTGATAGTGAAAAAATAAAAGAAATTAAAATTTTGCATGAAAAAAAATCTTTTTTAGATGTTTTTGAAATAAAAGAAGCTGAATACTGTTCAACAAAAAATAAAATTAAGTTTATAGACGTTGTGTCAATAGGAGAAGATAAACTTAATATTAAAATAACAGAAGAGGGAAATATTGAAGCTTCTTTAGAAAGAGAAAAAAATATTATTAGGAAGTACTTAATTAGTGGTGAATATTTTGATAAAAAAAGCTCTAAACGTTATCATCGTGATATTAACAGTAATAGGCTAAAAAATAAAGGGTCTTTAGATGATAAAACGGTTAAGATTAAATTAGAAATTTTGGAAAATTTAAATTGGAAAGGTGAAGAAAAAAAAGACCGGAGAAGAAATGAAACAATTACAGAAAGAAAATTGCTTTCAGGGCAGACACAAGAATACTACTCTATAATAGCAAATAACTCACTAAATGGAATAAATATAAACATTGATAATAAAAATACTATTTCTTATAAAATGATAGACTCACAAATGATTTATAGTATAAAAAGGTTCTTAAATTATCGTTCTAGTATGTTAATGTATTTTAGTTTTATTAATAATTTTTTCATAAAAAATGACGAAATACAAAACATTATAGGTGAAGACAACTTTGGAATTGAAGAGATAGGTAAAATATTTAAGAACAACACTTCTGATAATGGTAACTGTGAACTAGTTTTGAATATACTGGCTGAGGAAATTCAAAAAATAATGATAAAAGCTTTTGAATATCTTAACAATCAAATTAAAAATAACAACGATAAAAGAAAAAGAATGATGGAAGAAAATAAAAAGGGTGATATACCTGAATTTATAGAGGAAATACCACAGCTTTCTGTAGAGGAATTAAAGGAAGATTTAAAAAAAATAGTAATTTATTTTGCTGATTTCAGACATAAATTAGTACACTACAACTATCAATATTTTCAAGAGTTATTTTCTGGAAAAGGTGAAATTCAAAAAGATATTTGTGAACAACTAAGCCTTAATATTTTCAAGCTACTGTCCACTGTTAAAAATTTAAAAAATGAAAATAAAACAAACTATTTAGATAAGTTTTCAGAAATAACTATACTAGGAAAAATAAAACAAGCAGTGAAAGTGTATAATTTATACAATACTCTTTGTGAAAAAAGTAATGGTTTTAATAAATTCATAAATTCTTTTTTTTCTGTAAATGGGGAAGAAGACAAAGAATTTAAAGTGTTAATCAACGAACATATGGAAAAAAGAATTGAATACTTAAAAAATAGAAAATTGAAATTAGAAAAAGAAATAATTGAAGAAAAAAACTTGAAAAGTAAAAATAAATTAAAAGAATTAATAAAAAAATATATTAATGAATTATCTCAAAAAGAAAAAGCTATAATTGATTTTAGTGAAGCATATTTAGAAGATATTCATTATAGTGAGAAATATAAAATACAGTATAATAAGCATAAGAATAAAGTAGCAGAAGTTGAAAAAGAAATAACTAAAAAAAATGATGATAGAAATAAAAAACGTATAGAGTCTTTAAACAAAGAAATTTTAAATTTCAAAATACAAATGGAAAAATTAACTAAATTAAATTCTACAATAAGATTAGAATATAAAATGCAAATAGCTTTTGGTTTTTTAGCTGAAGAATACGAGTTTGATATTTCTAAATTTAAAAATGATTTTGATCCTAATAGCTCAAATATTATGTCTTATTTAAATAAAAAAGAGATTTATCTAAATAAATTTACAGATGACAAATGCAAATTAAATTTAGGCAACATAGAAAAAGAAATAAAAATATCACCAAATGTTTCTACATTATTCGTTAATAGTGAAGATAATAATTTATCTAAATTTTATTCTTTAATGTATCTATTCATTCCGATTGAAATTAGAGGAGATTTTTTAGGAAATGTAAAAAAGCATTATTATGACATTAAAAATCTAACTAACAATAATCAAAATGATTGTTTTTTTCATAATTTAAGATTATTTGAAAAAAATATAAAAAAATTAGAAATAATAAAATACAGCATTTCAGAAGACCAAATAATAGCTAATGAACTAGAGAATATTTACAAATACTTAGGTATAAAACAAAAAATATTTGGTGAAGAATTTTTATTTGGAAAAACAGTTATTTTAAATATTATCAAATACTATGAAAATATTTTTAAATTTATGAATGATTTTGAAACTAATCTTTTGATAGAAATGGTTTATAAAAAAAATATTAAGGAAAAATATTTAAAAACCAAGAAAAATAAGGAGTTTTCTAAATTACTATATGAATACTTTAAATTTTCTAAAGATAAAGAGGTAAGTAAAAATTATGAGGATAATATTTCTAATGGACAAATAAAACTGGATAAAATTATTAACGTTAGAAATAAAATTTCTCACCTAGATTTTAATAAATTATTCTGCTTAGAGAAAATAAAAGACGAAGAGAATTATAAAAATAATTGGATTGGATTAAATAATATTACTGGATTTTTAGATTCTTTTTTTGATGAAATTGATACTTTATATGAAGGAGTTAATACTCAGTGTGAAAAAAGTGAAAAAAGAATAAAAAATATTCTAGAATATGATTATATTAATGATTTTAAAATGAGAAATAAAGATTTTATATTTAATCTGAAAAAAGATTTAATTGCTTCCTCACAAGGGGAAGAAAAAAAGAAAAATCAAAAAGAAATTTTACAAAAGCATAGCTCACTAAAAGATATTGGGTCTGATGCAATATTTAAAAATATATTGTGCTTAGGTGATACAATAAGTAAACTTGAAATAAAATTTAATAAAAAAATTTTTGCAAATAATAAAGATATTATGAATTTTAAGGTCTTTCCCACTAAAGAAAAAATTTCAAAAATAGGAGAGTTGAGTCATATTTTTAAAAGTCCGCAAATCAATGATAAAATAATAGCAACTATAAAAAGAGAATTAAATCTTCTATTAGGTATTTATAAGAATAAAGAGATAGAGAGGATTAAGAAAAAATTAATAAATATTTTTGAATAATATATTTTATTTATGGTATAATATAGTTCTTGTGTCAAATATGGGTTGTTAAACGAACTAATAATATATATAAAAAATCTCAATTTGAGGTTTGACTATACTCGTGTTTGACACGGGAATAAAACATTATCTTGGAATTATAGAGACTTTAAAAAGTTTGACTATACTCGTGTTTGACACGGGAATAAAACTATTGTTATAGTGTTATGTCATATTCTGTTGTTTGACTATACTCGTGTTTGACACGGAAATAAAACCATTAATTGCAACATATCCACCGACCGAAAGTTTGACTATACTCGTGTTTAAGATAATAACAAAATTATTAAATATCCCCATAAAAAAACACCAAGTCAGTTTACACTAACTTGGTGTTTTCATATTCTATTTCATCTCTTCTTTCTCATAAGGGCATTTCTTTATTCCCACTGTATCGTAATAAATATTTTCAAATCCACTAGCTACTAAAATTTCATTAGCTTTTCCTGACCTTCTATTGGTTGAGCAAAATGTTATATAAGTACCATTTTTATCTAATTCCACTATTCTAGCCTCTAATT
>JBOFUX010000052.1:0-89648 GCA_051652785.1 Fusobacteriaceae bacterium | reverse complement strand
TAATTCTTCAAAAGTTTCATTATATGTTTTTTCAGTTTCTTTTATTATTTGAAATTTTAAATAATGTACTTCATCTTTTAAATTGATAATGTGTTTTTTATTATTTATATCAAACAATAAAGGTTTACCTATAAAAATATCCAAAAAAATATTTAATATATTTTTAAATCTATTAGGATTTATAGTTTTAAATATTTCATATTCTAGGTATTCCTTTGTACTATTTAAAAATTCTAAATCAGTCTCATCAATAGAGAATTTAATCTTAAATTCTCTACTTTTAATTTCTAAAAATTTAAATTTTGAATTTTTTATAATTCTTAATTTTACTCCTGTAACAGTTTCTTCTCCTACTTTTATTTTCAAAGAATTTATTTTTATAAATTTTAAATCATTATAGTTTAAAGAAATAGGAATGTTAGTAAACTTAATAGGATTTTGAGAAAGTTGTAAAGAATCAAATTTCAGTTCTACTGCTGTTTTTATATATAAATTTTTTGTTTTATCAGTTAACTCTAATACACTGTTTTCTCCATTTAGATTTGTATTTTCTACTGAAGAAGAAATAATTTTTGACTCACTATCTACACTAAGTGTTTTTTCTTTTTGTAATTCTTTTTCTTGTGTAAATTCAAAAACTTTTTGTTCTTCCACTATCGACACTGGATTTTTTAAACTTTCTAAAAATTTTTTTTCATCTTTAATATCTACTATATCTATGGAATATTTTTCAATAAAATCATTAGTTTTTTTTCCAAAGAGACTTTGAGAAGATAAATAATATATTGGTTTTAATTCTTCTTTTTTACAAAGTTTAAATAAAAAATCTAGAAAATCAATTAAATCTGTATTTTCAAGATCACTCCCTAATATTAGAGTTTTTTCCTTACAAAATTCTTTTCTAACTAAGCTAAGATATTCTTTATACATAGGAAGCATTGTATATTTTCGAATATCTTGTGAGGTGATTATCATTTTATCCTGATCAGACAAATCTCCAAAAATTTTATAAAGTGATCTTTTATTTTTAAGAGATGATATTTTATTTTCAGTAATTTTTAAAAACTTATTTTCTTCATATATTTTTTCAAGGTTAATATCATAATCAAAACTAATTATTGAATTAATTGCATTTGGAATTAAAAAATCTTCACAAATTTCAGTTTCATATTTTGCACATCTATATAATTCCTCTATTTTGTGAAGCATATTAGTTTTATTCCCTATTCCCAAATCCAAATAAGCTTGAGATATTTTTGCAAAAGAAGACTCATCATCAATATATTTTTTTTGCTCTTCGTTAAAATCCAATAAAAAAAGCTTAGCTAAAGTTGTTCTTGAAGGAAAACCTGATTTTTTTATAAAATAATCTCCAACAATTATATTTAATTTTTCATATTTAAATAATTTATTAATTATATTCATCATTATTCCCCTCTAAATTTTAGTGATCCATATAATTATATAATATATTTAGCTATTAAACAACTAAAATATTAAACATATTTAGTATTTTTAATATATTTTTAAAGAGTATCAACTTTTAATCTTTCAAGTCTTCTAAAACTTGTATTTTATACATAATTTCTATTTTTAATTTAGTAACTTTTTTTTCTAATTCAGAAGATAATTCTTCATTTTTTGTATTGTTTATTTTAAGAATTCGCTCTAATATTTTTAACAATTCTACATATTTATACTGTATTTTTTTTATGTCTCTATTAGAAAATTTATTAGATAACATATCCCTATACTTTATTTCTAATAAAGTATACTCTTTATTTGTAAATTTATATTCTTTTTTAGGTGTTTTTGAAAGAAAAGTACAACCACTAAAAAATATAATAATTAATAATACATTTATTTTTTTCATCTCTATTATTTTCACTCCTTATTCATAACATAGGGGCTAAAAGTCTAAATAATGACTCTTTAAACTTACTTAAATTTCCTCTTTTAGAATATTCTAAATTAGTCAACTTCTCTGAAGTTCTTAAATCTTGAATAAAATTCTTCCTTAATTCTTTTATTTTATTTCCGCCATATAAATTAATATTAATTTCAAAATTTTGATAAAAACTTCTATAATCAAAATTAACAGTTCCTACTGTGGCAACTTCATCATCAACAATAACCACCTTACTATGTATAAAACCATCTTTATATCGATAAAAACTTATTCCATATTCAAAAAGTTCCCATGCGAAAGAGTGATTAACCCAATAAACAAAAAAATGATCCGGTTTATCAGGTATCATAATTTTTATATTTACTCCAGAAATAGAGGCTACCTTTAATGCATCAATAATGGTATCGTCAGGAATAAAATAAGGGGTTTGAATATATATACTTTTTTTTGCTTCCATTATTAACCTTAAAAAATTGTCTCTCGCAGTTCTTAATTGAAAATGTGGTCCACTACTAACTAATTGTACGTTGTTTACTAGATTTTTTTGTTTATTCACTGCTAAAGGCTTAGAAATATTCATATTATCTTTAGTACCTTTTTTAGCAAAATTCCACGATAAAAAGAATTCTCTTTCTATTTCATGAATAACTTCTCCTTGAATTCGTAAAGCTGTATCTCTCCATTTGCCTAACTTACCTCTTCCAAGATATTCTTTTGCAATATTAAAACCACCTATATATCCTATCCTACCATCAATAATAGTTATTTTTTTATGGTCTCTATAATTTGCTCTTAAATTTGCTATTTTTAAAAAATGAAAAAAAGATGGGAAAAAAATTTCAACTTCTATACCTGATTTTTTAAATTCTTTAATTTTTCTATATGTAATACTGTTTATACCATCTAAAAGTAATTTTATTGAAACTCCACTTTCAGCTTTTTTTATCATAGTATTAAAAAGTTTTCTTCCTAGTTCATCATCTTTAAAAACAAAATATTCCATATGAATTGTTTGTTTTGCTTTTAGTATATCATTTATTAAGTTTGAAAAAAAGTGATTACCAGTTGTAAATATTTCCATTTCTTCATAAGTTGTTAATTTTCCAGCACCTGAAACTTCTAAATAGTCAACTAATTTTTTCCAATTTCGAAGTTCTAGTTTAGTTTCTTTCTGATAATTTTCATAGAGATTCAAAGCAGAGTTACCATAAAATTTATTTATTCTACGGGATTTTTTTAAACTCAAACCTAAAAATAAAAAACTAAAAAACCCTAAATATGAAGTGAATATCAGTAATGAAATCCAAAATAAAGCATATACAGGTCTTTTTTTTTCGACGAAAATAATAATTAATAAAAATACAATATTAGATAATATAATATAGTTTTTAAAAAATTCCATACCTCCCCTCCTGCATATAGTAATTATACACTTTTTTTATAAAAATTTCATCTATAATTTATAGAAAGTATATTTTACATAGAAAAATATTTACAATTTTACAATATAGGAGTATAATTATTATATTGAACAACCGTTCAATATAATAATTATACAAAAGGACGTGTTAAAAATGATAAAAAATTCAACTAATAATTATGATGTTATAATAATCGGTGGAGGACCAGCAGGAGTAAGTGCAGGAGTATACTTAGCTAGTAGAGGACTAAATCCTGTTATATTTGAAAAACATAAAATAGGAGGAACTGTAGGAGAGGTCTCTTCTGTAACTCATTATTTAAGTGTTTCCAATAATGAAACAGGAGAAAGTTTTACTAATAAATTAAAATCTCAGCTTGAAAAATATAAAATACAAGTAATTGGAGAAGAGATTCTTTCTACAGAGTTGAATGAAACTGTAAAAATAATAAAAACAAAAAATAATGAATATAAAGCGAAAGTTGTTATTTTAGCTAACGGAACAACTCCAAAAAAACTTGATATTATTGGTGAAACTGAATTATTTGGAAAAGGAGTTTGCCATAATCCTACTAAAGAAGGAATGTTATATAAAGATAAAGAAATTTTTGTTGTAGGAGGAGCTGATGGTGCTATAAAAGAAGCAATATACCTTTCTCAGTATGCAAAAAAATTAACTATAATTCATTTTGAAGATAAAATTGGAACAATCTCTGAATTTAAAAATAAATTAGATGGATTAAAAAATATTGAATTATGTCTGCATTCTAGATTAGCAAAAATTAATGGAATAAACTCGATAGAATCATTAGATATTATTGATGAAAAAACAAAAGAAATAAAAAATATAAAAGCTAAAGATGCAGGAGTATTTATCTATGTAGGTTCGACTCCCAATACAAAAATGTATAAAGATTTAAAATTAAAAGAAAATTTTATTGAAGTTAATAATAAAATGGAAACAAGTATTTCAGGTGTATACGCTGCTGGAGATATTTGTGAGAAACAAATTAGACAAGTGGCTACAGCTGTTTCTGATGGAACAATAGCAGGAATAAATGCCTCTATGTATCTAGCTAAATAAATAAAGAAAACACACTACGAGATATTATTTTATCCAAGTGTGTTTTTTATTAAATAATTTTTAAAATGGTGCACCACAACAGATTTGAACTGTTGACTTATTCCTTACCATGGAATTACTCTACCACTGAGTTAGAGGTGCACATTTATAATGGCGGAAATGACAGGAGTTGAACCTGCAAGAGTGTTACCTCGTCACCTTTCCAAGGTGATGTCTTACCATTAGAACTACATTTCCTACTGTCCACATATAATAAGCTATGTATGGACATTTTGTCAATGTTTTTTTTATAAAATTACTATTTATTATGATTTTATAGCAATGTTATTTTTTATAAAAATTTTTACTTTATCTGATGTTGCATCTAAAATCATTCTACTTCTTTGTGGAATACATATACTTGGAATAGTGTGTGCACAATCAAAATCATAAATAATTGGATATTCTCTTTTGCCTACTATTTCTTTTATAAGCTCTTTATATGTTATATTAGAATTTTTATCATCATAAATTTCAGGTTTTCCAAAAATAAGACCTTTTAAATTATCAAAAACACCATATAATTTAAGAGCATTTAAACTTCTCTCCTCAATATTTATAGTGGCATCCTCCTCTTCAAGAATAAGTATACTATTAGTGAAATCTGGTATGTATTTACTTCCAAAAAGAGAAACTAAAGTATTAATATTTGCAGCATAAACTATTCCTTCACTATATCCATGATTTATTACTTTCCAACCTTGATTTTCAAAATAAGTTCGTTCTAAATCTTTCCAATCATTTGTAAAAGCATTTAAAAGAATATTAGACCATTTAATTGGTGGAATTAACTCATAATTTTCTTCGCTTAAAGAACTAATAAAACTTTTCTTTGCATAATCGTTATCTTTAAATTCACCAAAAGTAGATATTACTGCACCGCCATAGATACATTTCAAATTAGTTTGAGATATAATACTCATTTGCAAAGATGTTATATCACTATATCCACACAAAATTTTATTAGAAGCGTCTATTTTTTTAAAATCTAAATATGGTATTAGACTAGAAGAATTTAATCCCCCAGTAACAGGCATAATAATATCTATTTTAGGATTATTTATTAACTCCATAAATTCCAAAGCTCTTTCTTGTCCATTGGCAGTCCTGTACCCTTGAATATTTTTATTTTTTATTAATTTTCCTTCAATAATATCAAACCCCATTGAGATTAAAACTTTTATTCCATAATTATATTTATCCTTAAAGAGAATATGTGCTGGAAAAGCGGGGGCATATATACCTATAGTCAATTTTTTTTTCAAAGTAAACACTCTCCTTGATTTTTTATATTTTCATTATAAATTAGTTTAACTTCTCTATCTCATATAATGAGTGCATAGTTGTTGAATCATATATAAAATTCTTTATCTTTTTATTTAAACCTATATTTTCATTTTTATAAAATAGTGGGATAAGAGGAAGCTCTTCTGCTAAAATAATCTGTGCTTCTTTATATGCTTCTTTTCTCTCTTCCATAGTAATAGCAGTTCTTCCTGCTTCTATATAGGTGTCTACTGCAGTGTTAGAATAAAAAGCTCTATTCCCCGCTCCTCCAATAGATGATGAATGTAACAAAGGAAATAAAACTATATCTGCATCAGATGTTCCTGATACCCAACCTCCTAAATACATATCATGCTCTCCTTGAGCAGTTCTTTGCAAATACGTTGACCATTCAAGAACTTCTATTTCTAAACTTATTCCCACCTCTCTCAAATTAGATTGAATAATTTGAGCAGCTTGAATTCTTGATATATTATCATTCACCCAAATTTTGAATTTTAAACCTGTTTCTTTTCCAACTGATTTTAAAAGTTCTCTAGCTTTTTGAGGATTATAATCATATTTTTTTACAAGCTGATAACTACCAAAAACGGAAGGATTAACTACTGTGTTTGCAATTATTCCTTTACCTAGATAAATTGCATCTATTATACCTTGTTTATTAATTGCATAATTTATTCCCTGTCTAACTTCTTTTATTTTTAATTCTTCATTGTTTTTAAGATTTAAAGTTATATATTCTGTACTCGTTGTAGGTTTAGATATTAAAATCAAATTTTTATTATTTTCTATTATTTGATTATCAATAGCAACTATTCCCACTGCAATATCTATTTCTCCTGTTTCAAGGGCAGCAACTCTTGAGCTCCCTTCTGTTATTGTTTTAAAATTTAATCCATCTACCTTAGGCTTCCCCTTATAATAGTCATTATTAGCTTCTAATTTAATATCTTCTCCATTTCCCCAAGCAACAAATTTAAAAGGACCTGTTCCTACAGGTGTTATACTGATTTCATCTTTTTTCTCTTCTGTATCCTTTTCATTTAAAATAGATGTAAGAGGGTGAGCTAAAGTAAATAATAGAGGTGCTGAAGGTTTCTTTAAAATTATTTTAAAACTATTATCTCCTATATCAAGTACTTCTTTTATATCTTCTATCATTATTTTACTTGCAGGTTTTCTTTTCATTCTATTGAAACTGTAAATTACATCTGAAACTTTTAGTTCTTCACCATTATGAAATTTGACTCCTTTTTTTAATTTGAATTCTATTTCTGTCTCGTTTAAATATATGTAACTTTCTGCTAATTCTGAAGTAATAACTCCATTATTATTCGTTAATAATGTGTTAAAAATCTGTTTTGAAACAAATAATCCAGGTATTTCATTATATAGATAAGGATCCAAACTCTTTGGATTTCCTCCAACACCAATTTTTACTATTTTAGGTTCTAGAGTTTTTCCTACAGTCTCTTGAGATTTTTTACAGCTAACTAAAAAAATTAAACTAACTATCAAAAAAATTAAAAGTTTTTTCATATTATTCTCCTTAAAAATTTATTAATAAAAATATATTATTTTTATTATCCTATCATATGTTAGAAGCATAGTCAATGCTATTATTATAAACATAAATCATATGTTTCAATGTGTAATTGACACTCTAATCTAAGTTGAAAAATCTATTAAACTATGTTAAAATAAACAAATGATAGTTTCAATATAGAACATAACTAACATATAACATTCAAGTTACAGGAGGGGCTATGAGCAGACTTAGTATCGGAGCTTTTAATGAAGCACAGCTTACAGTTGAAAAATTTTATAAAGAATTAGAAAAACGTATAGCGGCAAGTCCTCCAGGACTCTGTCCAGTTGATATTACTTCTGCATTTTTACAACTTTGTCATGTACAAAGTTGTGGAAAATGTGTTCCCTGCAGAATTGGATTGGGACAGTTAAAAAATTTAGTGGATGACATTTTAAAGGGAGAAGCGACACTTTCTACTTTAAAATTAATAGAAACAACTGCTAAAAATATTTATTATACTTCTGACTGTGCTATTGGTTCCGAAGCAGCTAATATGGTTCTTAATGGATTAAAAGGATATAATGAGGAGTTTACTCAACACATCATAGGTGGGAAATGCACTTGTGAGATAAAACAAAGTATACCCTGCATTGCTCTCTGCCCAGCTGGCGTGGATATACCTGGGTATATAGCACTAATTTCTGAAGAAAGATATGAAGAGGCTATAAAATTAATAAAAAAAGATAACCCTCTTCCTTCTGTTTGTGCCATGGTATGTGAAAAACCATGTGAAGCAAGATGTAGAAGAAAAACAATAGATGATTCTGTTAATATTAAAGAATTGAAAAGAGTGGCAACTGATAATGCTAAAGAAGTTGAGCCTCCTATAAATGCTCCTGCAACAGATAAATCAGTAGCTATCATAGGTGGTGGAGCAGGAGGTTTAAGTGCGGCTTACTATCTTAAACTTATGGGACATTCAGTTACTATTTATGAACAAAGAAATAAATTAGGAGGAATGTTAAGATATGGTATACCCAATTATAGACTTCCAAGAAATATTTTAGATAAAGAGCTAAAATATATTTTAGCTACTGGAATAGATGTAAAAACTGATGTTTCCATAGGAAAAGATTATTCTTTTGAATATTTGAAAAACAACTTTAATGCAGTGTACATATCAATTGGTGCTCACGCTTATAAATCCTTAGGAATAAAAGGAGAGGATGCTATTGGAGTTATACCTGCACTTTCTATGCTAAAAGAAATAGGAGATAATAAAATTCCAGATTTTACAGGAAAAAATATTCTTGTTATTGGGGGCGGAAATGTCGCTATGGACGTTGCTAGATCCTCAATTAGAGCTAAATCCAAATCTGTTAAAGTGATTTATAGAAGAAGAATAGAAGATATGACTGCTCTTAAAGAAGAAGTCCATGGTGCAGTAGAAGAGGGAGTAGAAATTATAACTTTAGCATCACCAGTTAAAATAAATGAAAATAATGAAAATAAAGTAATTTCATTAACTATAAAGCCACAAATGATTGGACCAATTCAAAATGGAAGACCTAAGCCTATTAATTCGGAAAAACCTGAAGAAGATATTCTTTGTGACATTATAATAATTGCTATCGGTCAAGAAATAGAAACTGAATCTTTTAGTAAACATGGAATTCCAATAAATAAAGGAACAATTGACGCTTTAGACTGGAGTGGATTTAAAAATTCTCCTGGAATTTTTGCAGGAGGTGATTGTGTTACTGGACCTGCCACTGTCATAAGAGCAATTTCAGCAGGAAAAGTTGCAGCAGCTAATATAGATAATTATTTAGGCTTTAATCATATAATAGAATGTGATATTAAAATTCCTAAGCCTAAATTAACTGATAAAATTCCTTGTGGAAGAGTAAACATTAAAAATAGAGCAACGAAAGAAAGAATCCTTGATTTTGATCAAGTTGAAATTAGAATGTCCAAAGAAGAATCTATACAAGAAGCAAATAGATGTTTGAGATGTGATCACTTTGGTCTTGGAATTTTCAAAGGAGGTAGAACAAAACAATGGTAAATTTAAAAATTAATAATAAAAATATTTCTGTTCCTTTTGGTACTACTATTCTTAATGCCAGTAAAGCTGCTGGTTTTTCTATTCCAAAACTTTGCTATCTTAAAGAACTTAATGAAATAGGTGCTTGTAGAGTTTGCTCTATTGAAATTGAAGGGGTAGATAAATTAGTTACTTCTTGCAATAATTTTGTTAGTGAAGGTATGAAAATTCATACTAATACCCTTAAAGTAAGAGAAGCTAGAAAAGCAAATGTTTCTTTAATACTCTCTCAACATGATTTTAGATGTGCTACTTGTATTAGGAGTAATAATTGTAGCTTACAAAAGATTGCTACTGATATCGGTATATTGTCTCTCCCTTTTCATAATAATTTTAATAAAGAAAAATGGAAGGAAGATTTTCCTCTTATTAGAAATTCTGCTAAATGTATAAAATGTATGCGTTGCATTCAAATTTGCTCTAAAGTCCAATCACTTAATGTTTGGGATCTTTTAGGAACAGGAGCTCAAACTTCTGTTGGAGTTAGTAATAATAAAAATATTGAAGAAAGTAACTGTTCTCTTTGTGGTCAGTGTATTACTCATTGCCCTGTTGGTGCTCTTAGTGAAAGAAATGATATAGATAAAATTTTTAATGCTCTAAACGATCCAGAAAAAATTACAATAATTCAAATTGCACCAGCTATTAGAACTTCTTGGGCTGAAGGTTTTGATCTTCCTAAAGAATTCAAAACACTTAAAAGATTAGTTGCCGGTGTTAAAAAAATAGGTTTTGATTATGTTTTTGATACTGGTTTTAGTGCTGACTTAACAATAATGGAAGAAGCAAGTGAGTTTATCCAAAAACTTAAAAACAAGGATATAGAAAAATTCCCTATTTTCACATCATGTTGTCCTGCATGGGTCAGATTTTTAAAATCTGAATATCCAGATATGATAGATCAACTTTCAACTGCTAAATCTCCACAGCAAATGTTTGGCTCAGTAGCAAAAACTTACTATGCAAAAATGTTAAACGTAACTCCTGATAAAATATTTAGTATTTCTATTATGCCATGCTTAGCTAAAAAAGATGAATGTGAAAATGACTTAATGATCTTACCTGATAATATTTCATTACAATATGTAGATGCTTCTATCACAACTCGCGAGCTGCAAAGAATGATGCGTTCTGAACAAATTATTATTTCAGAATTACCAGAAGAGGAGTTTGATACACCATTTGGGTTTGCAACAGGTGCAGGAATAATATTTGGAGCTACTGGAGGTGTTATGGAAGCAGCACTTAGAACTGCTCATTATTTAATTACTAACACAAATCCAGAATTTGAAGCATTTAAAGATGTTAGAGGTGGAGAATTAGGCTATAAAAAATTTGATTTTAAAATAGCAGGCATTCCAGTAAAAACAGCAGTAGTACACGGACTTAAAAATGCTAGAGAATTAATCGAAGAACTTAGAAAAGGAATTGTCGATTATGATTTTGTAGAAGTTATGGCTTGTCCAGGAGGATGTACTGGTGGTGGTGGTCAACCTATTAAAGATGGTACTGAACTTGCTAATTCTAGAGCTAAAACACTTTATAAAATAGATAAAGAGAGTAATTTTAGATTTTCTCATGAAAATCCTTCTATAATAAAATGCTATGAGAATTTTTTTAAAACTCCTCTTTCTGATATTTCCCATCACTTACTTCATACAAAACATAAAATTTTTTTAAAAAAATAAATACTTTTAAAATCCAAAATTTAATTATTTTGGATTTTTTATATTTTTATATTTATTGACAACATCCAGTTTATATAATATTATATTAGAAGTTCAAAAAATATTATGGAGAGTAAGTTGAATATAAAACTAACAATACTATTTTTTAGTATAATTCTCTTCTCTGCCACGAGAAGCGAAGAAAATTTTTTTCCTATTTTTGGAAAAGAAGTAACTGAAAAAGGTTATATTTTACCTAAAGCTTTTGGAATAAACTTTATTTATGTAAATATGAAGCAAGGGATAAATGTAAATAAGATAAATTTGAGCGGTTCTGCAAAAATAAATCTCTCACCTCTTATCCCAACAGCTACAGTGAATTTTAATAATATAAATATTAATGTAAAACATGCTGAAACTACTAATAATATAAAAATAATAAAAGGTGATCTTTGGATTTTTCCTTTTCTTAATGTTTATACATTATTTGGAGAGTCAACAGGAGAAACAAAAGCAAAAATAGATTTATCTATAAAAAATATTCCTAATTTTTCTATTAAAAATCAAGATTTTAC
This sequence comes from Fusobacteriaceae bacterium, assembly GCA_051652785.1. Taxonomy (GTDB): domain Bacteria; phylum Fusobacteriota; class Fusobacteriia; order Fusobacteriales; family Fusobacteriaceae; genus JAGNZR01. The sequence continues at coordinate 78,029 of JBOFUX010000052.1, read as the reverse complement.
ATTAAATTATAAAGGACTAACCTACGGAGTAGGTACTACTCTTGCTGGTGGATATAAAAATATTTTTGCATTACTTGATATTAATTTTTCTAGAACAAATTTAGATATAATTGAAGGGCAAGTAGATGCTTTTATTCTTTCACCAAGAATTGGTTATTCCTTTTCTATTAACTCTATTCCTACTACTATATGGTTCGGTGCAATGTACCAAGAAATATCTCAGACACTAAAAGGAGATATTTCAGATGTTATTCCTTTACCATTTCCAGTTAAAAATGGACAATTTGAAATTTCTGAAAAATCCAAAGAACCATGGAACAATATTTTAGGTATAAGGATAGAACTTAGTGAAAGTATTGAAATTATGGGAGAATTAGGATTTGGAGAAAGAGAGAGTTTTTCTCTAGCTTGTGGTTATCGATTCTAAATATAAAAAAATGAATGCTATTATACTGTGGCATTCATTTTTTTATGTTATTTTAGTATAAATTTAGGAAGTTTTAATGTCATAAACTCTGTTTCTACTAAATAATCTTCTTTTACTCCTAACTCTTCTAAATGATTTTCTATAGCTTTTTTATATTCAACTAGTTGATTATCATCTCTAATACCAGTTTTATAATCTACAATTAATATTTTTCCCTTTTGCTTCTTTTGTGCCTTTTTTATCATTAGTCTATCTATTCTTTTAGATTCTTTATTTAACATAACTTCATATTCTGAATATATATAGTCCCATTCTTTTGAAAAAATATGTATATTTTCTTTTATAGAATTTTCTAACTCTACGCTATTCAATATAAGCTTTAATTTATTACCTTCAACTTCAGATGCGTAATTAGAATATATTTTCTTTTTTGCTTTTTCTTTTTCCTCTTCGTCATTATATAAAATATTCTCCAAATAACCGTGAACAGCAGTACCTATTAGTCTTTTTTCTTCAGCTGAAAAAGTAAATAATTTAAATTTTTCTTCTATTAGCTCAGAATTCATTTTTAATTCTTCTAAATCAAAAGATGGAAAACAAAAATCAAGTTCCTTAATTTGAAACTTCTTTTTTTCTATTATCTCATCTTTTATATGTTCTGGTCTTAAAAACTCTCCATTTTTTTGTTCAAAGTTATTTAAAGCTAAAGTTAAACTATCATTTTTTACACATTTTCCCATTACTAAAAAAATATTATTTTTAGCCCTTGTTAGCCCAACATACAAAACATTAAGTTTTTCTTGTTCAACTTTACTTTCCTCTAAATCAATATACACGTAGTCCCCTTGAAGATAAGAGACAACACCTTTATAATTTGTATTTAAAATTAAAAAATTTGTTATTAAGTCGTAATTTTCATTTAATTTAACAGTAAAATCAAGATTACTATTATCTAATCCACCTTTTTTTCCAAGATTTTTATATAAATAAAATACAGTATCATATTCTAATCCTTTAGATTTGTGAACAGTTATTAAAATAATAGCATTTTTTTCTTCCACTGCTACTTGTTTAAATTTATTGTTAGTTGGATTACCTTCCTCTTCCTTAACCAACTCATTTATACTATTGTATTCTTTTGCTATTTCTAGCAATCTATAAAAGTTTTTCACATCTGTTTTTTCTTTATATTCTTCCAGTGCACCAAAACTTTTCATTATCTTTACAATTAAATTTTTAGTATTATAATTGATAGTTTTGTTTTCGATTATGAGTAATTTTATTTTATCTAATATCAAAAGTAATTTATTATCTATTCCTTCTATTTTACTTTTTATATTTATATCAATAGTTTCATTTAAATAATCTATAACCTCATTTTTTCTTTCTAACAAAAACTTTAAATGTTTAGAATTAATTTTTATTAAATCACTTCTTAAAAATTCTAACAATAAAAAATAATCATCATATACCAAATATTTAATAAATTTAAATGTTGAATTATTTATTCTATGTTTAAATATATTTTCATTTGACTCTAAAATAAAAGGAATTCCTTCTTCTGAAAGATAGAGAGACATTATTTCTAAATCTTTATTAGAACGTCCTATAATTGCAACATTTTTATAATTCCCTGAAAATTTACTCTTTAATATGGTAATAATTTTTTCATAGGGTTCTGCATCATTTTTAGTATCTTCGTTAGCATTTACTATTTCTATATAAGAACTATCACTTGAATAAGAGGTCACTGTATTAAAATTCCAACTATTTTTAAATTTAGAACCATAAGTATCATTATAAATATCTGACATATTTTTAAATAAATTATTTGTAAATTCAATTATTGATTTTTTACTTCTATAGCATTTATCAAGTGTTTCTTCTTTTCCATTTAATATTTTTTTTAAATCTTCAAAAAGTTTTTTCTCACCGCCTCTCCAACTATAAATACTTTGTTTTTCATCTCCGACGCAAATTACTTTATCTGCTTTATCTGCTACTGCTTTTAGTAATTTCCATTGTAAAATACTCGTATCTTGAAATTCATCAATAAAAAGTGTTGATATTTTACTATCAAATATATCATTAAAGTATGATGTTATACCATTAACATCCAATAGGTTTATTTTTTCCTCTTTACAGTATTTAAAAGTATAGTTACTAATATCGTTATGAGAAAGTTTTCCTTCTCTAAATTTTATTTCATCATAATTTTTATATAACTCCTCTATTAAATGAAGTACTAATTTTTCATATTTTAATATTTCATTATCATGTAGATATATACCTAATTTTTTTTTAAATATTTCATAACTCTCCAAAAGTGTATCTTCCTCTTCTAATAAATTAATTGCTTTTGTACTTTTTACAATTGTTTTATTCCATGGAAAAGTATCCTTTTTAAAAAAAAGTTTATAGTTTTTTAATAAATAATCTTTAATTTCATCATCTTCTATTAAATTAGTATAGCTTATATAGTCAGTTGTGAGACCATTAGCTAACTTTCCAAGCTCCCCTTTCTTTAACTTAACAATTTTTAATAATATATCCATTGTTTCTCTATAATGAATATGAAAATTATTTTCTCTTCCATCTCCGAGTAAATTTTTATCTTTATTTAATTTTGATTCTTCTAATAAAATCATTTTCCATCTAGAGTTTACTAACATTTTAATTATATCTAGATAATTCTCTAAATTTTTTTCAGTATTTGATTCTAAAAAACTTTTAAATATTTCAAAACTTTCTTTATTTTTAAATATTTTCTCAAATAATCTGTTAAAAATCTCATTATTTTCGTCTTCATCAACTATTTCATAAGTAGATAAGCCTAAACTAGGGGCAATAGCTGTTTTAAAAATAGTATTTATAAAACCATCAATTGTATATATTTTCATCCTATCAGAATTTATTTTAATCTCATTATAAATTTTTTTTATTTTTAATTCATCTATTTCTATATTTTTATAGTGTTCTTTTATCTTCTCTAAAATCTCTTTTTTTTCTTTATTTTTTTCTTTAAAATCTAACTCAATCTCCTCACCACTGTAGGATATTATTTTTAAAAAATTTATGATTCTTTCTTTTATCTCTGAAGTTGCTTTTTTGGTAAAAGTCATAACAACTATGTCTTTATATCTTTGACCTTTTAGTAAAGCTGATAAATATTCTATTGAGAGCCTATATGTTTTTCCTGTGCCTGCACTGGCTTTTAATATAATTCTTTCCATTAATCTAACTCCTTTCGACAAATTTCCATGTAGCCACAATTTTTACAATATCCCTTTTTTTCACTTTTTGAATAATAAGGAGTATTAATAAAATTAGTTAATTTTTCTTTTATAATATCTCTAGTAAGAAGTATTTTATCTGAATACTCTTTTGTTCCACTCATTGGATTATAAATCATTTTTTCAGAAGCTTCCTCATTTCCATAAAGTAAAATAGAATAAAAATCCAATTGAAATTCATTTTTTTTACCTGTTTTATAATCTACAATATATTTTCCTATATTTGTTTCTATTGCTAAATCCACTCTTCCTCTTAGATATACTTCTATTTTTTCACTAAAAAAAGGTATAGTTGAATATTTACTTGCTTCTGATGAAAATTTTGATACAGGAGTATTTTTTAACATTTTTCCTAAATATCTATAAAATTCCTCTGTATTTTTAATAAATAATTCAAATAAAATCTCTTTAAAATAACTGTCTAAGTGAATAGGGATTTTATATCTATATTTCTTTAAAAGATATTTAAGCTCTTTTTCAATTTTTTCTCTATCTAAAGTAAAATAATTATCTTTTTCTATTTCCTCTTTTTTCATTCTTCCAATTTGTTCTAAGAACTCATGAACCAATATACCTAGAAATTTTGGAGAAAAGTTTCGTTCTTGTTCAACTTTAATTCCACTTATTTTTTTCATTCTACCTAAATAATATCTGTATTCACATTCGTGTAAATCTGTGTAATCATATGTTCCTAAATTTATTTTTTTTTCTTCAATATCATCAAGTGATTTTTCTAAATTATCTATTGTAAATTGTTCAAGTGGTATTTTTACAGATTGCAGTGATTCTTCTATTCTCAATAAAGAATCTTCTAAATTTATAGTTCCAGACTCTATCTTTAAGTCACATTTTTCTATAAGCTCTTCTAAAAATGGTGAAATTGTTTCATTATTTTTAGTGTTTTCAATATAATAAATAATAGAATTTTTACTTGTTAAGACACCTTGAAAAAATCTATATTTTTTTTCTATTCTAATTTTTTCCTTAGTTTTTAAACCATTTTCTAATTTTTGATATTCAGTAAATAGAGACCCATCATTTTCATTTCCAGGTAAATTTTTACTTGTTATCCCAATAAAATAACTTTCTCTGTCTTGTCTATCGATAGCTAAACTTAAATCTTTAATTACTGAAATTCTATCATTTTTTTTATCATTTTCAAATTTTGCTTTTAACTCATTAAGTTCCATATTATTCATATATTTTATTATTAAATTTAAGATACCTAAAGATTTATTTTCGATAAAAATATTTTTTAATCCTTTTTTTTCATCTAAAAATTCGCTTGTTTTGGCTAAAGTAAAAGCTTCAAAATATTTTTCCACTATATTAGTGTAATTTTTTTCAAATAAATTAATTAAATTGGGCTCATTTTTATAAAAATTAAAATATTCTTCAACTGTAGTAAATTTTGAAATAGTCAATATATCTTCATAAATTCTTACTAATTTATCACTTAATTCTTCAGTACAAATCTTTTTAAAGTTTTCTTCTAAGGTCAATTCTGGTAAAAAATATTTATAACTATCTTCTATTAACATATAAAAAGTTTCTATTTCTTTAGAAGTTATATTATAGTTTAATTTAAATGATTTTTGACTCATACCCTGTTCTAAAGCGGAAAATGATATTGCATTTTTTAGTTCAGGAACAAAACTTCCTAAAATTTCGTGCTGCACTTTCATAAAACAATATATATCAGTATCATTGAGCACCGGAAGTTTTGTTGAAGAGAAATATTTAGGAAGTAAGAAATTTAGTTTTGTATTATCAATATTAGGTGTAAAAATATCATTACCTATTTTTCCTTTAAAACTTTCTATGAGGTTTATTCCTTCTTCTACTTCTTCAGTTAATTTATATATTTTTATTTTTTTATTTTTTTTACTTAAAGATATGTCCTTTATATTTAAGTTTATTTCATCAAAATCTCCTTCTTTTAACTGTAAATAAAATTCTATATCTATATATTTTTTTAATTCTTTTATTACTTCTTTATCTAATAAGGAAAAATCTACAATATCTATAAAAATTATTTTTTTAAATTTTTTAATAAAGGATAAATCTAAATTTTCATAATTTTCCAACCATTCAAATGGAATAAAATTATTTTTTTTAAGATACAGATCATATTCTATTTTCATAAATCTATAATCTTCTATTTTTTCCTCTTGCCATTTTTCTATATTTCTATATTTTTTTATTAAAAATTTAAATTCACTTGCATAAAATGAAAAAAATTCATTTGCAAGAGTTATAAATTCATAATATCCTGTTATCTTGAGTCTTTCCTTTGTTTTTGAGTTCAGTGCAAGGTAAAGAGAGAGAGTTCTTTTAGCCTCTCTTAAAATAATTTTATCAGTTTTATACATCTCATTTTTGAACTCATCTAAAGTTAACATTTCTGAAATTTTTTCAAATATATTTGTTTTCATTTTTTCTTTATATAAATTCCTTAAAAGATATGAAGAAAATATATATAAATTATCTTCTCCTTTAGAAAGAGAGTCTACTATTTTTTGACCATAATCTATATAATTAAATTTTATTTCCCTTTTTATACTCATTTACTTTCCCCTCTATTTTTTATTCAACCTCTTATTTTATAATAATTTTATTAAACTTCCTCTGTCTCCTTGAATCGGAGCTAGAATCTCTAATCGTCTATTCACTCTCGTTTTTAAATTTTCAACATGAGTTATAATTCCAACTTTAATTCCTTCATCTTTATGGATAGTTGTTAAGGAATCTATTACTTTATCTAGTAAACTTTCATCTAAAGTTCCAAAACCTTCATCTAAAAAGAAAAATTCAAGTTGAGTTCTTCCTTTTAATTGTAATTGATTAGATAATGCTAGAGCAAGAGATAAAGATACTATAAATGTTTCTCCCCCAGAGAGTGTTGAACACTTTCTTTCCTTTCCACTGTTAAATACGTCTATAACTAAAAACTCACAATCTGCATTACTTATTAATTCATATCTTCCACCTGTTATTCTTCCCACTCTTAAAGAAGCATTTTTTGTTATGCTTTTCAATTTTTTTCTAGATAAAAATTTAACAAAACCACGAGCAGAGACTTTCTTTAATAAATCTTCCGCTAAATCTAATTTTTTTTGTATTTTTTTTTCTTTTAATATTAGGTCTTTTAGCTGATTATAAATATTTTTTTTATCTTCTAATACTTTTTTTTCAACCTGAATAGCTGAGTTTATATTTAGCCACTCTCTATTAAAAAAATCTTTTTTATCCATTGTATCGTGCCACATTTCATCTGTTAATTTTCTACTATCTATATTTATTAAATTTTCTTCAATTTTTTGAGTTGTAATAAAAACATCACCTTTATATTTTTCTATTTTTTCTTCAGTTTCTAAATAATTAAAAGTTTTTTCTTTTTCTACTAAAATCTCTATTTCATAAAGAGTTTTAAATGTTGAATTTTCAAAGAGTTTATTAATTTTATAATCTAAATTTAAAATATCTCTCTCTAAATTTTCAAAAGTTTTTAACTCACTAGTTTTTTGCATATTTATTTTTATAATTTCTATATTTTTTTCGTTTAATTTATTCTTGTTTTCTAAAAATTTATCTTGAATTTCTTTTTTTTCTTTTTCTAATTCATTAGATTCATTTTCTAATTTTACTAATTTCACTTTCTCTTCTAATAAAGTATTTAATAATTCTTTTTTATATTTAATATCAATATTTACTTCTATTTCTTCTACTCTTTTAAGATTTTTAAGCAAATTATTTTTTAGATTTATATTCATTGAATCTATTCTATCTTTTTCACTTATATTATGCTCTTTATCTCTCTCTAATTTAATAATTTCACTTTCTAATTTTTGTGTTAATTTTTCTGTATTTTTATGTTTTAAATATAATTTTTCATAATTTTTTTCTAGTAATTCAACTTTTAATTCTAATTTTTTACTAAGCAAAAAATCTTTATCTATTTCTATCTCTCCTAATATAATTTCTTTTTTTTCATCTTTTTCTATTTTTTTTAAATTTTCTAAGTATTTTTTTATTTCCAACTCTAATTTTAGTATATCTTCTTCAATTCTATTTTTTTTACTTTCAAGTTGCGTCTCTTGTTCTCTTAGTTTTATTATTTCAGTTTTTAATTCTTTCAATATTTTTTCAGCTTTTTTATCAAATTCAGCTTTATGGGGATGCTCCTTTGACCCACAAACAGGACATGGCTTCCCTTTTATTAGTTTATTAGAAAAAATAGAGGCTCTATTTTCTTCTATTTTATTTTCAAGTTCTACTTCACAAATTAGCTTCATATCTAATATTTTTTTTATTTCTTTTAACTTTAAAATATTTTCAGGTTTATTTTTCTTTAAATTCTTTAAATCATTTTCATTTTTTAGAACTGTAAAAATATCTTTTTTAAATATTAGTTTTTTTTCATTTAGTTCTTTTAGTTCTTTTTCAGTTATTGTATCTTTTTCTTCTAATTTTATCTTGTCTCTCTTTTCATTCAACAACTCATTTATTGTTTTATTCTTAATTTCACATTGTGATTTTTCATTTTCATTTTCAAGTAATTGCTTATTTAATCCCTCAATATTAGAATTGTATATATCTACTCTTTCTTTTTTTATGATATTTTCTTTAAGTTCTTCCAATAATTCTTTATTAAAATTTAATGTAAGTAATTTTTCATGAATATTATTAACATTGGATTCTTCTAACGCAATTAATTTTTTTAATTCAACAAATTCTAAGTTTAAAGTAGTTTGTTTTTCTTCTAGAAGTATCAATTCTTTTTCTATCTCTAATTGATTATTTGTTTTTTCTTTTTTTTCTGTTAAAACATCACTAAATTTAGATATTTTTTTTAAAGAATTAATCTCATTTTCCAAATCTAAAAATTTTTTTTCCTCTAATTTTAATGCTTTAACTTTTTTATCCAATATTTTCTTTTCTTCTATATAATTTTTTAAATTTTCTATATTTTTGTATATCAGTTCAAATTCTATTTTATTTTTTTCAATTTCTTCTTTATTATTTTCTAATTTTTTTAAATTATTACTTGTTTCTTCAATTTCTTTCTCAGTTACTAATCCTTTTCCGAAAGCTCTATCTTTTAAACTTTGTATTTCACTTTCCCATCTTTTTTTTTCTTTACTAACCTTATCTCTAAGAGAATCTCCATATTGTTCTAAAGAAAATATATTTTCCAACATAATAAGTTTATTTTGACCTGTAAGTTTCAAAAATTCACTAAATTTCCCTTGAGGAAGTATAACTGAACGAGTGAAATCATCAACATCTATTCCAAAATCTTCCATTATGATAGAATCTATTTGCTTTGTTTTATTAGCAACTACTTCATTATTTTTTAATAATACAGGGGTTAATACACTGAAAAGTTTTGTACCTTTAGCCCTTCTCATTCCTCTTTCTATGATATAGTTATCTTCTCCCAAGGCAAATTCAAATCTTATTTTCATTATATCAGATTCTAAGTTAAAAGATTCTTCAATTTTATCAGTTGTTCCCATCATTCTTGGAATTTTATTATAAATTGCATATATCATTGCATCTAAAATTGTTGATTTTCCACTCCCAGTTTCTCCAAAAATTCCAAACAATCCAAATTCTGAAAGTTTTTCAAAATTAATAATTTGTTTCTCTCTAAAACTTTGTAATCCTTCTATCTCTAATTTTATTGGTCTCATTTATTTCTCACTCTCCATCATCTTTAAAAACAGTTCTTTTGTTTCTTGTGATGGTTCAATTCCATCACACTGAGTATAATATTCAATAAAATTCTCAAGTATTGTTTTTTTACTACTTAAATCATCTAATTCTAGATCTAAATTTCTTATATTAGTAAAAATTGGTTTTATTTCTAATATATTTTTATTCTTTTTTATTTTCTTTATCTCTTCATTAGTTAAATATTTAGAGGTTAAAATTTCTAAATATATCCATTCTTCACTGGACTCTTTTTCTTCTGCAAGTACGATAGCTTCATCTGCCCCATTCGTTCTATATTTTATTATAGGTTTATAATTTTCAAGTTCTAGTTCTTTAAAGTCATTATTAAAATCACCATTTAATTTAGCAATAAACACTCTTTTATTATATTTGTTTTCATTGATTCTATATTCAATTGGTGAACCGCAATAATAGGCTCTTTTTTTTATAAACTTCATAGGTTTATGAATGTGTCCAAGTGCAATATAATCTACCTCTGGTAAATCCTCAAGAGATACGGCAAGGGAACCTCCTAGTTCAATTGCTCTTTCATCTTCAGTTGCATTTGATCCAGATACAAAAATATGAGTCATAATTATATTGGGAATATTTTCTTTATTCTCTTCTATACCTTTTTTTAATATTTCTCCTATTCTTTTAGAGTAATCTTTTTCGGAAAACTCTTCATTAAGAGCTACTTCACTTGGATAAGGTAAACAATAAACAAATGCTTTTTTTTCATTAATTTCAATCTCAATTCCGCCATTTGTACTTTTAGTTACTTGAAAATATCCATATTTACCAATCTCTTTCTTTTCAAAAGGTGTTTCATATATTATAATTCCAAATTCTTTTGCTAAGGAGTTTGCAACAGACAATCTTTGTGGATTATCGTGATTTCCTGGAATAACAATGACTGCCCTTTTGCCATTTTTCGATAGCATTTTCATAGCACTAAAAAATAAATTTTCAGCTTCTGCAGATGGGTTAGAATTATCATATATATCTCCTGCTAATAAAATTAAATCAATTTTTTCAATATCAGCAATTTTAAGCAATTGATTTATAAATTTTTTTTGTTCTTCTATCCTTTTTTGACCTTCTAATTTTTTTCCTAAATGCCAATCTGAGCTATGTAATATTTTCATTTTAAATTCTCCTTATTTCTTAAAAAATTCATAAATATTTATACGTATATTTTATCATACTAGATTTATATATTTTAGATTTTTTATTTTTTTTAATAAATATCTCTTATTCAAAAAATAAAAAATCTGAAAAATAAAAAATTACTCTTTTATTTTTCAGATTTTTATAACAGTTAAAAAATATTACTTATTACATTTATAAGTTCTTCTTGTAAACTAGGCACTGCGTCATTAAACTTTAAATTAAGTTGATTTGCTGTGCTAACTACTCTAGTTTGATATTTATTCATATTAGTTTCACTATTGGTTATAGTAGCGTCTACGCCTCTAGTTCCTTGGGTACTCTTATTTATTTGTGAACGTTGCACAGAGCTTATACTTTTCTCACTAATTATAATATCAGTTATCATTGTATAGTGAGTATCTTCTATTAGGGAGTCACTTATCAACCCAATAGCTCCACCAACTATTCCTAATCCTACTGCAGTATTAGTAGATCCTGTATTATATGCCCCTAAAGCTGCTCCAATTCCTGCACCAGCAAGTCCACTTAATGCCGCATCAGATTCTCTTAAATTCATTTTATCCATTTTTAATATATTAACTTGCAACCAGTAATTTGCTTCTTTAGGCTTAGAAGTAATTTTATATCCTTTTTCTATTAAAGAGTTTTTAATTTCATTTTCAATAGTAATTTTGTTAGTAGATGTATTTTTTATTTGAACAAAAACTAATTTATTTCCTATATTTTCAGGATTTAACCATATAGTCTGAGATAATTTAGTTTGTGTTTCAAGACTCCTTTTTTTTATTACTGTAGTTAAAGAACTGCATCCTGTAAATACTATTAAACCTAGCATAATAATAGTAAATATTTTTTTTTTCATAAATTTCTCCTACCCCTTTATAAATATTTTTTAGTTTTATATAGAGTAACATATTATACTTAATTTTTCTATTTTTTTTTTCTAAAAAACATAGTAACACATCATTTTTTTTTACTAATTTAAAGTTTCTATACTTTATAATATTATGTTTTAAAACAAAAATAACTTTGCAAAAATAACAGATAAAATTAAAGATAATATCACTCTTTCTATCCAAATAAATAACAAATGACTTATTTTTATTTTAAATTCACTAGACAATATACAAGGAATTGAACCTGAAAAAAATAATATTTCAGATATACAAACAACACCAACAACATATCTTACTAGTAAATTAGATTCTACTACTAAAATTGTAGGTAAAAACATTTCAGCAATTCCGGTTGAAATGGCAGTAGCCACAAGAAAAGGATTCTCTAAGCCCAAAAAATATGTAAAAGGATAAAAAATATAACCCACATAAGAAAATACAGTGGTATATTCTACAAGTATCAGTCCTAGCAATCCAATTGATATAATTGAAGGAAGAATTCCCGTGGTTATCAAAATTCCATCTTTTAAATTTTTATAAAGTAAATTAGTTAGTGATAATTTATTCTTTTCTGCACTATATACTCCAGATTTAAAGGCTCTTTTCATAATACTCCCTTCTATTTTCAAATCTTCATATTTAACTCCATAATAAGAATTAGGTAATATTCTTAAAGGAGGAATTCTAATTGTAATCGCCGTAACTATAAAAGTTATTGCAAGAGAACTCCAAAAATAGAAATTCCAAAAGCTCATTAAATTAAGTGATTTTGCTACTATTATCATAAAAGTTATTGAAACAGTTGAGAATCCAGTTGCTATTATAGCTGATTCTTTAAATGAATATTTACCTTCCTTATATAATTTATTTGTTATTAAAAGTCCTATAGAATATGAGCCTACAAAGGAGACCACGGCATCAATTGAAGATTTTCCTGGTATTTTCCAAATTCCCTGCATAATTCGTTCCATTAATACACCAATAAATTCTAAAAGTCCAAAATTCACTAAAAAGCTAATTAACATTCCACCTAGGGGTATTATTATACTAAGAGGAATTACTAATTTATTAAAAAGAAAGGGTAGCATATTTTTTTCATAAAGAAATTTAGGACCAAAGGAAAAAAAATATATTATTCCTATTATACTTCCTATAATTTTAAAAAATAAAAATAATTTAAGAATATATGTCTTATTTTTTTCCTTACATATTGAATGCCAAACACCAAAACACATGAGAAGAATAATATATATATTTGTATTAATTATTTTTCTTATAAACATAGCTAAATGATCTAAAATAATAGTAGATTCTCTCCCATATTTAACGGGAACAAAAAAAATTATTATTCCTATTAAATTGTAAAAAAAATATTTTATAATTTTTAAATTAAAATTTTTAATAAGATCCCCCCCTTTTTTTCAGCGATAAAGGAATTTTTAAGAAATCAAATTTAACCTTACCTTCATAAAATCTTTTTTTAACTAACACTATATCTTACAAAGCATATAGTTTTTTTGTTTCACAGTGTATATTTTCAATTTCTTTTTAAAAGAACATTTTATCCCCTTGAATAGGAAAAAAATAATTAATTTTATATTTATTTGATTTTTCCAGCTCATTTTTAATCTTTTCTCTCACATCATCATTATTTTTTAAAGAGGGCTTTATGTGAATAATAACAATATCTAAATTTTTCAACTTCTCTTTTCCTGTATATTTAGCAAGGTTTTCAATTTCTTCATTTAATAAATTTGGTGTCAAATGACCAAATAAATCTTTTTCTTTTTTTCCATTTACATAAGATACCTCAATCATAATCGCTTTTAATTTTTCAGATTTTATTAACGGTGCAATTTCAACAAATGTTTTCTCTAATAAATTGGATTTTTCAACTCTATCAGCTCCTACATCTCCATAGTAAGCTAAATAATCTCCGTTACTATTAAATAAAAACATGGTTGATTCATAATTACTATGACTTAGAGGAAAAGCTTTTACTTTTAAAGTGGTTCCTACTACCTCTTTTTCCTTTCCTATATCTAGTACTACATACTCGTATTGTCCTAGTTTATATCCTTCTCCCTCATTTGCAAAATTAGGCCATAACTTCCAGTTAAAAACTGTATCTTTTAATTTTTCTATTGTTGATTTTATTCCGTAAATTGGTTTTTTGGTATCCTCAGTAGAGCTTATTACTAAACCAGAAATATGGTCTAAGTGTGCATGTGACAAAAAATATCCTTTTATTTTTTCTCTAAATATATATCCTTCTTTTGACCACTCTATATCTTTAGGAATATTAATAGAGGTAAAATTATTTTTCTCTAAATTTTTTTTTATTCCTGGAAGTAAAGTTCCTGCATCTAATGCAACATAATTACTGTCTTGAGCTCCTTTTAATAAATAACTAGATAAATTCCCATCATTTACTCCCCCATCACTACCTAAAGTTATTATTTCGAAACTTTTGCCATAAGAAAATATAGATTCTAAAATGACACATAAAACCAGTATTATTTTTTTCATTTTTTCCTCCAATTTTTATTTTAATTGACATTAATATTATAGCTTTTTCAGATAAATAATACAAACTAAATATATTTAATCTTCATCATAATTTAAAAAACACCGATACAAAACAATACAAAACAACATAAAACCAAAAAAACCTTTGACTTTTAGTACTTATTAATCTATACTTTAACACATGAGTTGTTATATTTAAATATATTTGGAGGTGTACTTTTGAATAAAAAATTGAAAAAAATATTTACTTTTATTGTACTTGTTATTGGTGGAGGAACTATTTTCAAACTCTCCTCACTTAAAGATGCGTTTTATATCCCTATGCAAGAATTTATGCAATTATCTCACACACAAATTGGAATGGCATTGTCTGTCTATGGAATTGTTCAAACTATTGGAAATTTTGCTTCTATATATATTTCTGATAGATTTTCTAAAAAGATATTAATTCCTATTTCTTTAATTTGTATTGGTGGAATAGGTGTTTATATGTCTACTTTCCCTGGTTACTATGGAATTCTTGTTTCTTGGGGATTACTGTCACTATTTGGAGAAGTTATTTATTGGCCAGTTCTTCTAAAAGCAATTCGTTTGCTTGGAGATAGTAGTGAGCAAGGAAGATTATTTGGCTTTTTAGAAGCTGGAAGAGGCATTGTTGATACAATAGTAGCTTTTTCAGCTTTAGGACTTTTTTCATTATTGGGAGAAGGTGCTTTTGGACTGAAAATAGCTATTCTTTTCTTCTCTGGTACTGTGGCTTTAGTTGGAGTTGTATCTTATTTTTTATTAGATAATGACAAAATTCTTGACATTGACGCTAAAGGTGAAAAAATCGGAAAAAATAAAGTAGCTTGGGAAGGAGTAAAAAAAGCTCTAAAAACAAAAGAAATATGGGCTGTTTCTTTCACAATTTTTTCTATTTATTCAGTTTATTGTGGTCTTACATATTTCATTCCATTTTTAAGAGAAATTTATGGAATGCCAGTAGCTTTAGTAGGTGCATACGGAATCATTAATCAATATGGTCTAAAAATGGTTGGAGGTCCTCTAGGTGGATTTATAGTAGATAAAAAATTCAAATCATCAACTAAATTTTTAAGAGTAGCTTTAGCTGCCTCTGCTCTAGCTATGACTATTTTTATTTTCCTTCCCCATGAAACATTGAATACTTATGTAGGAATGACTCTAACTCTTGGATTTGGAGTAATTATTTTTTCAATGAGAGCGGTATTCTTTGCTCCGATAGATGAAATAAAGGTTCCTAAAGAAATAAGTGGAGCTGCAATGTCTATTGCCTGCATATTAGGATACGCCCCTCAAATGTTTGCTTTTACTTTATATGGAAGTATGCTTGATAAATATCCGGGGATTTTAGGATTTAGAATTATATTTTCTTTTATGATAGGTTTTTCTCTTTTAGGAATAGTTATCACTACTGTTTTATTAAAAATGATTAAAAATAAAAAAAATATTGAAGAGAATACAGTAATTTAGAAATTATTTTAATAGAGTCTTTTGAGGTGATTTATGAAAGAATTAGAAATTTTTTTTGAAAATTTATCTAATTTAATTTGGGGAAATTGGTTATTAATTACTCTTATATCAATAGGAGCTTATTTCACTATTACAACAAAATTTTTAACTATAATAAAATTACCGAAAATTTTAAAAATGACAATTTATGATTCACTAATGAAAAATAAAAAAATAAAGGGAAAGGGCACTATTACTCCTTTTCAAGCTCTTTGCACTGCTCTAGCTAGTTGTGTTGGAAATGGAAATATTATTGGAGTTACCACAGCTATTGTAGGTGGGGACCTGGAGCTATATTTTGGATGTGGATTGCTGGTATATTAGGGATGGCTACTAAGTATTCTGAGATTTTACTAGGAATTTATTTTAGAGAAAAAAATAGTTCCAATGAGTATGTCGGTGGTCCTATGTACTATATTGAAAAAGGAATGAAACTTAAATGGCTAGGAATGATTTATGCTTTTCTTATGGTTTTACAAATAAGTGGTGGAAATCTAATACAATCTAATGCTATTTCTAACGTTGCAAAAAATATTTTTGGTATCTCACCTATTATCACTGCAATAATAATAACATTCTGTGTTGGAACTGTTATTATAGGAGGAATAAAAAAACTTGCACATTTTAGTGAAAAATTGGTTCCAAGTATGGCACTAATCTACATTATAACATCCACTATAGTTTTAATTTTTAATTATCAAAACATATTACCATCATTGAAATCAATATTTACAGAAGCTTTTAATTTTAAAGCAGGTATTTCAGGAGCTGTAGGATATAGTGTTAGAAATGCTATGAGATATGGTATAGCTAGAGGGCTCTATTCTAATGAGGCTGGAGAGGGCTCTGCTCCTATTTTACACTCTGCTGCTATTACTGATCATCCAGCTAGACAAGCTTTTTTTGGAATAACTGAAGTTTTTATTGATACTATTATTATTTGCACGTTAACTGCCTTAGTTGTTCTCTCTTCTGGAGTTTTAGCAGAACACAAATCATCAAATTTATTAGTAGGAATAGCTTTTGGAAATGTGAGTCCTTTTTTTAAATATTTAGTTTCAATTTGCATGTTACTTTTTGCATACTCGTCAATATTAGCACAATGGTATTTTGGTGTAGTTGGAACAACTTATTTATGGGGAGCAGAACTAGCTAAAAATTTTAAATATCCATTTTTAATATTTTCAATTTTTGGTGCATTAAGTTCATTTAAATTAGTTTGGTTTATACAAGATACTATTCTTGGACTACTCATAATTCCAAATCTTATTGCTCTTATATATTTGGAAAAAATTGTTAGAGAACAAACAAAAGATTTTTTTCAGAAATATAAAATATAAAAGGAGAATTAATTATGAAAATAGGTATAGAAAGTGAAAGTTATCATTTACTATTTCAAAATAAAAGAATGGATGTTTTTGGATTTATAGAAAAAGCTTCTGAATTGGGGCTAGATGGAGTACAAATAAATGTTGTACCAGATTTTAATTTACATGAAGTTTGGGGAACATTAGGAGGAAACAGTCCTGAACATTTACAAAAAATAAAGAAGCATTTAGAAAAATATAATTTATATGTGGAGCTTGATAGTAGAAACTTAGATGTTAATCATCTCAAAGAGCTTGTTTTAATAGCAAGTTTTTTAGGAGCTGAAGTTATAAGAAGTTATATTCCTGTTAAACAAAAAAAAATTCCTCAAGGGCAAAGTGGAGCAGAGGGGATATATGATTTTGCTAAAGTTCGACAAGTTTTTGATGTTAGTGTATACGAAGATTCCTTAAAAAATTTATTAGATATACTTCCTTTTCTTAAAAAATATAGAATTAAATTAGCTTTAGAGAATCATGAATACGAAACTTCTGAAGAGTTAATTAAAGTAATAAAAAAAATAAATTCTCCATGGATTGGATTAAATTTTGATTTTGGAAATTCTATGATGGCATGGGAAGAACCATTAAATGCAGCAAAGAATATGCTCCCTTATTCTTTTACAACACATTTTAAAGACCATATAATAATAGAAGATAAAAATGATAAATATAATTTTGTTGTCTGTGGAGTTCCACTAGGTGAAGGAAATATTGATCTAGATTCCCTTTATAAACTAATGTTAGAAACATCCTCATTAACAAAGGTTAATATTGAAATCTGTTATCCTTACTGTGCACAGTTTAAAAGAGAGCCTGGAACAGGTGGAGTTTTTAAAGTAGGAAAAGGAGCTTTTAAAGTTGAACCTGCTCCTTTTGAACATCTTCAAATAAATCCTTTACAGTACTATTATCCTCATGAAATTTCAGAAAGTGTTTTAGAAGAGCTTATTCAAAAACAAATAGATGGAGTGGAAAAAAGTGTTGACTTTATAAAAAAACTTAGAAATAAATATTTAAAATAATTCTATGAAACTTTATAAATTTATAATATAATATTACTAGCACTACTTGGTTATTATAAATTTAGAGGAGAATTTTATGCTTGTAGAAAATAGACATAGAAAAATTTTAGATATTTTAAAAAGTAAAACTACTGTAAAAGTAAAAGAACTTTCTGAGATATTTGAAGTTTCTTTTGAAACAATTAGAAGAGATTTAGATTTTTTAGAAAAACAAAATTATTTAAAAAAGGTTTATGGTGGAGCAATTTTATTAGAAAGTGATATATCTAATTTAAAATTTACTGAAAGAGAAAAAGAACATATTAAAGAAAAAATTGAAATAGCAAATTTAGCTATAAAATACATAGTAGAAAAAGATATTATTTCAATGAATGGTGGTACTACTAATCTTGAAATAGCAAAAAAATTAAAATATAAATTTTCCTCTCTTACTATTATAACTAACTCTCTTTCCATTGCTAATATTTTATCAGGAGATGAAAATATTAAAATAATATTAGTAGGTGGAGTATTAAATCAAAAAGAAAATTTTCTTTTTGGAAATATCTCTCATGATATAATAAAAAAATTTAACTCTACAAAATATTTTTTAAGTATCGGAGGTATTGATTTAATTAATGGAATCACAGATTTTTTATTAGATGAAGTTGAAATTCAAAAAATTATGATAGAGAATACGAAGGAAGTAATTATTGTCGCAGATAGTAGCAAATTCCAAAGAGTTTCTTTAGCTAAAATAATTTATTTTGATAAAATTAGTTTTATTATTACTGATTCAAGTTTAAATAAAGAAATTTTATCTAAGTATTCTGAGCAGGGAATTAAAATTATAAATACATAAATACATAAATAATGTCCACTAAATAGATTTTCTACTTAATGAACATTAATTGTGTATTTTTATTTTTATACTGTTATATTATATTTTTTGGACTTAATTTTTTTCTTATCTCTAAAAATTCATTTAATATCTCTTCTGAACTATTTAGAAGTAGTCTTTCTGGAAAGTTAAATTTATCTTTTATTTTTTCAACATAAGTAAAAATTCCAATTTCTCTAGAAAAGTGAGAATCACTAGAAAGAGTTAACCAACAACCATAGTTACTTGCTAATTCTGCTATTTTTTCACAATTTCCTTGAGAACCTTTTCTTGAATTAGCAATTGAACCATTATTAAGCTCAATTGCTACATTATGTTCTTTAGCACACTTTACAATCTCTTCATATTCAATTGGAAACATAGGATTACCTAAATGAACTAATATATCAACTTTTTGACTTTTTATTAAATTTATTAATGAACGTGTATTCCTTTTTATATCTAATGTATCTCCATATTCAGGAACTGCATGAAATCCCCCAATTACTATATCCATAACATCATATACTCTTTGATTAATATCTATTTCTCCATTTTCTCCAATAATATTGACCTCTACACCTTTTAATATTCTTAATTCCCCCATATATTCTGGAATTATACACATATTTGCAAGAGACCACCAGTGTGGACTATCTTGAAGAGCAGGACCATGGTTTGTTATCGCTATCACTTTCATTTTTTTATTTTGGGCTGATACAATATTTTCCTCTAGTGTACTATAAGCATGTGGGTTTACATTAGTATGAATATGCAAATCTATTTTATATTTCATATTTACCTCTTTTTTATTTTTTTAAATAGAATAAAACACTCTAATTAATTCTTTTAAATTTTCAATATCTTTTATTCCAGCTGTTTCTTTTACAGAATGCATTCCTAACATTGGAATACCTAAATCTACACTATTAATTTCAATATGGCTAGAAGAGATAGGACCTAATGTAGAGCCGCCTCTTTCATCAGAATTATTTACAGTTTCCTGATATTTTATGTTGTTTAAGTTAGCTAAATTTTTTATAACAGAACTAGAAAATCCGTCTGTTGAATAAGACTGATTAGCACTATATTTTATAACAAAACCATTATTTAATGTTGGGATATTCGTTATATCCATTTTTTCAGGTTTAGCTGGATGAATAGCATGAGCACCGTCCACTGAAATTAGAAAAGAAGAATATAACATTT
The DNA here is from genome assembly GCA_051652785.1 of Fusobacteriaceae bacterium. Lineage (GTDB taxonomy): Bacteria > Fusobacteriota > Fusobacteriia > Fusobacteriales > Fusobacteriaceae > JAGNZR01. The sequence goes on along the minus strand of JBOFUX010000052.1, from coordinate 58,000 downwards.
GAAAAAATGCTTCTCTGTCTTTATTTAAAGACAGAGATATTCTTTCCATTGTATTTAGTAAAAGATTTGAATCTGCTCCTTGCTTAGTTCTACTTCCTATTTCTTCACTATCAAAACAAGCAAGAATATTTATTCCCGTTTCTGATTTTGATTCTAACAAGCCATGTAGTCCTGCAAAAGTTGAAGCTAAATTATCTATTTTACTTGCATTAATAAATTCATTATTTAATCCAAAAACAACACCTGGAGTTGTATCATATAAAAATAATTCCATATCTAGCACTTTTTTAGGATCTATATTATTTTCTTTAGCTATTAAATTTAAAAGAGTATCTTTCTTATTAAAACCACTATCAATTAAAGCTAATATTGGCAACATATCATTTTGACGAGTTAATTTAATCCCTTCATTTACATCCCGATTCTGATGAATAGCAACATTTTGAATAATCATAATAGGTCTTTTTATATCAACTAAAACACTTTTTGGAGAGAGAACATTATCATTTTTCAAAAAAACTCTTCCTGATACTGAAAGGGGTCTATCAAACCAAGTATTTAAAATAGGTCCTCCATAAACCTCTGTATTTATTCTTAAATAATTATCTGAATTTACAACTTCAGGGTTAGTTTTAATTTTAAAACCAGGATTATCAGTATGGTTTGCTGTAATCTTAAAAAATGCTTTTGTTATATCTTTAGGAACAGTAAAAGCTATAATCGTAGAGTCATTTTTCTTTAAATAGTATTTTTCATTTAAATTTAGTTTCCATTCTTCATTTAGTTTTAATTTTTTAAAATTATTAAGTTTTAATTTTTTTTCAATTAAACTAACAGTTTTATATACTGAAGTGCTTTCATTAGTAAATTCCAAAAATTTTTCTATCATGAGTTTCTCCCTATATTTTTAATCTTTAAATTTAAGCTGTTCCAAATATATTTTCGACAAATTTCCAAAAGATATTCCCACTAATTTTATATTATTAAAATTTTCTATTTCTTCAAAGAGTTTTTCATATGCAATACTCAGTACAAGTTTATCTGAGGTCGGTCTTTCAAATGTATAAGATTTAGTTGTTGTTTTTTTAGAGTCGGTTTTTATTTTTAAAGTTATTGTTTTAGAAAACTGTTTTTCCTCTAAAAGTCTTAAATAAACTCTTTGAAATAATTCGTCCATTTCTCTTTTTACATCTTCTTCACTATTTAATAAATATCTATAAGTATTTTCATGTCCAATTGAGTGGTTTTTTTTTTCAAACTCAACTTCACTATCATCTATTCCTCTTGTAAAGTAGTATAGCATAGCTCCTCTTGAATCACCAAATTTTTTTACCAATTCATAGTGAGAGAAAATATAAATATCTTTTACTTTTTCTACTGATATTTTTTTTAAATTCTCATATAATTTATTTCCAACTCCAGGAATTAACCTTATTGATTTATTCCCCATATACTCAATAAATTCAACTTCATTATTAAATATAAATATTCCAAATGGCTTATTTATATCACTAGCTATTTTAGCGGTTAATTTATTATAACCTATTCCTACTGAGCATGTGAGACCTGTTAGTTTTCTAATTCTTTCTTTAAATAAGTTTCCAAATTTTTCCTTTGTAACATAATTATTAATAATTTCTGTTACATCTATAAATCCCTCATCTAAAGCTATAAATTCAACTTTTTTTGTTATTTTTTTTACTAAATTTTGAATAGTTTCAGATACCTCATAATAAAGTTCCTTATTTACTGGAAGACTTATTAAGCCCGGGCAGAGTTTTCTTGCTTCATATACAGGCATTGCTGATTTTACTCCAAATCTTCTAGCTTCATAGCTAGCAGTGGTAATAACTCCTTCCCCTACTACAACTGGTTTTCCTTTCAGCTCAGGCCGCCGTTTTATTTCAACCGAAGCATAAAAAGAGTCCATATCATAGTGAACGATTATTCTATTTTTCATACTCCTCCATGACTAGGTAGCTTTACCTGATAAAATCAATTTAATATTTCCCTAACTTTATACAAAACTATTCCACTAGCTATAGCAACATTTAAGGATTCCGCTGTTCCATATATCGGAATAATTATTTTTTCATCAGAATTTTTTAAAAAAATTTCTGAAACTCCCTTTCCTTCATTTCCAAAAACTATTGCATTTTTATTTTCTAATTTTATCTTATTGTAGGGAATAGATTTTTTATCAAGAGCGGTAACAAATATTTTATAATCATTTCTTTTCAAATAATTAATTATTTCATCCTCATCATTATAGTATAAATTCACAGAAAAAATAGATCCCATGGTACTTCTCACGACTTTTTCTGCGTAACAATCAGCAGTTCCTTTAGTCATAATAATATCCTTTATTCCTACTGCATCACAAAGTCTAATTATAGTTCCTAAATTTCCAGGATCTCCAATTTTATCTAAAATAACAATATTATTAGATAAATTTCTTAAATCATCTTTTTTTATAGAATATACGAGTAGTAAACCTTGAGAATTTTCTTGAGAACTTAATTGTTTAAACAATTTATCATTTAAAATAATTTTTTTACATGAAAATTTATCTATTTTATTTTTTATATCTAATAAAATATCTTCCCGAATTATTATATATAGTGGTTTTTCTTCTAATGTTAAAAATTTAAGTCCCTCTGCTAAGAATAATCCCTCTTCTTCTCTATATTTTTTTTGTTTTAATTTTTTTATTTTTTTTAGCAATGAATTTTCCAAGGTAACTATTCTTTCCATTTTTCCTCCAAACATTATATTTCTAAGTTTTATTGTACTGTATTTTATAAATAATTTCAAGGGTTTCTAATATATTTATTTAAAATTATTTATCTTATTTTGTTGCCTAATAAAAAATAAATGATATAATAAGTGTAATTATCTAAAATATAATTTATTTATATAAATTTTAAGGAGTTTTTACCATGAATAGTTTAAATTATTTTTATCTCATTAGGTCTTTTAAAAAAAATAAATTTCCAAAACTTGAGACAATACGTTCAATGGGATTAATGGGTATTCGTATTGCAGAAGAATATTCTAGAAGAATTGATATTTTAAGTGAAGAGATGTGTTCTTATCTCATGGATATTAGATCTTCTCTTATTCCAATAATACCAAAACATTTTTTAACTCTTATTCCACGAGAATCTAATTTATTACATATTTTAGAATATTATGATAATGATCCTTTTCTCTATAGCTTTATAAATCAAGTATATCGTGGATGCCTTAAAAATGGTTTAGATGTAAGTATAAAAGTCATTGATCCACGGGCTAAAAATATCTTTATGAAAGATTTAAACTTAGCTAAAAAAAGAAGTAATCTCCTCAGTAAAATAGCACCAATTTTAAGTAAAAGATTTTTAACTGAAGATATAATTAATAATATTGAAATAAATAGTTTGAAAAAATTTTCCTTTAGTTCTGAGTTATCTTCTACTAATTATTTATATGAAACTAAAGAAAAATATACTAAGGAATATAATTTAAAAAAATTAAATTTTCCAAACATTTATCCAAATTATTCTACACCTGAATATCTTATTGGAGATTTTATTCAAGGGGAAAGTGTTAAAGAATTATTGGAAAATAATTTTATGATTTATGATAATGTATTAGAAATTATCCGACTACATTTTTTCTATATTTTTATTTTAGGTAAATTTCATTCTGATATTCATGCTGGAAATATACTTATCAATGAAAACAATGATATTTTCTTTATTGATTGCAACTCACTAACTGAAATAGATGATAAATTTAGAATTACTTTTTTTAAATTTTTAGAAGCTTTAACTAATCAAGAATATAACAAAGCTGGAAAATTTATATCCGAGCTATCTCTTGTAAAAGTTTTAGATGATAAATTTTTAGCAAAAATAGAAATCCTTTTTAGAAATTCTAAAGAACTTTCAATGAAAAAAATAAATATTTCAAAAAAAATAATGAGTGCTTTTAAATTAGGAACAAGCTACGGAATGAGCTTTGATGAAAATCTTTTTTCAGTTTTAAAGGCTCTAGTTAGATTAGAATATATTGCTTTTAAAACCAATCCTAAGACTATATATACAAAGGATTTAAAAGATATTTTAAGTTATTATAGTGATGATTCAATGCTTAAATATTCTACTCCTGTTGCATCTATATAACAAACTATTTTATTTATAATTTTATTATATTAATGGAGGTTTATAAAATGAAAAAATTAATTGCTTTACTCTCTCTTATTCTTCTTTTTAGTGCTTGTGGTAGTAATTCTTCAGAAAAAGAAAAAAATAAATTATATATTTATTCTTGGGCTGATTATGTTCCACTTCATATTTATGAAAAATTTGAAAAAGAAACTGGAATTAAAGTTATAGAAGACATCTACTCTTCCAACGAAGAGATGTATGCTAAATTAAAAGCTGGAGCTACTGGTTACGATATTCTTTTACCTTCTACTGACTATGTTGAAATTCTAAATAAAGAAGGAATGATTGAAAAATTAGATAAAAGTAAAATTTCTACATTTAAAAATATTGACCCTGAAGTTTTAAAAAAAATTCAATATTTCGATTCTGATAATTCTTTATCAATGCCTTATACAATGGGAGCTACTGGAATAATTGTTAATAAAAAATATATCACTAATTATCCTAAAGATTTTTCAATCTATTTAAGAGAGGATTTTAAAGGCAAAATGACTCTTTTAGATGATATGAGAGAAGTTATGACTTCAGCACTATTAACTCTAGATTATAAAGCTGATACTGTAAATGAAGAAGAAATAAAAGAAGCGGCAGAGTTAATAAAAAAATGGAAAAAAAATATTATCAAATTTGATTCTGAGGCTTTTGGAAAAGGTTTTGCAACAGAAGAGTTTTATGTTGTTCATGGATATTCTGACAATGTTTATAGAGAATTAGATGAGGAACAAAGAAAAAATACAGAATTTATTATTCCGGAAAAAGGTGGAACTTCTTTTATTGATTCCTTTGTAGTTACAAAAGGAAGTAAAAATATGGATAATGCCTATAAATTTTTAGAGTTTATACATAGACCTGAAATTTATGCTGAAATTGCTGACTTTTTAGAAATACCATCAATTAATATTCCGGCTAAAAAAATTATGAAAACACAACCGATATATGAAATTTCTGACCTTAAAAATACAGAATTATTAAGAGATATTAAGGATTCTTTACAACTTCAAAATAAATATTGGCAAAATATATTAATAGCTCAATAAAAATTTTAATATAACACTATATATTATAATAAGAAGAGAGTATGTCATTTTACTTTCTTCTTATTATTTTAGAGGAGAACTCAATATGAATTTTATTAACAATTTTTTTAAAATAAAAGAAAGAAATAGCTCTATAAAACAAGAAGTCATTGGTGGAGTTACAACTTTTTTAACTATGTCTTATATTATTTTTGTAAATCCAAGTATCCTATCTGAAACTGGAATGGACAAAGGAGCTTTAATTACTGTTACGATTCTTTCTGCTGCAATTGGAACTATGTTTTCAGCTCTTTTTGCTAATGCACCCTTTGCTCTTGCTCCTGGAATGGGACTCAATGCTTTTTTTACTTATTCTCTTGTCATTGGAAAAGGGATCCCTTGGGAAACCGCTCTTGGAATTGTATTTCTTTCAGGTCTTTTTTTTCTTTTTCTTTCTTGGGGTGGTATTCGAGAAAAAATTGCTAACTCTATTCCTCTTTGCTTAAAAATATCTGTAACAGTAGGTATAGGACTTTTTATAGCATTTATAGGACTAAAAACCTTAGGAGTTGTTACTTCAAATTCATCAACAATTATTGGACTTGCTCCTTTTTCGCCACAAGTTCTTATTGGAATTTTTGGGCTTTTTATATCTATTATTTTAGAAATAAAAAAAATAAAAGGGGGGATTCTTATTGGAATAGTTTTTGCAACTATATTAGGAATAATTTTTGGTTATACTACTATTCCTAACTCAATTTTGTCTCTACCACCAAGTATTGCTCCTATAGCTTTTAAATTAGATATACTTGGGGCTTTAAAACTTTCTTTATTGGCTCCTATCTTTTCTTTTATGTTTGTAGATCTTTTTGATTCTTTAGGTACTCTTATTGCTTGTTCTAAAGAAATTGGTTTAGCAGATAAAGATGGTAAAGTTAAAGATTTAGGGAAAATGTTATATTCAGATGTTTCTGCAACATTGGTTGGTTCTCTTCTTGGAACGAGTACAGTTACAACTCTTTCAGAAACAGCTGCTGGAATAGCAGCTGGAGCAAAAACTGGATTTGCATCTATCATTACATCTTTATTATTTATTTTAGCTTTATTTTTTACTCCTTTAGTTGCAGTTGTTCCAGCATTTGCAACTTCTTCTGCTCTTATTCTTGTTGGCGTTTATATGTTTAGAAATATTTATGAATTAGATTTTAAAGATTTTAAAACTTTATTTCCATCATTTATAACAATAATCATGATGCCTTTAACATACAGTATAAGTATAGGATTAGCCTTTGGATTTTTAAGTTATATTCTTATTCATTTAGGAACTGGGGACTATAAAAAGTTAAATTTAGGTTTAATTATAATTGGTATTTTATCTTTATTAAGTTTAATAGTATAAAATTAAATAAAAAAATGAGATTAGCATAATGTTAATCTCATTTTTTTTATTTATTGTTTTATAGAAATTGTGTTAAAATCATGAAGCGTAACAGGATGAATATTTAATCCCTCAATATCTTCTTGTGTTCCCACTGTTATTACACTATTATATAGCATTACATCTGGAGCATCATTAACTATTTCTATTTGAATTTTTTCATAAAGGTTTTTCCTTTTATTTACATTTACAGTAACTTTTGCTAAATCAAGCATCTCATTTACAGATTCATTACTATAAAAAGTTCTGTTTCCTCCTGAACCTTTAGCTACTGAATGATACATAGGATACAAACCATAATCTGCATCTCCTGTCACTGTCCCCCACACTCCTAAAAACATTTCATGTTCTCCTCTAGCTGTTATATCAAAATACGAGCTCGCCTCTAACACCTTTATCTGCATTTCAACGCCTATTTCTTTTAGATTAGCTTGAACTATTTCGGCAATTTGCTTTTCAATTTCACCCCCTAATATATATATAGCTGTTTTTAATTTTTTTATTCCTGCTTCATTCATAAGTATTTTTGCTTTTTCAAGGTCATAAGAATAAGCTTTAGTTTTTAAAGTAAATCCAAATACAGCAGGTGCTATTGGAGAGGTGGCTAAAGTTCCAGATCCATTTAAAACAGCATTTATTATTGACTCTTTGTCTATTGCATAATTTATAGCTTGTCTCACTCTTAAATCATTAAATTTCTTATTATTCATATTAAATCCAATATAAGTATATGAAATTGAAGGTTTTTTTAAAATTTTTAAATTTTTATTTTTTATTATCATTATTTCATCTACCGGGCTTATCCCCAGTGCAACATCAAATTCTTTGGTTTCTAGTCCTATAGTTCTACTACTGGCTTCTACAATACTTCTATAAATTATTTTTTTGAAATTAGGTTTTTCTAAAAAATAATTTTCATTTTTTTCTAAGACTACTCTATCTCCAGCTTTCCATTCTAAAAATTTATATGGTCCTGTTCCAATAGGAGTAATATTTAAATTAACTTTATCTTCAAGCATAGCTTTTTTACTTACAATTCCTAATGCAGGATGAGAAAGATGTGCTAGTAGAGGAGCAAAAGGTGTTTTTGTTATTAAATTAATTGTATATTTATTCACAATCTCAATTTTCTCAATAGGGGGTAATATAAAACTAATTCTTGGAGAGCTCATCATTCTTTCAAATGAAAATTTTACATCTTCTGCTGTAAAATTGTATCCATTATGAAATTTTATATCTTCTCTTAAAGAGAATTGTAACGTTCTATCATCAATATTTTTCCATGATTTAGCAAGTCCAGGAATAATTTTCATATCGCCATCAGACTCAACTAATCTTGAATAAATTTGCTTATTTATTCTAAGGGAAAATCCATCATTTCCATTATGAATATCTAAAGTTTTAGGCTCTCCTTCTTGTGCTATAACTAATTCTTCTCTTTGGGATCTTTCATTTTTATTGATTTCTTTAGTGCAACCTACTACTCCTAGCATTCCAACCATAATAAATAATATAATTTTATTCATTTTTCCTCCAATTTAAAAAAAGATATTTATTTTTTCACTTAATATCTAAAATCAAATTTTCTATTAAAAGTTTAGGGACATAGTTGATATTTTCTTTTCTATAATATATGGTTTTTCCTTCTTTTCCTGGAACTAATTTTACTTGATCTTTACTCTTTCCCAATGCTATTAATATATGAGACTCATAGTTTTCATTCAAATTTATTATTTTTTCTATTTCTTTTTTATTATAATTTCCAAGAATACAACCGTTATATCCTTCTTCACTAGCAACTAATAATATATTTTGGGTAGCTAATCCCATATCAAAATATAAATAATTTTTTAAAATTTCCAATTTTTTTTTAGAGCAAATAAGAATATAACCTCCTGGTGCTTCTTCTTCTTCTGGATTCCATGAAATACTTCCTGCCCAATTAATATTTGTAAATATTTTGCTTCTTATCTCTTTGTTATTTATAATAACATATCTTAATTCTTGAGCATTTTTAGCAGAACTAGCTAATCTTGCTCCTTCAATCATTCTTTTTAATTTTTTTATCTGAATTTCTTCTTTTTCAAAACTTCTGTGTGTTCTTATTTTAGAAATCTCAGAAAAAATACTATTTTTTATTATTAATGGAGAAATTTCTTTGATAAATTTTATTAGTCCATCTTCTTCGTTAGTAAAAGTTTCATGAATTAACATCTTTTTTAATTCAGGATTAGCATTACCCATAACAACACCGTACTTAGTTAATTGCAACATTTCTAAATCATTTAGCTCATCTCCAAAAGATATGGCATTTTTTTCGGATATATTATAGTGTAAAAGAACTTTTTTTAATCCTTCTCCTTTATTTACATCTTTATTTAATACTTCTAAAAATGTAGGTTTAGAATAAGTAATATGAACTTTTTTTCCTAATCTTTTTTTTATTTCTAACTCTATTTTCTTTAAATCACTTGGCTCACCAATATAGAGTGCTTTTGTCATTTCATAGGTTTCAAAATTATCAAAATTTTTCTCAATAGCATCTTTACCACAATTTTTACTATACTCTATTGAATAAATATTTTTTAAATTTTCAACAAACCATTTATCATTTTGATAAAGATTTAAATGAATATTATATTTTCTTGAAATGTTAATTAATTCTTTTATTATTTCTCCATCTAGAGGTAAGTGATAAAGTATTTCATCATTTTTAGAATTAACAATCATAGCTCCATTATATGCTACTACAATATCGTATATATTTAAATTTTCTACTATTTTTTTTGCTGAAAAATATGTTCTTCCTGTTGAAAGTATTACTTTCCCACCTTTTTTCACAAAAAGATTTAAATATTCCTTTGTTTCTTTAGAAATCTCTTTTGCACTATTAACAAGTGTTCCATCAATATCGGTGGCAATTACTTTTATCTCCATTTTTCCTCCTTTATTTTTCTTTATACTTAAGATTATACTGAAATTTAATAGCAAGTCAACTTTTATTAAAAAAATATTTATAACTTGAAAATAATACTTAAAATGCATCACACAAAAGTAATTAGCAAATAGCTAATTTTTCTTGACAACTTGCTAAACAAGGTGTATAACTATATTAAAGATGCTTTTAGTTTTATTATAGTTCTTTGAATTCTTTTTTGAAACACACTAAATGAAAAACAGGAGGAAATTATGTCGAAGTTAAGTAATATCTCAAGAGAATCTTGGATTTTAAGTACTTTTCCTGAATGGGGAACTTGGTTAAATGAAGAGATTGAAAAAGAAATGGTTAAACCGAAAACTTTTGCAATGTGGTGGTTAGGTTGTACGGGAATTTGGATAAAAACAGAGAATAACACAAATTTATGTATTGATTTATGGGTTAAAACAGGAAAAAAAACTTCAACAAATAGATTAATGACTGAGCAACATCAACATCAAAGAATGATAGGTTGCAAAGCATTGCAACCTAATTTAAGAAATGTTCCATGTGTAATTGATCCCTTTGCAATAAAAAATGTTGATGCTATAATGGCGACTCACGATCACGGAGATCATATTGATGAAAATGTAGCTGCAGCTGTTCTACAAAATTGTGACTCTTCAGTTCTTTTTATAGGACCAGAAGCTTGTGTTAAATTATGGACTAAATGGGGGGTTCCTGAAGATAGATGTGTAACAGTTAAACCAGGAGACACTGTAAAAATAAAAGATACAAAAATAATAGTTTTAGATTCTTTTGATAGAACTGAATTAGTTACTGCACCTAAAGGTGTAATTTTAAAAAATAAAATGCCTCAAGACATGGATAAATTAGCCGTTAATTATTTAATAGAAACTCCTGGAGGAAATATTTATCATAGTGGAGATTCTCATTACTCAAATTATTTTGCAAAACATGGGAATGACCACAAAATAGATGTTGCTTTAGGCTCTTATGGAGAAAATCCTAGAGGAATGACTGATAAAATAACTTCAGTGGACATATTAAGAATGGCAGAATGTTTAAACACAAAAGTTATTATTCCAATACATCATGATATTTGGACAAATTTTAAAGCTGACCCTAAAGAGATTTTATTTCTATGGAAGTTAAGAAAAAATAGACTTCAATACACATTTAAACCTTTTTTATGGGAAGTTGGAGGCAAATTTATTTTTCCATTAGATAAAGATAAAATTGAGTATATGTATGACAGAGGTTTTCATGATGCTTTTACCATAGAACCTGATTTACCTTTTAAATCAATGCTCTAAACTTCTGTTTAAAAATAATCTTATTTAAATTTAAAGGAGGAACATGAGAATTTTAAGTGTTTTTGAATTTTTCGTTAATAATATATTAGTAAAACCTGAATTTTTTGTAGGAATATTAGTTTTTATAGGTTACTTGTTACTAAAAAAACCATTTTATCAAGCTATTGCAGGTTTCATAAAAGGAACAGTAGGTTATATGATATTAAATGTTGGAGCTAGCGGATTAGTTGTAACATTTAGACCAATTTTAGCAGGTCTCAATCAAAGATTCGGCTTAAATGCTGTGGTTATAGACCCATATTTTGGTTTAAATGCAATTAATGCAGCTTTAGAGAGTATAGGAATTACTAGTTCTTGGACAATGATTGCTCTCTTAATTGGATTTTCTTTAAATATTCTACTTGTTTTGCTTAGAAAATGGACAAAGATAAGAACTTTATTTATTACAGGGCACATAATGGTTCAACAAGCTACCACAGCTACTTGGATAATATTTTATGCTTTTCCACAATATAGAAATTCAGTAGGAGCAATAATGATTGGATTATTCGTCGGTGTATACTGGGCTGTAGCTACTAATTTAATAGTTGGTGCTACTCAAAGATTAACAGATGGTGCTGGATTTGTAGTTGGGCATCAACAAATGTTTGCTATATGGTTAACGGATAAAATTGCTCCTAAAATAGGTGATTCTAAAAAAAAATTAGATGATTTAAAATTACCAGAATGGTTAGAAATTTTTCATGATAACATTGTTGCTACAGGAACTCTCATGATTTTATTCTTTGGAATTATTCTTTTAATATTAGGTGAAGATTATATGAGAAAAATAGATGCTAATAATTTTGGAACAAACCTTAATTTTATTACGTATATTATATCAAAATCTCTTTATTTTTCAGTTTATTTAGCAATTTTAATGACTGGAGTTAGAATGTTTGTGAGTGAACTTACTGAATCTTTTCAAGGTATTTCAAACAAAATTTTACCAGGTGTAATGCCTGCTGTGGACTGTGCTGCTGTATATGGATTTGGATCAGCAAACGTAGTTTTGTTTGGATTTATATTTGGAGCAATTGGTCAATTTATTGCAATAGCAGGATTATTAATTTTTAAATCTCCAATTTTAATTATAAGTGGATTTGTACCTTTATTTTTCGACAATGCAACTATTGCTATTTTTGCAGAAAAAAGAGGAGGAGTAAAAGCTGTCATGCTATTACCTTTTATATCTGGAATTTTACAAGTTTTAATGGGTGCTGTTGCAGTGATTATATTTAAACTTCAAGGTTTTGGTGGGTGGCATGGAAATATTGATCAAAGCACATTATGGGTAGGTCAAGGATTTTTAATTAATCATTTTGGAGTTATCGGTTATATAGCTTGTATAGTAGGAATGCTTTTAATACCAATTTTTCAATATAAAAAAATTAATAATCATAAATTCTATTTTGATAATGAAGTAATCGAGGTTAATAATTAAATAAAAAATGGAGGGCTACAGTGATAAAATTATTAGCAGTTTGTGGAAATGGAATGGGAACAAGTACAATGATGAAATTAAAAGCAAAAAGTATTTTAGATAAAAATAATATAAAATCTCAATGTGAGAATTGTAGCATTGGACAAGCAAAATCCAGTATTCAAAATTATAATATTGTAATATCATCAACTCATTTAGTAAAACAACTAGTACCAAATAATAAAACAATAATAATATCTTTAAAAAATATATTAGATGCTAAAGAGATGGAAGTACGATTATTAGAAGCTTTATCAATTAAGGCAGGAGAATAATTATGGAATTAAAAAAATCACTTATTGAAAACAATTCAATTTTAATAGGAGCAGAAGCTAAAAATTGGAAAGAGGCAATAAAAATAGCAACAGATCTTTTGGTTAAATCAGGAGCTCTAGAAAAAAGATATTATGAAAAAATAATTTCTAATACAGAAGAATTTGGACCTTATTATATAATTGCACCTGAGGTTGCTATGCCACACGCTAGACCTGAAGATGGAGTAATAAAAAATTCCTATAGCTTAGTTACGTTTAAATCTCCAATATATTTTGGAGAAGATGCTGAAGATATAAGCATTTTAATAGTTTTAGCTGCTACAAGCTCTGATAATCATACTGAATTTGGGATAGTTCAAGTTGCTAATTTATTTGAAATTGAAAAAAATATTATTAAAATAAAAGAGGCTAAGACAAAAGAAGATATTTTAAAGTTGATAATTTAAAACTATATACTAATTTATTTTTTATTACTTTTAGGAGGAAAAATGAGACCATTATTACAAGTAGCTTTAGACAATAACACACTAAGTGGAGCATTAAAATCAGCAAATTCATTAGGTAACATAGTAGATATTATTGAAGCAGGGACTATTCTATGTTTGCAAGAAGGGATGGAAGCTATAAGATGTTTAAGAGCTCTTTTTCCTCATAAAATTATATTAGCAGATACAAAATGTGCTGATGCTGGAGGAACAGTTGCTAAAAATTGTAGGATAGCAGGAGCTAATTGGATGACTATTATTTGCTGTGCCACTCTTCCTACAATGAAAGCAGCTTTAAAAGAAATAGATGATTTACAAGTTGAACTCTATGGTGATTGGACTTATGAACAAGCAAATTTATGGAAAGAGGCAGGGCTTTCACAAGTAGTTTATCATCAAAGTAGAGATGCCCTTTTAGCTGGAGAAACTTGGGGAGAAAATGATTTAATAAAAATTAAAAAATTAACTGAATTAGGATTTAAAGTTTCTGTTACAGGAGGCTTAGATATAGAAACTTTAGAATTATTTAGAGGAATAAATATTTATTGCTTTATCGCTGGAAGATCTTTAAGAGATGCTATCTCTCCTTATGAAACAGCTAAATTATGGCAAAATAAAATAAAAAGTATTTGGGGGTAATTTATGTATAATTTAGATAAATTTCCACTTGGAATATATGAAAAAGCTTTACCTAAAAATTTTTCGTGGATTGAAAAAATGGATATTGCAGAAGAATTAGGTTTTGATTTTATAGAAATTTCTATTGATGAAACAGATGAAAGGCTAAAAAGGTTAGAATGGTCATTAGAAGAACGAAAAAATTTTAGAAATGAAATACTAAAAAGAAAGATAAGAATTCCTTCTATGTGCTTTAGTGCACATAGAAGATTTCCACTTGGAAGTGAAAATCTTCTTATTAGAAATAAAGCTTTAGCTCTCATGAAAAAAGCAATTGAATTTGCTGTTGATTTAGGAATTAGAAATATACAGTTAGCTGGCTATGATGTTTATTATGAAGAATCTAATGATAGAACAAAAAAATTATACATAGAAGGAATGAAAAAATCATTAGAATGGGCAACTAAAGCAAATGTAACATTATCAATTGAAATTATGGATCATCCTTTTATTAACTCTATAACAAAATATTTAAAATTAGAAAAAAAATTAAACTCTCCTTTTTTAATGGTTTATCCTGATATAGGAAATTTAAGTGCCTGGGGAAATGATATTAAAAAAGAGATTTTAAGTGGCAGAAATAGAATAAGTGCTATCCACTTAAAAGACACTTTAGCGGTAACAGAAAATTTTTCAGGAAAATTTAAAGAAGTTTCTTTTGGTGAAGGATGTGTAAACTTTATAGAATTTTTCAAACTTTTAAATGAAATTAATTATACTGGACCACTACTAATTGAAATGTGGACAGAAAAAAATGAAAATCCTATTGAAGAAATAAAAAAAGCTAAAAAATGGTTAGAAAAAAAAATGGAGATGGGAGGATATTCGTGTTAGAAAAATTAAAAATTGAAGTTTTAAAAGCAAATTTAGAGTTACCTAAAAAAGCTTTAATAACATACACATGGGGAAATGTTAGTGGAATAGATAGAGAAAAAAATCTTGTAGTAATTAAACCTAGTGGAATTGAATATGATAAAATGACTGTTGAAGATTTAGTAGTAGTTGATTTAGATGGAAATATTATTGAAGGAAAATTAAAACCCTCTTCTGATACTCCAACCCACCTTGTGCTGTATAAAAAATTTAAAAATATAGGTGGAGTAGTACATACTCATTCTCTTTGGGCTACAAGTTGGGCACAAGCAGGAAAAGGAATTTTACCTTATGGTACTACTCATGCCGATTATTTTTATGGTGAGATTCCTTGTACTAGAAAAATGACCTTAGAAGAAATAAATGGAGAGTATGAATTAGAAACGGGAAATTTAATCGTTGAAACATTTGAAAAATTAAACATAAATCCAGATACTATACCGGGAATTTTAATTGACTCTCATGGACCTTTTGTTTGGGGGAGTAGTTCTTTAGAGGCAGTTCATAATGCAGTAGTGCTCGAAGAAATTGCAAAAATGGCATTTAATACAGAAGTTTTAAATAATAAAATAAATAAGATGAATATTTTTCTATTAAATAAACATTACTTAAGAAAACATGGTAAAAATGCTTACTACGGACAAAATAAATTATCTTGATTTACAATTTAAAAAAATAGTGGTAGAATATAGGCTATATTGAATTTTAATGGAGGGCATATATGTCTACAACTATATCTAAAGAAAAATTAGAATCTGTAGGTTTATATATTAAAAATAAAAGAGTGAAAAAGGGATACGGTCTTTTAGAATTTGCAAATAATTTAGGAATTAGTGGAGCTTATTTATCTACATTAGAAAGCGGAAAACATCCAAAAATAAATCCGCTTCTTTTGAAAAAAATAGCTTCACTACTTTCATTTGATTATTTAATTTTATATAAAATTGTTGGATACTCAGATGTCACTATGGAGGACATAGAATTTTTTTATCCCACTGATGAAAAAAATATTAATGAGTTAATAAGACTTGGAAACTCATTAAATGGAAAAGAATTAGATTTAGTTCTTAAATATATAAATTTTATAAAAGATAATAAATAAATAATAACAAAAAACTATTTTATAAATTTTATTCAAATAAAACATCATGAATACTTTTCACATTTTTTCCACTTTATATCTCTCTTCAATTTTTTATTTCAACTATTTTTGAATCTCCCCATAGCTAAAGCAAGGGGATCTATGGGCTTATAGATAAACAAAAAAATTCTTGACTTGGAAACCTGGTAATGATAAACTAATAAGTACATAAGAATATTCTTATGTACTTATTAGTTTATCATTGTTTTATTAAAAGGAGGTATTCATGATTAATAAGAAAATTGTTCATGTCTCTGAAATTTTAAAGTTGCTAGCAAATCCTATTAGATTAAACATACTATATCAATTAGAAAAAAAAGAAATGTGTAGCTGTCATATTCAAGAAAATTTAATTTCTATTTCACAACCTGCACTTTCACAACATTTAAAAATTTTAAAAGCACACAAAATTCTTATCGCTGAAAAAAGAGGACAACATATTTTTTATAATATTTCATCTTTAGAAATAAAAAAATTAATAATAAGTTTACGAGAAATATTTTAATACAAAAGGGAGAACTGTAATTATGAATAAAATTTTTAAAATTGAAAATCTTCATTGTGCCAATTGTTTAAATAAAATAGAGGCTAAATTAAAATCTATGAATGTTATAGAAACAGTGGAAATAAATTTTTATACCTCTACACTTAATATAAAGTTAAATAAAGAATTAGAAAACGCTGTATTGTTAAAAATGATAACTAAAGTATTTGATAGTATAGAACCTGGATCATTTGTTACAAATAAAGAAGAAATCCCAAAAATAAGTGAGAAAAGCGACAGGAAATCTCATAAACTGGAGCACGAAAATAACACTAATAAAATACCTTATATCTTATTTTTTATAGGAACCTTTGTCTTTATTCTTTCTTTTTTTATCAGCTATAGTTTAACAAAAAAAATTATATTAGTAATTTCATATATTTTTGTTGGACATGATATTATTTTTAAATCTTTCAAAAATATTAAAAGGGGAAATTTTTTAGATGAGAATTTTCTTATGACCATTGCTACTTTCGGTGCTTTTGCTATTGGAGATTTCTCTGAGGCTGTAGCTGTTATGATTTTTTATAAAACAGGAGAATTTTTTCAAGAAAGAGCTATTGATAATTCTAAAAAATCAATAGAAAAACTACTTTCACTTAAATCTGTATACGCTAATTTAAAACAAGCTAATGGAGAAATAGTCAAAGTCAGACCTGAAGACGTTAAAATCAATGATTTTATTATAGTTAAAAATGGTGAAAAAATACCATTAGATGGAAAAATAATTTCAGGTGCTACTAGCTTAGATGTTTCTTTTTTAACAGGAGAATCTCTTCCCTATGAAGTAGAAATAAACTCTCAGGTATTAAGTGGAAGTCTGAACTGTGGAAATATTATTGAGATTAAAGTAGAGAAGCTATATTCTGAATCTACAATTAATAAAATTATTACAATGGTTCAAAATGCTGCCGCTAAAAAACCTCTTGCTGAAAAATTTATAACTAAATTTGCTCGTTTTTATACTCCTCTTGTTGTTGGACTAGCTATTATTGTTGCTTTTATCCCACCTCTTTTTTTAGGAGAATTTCCTTTATGGATTGGACGGGCTTTAGTTTTCCTTGTTGTATCTTGTCCTTGTGCTCTTGTTTTATCTATTCCTCTTACTTTCTTTAGTTCTATTGGTTATGCATCAAAGCAAGGTATATTGATTAAAGGTGGAAACTTTTTAGAAAAAATTGAAAAAATTGATACTGTTATTTTTGACAAAACTGGAACTCTTACTAAAGGAAAATTTAAAATAGATAAAATAATAACCGCTGAAAACTTTAGTGGAAATATTTTAGAATTAGCTAAAGCAGGAGAATTTTACTCAAATCATCCTATAGGAAAAATTATTTCTAAAGATCAGTCTATTATAATAAATGAAAAAGATATTAAGAACTACACAGAACTTCCTGGAAAAGGTATCAGTACAATTTATAAAGATAACTTTATTCAAGTAGGAAATAAAAAATTAATGGAAGCCTTTAATATATCAATTCCTAATATTGAAACATATCAAACTATAATATATATAGCAAAAAATAATTTATATATAGGTGCAATTTTACTTTCTGATGAAATAAAAAAAGATTCTCTAAAAACTATTAATTTACTTAAATCTTTAGGAATTAATACATATATGCTCACTGGTGACAATAAAAATATAGCCTCTGCTATTGGAGAAAAAATTGGGATGAATAAAAATAATATTTATTCTGAACTTTTACCTCAAGATAAAGTTTCTAAAATTGAGGAAATTAAAAAATTGTCTAAAAAAGGTGTTCTTTTTGTTGGAGATGGAATTAATGATGCTCCTGCTCTTACTTTAGCAGATATAGGAGTGGCTATGGGTAAAATAGGTAGTGATATAGCTATTGAAGCTGCTGATGTGGTTATTATGAATGATGAACCTAGCAAAATTTGTGAATTAATCTCTTTATCAAAAATAAATAAAAAAATTCTTATTCAAAATATAGTGCTTGCTTTAGGTGTTAAAGGAATCGTCATGGTTTTAGGTGTTTTAGGAATTGCTAATTTATGGCTTGCTATTTTTGCTGATGTTGGTGTTGCATTATTAGCTGTTTTAAACGCTTCAAAAATTTTAAAAAAATACTAATATAAAAAATAAGAGTATTTAGTCTCATTAAATTCTAAATACTCTTATTTTTATCAAATTATATTTATTTAAAAACTATACTTAGATTTAAAAACTATACTTAGATTAAAATAATCCTGAAATAACGCCGTTCTCATCAATATCAATAGATTCAGCAGCTGGAATTTTTGGAAGTCCTGGAATATCTATAATTCCTCCAGCCATGGCAATGATAAATCCTGCTCCTGCTGCTAATTTTATTTCATCAATTTTAACTATAAAATCTCTAGGTCTTCCTAATAAACTTGGAGAATCCGATAATGATTTTTGAGTTTTTGACATACATATTGGTAGCTCTTTGTAGCCAATATTCTCCAATTTCTCTATCATTTTATTTGCTTTTGTTGAAAAAGTTACGTCTTTTGCACCATATATTTCTTTGGCAATTTTTAAAATTTTTTCTTTAATTGGTAGTTCTAAGTCATAAAGTGATTTATAGTTATCTTCTTTTTTTTCTAAAATTTCCAAAATAAGTTTAGCTAAATCCTCACCACCTGCTCCACCTTTTTCCCAAACTTCACAAAGGGCTACAGGAACATTTTTTTTCTTACAATGCTCCTTTATAAATTTTATCTCATTTGTAGTATCACTTAAAAATTTATTTATTGCAACAACTACTGGCAATCCAAATTTTTTCATATTTTCTATGTGTTTGTCTAAATTTTCTATTCCTTTTAATAAAGCATTTAAGTCCTCTTCCTTTAAATTCTTTCCCTCTCCATGATGTTTTAATGCTCTCACAGTAGCTACTATTACTACGCAGTTAGGAGTTAGATTTCCTTTTCTACATTTTATATTTAAAAACTTTTCTGCTCCTAAATCAGCGGCAAATCCTGCTTCAGTTATTGTAAAGTCAGATAATTTTAGAGCCATTTTTGTTGCTAATATTGAGTTACACCCATGTGCTATATTAGCAAAGGGCCCTCCGTGAATAATAACTGGTGTATTTTCACTTGTTTGAACCAAATTAGGTTTTATAGCTTCTTTTAATAAAGCTGTTACTGCCCCTTGAATCTTTAAGGAACTAATCTTTAATGCTTCTCCCAATGTATTATAACCAAAAACTATATTTCCAATTTTTTCTTTTAGATCCATAAGAGAGTTTGAAAGACATAAAGTAGCCATTATTTCAGAAGCAACAGTTATTTGAAATGAATCTTCTCTAGGTGTTCCATTTTCACTTCCACCTAACCCTATAATTATTTTTCTTAAAGACCTATCATTCATATCCAGAACTCGTTTCCAAGTTATTTTAGTTATATCTATATTTAATTTATTTCCTTGTTTTATATGGTTATCCAAACAAGCAGATACAAGGTTATGTGCAACGCCAATTGCATGAAAATCTCCTGTAAAATGAAGATTAATATCTTCCATTGGTAAAACTTGTGAATAACCTCCACCAGTTGCCCCACCTTTCATTCCAAAAACAGGTCCTAATGATGGTTCTCTAAGTGCTGCTATTGACAATTTTCCCATTCTATTCAAAGATTGAGTAAGACCAACAGTAACAGTAGATTTTCCCTCTCCTGCAGGTGTTGGAGTTATTGCTGTTACTAATATTAATTTTCCTTCTTTTTTCTTTTCCAATTTTTTTAAAAGAGAAAGTTCTAATTTTGCCTTGTATTTTCCGTAAACTTCATAATACTCGTCAGAAATATTCAAATCTTTAGCTATTTTAGTAATTGGTAAAAGTTTAGTTTCTTGTGCAATAAGAATATCATTTTTCATCATAATTTCCCTCCATTTTAACCTAAAAAATATATTAAAATAACATTTAAAATTTTTATATTTTTTATATTTTCAAATCTCCAATGTATTTAAGGTCCTAAAATTCTATTGTAAAGTGAATTTTTTTTTGTTTCCATTTTTAGTTCACCTGTCTGTTTTAAATCTTGATTTAAAACACCAAAAATTCCATTCTGATATTTTAGATTTTCTTCTAAAGATATATTTCCACTTCTTACTAAAAATTCTCTACCAGTAGAAGATATTAAACCAGTTTTTGAATCTAGTTTTTGCTTTAATAAAAGACTATTTTTTATATTATTTTCAACAAAATCAAATTTTTTTGATTTATATAAACCTTTTGAAACTAGTTTACTATAAAACTCTCCCCAGATTGGTGCTGGACCACTTCCTCCAGTAAGATTTCCTTTAATTGGAGAGTTATCATCATATCCTAAATATATTGTAGTCGTATAGTTAGGAGTTATACCAGCGTACCAAATACTTCTATTTTCATTAGTCGTTCCCGTTTTTCCACCTTGAGCTATTAATTCTCCGTTATTGTCCCACACTGCTGCTCTTTTTGATGTTCCATTTTTTACAGAACTTTGAAGCATATAATTAATCAAACTAACTTCTAATGTATCATATTTTTTTTCTTTTTTTCTTTCATTTTTGTAAATAATATTTCCATGATTATCTTCTATTTGAGATATAATACTAGTCTTTACTGAATATCCACCATTGGCAAAAAGTGCATAAGCTTGTGCCAATTCTAAAGGTGTTCCTTCATATGAGCCTAGAGCAGCTGTTAAATTATTAGGAACATTAAAATTAACACCAAAATCAGATACAGTTTTTTTAAGAGAAGAAATTCCTATCATTTGAAGTAATTTTATAGATACTGCATTCAATGATCTATCCAGTCCCTCTAATAACGTTACATTACCATAATATTGATCGCCATAATTTTTAGGCTCCCAGCTACCAATACTTATTTTAGAATCATCTATCACAGTATTCATTTCTAACCCTTTTTCTAAACCACTAAAATACAAAAATGGTTTTCCTGTAGAGCCTATTTGTCTTTTAGCCATTGTTCCTCTATTAAAATTCCCTTTACTATAACCTATGCCAGCTATAATAGCTATAACTTCTCCTGTTTCTGAATCAATAGTTGCCATTCCTACTTGAAGATTTTTTCTTGATTTTAGTAATTTATTCTCTTCAAATACCTCTTTTGCTATTAGTTGAATTTCTTTATCAACAGTTGTATAAATTTTTAATCCATGATTATAAATCTCTTCTTCTGAAAATATTTGTTCTCCAACATTATTTTTTTCATTTTTTAAAAAATTAATAACTAAATCTGTAAAATCAGGAATAGAACTTTCTGAACGTTTTAATTCTTCATATATCAAAGTAGTTTTTGAAAAATCAATTTTACTTAAGTTCATATTTTCTTTATAAAGTATAAATTTATTATTCATTGCTTTAGTGTATTCTTCTTGAGTAATAACTCCATCTTTTTGCATCTCTCTAATAATTAAATGTGTTCTTTTTAAGGATTCTTCTAAATTTTTTCTTGGGTTATATCGTTCTGGTCTATTAGGAATTCCAGCTAACATAGCAGATTCTGCTAAATTTAAGCTTCCTACATCTTTTCTAAAGAAGTTTTTAGCAGCTGATTTTATTCCATAATAACCATTTCCAAAATATATCTCGTTTAAATATTTTTCTAATATTTCTGATTTTGTATACATACGCTCAAGCTCAAATGCGATTATAACTTCTTTCATTTTTCTTGAAAGTTTTTTTTCATTTGATAAAAATGCATTTTTAGATAACTGTTGAGTTATTGTACTAGCACCTTGCGCAGCTCTTCCTTTTACTACATTTCCAACTAAAGCTCCTAATATTCTCTTTATATTTATGCCATTATGACTATAAAAATATTTATCTTCTATTGAGATAAAAGCTTGTTTTGTATTCTCTGTAACTTCTAATATTTCAACGGGTTCCCTTTGCTCACTATAAATTCTATCGATTAAAACACCGTTTCTATCATAAATTTCAGTTGGAATAGGAGAATTATAAGTTGAAACTAACTCTTCTATGTTAGGTAACTTTTTGTAATTTTTATAAACAAAACTAAAGCCTATTCCAGCTACTACTATACATAGAACAAATATTAATCCAATAAAAATTTTAATTACTTTTTTCATATTCCAACCTCTTTTCTATTTATTATGATTTAATTTTATTTAATATTTTTTTCAATCTTTCTTTTCAGTTGTCCACAAGCACCATCAATATCAGTTCCTTTTGTCGTTCTTATAGATACATTAACTTTTCTTTTTCCTTCTAAAATTGAAAGAAATTTTTCTACTTTTTTTTCAGCTGGAGTTTCATATGGTTTTCCTTCCACTGGATTATAGGGGATTAAATTAACCATATGATCAAAATCATGAACAAAATTAGCTAAAGCATTAGCGTCTCCCTCTGACATATTTACATTATTTAATAATAAATATTCAAAAGTTATTCTTCTATTCGTTTGTTTTTGGTATGCTATAAGAGTTGTATGTAAATCAATTAAAGGATATGTTTTATTTATAGGCATAATTAAATCTCTTTTTTGATCTAATGCACTATGAAGAGATATTGCTAATTCTACATGAATTTTTCTTTCTAAAAGTTTTTCTATTCCTGGAATTATTCCTGCAGTTGAAACAGTTATTTTTCTTTTGGAGATATTTATCCCCTCTTCATCAGAAAACATCTCTAAAGATTTTATAACATTTTCAAAATTAAGAAGAGGCTCTCCCATTCCCATATATACAATATTAGTTAAATTTTCATTCTGTTTAATTAGTCTTCTTTCTACAGTGTATACTTGATTTAATATTTCACTTAATTCTAAATTTCTTGCAAATCCATTTATTCCTGTGGCACAAAAATCACAGCCTACAGCACAGCCTACCTGTGAAGAGATACATAATGTATTTCTATCTTTTGTTCTTATTAAAACCGTTTCAATACTTTTCCCATCTTCTAGTTGAAATAAAAATTTTTCTGTTCTATCTACTTTAGAAACTTGATATTTTAATAGATTTAAAAATGGAATATATGCTATTTCTGAAAGCATCTCTCTATCTTTAAGAGAAATATTACTCATATCATTAATATCTCTTATGTATTTTTTATGAATCCAATTATATATTTGTTTTCCATAAAACTTCTTCATTCCACTTTTTACTATAAAGTTTTCCAATTCTTTTTTTGTTAAATTTAATAAATTTATTTTTTGTGACATTGTTTCCTCCATGAATATTTAGTTTACTTCATATTATAGCATAATTTTTTGAAATATCATTACAATTTCAAGCATTTTTCAAAGATAAATATTCAATATTATAAAATAAAAAAATTTTTTTAACATATAAATATTAAATTTTTTTTTTATAAAAAAAAACTTTGCTTTATTTTTTATTATTTTATAAATAGTTGTATTAACATCAATTAAGTTGTATAATATTAAAAAATATAAAATAAATAGGAGCAAAATAATGAACAACATTTTAAAAGAACTAAAAAATGAATTATCATACAAAACTAGGCTAAATGCTCTAGAGCTATTAAAAGAATGTGATTTAAATGATGAAACTCATAGAAGTGTAAAAGAGGCAGTTATAACTCTTGCTTTACATGATAGAGTTTTTGCTGTTAAAAATTCTGCTTTTTTGCTTTGTCAAAAAAATAAATTAAAAAAAAATGGTGAAGTTATTCATTTAGGTAAAAAAAATACAGGATATACACCTAATGATATTAGAAAAATGTTTATAAAAATAAAAAAAGAAACTAATATGGAAGAATTGAATTTAGAAGTTTTTAAAGATAATTTTTTAAAGATAGCACCTAAAATGTATGATGTTATGTTTTTTGAACATATGTATTTTGATAATTGGATAAGAGGTATTTATAAATATTTAGCTGAAAAATATAAAGTATAAGCTCTATTACTAGTTGTAAATAAAAAAAATTATTAATAAAAAAATCCAAATTAAATTGCCTAGGCTTTTCTAATTTGGATTTTTTTATATTAAAAATTTTATAATAATTTTTATATTTAAAAATATTTTTTTGGTGCCTAGGGGGGGACTTGAACCCCCAAGGTGTTACCACCGATAGATTTTGAGTCTACTGCGTTTACCATTTCGCCACCCAGGCTTTTTTATCTTACGTAAAATATACTACATCAAATTTTAAAGCTTGTCAATCATTTATTTTTCATTAACATTTTTTATTTTTCATTAATTTCTTTTTTTCTATTCTCTTTCATTACAAAATAAGAAAAAATAAATATTGAAAAGATAGCAGTAACTATTTCATTTAATGAAGCAGAAAACCAAAGACCATTTAAACCAAACCATTTTGGTAAAAAATATAAAAATAAATTTATAAAAATAAGACCTCGTAAAATACTTAAAAAACTTGAGATAAATGATTTTTCGATAGCAGTAAAATATGCTCCTATAAATATATTTATTCCCATTAATAGATAAGTAAAACTGAAATATTTAATAGCATTCTCAGTTAATTTTATTAAATCAGTATTATTTTTTAAAAAAATAGAAACTATTTTATAAGAATAATAATTAATAGAAATATAGAAGAAAAAACCTAATAATAAAATTACAGACATAGAAATTTTTAAAACAGATATAATTCTTTTATTTTCCTTAGCACCATGATTATAGCTTATAATCGGTTGTATTCCCTGAGAAAAACCTATCATAGTCATAGTAATAAGAGTAGAAAAATAACTTATTACTCCAAAAACAGACACGCCAATTTCCCCAATAGTATTTATAATGTTAATATTAAAAGACATTATAACTATTCCAGTTGTTATTTCCGCTAAAAATTCAGAAGAACCGTTATACATTAATTGAAAAGAATCTTTTAATTTTAATTTAGTTCTTGAAAATAACAATTTTTTATTTTTATATTTCAGATAATAAATAAGAGGTAATAATGTGCTCATTTGTCCTATTCCTGTTGCTAAAGCTGCCCCTTTAATTCCCCAATTAAAAACTCCTATAAAAAAATAATCTAAGAATATATTTACAATTCCTCCAATAATTATACAAACTAAAGAATAACTCGGGCTTCCATCTACTCTTATAAAAATTTCTAAACCATACCCTAATAAGTAAGTAACAATAAAAAATGAGATATAAAAAAGATATGTTTTAGAATCTTCTAAAATTACTGAATTAGCTCCTAAAAATTTAACAAAAATTTCTGAAAAAAATACTCCCAACACTGAAAGAAAGACTCCAAAAATAGCTAATAATTGAACTGATAAACTAAATATTCTTGAAGCTTCTATATTTTTTTTTTCTCCTAATTTTATTCCTACAATAGTTGCGCCTCCTACTGCAATCATTATTCCTACTGCAAAAGAGAAATTAATAAAAGGCATAACTATATTTACTGCTGCTAATCCATTCCTTCCTATATATTTACTAATAAAAAAACCATCTACAATTGTATAAAAAGAAAATATCCACATAGTTAAAATAGAAGGGATACCATATTTAATCATCAGCCTCCATACATTATCTTTTACTAAATTATCTTTTACTAAATTATTTTTCATTTTATTTCTCCAAATTATTTTTTTTTAATCTTTCAATATTGTATCATAAAAATAAAATAATAAGGGAGAAAAAATAGAACCTGTTATGAATATAATTAATATTGCTCAAAAATCTATGTTAAATGTAGGTCTTACTCCTATTATTATTCCAATTAGAGGTGGAATAGATGAAGCAAGGCTTTTTTATATGAACTTACCATGCCCTAATATTTTTACAGGAGGTCATAATTTTCATGGTAAATTTGAATACATTCCTATTGAATTTATGAATAAGGCTGTGGAAGTTATTGTTAAATTAATTGAAAATATAGCTATTTATAACTGAAAATAATTTACAATTATCTTAGAACTACTTATTTGTTACAACAATTAATTTATTAAAAAATATTTGTTATATAAATAAAAAAATAAGACTGATTATATTCATAGTCTTATTTTTTTATATTTAATATTTTTAGTATTTTGATTTACAAAATTATGATATTTTTTTCTTCACATTCTTTTAGTATTTCTGGAGTCCAAATTGAAGATTGAACTTCTCCTATATGTAATTTATCTAGAAAAAACATGCATAATCTTGATTGACCTATTCCACCACCAAGAGTATATGGTAACTCCCCTAATAAAAGTTTTCTATGATAGTCCAATTTTTTTCTATCTAAAGCATCAGATAAAACTAACTGTTTTTCCAATGATATTTCATCTACTCTTATCCCCATTGAAGAAAGTTCCAATCCTATTTTTAAAGGTTCATACCAAACTAATATATCTCCATTTAGAGTCCAATCGTCATAATCCGGTGCTCTTCCATCATGTTTATTTCCTGAAGTAAGAGTTGTCCCAATTCCAATTATAAAGATTGCACCGTGAGCTTTACAATGAGCATGTTCCCTATCTTTTGGAGATAAGCTAGGATAAAGATCTTCTAATTCTTGAGATGTTACAAAAGTTATTTCTAAAGGTAATTTTTTTTCAAGTATAGGATATAAATTTCTAATATAATCTTCAGTTTCTTTTAATGTTAAATAAATTTTATTAACAATTTTTTTTAATGTTTCAATATTTCTATCTTTTTTTTCAATAATTTTTTCCCAATCCCATTGATCAACATAATAAGAATGAATTGCATCTAAATCTTCATCTCTTCTTATTGCATTCATATCAGTATATAATCCTTCTTCAATTTTAAACCCATATTTATAAAGTGCCATCCGTTTCCATTTTGCTAAAGAATGAACTATTTCTGCTATTTCTCCTGTTTTTAAATCAAAAGAAACTGCTCTTTCAATGCCATTTAAGTTATCATTTAATCCGCTTTCTGGTGCTACAAAAAGAGGAGCAGAAACTCTTGATAAATTCAATTTTTCTGCTAAATTTTTTTCAAAATAATCCTTTAATTCTTTTATTGCCTTTTCTGTTTCTATAACTCCTAACTTTGAAGAATACAACATTTCTACCACATCCTTTTATTTTTATTTAATTAAAAAACTCTCATTGGCTTATAATCGATAAGCTAATGAGAGATATTTAACTATATTTTGTTATAGTCAAATTATAGTTTCTCTAAAAACATACCAAATATAAAAGATTCAAGCATAAGAAAATAATTATAATTAAAACAATTATAATTATTATTATTATTATTATTATTTAAATTATTATTATTATTAATTCTCATAACTTTATCTCCTTTATTCTTAGTATTTTTAATTCATTTATACTATCATATATATTTTTTTTTGTCAATATTTTTGGATTATTAATATATTTAAACTATATATTCATAAAAATTTTGCTTAAAATATCAAAAGCTAATTCATCTTTAATTTTTTCTTCAATAAAAAATTCTTCCCCATTTTTCATTAGAATATTAACACTATTTAAATTTTTTTGCATTGCAAAAGCATGATTTGCAACAATTGCATCTAAATTTTTTCTTTTTAATTTTTCAAAAGCATTTTCTCTTATATTTTCTGTTTCTGCTGCAAAACCAATTAAAATTTGATTTTTTTTCTGTTCTCCCATTGTGAAAAGTATATCTGGATTTCTTTCTAAATTAACAATTAAATCATCATTTTTTTTCTTTATTTTTTCCAATGAGTAAAATTGAGGTCTATAGTCTCCAACAGCTGCACAGGCTATTGCAATATCCATTTCAGAAAACTCATTTAAAGTAGCGGTATACATCTCAAGAGCAGTTCTTACTTTTATAATTTTTTTTAAATTACTTGGGACTACAAGATTAGAAGGACCAGTTATAAGAGTAACTTCACCGCCTAATTTAACACAAGCAGAAGCTAAACTATATCCCATTTTTCCACTGGATAAGTTGGAGATGTATCTAATAGGATCAAGTGGTTCCTCTGTTCTACTAGCAGTAATTAATATTTTTTTTCCTTTCAATATTTGGGGTCTTTCCAAAAGAGCTTCTTCAATTATTTCAATTATGTCCTCTTCTTTTTTTAATCTCCCCTTTTCATTCACATTACAAGCTAAAAATCCCTCATCTGCTTCTATAAAGTTATAACCGTATTTTTTTAACTCTATTATATTTTTTTCTAAAATAGGATTTGTATACATTCTATGGTTCATTGCAAGAGCAAAATAAACTTTTTTTTCTGTAGCAGCTATAACAGTTGTTAACATATCATCACATATACCACTTGCTACTTTGCCTACTATATTGTATGTAGCTGGAGCTATTAAAACAATGTCAGCCCATGTTGCTAATTCTATATGCTCAACTTCGAAAGCTTTATTTTTATCCCACATATCAACATAAACTTTGTTTCTTGAAAGAGTTTCAAGTGTTAAAGGAGTTATTATTTCAGTTGCATTTTTAGTCATAATAACCTTAATATCATAACCTTTTTTTCTAAATTGAGATACTATATTAGCAGATTTATAAGCTGCTATTCCCCCAGTTACTCCTAAAAGAATTTTTTTTTTCATTTTTACTCCCCAGTATCTTTATCAACATCATTAGACTTCATTAGTTTTTTTAATTAAGAATTCTTCAAAATAATTTTCTTTTTTTTCAATTAATTCTTTTATATGCTCTTCTTTAAATGAATCGTCTAAAAGTTCATAAAAATCAACATGTTCAATGTCATCCATAAATTCTAAAAAATTTTCTGCTAAATAACCATTAAATTTTCTAAATCTACTGTATACTCTATTAATTCTTTCCCCTTTAACCGAAATTAGCTTCATTTCAAATTCTTCATTTCCTTTTTTATAAGATAAGAACAATTTTTTAGCATCTTCATAATTTTTAATTTTTCTATTAATATAATCAAAGTCCTCAATTTTCAAACTATCTATATATTGAATATTTAACCCTTTTAATTCTTTTACTACCTCTTCATATTTACTACTGTGATAAAATCTCTCCACTGAAATTTTATATTTTATTTTAAATTGTGAAAAAATTTCTTTATTTTCAGTTTTTTCCTTTAAATATTCATTTTCTTTTTTTAAATCTCGTAAATTTTTCTCAATAATTTCAGTTTGTTTTTGATTTATTTTTTGACTTATCTTCTCTTCAGTTAATTCTACTTCTATTTTTTTTTTCTCTTTTAATAAATTTTCTAATTCTTCACTTTTTAATGAAAGCTTTTTTTCAAATGAAATTATTTTTAGTTCCATCTCTTCATCTACACTTTTCTTTTTAAAAAAATTAAAAAACATATTCATCCCCCTAAAATAATAAAATAAAAACTAAATTAAAGCCATTTTTTCTTTCTAAAAAAATACAACATAAATACAGTTAATACTACCATCACTAACAAAAGAGCATAATATCCATCTTTCCATGATAATCCAGGTAAGTTTTCAAAGTTCATTCCATAAATTCCCGCTAAAAATGTAAGTGGAACAAAAATAGTAGATACAATAGTTAAAACTTTCATTATATCATTCATAGTGCTGTTTACTGTAGAATGATATATATCTAATAAACTAGTTACTCTATTACTCATATTTTCAACAGTATCATGAATAATAATAGCGTGATCTTGAATATCGTTTAGACACATTGTCATATTTTCTTTAAAAATTTCAATTCCTCTATCATGTTGAAGTTTTTTCATTATTTCTCGAATTGGTAACATAGCCCTTTTTATAATATTAAACTCTTGTTTAAGTTCTATTATTTTTTCTAAATCTGCTTTTACTGCAGTATGGATAATTCGTCCTTCTAACTCATCTATTTCTAATTCAATAGAATCTAAAACTAAAAAATAATTATCTACAATTGAATCTAAAATAGCGTAGGCTAAATAATCATTATTTTTTTTACATATTTTTCCACAAGATTCTATTCTTTTTCTAATAGGATCAAAAACATCCCCTTTTTCTTCTTGAAATGTTATTAAATACTCTTCTGATAAAACAAGTGAAAGCTGCTCAGAGATTATCTTTTTTTTCTCTTTATCAAACCTCATCATTCTTACAACAATATATATATAATTTTCTCTCTCTTCTACTTTTGGACGCTGATTAATACTTACAATATCTTCTAATATAAAATTATCTATATTAAATTTAGCTCCTATTTTTTCTATAACTCCAATATCATGAACACCATCTACATTTAACCAGTTTGTCTTATCTTTATCATAATTTAATTTTTCAAGAGTTTCCATATCTTCAATTTCAATTTTATCTACTTCTATTTTATTATAAGTATAGTAATTTATTGAAATTTTTTCTTCTGATTTATTACCTGTATAAATAACAGTTCCTGGTGGTAATCCTATTTTTTTAGTTCTTTTTTTCTCTTTTTTCATATTAGCTCCTTATGTACATAGTATTATTTATAAATATTTTTAAAATATAAATTTATTTTTTTTTGTATTTTTTCAGAAAAGTTTTCTATTTGCAATTTTGATAATTCTGAAATAAAAGCTATCTCATTTTCATTTTTAGGATAAATAATGGGAACTGTCTTTAGAGGTGTAGAATAAAATTCAAAATTTCCCCCTTTATATTTCCCATTATATTTATACCATTTTAAAAAACTTTCTGAATTTAAATATGCTAAAAGATAAAATATATCTATTTCTTTGTTTTTCCTTGTTAAATAATAGATATCAGCACTTCCGAAAAAATCTTTTTCTGTATATGCAAAAAGATTGGTTTTACACCTCTGCCTCACAATAATTTTAGGTTCTTGAAACACAGCTTTTTTTCTCGGCCATTGAAGCTCCCACCAAAATTTCTTTCCACTTTTAACATCCCTCTTATTTTCTAATTGTTTTTTAAAAGGGAGAAGATATTTCTCAGCTTTATTATAGAATTCATTTGTTTTTTCAGGATAAATAATCCAAAAATCATTTTTTTCTTTCACACTATATTTATTTATATCTTTATTTTTATATAGTGGATATGAGTATTTTTTAAGTTCTTCATTTAATTCTAGAGTTATAAAAGCCTTATCACAACCAGTTACTATGCCCTGATTAATATAAAAAAGTTCGCTTAAATCATGGGTTTTCTTTTTCAAAATTTTCTCTCTAAACTCTCTTTCTTCTTTAGAAGCTAAAGAGATCTTTCCAAACCTATCATAAAGAGAATCAAGAGGAATATAAAATTTTTCTTCATTTTGATTAACTTCAGTTTTTAAATGAGTTTTAATTATTTTTTTTTTCCACATAAAAATTGCATTATGTTGCCCTGGTGCATCTTTAAATACAGAACAATTCATATTGTCTATTCTTATTAATTGCCCCTCATCTTTTATAACTTTTCTTAATTTTATTGCAGAATCTGCCATAAACCAATAATTAGTTGTTAAGTAACTAAGTATACCACCTTCTTTTAATAACTCAATACCTTTTTCTATAAAAAAATATAAATAGTCCATTTTAGCTTCATAATACTTCTGACCAAACTCTGTCTCTCTTATTTTTCTAAATTTATCTTTATTATTTTTTTCACCTAAGTAAGGTGGATTTCCAAATATTATATCATAAATTTCTTTTTTTTTTAACAATAAAGAATCACTTAAATATAAATTTAAATTGCAAGTTTCAAATAATATTCCATATTTTTTTAAAATTAATTTTGCTTTATCTTTCAATACTAAAAGGGCGTATTTATCTATATCATAACCTGTTATCCAGTTCTCATTGTATTTTGCCACTCCATATAACTCTAATGATTTATTTAAAAGGTTGTCCAATAAAACTAAAAGAAAAGAACCTTCACCACAAGATAAATCTGCAACTTTTAATGACTCTAATTTTTTTTTATTTATCAGCTTCCCAAAATATTTTTCTAAAGCTAAATTTACCATAAGTTCAGATATAATTTCAGGTGTGTATATACAAACATTATTTTTATTAATACCTTTTCTATTCTTTTCTACTTTAATTTTCATTAAAACACTTCCATTCTTTTTTTATATATAGAATAAAACCAGCATAAAATATAAGTCGCTGAAAATACTAATAATTTTCCAATAATATTTTCTAGCTGATAACTTACTAAAATACTTATAATTGCTACTACTAATGTTTTAATAAAAAACACAATAACTTTTTTAAAATTTAATTTTACATGATATTTATTAAAACAATAAATTAAACAGAAAAAATTTACTCCGGAAGAAATAGAAGTAGCTAATGCTAGTCCTCTATACTGCATTTTATCAATTAATAAATAATTTAAAATTATATTTAGTATAATTGAAATCACAGAAAACTTTACAGGAGTTCTACTGTCTTTCATTCCATAAAATCCTTTTGTTACTAAATGAATAGCCGTATAAAAATAAAGGCCAATTGAATAATAAAATAAAGACTGAGAAGTAATTTTTACTGCCTCTTCAGTAAATTTTCCATATGATAAAGTTAATCTTATTATATCCTCAGAATAAAAGGT
This sequence comes from Fusobacteriaceae bacterium, assembly GCA_051652785.1. Lineage (GTDB taxonomy): Bacteria > Fusobacteriota > Fusobacteriia > Fusobacteriales > Fusobacteriaceae > JAGNZR01. The sequence continues at coordinate 25,145 of JBOFUX010000052.1, read as the reverse complement.
AAAAACAGCTATAGAGGGGATTACTAAAAATAATAAAATATTCAGTCCTTTAGAAAAGTTATCTCTTACAATTTCAAATTTTTTATTAGATATAGCTCTAGAAAGAACTGGAAAAATTACTGTTGACAAGGATATTCCAAAAACACCTATAGGGAGGTTATAAATTCTAGTGGCATTTTCTAAAGCACTGACCCCTCCTACTTGCAAATAAGAAGCGAAAAATTGATCCACAACAGTGTTAACTTGTCTTGCCACTATACCAATTAGCATAGGACCTATCATTATTGCAATTTTTAGTAAATAAGGATCTTTCCAATTTATTTTAAAACTATAACTTTTTATAATTTTAAAAAAAGGCGGAAGAACCACTAATAATTGCAAAACACCTCCTAAAATAACTCCATATCCCAATATATTTATTCCATAATTTTTTCCGGCAACTACTGATGAAGCGATAATTGCTAAATTAAAAAATATTCCTGTACTCGCTGGAATTAAAAATTGTTTAAAATTATTAAGAATAGCACAGACCATACCTGAAATACTAATAAAAATAAAATAAGAAGACATTATTCTTAGTAATTTAGTTGCAATCTCTTTTGTTTCAAAAGGAAATCCTTTAACAGTAAAACTAATAATTTGACTAGAGAAGATAATAGTAAGTAAAGTAATGATTGAACTAAAAATAAATACAAGATTTAATATTGAGAATATATACTCTTTTCCTGATTTTTCTCCATTTTCTACTATTTTATCATTATATAAGGGAATAAATGAATTCCCTAAAGCACCCTCTCCTAACAACTGTCTAAAAAAATTACTAATTTTAAATGCACTATAATAAGCATCTGTAAAATGGCTTGCTCCAAAATAATATGCAATTACAATGGACCTAAAGAGTCCTAGAATACGACTTAATAATATTACTATCATCATTCCTATTCCACTTTTAAACATCTATTCCCTCCTTTTTAGAGATAACATTTTTATCTATCTCAATCAGTCCCTCTTTATATAGCTCTAGTATGGATAAAAAAAGATATATAAGATGTAATTTAGTGTGTGCTCTTTGAAATATTTCTTCAATATTTCGTGATTTTTCTAAAATAAATAAATAAATTTTTTCATATTCATCTTCCATAGAATAATTTTTTTCAAGATCAAGTTCTATAAATTCATTTTCATTTATATCTAAATATTTTTGATAATGAATAAATAAATCCATCTGTTTCAAATCTTTTAGCAAATACTCTTTAGATGGTTTTTTTTTTATTTTTTTCCCTTCAGCTTTGGAGTATGAAACATTATAATGTTTTTCTAATTTTGAAATTTCAATTGAAAGTTCTTTTATTTTTTTATATTCCTCTAATCTTCTTTTAAGGTCCTCTTCTTTATCTCTTTTTTGTTCAGATTTTATAAGATCTAATGCCTTTATTTCTAAAAGTTCAGAAGCTATTAAAATAAACTCAACTTTTAAAGTTAAATTGTTCTTTTTCATTTTTTCAATAATTTCTATATAATCATCTATTAAATTTATTATGCTTATATCTGATAATTTAATTTTTTTTTTTTCTACTAAATGTAGAAGTAAATCTAATGGTCCTTGAAAATTTTCAAGATTGAGAATTATCTCCATAATCAACTCCATTTTTTATATTTTTTAAATATTGTCGCCAATATAAGACATCTTCCCCTATCTTATTTTTCAATTCTTCAATATTTGAAAACTTTACTTCTGCTCTAATGTGTTTAATAAATTGAACATATATTTTTTTTCCATATATTTCATCTTGAAAATTTAATAGATGAACCTCAATTGATTTCTCCCCTGGTTTTAATGTAGGATTTCTACCAATATTTATAACCGCATCAAATTCTTTTCTATAACCCTCTATTTTTACTAATCCGCCATAAATACCGTAAGGAAGATGTGCTTTTTCAGTTCTTTCTAAATTAGCAGTGGGAAAGCCCATTGTTTGACCTAATTTTTTTCCATGAATAACTTCTCCAAGAATTAAATAAGCTTCTCCTAAATAACCATTAATTTTCTGTAAATCACCGTTTAAAATAGTATTTCTGATAAGTGTTGAGCTAATTATTTTTCCATCAATAGTCACTGGTTTTATCTCTTTTACTCTCATATTATACTTTAAACAAAATATCCTTAAATCATCTACATTATATGCTCTATTCTTACCAAAACCAAAATTAAATCCTACAAATATTTCTTTTGAATCTATATATTCGTGTAATATTTTTTTTACAAATGCCTCTCCAGAGAGAGACAAAAATTCTTTGGTAAAAGGTTGAAGAACAACATAATCAACTCCAAGTTTAGTTAAAAGATAAATTTTTTCTTCTATTGTGTTGATTAGCTTTAAAGCATCTACTGAATTTATTACTTCTTTTGGATGATTTAAAAAAGTAAAAACTACTGAAACACCTTCATTTTTTTTTGCTGCTTTTACTGCCTCTCTAATTAATTTTTTATGTCCAAGATGCACTCCATCAAAATTTCCAATGGTAACATATGCTTTTTCTATTTTTTCTGAATATCTAAATATATCATCTATTATTTTCATTTCTTCTTTTTATTCCATCCCTTCCTCAGATTTTAATGTATTATAAAATTCTTCCAATCTTCTAAATCTATTTTTCACCCCTGATTTTGATATTCCAATCATTTCTGAAATTTCTTGTAGTGAACTTTCTGTATTTTTTAATCTTATTTCTGCAACTTCTCTTAATACAGAAGTTAAATTTTCCATTCCACAAACATTTTCAATATAATTTATTATTTTTATTTGTTTATTTGCTGAATTTAGTGTTTTTGTTTCATTGGCAACTTCCCAATTCATCTCTCTTATTGTTTTATTTTTCAAGTCTTTCATCATAGTGGTTTCTTCAAATTTAAAAAACTCCAATAGAGCTCCCATAATTACCATAATATCCATAATATCTTCTGAATTTCTTAAATAAACTAAATTTTTATTTTTTTTCAATGTTTTAAAAACCTTTTTATCAAGGGCTAAAAGAATAGTATATAATTCTTCACTGGAATCTTTAGAGTCAATAAAAAAGTCCATAGCATACTCTTTTTCTGGATCTTTAATGTAACCTAAATATAAAAAATAACCTCTCATTACTCCTCTTAAAATCTCTTCAGATGTAATAATCATGCTAGAAGTTATTTTTTTTAATTCATTAATAAACTCTCTATACCCATTTTGAAGTTGTATAGTAACTATATAAACTTTATGCTCTCCAAATTTTTTACTAATAGAGTATTTTATAGTTATTTTTAACTTTGTTATTTCTTGAAGTAATCCATAAAACCTACTAGCAAAAATTATATTTTCAAATTTAACTTCTATTTTATCTTTAAATATACAATTTTTTGCTTTAATTACCGTTCTTACTTCACTGAGCATCTCTATTTTAGTGAGATTTTGAATTTTCATTACCTCTCTTTTAAGCTTTTGACTGTAAGACAATATTTATTCTCTCCTTTTTATTTTTTACTTTGTTTCAGACCAATTATCACCTATAAAACCATTTACTTCTAATTTAATTTTTTTAAAATCAACTGCCTCTATCATTAATTTCTCTATTTTTTCTTTATAGAATAATACTACCTCTTCATCAACTTCAAAAATAAGTTCATCATGCACTTGTAAAATTAATTTTATATCTTTTTTATCCTCTATAAATTTTGAGATAGATATCATTGCTTTTTTTATTATTTCTGCAGCAGTTCCTTGAATTATTGTATTAACTGCCATTCTTTCACTTTGCATTCTAATATTTTTATTTTTTGAATCCAATCCCTCTATTATTCTTTTTCTACCAAAAAGTGTTCTTACGAAGCCAAGTTTTTCTGCTTGCTCAATTACATCTCTTTCATATATTTTTACAGTTGGATACTGCTCAAAATATCTACTTATATAATCTGAAGCTTCTTTTTGAGAAATTTTAAGTTCTTTAGCTAGTCCAAAAGCTGTTTTTCCATATATTAAACTAAAATTTACGATTTTAGCAATAGTTCTTTGCTCTCTAGTAACTGTATTTTTTAAATTTAAATTAAAAATTTTTCTAGCAGTAACCTCATGTAAATCTTTTTTTTCTTTATATGCTAATACAAGATTTTTATCTCCTGTCATTTCAGCTAAAACTCTAAGTTCTATTTGCGAATAATCTATTCCTAAAAGTTTTTTTCCTTTATTAGCTACAAATCCTTCTCTAATTCTGATTCCTTCTTCAGATTTAACAGGAATATTTTGAAGATTAGGATTAGAAGATGAGAGTCTTCCTGTCATTGTCCCAATTTGATTAAAAGAACTATGAAGCCTATATTCACTATCAACTAATTTAGGAAGTGGTTCTATATATGTTTGAACAAGTTTTGAGAACTTTCTATGTTCTAAGAGAAGAGTAGCGATTTCAATCCCTTGCTCTTTTAATGATTCTAAAACATCAACATCAGTTGAAGGTCCTGTTTTGTTTTTTTTAGTTATTGGTAAAGATAAATTTAAAAATAAAACTTCAGCAAGTTGTTTAGGAGAGTTTATATTAAACTCCTTTCCTGCTATTTCAAATATTTCTTTTTTTATTTTTTCTAATTTTTTATTAAGTTCTATAGCAAAATTTGAAAAATATGTAGTATCAATTTTTATTCCATTTTTTTCCATGATATACAATATTTTTATAAGTGGTGTTTCTATTTCTTTCATAACTGAATATAGTTCATTTTTTTCTATTTTATCAATAATTTCAGGAGTAGAACTATAGATAACTCTTCCTCTTTTACACATAAACTCACTATATATTTGTGGGCTTATATCAGATGCATTTATTTTTTTAAACTCATCAGCATAGCTCATTAAAAGGATATTACAATATATTTCTCCAATATTCTCAATATCATCTTTTGTACTAGAGCTAATCATATGACTAGCTATTAATACATCTAAAAAAATATCTTCTGAATTTATATTAAAACCTAAAGAATAAGTATGTTTTATATCATAACCTATTACAGGATAGTTATTATCAAAAATATCTTGTATTTTAGAAATTTCTACATTTTTATAAAGTAAAGGTTTATGAAAAAGTGGTACATAGTAATTGTTATTTTCAGTAGCAAAGGCTATTCCTACTTTTGAAGAATAAATAAAAATTTTACTTTCATTTGATATATCTCGCTTCATTTTTTCTATATCTTCGTCTTTTTCAATTAATATAATAGGTAAGTTTAAATTTATTTTTTTATAAAATTTGTTTTTAGTATTTTCATTATTATTTTCACTACTAACACTAATTTGCTCTTTACATTCTGTATCTTTATTTTTTTCATTTTTAATTTCATTAGAATTTTTATCTTTGATGCCACTAAGATTATTCTCCATATTTCTACTCTCTTCATTGTCTTCTAAATTTAGTATTTCTTTTTCCATTTTTTTTATTAAAGTTTTGAACTCCAATATTTCAAATAAATTTTTTAATTTTTTTGCATCTATTTTATATTCTATTTCATTTAATGTAAATGTTATTTCAGGAATATTTTCCTCAATAGTAGCTAAAGTCCTACTTAAAAAGGCTAATTCCTTGTCTTCAATCATATTTTGAATGATTGATTTTCCAATACCTGGAAGTTCTGTAAGTTTGTCCAAGTTTTTATATATTCCTTCTAAATTTCCATATTTTTGCAGCATTGGAACCGCTTTTTTTACCCCTATTTTTCTTACACCAGGAATTCCATCTGATGTATCTCCTGTAAGTCCAAAAAGATCAGGTATTAAGTTAGGTTTTACCCCTATATATTCTATTACATCTTCCTCTGTGGAAAGAATTTTAAAAGATTCTTTTCCCTCTCCTTTTCCTAATAAAGCAATATTTATATTCTTATCTACAAGCTGAGCTAAATCTTTATCTCCAGTTAATATATAAACTTCATGATTTTCCAATGAGAGTTTTTTTGCAACTGTTCCTATAACATCATCTGCTTCATGTCCTTCTACTTTTATTTTTTTTATTCCAAATCCGTCAAGAACTTCTTCTATTCTGGATATTTGTTTTATTAAATCTTCAGGTGCAGATTCTCTCTGTGCTTTATATTCCCTATATAACTCTGTTCTTTTTAAGGATTTTCTAGAAACGTCAAAAGCGGCCACTACATAATCAGGATTAAATTCTTTTAATATTTTTAAAAGAGTTCCTGTGAAACCATATACAGCTCCTGTTGGTTCATTATTTGTTCTGAAGTGCATATTTGCATAAAAGGCTCTATACATAATTGCGCTAACATCTAAAAGCACAGCTTTTTTCATTTTATCCTCCTAAGATTAATTATTAAATTTATCTTTATTATATCATATTTTTATTTTTTTTTACTTTGAAAATAATAATATCTATATATTTCCATAGAAATATTTTGTATCAATATAAAAAAAATTATGATTTTATAAAATTAAAACTTTTAAATTGAAAGTATCTAAATTATTTGTTATACTGATAATATATATAATTTTATAAATATAATATAAAGTTGGGAGGTAAATTATGAATCTTGTGGTTTTAATAGGACGATTAACTAGGGATCCAGAGTTAAAATTTGGGCAAAGTGGAAAAGCATATTCAAAATTCGCTTTAGCTGTTGATAATCCATTTAAAAAAGGGGAAGCTGATTTTATTAATTGTGTAGCTTTCGGAAAAACTGCTGAACTTATTGGGGAGTATTTAAGAAAAGGTAAAAAAGTAGCTGTTAATGGTAAGCTTCAGATGAATAGATATGAAATCAACGGAGAAAAAAGAACTTCTTATGATGTTCTTGTTGAACAAGTTGAATTTATCGAACCTAGAGGAAATTCAGAAGCTAGTGGAAGCTTTGAAGAAAAACCTTCCTCTGGAGGAACTGTTGCTTCTAAAGTTGCTGCTCCTGCTAAAGAAGAAAATTTTGATGATGATGAGTTTCCATTTTAAAAATATTATATAAAAAAACATCAGAAATTTATATTTCTGATGTTTTTTTATATAATTAGTTTTATAATTAGTTTACCTAAAAGTGCGTAAAGCCCCTTACTTTAACTATGGGGAGGTTCAGTTTTTTAGCATAGTACCAGTGGCTAAACTTAAATTATTTGATAATTTAAGTTTCACATTTACATTAATTTTATTTTTTTCACGCATCATTGTTCCAGTTGCCGGAATTCCAATTATTTCCTTTTTAGAACTCATAAATACTAAACTAATTATTAACATTCCTAATATAGTTTTCATAGAGCGCTCCTTTGAATTTTATATTTATTTAATTTTTGATATTGTAACAAATTAAATTATATATTGCAATATTTTTATAAGGTTATTAAAAAAAATATGGTTTTAGTCTCATCAAAAATTATATTATTGACAATTAACACTTAAAATGGTATTTATATATTAAATATTTAAATTATTTAAGGAGGAATACTGTGTCTAAAAAATTTAAAATTGCATCTGCAATACTAGGGATAATCTTACTTACAGGGTGTAGTTCTACAAATAAATATCCTACTTCTGAAGAACAAGGAAAAATAGTTCAACTAACTCAAACTGGTCTTCATTACTACTGGAATGGTGGCGATTTAACTGAAGCTGAAAAAAAATTTTTTAAAGGTATTACATTAAAAGGAAAATATGATGTTGTTGAAAAATCATTTACAGAAGCTAGTGCTCTTAGTCCTTACAGAACTGATTTGAGATTTGCTATCGCATCAACACAAATCATTCAAAAGAAAACAGAAGAAGCTTTCCAAACATACAAAGATATATTAACTATGTATCCTAATAACTTTGAAGCAGGAATTCTTTTAGCTGGATACTCTAAACAATTAGGTGATATTAAAACATTTAATAAAAAAATAAAAATTTTACAAAAAAATTATCCACAAAAAACAAAATCTTATTTAGAGAAATTTAGTATGGCTGATAATTTTTCTAATGTCAAATTAAACACAGAAGCCTTTGAAGTTAAGGGAAATCATGCTATTGTTATTTTAGGTTATGCATTAGGGGAAAATGGAATAATGCAAAACACTTTAATAGAAAGATTAAACAAAGGATATGAGCTTTATATTAAAAATCCTACCTCTCCTATTATTGTTTCTGGTGGAGTTCAAAAAGGTGGTGTAACTGAGGCTTTTCTTATGAAAAATTGGTTAGTGGAAAAAGGAATTCCTGCTGAGCTTATCCATATGGATGACTTAGCTAAGGATACTGTGGGAAATGCTCTTTACTCTACAGAGATTTTAGCAACTCTTAATGCTAAAAAAGTAACACTTGTTACTAACGCCAGTCATATTAGAAGAGGATTAACTGTTTTTCAAGAGGCTGCTAACTTAAAAGGATTAAATATCGAATACTCTAATTTAGTTTATTTAGATTATCCTACTCTAGCAGAAGCACAAAAACTTTCAAAAGCTGAAAATTTAGTTATATACAGAGATTTAATTAGAGTCTCTGGGATTTGGGCATATCCTGGAATTCAACAATAATTGATTAAAGTAATTTAGTACCTATAAAAATTACTTTAAATATACTAAAAAAATCTTTAAGAATTAAAATCTTAAAGATTTTTTTATTTTTTTATAAATTCATAGAGCCATTTTTATGATATAATACTATTAATAAATATAATACTATTAATAAATATAATCTTTTAATAAATATAATCTTTTAATAAATATAAAATACTAAAAGTAAAAGGAAAAAAATGAATATAAAAGAAAAAATATCTTTAGCAGCAATGAATATAATAAAAGAAGAAATTGAACTCTCTTCAGGAAATGAAGTTTTTTTTAGAGGTATCCTTGGAGAAAGTGGTTTAGTAGAAGAAATAGAAGCTTTAGCTCGAGGAAATAAAAGAGCAACTCCTGCAATATTAAAAAAAATGAAAAAAGAAGAAGTAATTATACACAATCATCCATCTGGGCATCTGTATCCTTCAGATGCAGATATAGAAGTCGCTTCTTACTATGCAAATAGTTTTAATGGAGGTTTTTATATAGTAAACAACAGTGCTACAGATATTTATGTAGTGGTTGAAGTTCACAAAGATGAAAATGTTCTTATTGATACAACTCCTTATTTTGATAAAAAAGGATTGATAGCACAGTTTTTTCCAGAATTTGAATATAGAAAAGAACAGTTAGATATGGCAAGTGTTATAGAAAAAGGGTTTAATGAAGAAAAAAAAGTGGTGGTAGAAGCTGGAACTGGAACTGGAAAAACTCTTGCATATCTTATTCCTGGTATAGAATGGGCTGTAAAAAATAAAAAAAGAATTGTATTTTCAACAAATACTATAAATCTTCAGGAACAACTTTTAAATAAAGACATCCCTCTTGCTAAAAAAGTTTTAGGTTATGATTTTAAATATATATTAGTTAAAGGAAGAGGTAATTATCTATGCAACAGAAAATATCACAATTTCGTTATCGGGGAAAAAGTTGATATGAGTGATTTCACAATTGTTCAAAAAAATCAATATTCCGAGATAATAAAATGGGGTAAACTTAGCAAAGATGGAGACAAAACTGAGTTAAATTTTGAGGTTGAACCCCAAATATGGGAAATTTTTCAAAGTGAAACAGATACTTGTATTGGAAATAAATGTGCTTATAGAGAAGAATGCTTTTTTTTCAAAGCTAGAGATGAAAAAAAGAAAGCTGATGTTTTAATAACTAATCATCATCTTTATTTTACTGATTTAGCAATTAGAAAAGAGATTGGTTTTTCTACTGATTATGCCATTTTACCTGAATATTCCAGTATTGTATTTGATGAAGCACATAATATTGAAAAGGTAGCAAGGGATTATTTTTCATGCGAAGTTTCTAAACTAAGCTTTATTAAATTATTAAACAAAATAGACAATACAGATAAAAAAAGAAAAAATGCTGGTGTTCTGAGAATCGTAGAAAGTTTATGTAAAGAACAAAAATCCTTTGAAGGAATAAAGCTAATAGAAGATTTAAGAGTTAGACAATCACAATTGTCAGCAGCAATAAAAAGTTATTTTAATCAAACAATTGAACTATTTACAAATGAAAAACAAGAGATAGCTAGTATTCGATTAAAAAAAGATGAGTTATCTCAAATTAATTATATAGATAGTTTAAAATTTTATACTTCTGAATTACTAGTTGAATATGGACTATATCAAAGATTAGGAAGAATTCTTATAAAAATTATTAGAGAATTAGATGATGATAACGGAACTATAAATGAACTTATTAAATATTTAGAAAGATTGGACGACTATATAAGTAACTTAAAATTTATAGATAATATGGAAGATGATGGATATATTTATTGGATAGAGGTTAATAGAAAAAAAGGTTACGCTAAACGAGTTGCAACACCTTTAAAAATAGACTCTGAATTACAAAAAAATCTTTTTATAAATATGAAAACAATAATATTTACCTCTGCTACAATTGCTATTGGAAAAAACTTTAACTACTTTAAAGATTCTATTGGATTAAAAGACGAGGTTATAGAAGAGGTTATAAATTCTCCTTTTGACTATGAGAAGAATATGAAAGTATATATTCCAGAAGATTTTTCAGATCCCAATAGTAATGATTTTTCAGAAGAAGTTGCTAATTTTTTAAAAAGCTCACTAGTTATTTCTAAGGGACGAACTTTTGTATTATTTACATCATATAAAATACTTAATTATGTTTATTATAGCCTCCGAGAAGAACTTGAAAAAAATGGTATTGAACTATTTATTCACGGAACTTCTCCTAGAACCCAACTTGTTGAACTTTATAAAAATTCAGAAAAACCAGTTCTTTTTGGAACTGATTCCTTTTGGGAAGGCGTGGATATAAAAGGTGAACAATTAAGTTCTGTTATAATAGTAAAATTACCTTTTAAAGTACCAAATGATCCTATAACTGAAGCTATAATAGAAAATATAGAGCTTGAAGGTAAAAATTCTTTTATGGAATTTCAAATACCTGAAGCTGTAATTAAATTTAAACAAGGAATTGGACGTTTAATCAGAAGCAAAACAGATTCTGGAAATATTATTATTTTAGACAATAGAGTAATAAAGAAAAAATATGGACAGTTTTTTAAAAATGCAATACCAAGTAAAAATATATTGGTAGCTAGTAAAAATAAAATTATTAAAGAAATCTTTCTCGCTATGGAGGGAAACTAGATGGCAAAATTTGATATCTTAGGTTATAATTTCAATTTTCAATTTCAAAAAAAAAATTGGGATAACCCTGAAATTTATTCTGCAAATAATATGTTAAAAGAAAAAATATTTTACTTTATTATAATAATGAGTTTATTCGTCCTTAGTAGTAAAGTAAATTTGTTTTTTAGGAGTGAAAATTACAAAGTAGGAAATATCGTAAAAACTGATATATACGCTCCTAAAAGTATTATATATAAAGATGAAAATGCTAAAAATAAAATAATAGAACATCTCATAATAACTTCAAAAAAAGAATATATTTTTATATCCAGTGTTGAAGAATACTATATTAAAATTTTTGATGAATCCTTTAAAAATTTAGATCTTATTAGAAAAAATAAAGAGAAATATAATATAAGTTTTTTTAATGAAAATTTAGCAGTTAAAATGCCTGAATCTTTAATTAAGGAATTACTTCTACTCCCTAGAGATAATTTCAATAAAATTAGAGAAGAAACAAAAATATTGTTATCTCAAATATATAAAAAAGGTGTTTTTCAAGAAGAAAAATTTATAAAAATAGATGGGGAACTAGAAGAAAAAATAAAAAAATTATCAGAAATTCAAAATAAACTCATCAATATATATACTATACCAAATTATATTTATGATCCAGAAAAAACTAAAAATTCAATTAAAGAAAAAGTTCTTCAAATAAAAGATCAGTTTATATATATAAATGCAGGAGATTTAATAATAAAAAAAGGTGAAATATTAGCTGAAGATAATATTGAAATTCTTCAAGCAATAGGCATATCTTCAATTAAAAAAATAGTATTGTATTTTATTTTAAATATTTTATATTTGTGTATTATAGGAACAATTTTTTACTTTACTACAATTTCATTATTAAAAAAAGATATATTAAATAGGAACTTTTATAAAAGTACAGTCTTAATTATTGTTTCAACTTTTGCTATATACAGATTTTTTCCAAGTGAATATATATATTTAGTTCCCTTTGATGCATTATTATTTTTATTATTAATTTTAACAAATATAAACTTTAGTCTTATTTTTAGTTTTTTTTCATTGGCATATATTCTTCCAATGATAGATTTCAATAGTAAATACTTTATAATAAATATTTTTGCTATAATTTTAGGATCATATTTAGTAAAGAAAATTACTACAAGAGCTGAAGTTTTAAGTATTGGAATCAAGCTTTCAATAGTAAAAGTACTCTTGTACATAGTTTTAACAGTATTTTTAAATGATGAGAGCTCAAGTGGAACTTTAAAAGCTATTGAACTTTTAATATCTGGAATAATATCTGGAATGATAACTTTAGCATTAGTTCCATATTTTGAAAAAACATTTAACTTATTAGATATTTTTAAATTACTAGAACTAGGGGATCTTTCAAATCCTTTATTAAAAAGACTTTCTATTGAAGCTCCTGGAACGTTTCAGCACTCTATGATGGTTGCAACTCTTTCGGAAAATGCTGCAGAAACTATAGGGGCAAGTTCTATATTTTGTAGAGTATCTTCTTACTATCATGATATTGGAAAAATTAAAAGACCAGGATTTTATGTTGAAAACCAAAACCCTGGTGAAAATCCTCATGATAAAACATCTCCCTCTATGAGCTGTTTAATTATTAAAGCTCATACTAAAGATGGTGTAGAAATAGGAAAAAAAAATAAATTACCTAGAGAAATAAGAGATATTATGTTAGAGCATCAAGGAACAACTTTTCTTGCTTATTTTTACAACAAGGCTAAAAAACTAGATCCTAGTGTAAAAATAAGTGACTTTAAATACTCAGGACCTAAACCTAAAACTAAAGAGTCTGCAATTATTATGCTTGCAGATTCTATTGAAGCAGCCGTTCGATCAATTGATGAAAAAACACCTATAACTATTGAAGTTATGGTTCGAAAAATAATAAGTAATAAAATAGATGAAAACCAATTAATTGATGCTGATCTTACATTTAGGGAAATTGAAATTATAATTGAGAGTTTTGTTAAAACATTAATTTCTATTCATCATGTTAGAATTAAATATCCAAATCAAAAATAAGACTGTCTAGGAGTGAAAATGGAATTAGTATTAGATTTATCAATTGAAATAGAAAAATATGAAAATTTATTAAATGAAGAAAAAGTTACAAAATATGTAAAAAATGTTCTTGAAGATGAATTTGAGTCACTGAAACCTGTTTATGTCTCTGTGGCAATTGTGGATAATGAAAAAATAAAAGAAATTAATAGAGAATTTAGAAAAAAAAATGCCCCAACAGATGTTATTTCTTTTGCCTATCATGAAAGTGAGGGATTTGATATAGGACCATATGACACTTTAGGGGATATTATTATTTCTGCTGAAAAAGTAGAGGAACAAGCATTAGACTATGGTCATTCTATGGAAAGAGAATTTTACTATGTTCTTACTCATGGACTTTTACACCTTTTAGGCTATGATCACATAGAAGAGGAAGAAAAAAAAGAGATGAGAATAAGAGAAGAGGAGATACTTGGAAAATTTGGCTATATAAGGGGTTAAATTATGAAAAAAAAGAAAGTAACAGCAAAAGAACATGATATTATTCAAGGGTTTAACTATGCTATAGATGGTATCTTTGAAGCTATAAGAAGTGAAAGACACATGAAATTTCATACTTTTATCTCGGTTGTTGTGGTCATTATTGCAATATTTTCTGAGATAAGCAAATATCAAATTTTAGCATTAATTTTGTCTATAACTATGGTTTGGGTAGCAGAACTTTTTAATAGCTCAATAGAAGCTGTTGTGGATATGGTAACATCTGAATATCATCCCTTAGCTAAAAGAGCGAAAGACATGGCAGCAGGAGCTGTACTACTCACTGGAATTAATGCATTAATTGTAGCTTATATTATTTTTCAAAGAAAAATAAGTTTTTATTTAAATGGTTCTTTTGTTCTTTTAAAAAAATCATTTCAAAATAGTTTAGTAATAATTGGAGTTATAATTATTGTCTTAGTTATTTTGATAAAAAAATATTATAGAAAAGGAAGTCCATTAAAAGGGGGATTACCAAGTGGTCATAGTGCTTTAGGTGGTATGGCATTCGTTGCAATAACGTTTTTAACAAATAATTCAAAAATATTTTATTTATCTATAATTCTTTTAGTTTTAGTTATGCAATCAAGAGTGGAAGGAAAAATTCATAATATAAAAGAGGTTATTTTAGGAGCTATATTAGGTATAGGAGTGACTTATTTAATATTAGCTGCCTTGGGGTTTTAAAGTTTATTTATAGGAGTGAATTATGGGAATAACAAAAAAAGAATATTTACTTATGAGTTTACTAGGATATTTTAATTTTACATCAAGTCAATATGGAAAATATATTTATAATCTTTTAAAGTTATCCAACTTAGAAATAAAACATATTATAGACTCAGATATTGTAATAAAAGATTCTCTTCAAGAAAACAACTATAATTTAGAAAATGAAATAAAAAGTAAAAATTTTAAAACAATGAAATTAGATTCTTTTGAAAATTTTATAAATTATTTTTACGAAGAATTAAATAGATGGAAAATTTTTCAAATAGAAGATAGAAGACCTACAACTAATAAAAACGGAAATAAAGAAATAGAAAAAACAGGTTTTTATGCTATTTCTTTTACTGATGGAAAAAATATTGTTATATCTTTTAGAGGTAGTGAAACTTTTCCTTTTGAAGAAGCATACAAAGATTTTATAGAAAATAATTTAGTTTTTGGAATTGGAAGAAGACCTAAGCAATTTTCTAATGCTTTAGATTTTTATTATAAACATGTGGAAAGTTTAAATATAGAAAAAGAAAAAATATCTCTTACAGGTCATTCACTAGGTGGTGGAATAGCTCAGTTTGTCGCTCTTCACTGCAATAAAAAATTAAACTACATTCCTGAAACTTATACTTGGAATGCTGTGGGAATAAATAGAGAAGGTATAATTACCTTCAATGATTTTATAGAGTTCGATACTTATATAAAAAATAATTTAGAACTAGATAAAAATAATTTAGAAATTTTAAAAAGTTATAAAGATGACTATTTTAAAGTTTTAAGAGAATGTGAACTAGATAAAATTTTTAACTTAGAAAATATTCTCGCTGAAAATGTTTTATATACCGCCTCACTAGATACATATATAAATAAAATATATACTGATGACTCTTCTAAAATAATTTTAAAAGATAAAATAGTGGAAGTATTATTTAAAAATAAAGAACTAAAAAATAAGATAATAAAAGCAAAAGAATTTTTTTTAGAAATTAAAGAGAATAAAATATATAAAGATAAAATAATAAATTATGGTCATTCTAAAGATTTAACAAATGGTATATTTAAACATGTGGGAGAGCTCTGTTTAATTGATGCTAAATATAAAAATAAAAAAGAAAGTAGTTTTGTAAAAACACTCTTCACTAGAAAAAAACATATTTTAACTTTCCATTTTGAAGATGTTTTTATCCCCTATATATTAACAAATGACCCCAATAAAGGGGAAATTGGAAATAACCTAAATTTAGATTTTATAGCTAGTTCTTTGAGACAAATTATTTATAAAGAAAAAAATATTACTAAAAAACTTTTAAAAGGCTACTATTCCTATAAAGAACTTGAAGAAAAAGATATTTTAAATTTAAAAACAGATATTTTAGAAGGAATTAATAAATCTTCTTTAAATACTATATATACAGCAGAAGTTTTTAATAATATAAAAGAAATGGAAAATAGTAACTTTCTACTACTTTGGAAAAAAACTAGAGAAAAATTATCCAGCCCTTACTACCCAATGGATGTTTATGATAGCATAATATATTAAATTAATAATAAGTGAGGATAATTATGAAATTAAAGTTAAAAGATGTTAAAGATATTTTAGAAATATCAATAAAAGAAAATCTACTAATAAAAATAGTTTATTCTTCTAGTTTAAAAAAAAATGAATATAATAAAATAACTGTAAAACCTATAAAAGTAAAAGATGAATTAATATACCAAATTGAATATTTTAAAGATAATAAAGCTTATCACAAAAATTTTAATTCTTTTGAATGTTTAATATTTCTTTATGAAGTAACAGATTGTTTTAAAAATATTAACATATTTACAAGTGAAAAAGAATATAGTCTAATAAAAAATAAAGATGATTTTCATGGTAAAATTAAAATAGACAAAAAAAAAATAGAAATAAAAGAACATAATAATAAAAAAGAATATATAATTCCAGTGGGCACTCCAATAGCATTTTTAGTGGACTTAAATATTATGGATAAAAATGGTAATATTTTAAAAAATTCATATAATAAGTTTAGACAAATAAATAGGTATCTTGAATTTATACGGGATGTTATAAATGAGCTTAAAGAAAAAAAAGAGATAACTAATAATATTAAAGTTGTTGATTTTGGAAGTGGAAAATCTTATCTAACCTTTGTTCTTTATTATTATTTAAAAGTTATAAGAGAACTCAATGTAAAAGTAATAGGTTTAGATTTAAAAAAAGATGTCATGAATAATTGCAATGATTTAGCTATTAAATATGGTTTTAATGATATGGAGTTTTTACATGGAGATATAAAAGATTTTTCAAAAATGAAAAATGTTGATTTAGTTTTTTCGCTTCACGCTTGTAATAATGCTACAGATTATGCTTTTATAAAAGGCATAGAACTAGGTGCAAAAGCTATTTTAGCAGTTCCTTGCTGCCAAAATGAATTTAATAAAAAAATAACCAATAGTCAAAATACAAATTTCAAAAAAGATTTTTCTTCTATTGTAGAGCATGGAATTCTTTTGGAAAAAATTAGTTCTTTATTAACAGATGGATTTAGAGCTAATGTAATGGAACTATGTGGCTATAAATCGCAAGTTATGGAATTTATAGATACTGAACATACTCCTAAAAATTTATTAATAAAGTGTATAAAAGAAAAAAAAAGCTCTGTGCAGTTAATGAATAAAAATTTAGAATGTAAGAAATATATAAATTATATGGGGATAAATCCTCTTTTTTATGAATTGGCTAAAAAATATTTTGTTAACTTTTAGAGTTATAAGGAGGTGAAAAATGCTTCATTTTATTTATGGCGATGGAACTCCATTTCAACTTAAATATAATAATATTTTAAATGAAATAAAAAATGAAAATCCTAAAATTAAAGAAAAATATTTTGATTTTTCTTTAAATGAAAATGAAGAATTTATTCAAAATATTTCACAAAATTCAATTTTTTCTACTAAAGAAATTTTTGTAGTGAAAAGATTAGAAAAATATAAAAATATAGAAAAATTTACTAAAATTATAGAAGAGTTCAATTTATCAGAAAAAGATATAATATTTAGTTATGAGGAATTTTTAAATGAATTTGGAAAAAGAACTGATGAAAGCGACAAAAAAGAAACAGATAAAAAAAATAAAATAATAAAAAAATTTGAAAATTTAGGAAAAATATACAAAGCTAGAACAGAAGATTTTAAAAAATCAACAATTTCTTTTGTGGAAAAAGAACTTAAAATATCAGAAAAAGAAGCCCAAAAACTAATTGAGATCATTGGTGAAGACTACTATAAAGTTAAAGGCGAAGTTGATAAAATTACTAGCTTTTTAAATGGCGAAGAGTATTCTCTTGAAAAAATAGAGGGAATTTTAATTGTCAGCAAAGAATTCCATATAAAAAAACTTGTAGAACGTTTTTTTTCTGAAGGGGAAAAAAATAATTTAGTTGACTTTTTAGAAAAAGAGAAAATTTACTTTCAATTTTTAGGGAGTGTTTTAGAGGAGTTAATATTATTTTTAAAATTAAAACTCTTAATAGAAAATGGAGTAATAAGAGCTAATATATCATACAATGAATTCGTTGTTATATACAATGAGTATGGAAAAAGATTTATAAATAATATCTCAAAGAGAATCATTCCTGCTTACCCAATATTTTTAAAGATAAAAATAGCTAATAAATTTCATATTGAATTTTTAGAAGATAAGATAATTGAGTTAGGAGACATTGAGTACGAGATAAAAAATGGACATATAACTGATGAAATGGGAATTTTTAGTTTTATCAGTAGATTTTAAACAATATAAAAAGAAAAAAATCAAAAACTGATGATAAAACTTTAATATACTTGCTATTTTAAAAGTTTTATCTAATCAGTTTTTTTAATAATTTAAAAATGAACACCATTATCATAATAATTTTTTCCAATTAAGGGATTAAAAATAACTGTAATATCCTTATTATCATTTATTTTTTTTAAAAAAATAGTAATAAATTCTGCCACTTTGTCTTGAGTTGATTTTTCTCTTTCAAACCAAAATATATCTACAAAAGTAGAGCCTTGAACAATTTTACCATCAAAAATATATTCAGTTTCTAAATGTTCTAAAGTAAACCAATTTCTGTCACAACCAATAATATTAGTAAGATTATCTATAATAAACTTACTATTTAAAACTATTTTTTCTTTTTGAATACCTCTAAATTTAATATGTGGCACAATTATACCTCCAAAAAATATTTAATTATAAATTTATTTTACCATAAAATTTTCTATTCTCTAAAAGAATATTGAAGTAAAAGAAAAAAAATGTTATTCTTTTAATTATAAGTTTATTTTAAAGAAGCATTGGAGGAAATAATGGAAATGAAAGTTTTTGGTTTAGGAATTTACATGACAAATTGCTATTTAGTATGGGATAATAAAAAAGAAGGATATTTTTTTGATTGTGGTGGAGCAGATTTAGATGAAGTAAAAATTTTTATAGAAAAAAATAAAATAGAATTAAAATATCTTATACTAACACATGGACATCATGATCATATAAGTGGAATAAATAAATTTTTAGAACTATATCCTAAAACAATTTTATATATTGGAGAAGAGGAAAAAATATTTTTAACAGATTCAAAATATAATCTTTCTTCTAAAATTGGGAATTTAGATTTTAAGTATACTGGAGAATATAAAACAATAAATGAGGGTGATACAGTGGGGAATTTTAAAGTTATTTCTTCACCTGGACACACTATAGGTTCAAAATGTTTTTATAATGAAGAGGAAAAAATTTTAATATCTGGTGATACTTTATTTAGACGAAGTTTTGGTAGAAGTGACTTGCCCAGTGGTAGTGAAATAAGTTTATTTAAAAGTTTGCAAAAACTTTGTGATACTCTTCCTTTAGATACAGTAGTCTACAGTGGTCATACACAAGCTACCACTATTGGCGAAGAGAAAATATTTTTAAAAAATCAAGGTTTTATAAAATAAAAGAGGTAATAAAAAAATTTAGGTATCTAAAGGAAATTTTAGCTACCTAAATTTTTTATTTTATTATATTTTTATAAGCTAAATATCCTGTTGAAAATGCGGCTTGAATATTATAACCACCAGTATCTCCGTCAATATTTAAAATTTCTCCTACAAAATATAAATTTTTATGAATTTTAGATTCCATAGTTTTACTATTTACCTCTTCTAAACTTACCCCTCCAGCCGTTGCCATAGCAATAGAAAAATCTCCTACTCGTGTAACTTTAAACTCATATTGAGAAAGATTTAAAATAATTATCCTTTCAAATTTTGTAATCTCAGATATTTTTTTATTTTCATTTATTGAGCTAAGCTCCAAAAATTTCTTTATAAATCTTTCTGGAATTTCAAAAGAGGATAAAAAATTTTTTATCGTTCTTTTTCCATTTAAATTAATTTCTTTAAAAAAATTCTCCTCAAATATTTCCAGAGAAATACCTATAAAATTTATTTTTAAAATATCTCCTTTAATAACATAACGGGAAAAATCAATAATTCCTGGACCACTTAAATTATGATGTGTAAAAAGAAGATCTCCAATACTTTCAGCATACAATAAATTATTTCTAAATAATTTAATTGAAACTTTTTTAAAAGATATTCCTGATAATTCTGTAAAATTATAGTTATCCACATAGATTGGAGTTAAAGCAGGTTTAGGTTTTACTATTGTATGACTAAGTTCTTTAGCGTATTTATAACCATCACCAGTAGTTCCTGTTATCGGATAGGAAGCTCCTCCAGTACTAATAACTAAAGATTTAGTTAAAAAAATTTCTTTTTCTGTTTTTATTAAGTAGTTTTTTTCTTTATCTATGGAAATATTACTAACAAAAGAGTTTAATAAAATTTCCACTTTAGATTTTTTTAATTTATCTTCTAAAAGGGTAACAACATCTAAACTTTTCATTGTATGAGGAAAATATTTTCCACTTTCATCAATCAATGTTAAGTGTAGTTTATTTTTTTCAAACCATTCTAACATATCTTTTGGCTTAAAACTGTTTAAAGCAGTTTTTATAAATTTATTCCCTGTACCATATTTATTTAAAAAATTTTTTATGTCACCAGCATTAGTCAAATTACATTTCCCATGCCCTGCAATAAGAAGTTTTTTTCCTATTTTATTATTTTTTTCAATAAGAAGAACTTTTTTACTAGAAGTAGCAACATTAATAGAACAAAATATTCCACTTGGTCCACCTCCAATAACTATTAAATCATAATGTTTCATTAATAAATTCCTCCATTATCTCAAATATATTTAATGAAAATTATAGAATTTAATTTTTAATTTATCTATTGCTTTTAATTGAATTTGTCGAATTCTTTCTTTAGTTAAATGAAGCTTATCTCCAATTTCTCCAAGAGTAAGAATCTCACTATTAAAAAGACCGTACCGTCCAATAAGAACATTTTTTTCATTGGGAGTTAGATATTCTAAAAATTTTAAAAGCTCCTCATTAGTATCTTTATGAATTAAAATACTTTCAAGATTTTCATCAGAAGCTATTATATCATGATAATCTATATTTTCACCACAATTTTTTTCTAGTGAAACAAAGTTATTTTCAGAAATTTCAATATATTTTTTAATATCTACGATTTTTACTCCAAGATTTTTAGATATTTCTTCTAATGATGGAAAAGTCGTGTGCAAAATTTTATATGATTGTTTAAACTTATTAATTCTAGAGATATTATCATAAATATACTGTGGAAATCTTACCCCTGAACGATTTGTTGAAATATGACTTAAAATACTTTGTTTAATCCAAAATATGGCATATGTGGAAAATCTTTTTTCTAAACTAGGATCAAATTTTTCAGTAGCTTTTATTAGACCTATATTCCCTTCTTGAATAAGATCTAAAAAAGGGATTCCTAAATTTGTATATTTTTTAGCAATAGAAACAACTAATCTAAGATTTGAGATAATAATTAAATTTTTAGCTTCTATATCCCCTTTTTTAGCTCGTATTGAATATATTATTTCTTCATTTTTTTTTAGAAGTGGATAACGACTAATATCTTTTAAATAATCAGTAGCATTCATATTAAGAGCCCTCCTAATTAATTTTTTTCATAAAAAAACATATTTGTTAAAATAATTATACAAAAAAATCTTAAATTATCCTTTATATTTAATTAAATATAATATATTTCCTTGATTTTTTATATTCTTATGTTAAAATTCATATGTGAGGTGAAGAATATGAGAGTTTTAGGAATTGACCCTGGAACAGCAATTGTAGGATATGGAATAGTTGATTTTAATAAAAATTTGTATAAAACAGTTACATATGGTTGTATCTATACAGATAAAGAGTTAAAATTAGAAGATAGATTACTAATTATTTATAACGAATTAGATGAAATAATAAAAAAATTTAAACCTGATTATATGGCAGTGGAAGAATTATTCTTTTTTAAAAATCAAAAAACTGTAATAAGTGTAGGACAAGCTAGAGGGGTTATCATTTTAGCTGGAATGAAAGGTGGACTTAATCCTAAAGGATATACTCCTTTAGAAGTTAAAATGGGAATTACTGGATATGGAAGAGCGGACAAGCAACAAGTTCAAAAAATGGTTCAAAAAATTTTATTACTAGATGAAATTCCAAAACCTGATGATGCAGCAGATGCTTTAGCTGTCGCAGTAACTCATATTAATACTTTGACTTCATCATTAGTAAAATCTGCTAAAACATCTTTAAGTACAAAAAAAATAACAAAGGAAAAAATGACTCTAAAAGAATATAGAGAGCTTATATTAAAATAATAAATATATAAATCAATATATATAACTAATTATATATATTCTAATATATAATTAGTTTTTAATGTAAAAAATTTTTCTATTTTTTTAAGATTTTTCACATTTTTAATTTTTAATTTATTCTGTTTTAACAGTATTGAAGGTGATGTTGTCCCATAAATAAGTTCAACAAGAGTACTAATATTTATTTCTAAGTCACAATTAAAAGATTTCTTCTTATATTCTACTGTTTTGTTTAATAAATCAATAGTATAATATCCTTGATTACTCGGGATTAGATTATCCTCTACATAAATAGTGATTGATGAAGAGGAAATAGTTTTATTTTTTAAAATAGATTCAAATAAAACTCTTTTTACATCTATAATTCTCATCATGATAAATGGAGAAATAGTTTTTCTAATTTGGAGTCTATTTGAAAAATAAGTTTCTATTTGTGAATTTTGTGGTGCTGTAATTAAAATATCTTGCTCACAATGAAATGAATTATAAATAAAATAAAAAATATTTGATAAAATTTCTTTATTATTAAAAAATAAATCTCTTATTTCTAAGATTTTTTCATGAGATACTAATGAAAATAACCCTACAATATGAGAATTTTTTTTCACATAAAAAAATGAACTTTTTTCTAATTCTAATTCTTCTAAAAAAAATTTCAAGTTATCAAAGTTTTTTACTACGAAGCTATCAAATTTTTTCATATTATCATGATAAAAATCTAAAATATCTTGATAAACTGAATCTAAAATATTTAATGAAACTTGAACAATAGAATATTCTTTATTTTTCATAAAATTTCTTAGTTCATCTTTTGAGGTATAATATTTTTCTAAGATATGTGAAAATTCAAAATTAAAAGGTGTATAAACAGCAGGATTTACAGGAATTAAAAAAACTTCTCTAAGTCCTTCTTCTTTTGCATTTTCTAAGGTTTTTATTATAAGAGTTTTCATAATTCCCTTCCGTCTATATTTTTCAAAAACACCTACTCCTTGAATATACCATGAAATATTGATAGAATTAAAAAAACTATGATTATAAGGAGTTAAGTGTAAACCACCAAAATTTTCATAGAGCAAAAAATTACTATATTTATAGTGAGTTGAAAAAAAGAACTCCATATATTTTTTTGAATCATTAAAACAATTTGACCAAAGGCTAATAGCAAGGTCTTTATCTATCTTATTATCATATGCATATCTTACTTTCATTATTCTCCCCTAAATAAATATCTAAAAAACATCATAACAATTAAAAGTATTCTGAGATCTAAAAAAATTATCAGTTATTAATATAAAAATTATAAAGAAATAAAACTTCCATATTACTATTTTAAATATAGGCATTTTATTTCTTTATATTTAATCTTTGATATATGTGTATAAAGTTTGAACTGCTACTCCCGTAGCCCCTTTTTTATGATAATTTTCATTTTTAGATAAAAAAGCTGTTCCTGCAATATCGAGATGCATCCAAGGAATGTTATTTTCTAAAAAAGCTTCTATAAAGGCTGCAGCACAAGGGGCAGATGCCCATTTTCCTGTACTGTTCTTTACAGATGCAGTTTCAGATTTTACCATTTTTCTATAATCCTCATATATTGGTAAATGCCAAAAATTTTCTTCCCAGTTTTCAGAAGATATTTCTAATTTTTTAACCATTTCTTTGTTGTTAGAAAAAACTCCTGTCGCACTGTGTCCTAATGCTACTACTATTCCTCCTGTTAGAGTGGCTACATCTATTATCTCTGAAACTTTCTCTACTCTTGTAATATAAGTGATAGCGTCAACTAAAGTTAATCTTCCTTCAGCATCAGTATTTATAATTTCTATATATTTTCCATTCATACTAGATACTATATCACCTGGTCTATAAGATTTAGAACCAATTGAGTTTTCACAAGCTGCTATAACTGCTATAACGTTCTTTTTAACCTTGTTTTGAGCTAGTGCGACCATAGTTCCCATAACGGTAGCTGCACCTCCCATATCACATTTCATATCAAACATAGAATCAGTTGGTTTTAATGAAAGCCCCCCAGTATCGTAAGTTAGTCCTTTTCCTACTAATCCATAAATATTTTTATCATCTTTATTCCCAAAGTGTCTCATAACTATTACATATGATTTATTTATTGAAGCTCTTCCCACAGCTAGAAAAGCATGCATTCCTAATTTTAATGCTTGAACTTCATCTAAAATTTCCACTTCAAAACCTGATTTTTTTCCATACTCTAAAGCTAGTTCTGAAAGCTTTTTAGGTGTCATAATTTCAGCTTGTTCGTTTACTAACTCTTTAGTCAAAATAATTGCTTCATTTAAAATAGTTACTTCAGAGAGATCAGTAAACTTTTCACTAAATAAAGTTAAAGCTAAAAACTTAGTTTTCTTTTTATGTTTATATTTATCAAAATCATAATTTATGTGCGAAGTTATCTCAGATAAAATATTTGCATCAGCTAACAATTCTTCTTTTGAGGATATTAAAATTTCACCAGTAAAATTTTTTAAACTATTAAAAATATTTACTCTATACTCTTTTTTATTAAAGGTTTCTCTTTTTCCAGAACCAATAAAAACAATTTCAATAAGTGCTCCTTTTTCTAAATAAGAAGCAGATAAAATCTCTCCTATTTTTCCTGTAAACCTTTCTTTTTCCATAAGCATAGTAATTAATTTTAGATTTTCACAAGATATATTCTCAGATAATTTAATTTCATCTTGAAAAAAAATAGTAACATATTTAGAATAACTTTTAGTTATTTTTTTTATAACTTCAAATGACATAAAATTTCCTCCTTAATAATAAAAATAA
>JBOFUX010000051.1:0-148228 GCA_051652785.1 Fusobacteriaceae bacterium | reverse complement strand
AGATGACAGTAGAATTAATACACCCAATAGCAATGGAAACAGGATTAAGATTTGCAATAAGAGAGGGAGGAAGAACAGTTGCCTCAGGTGTAGTAGCAGAGATAACTAAGTAATTCAAAATTTAATACATAAATATAATTAAAGGAGATGGAGTATGAAAATTATTTCATCTTCTTTTTTTACTTAAAATACATTGGAAGAAGGATAAAAAAAATAGAAATACATATAAAGATATGATATTATATAACTAAAAGGTTTTGGAGTGAAAAAATAATGGAAAAAATAATAGAAAGTTTAGGGAAGTTAGACTTTATGGGAACTGTAATTGCAGTAACAGGTTTTTTAGTAGGATTTAAATTTCCAGACTGGGATTTTAAAATGAAGCTTAAACACAGAAATATATTAACACACAGCCCTTTAATGATTTTAATTTTTATATATTTTCATTTAAAACAACCAACAGAAGTGAGCAGATATTTTATAGTTGGTTTTTCTTTGGCGATAGGTCTTCATTTAATTTTTGATCTTTTTCCAAAGGCATGGGGAGGAGGCTCTCTAATACAAATCCCCATAATTTCTTATAGCTGTTCACCACGATTATCTAAGATATTATTTAGAGTTTTTATAATGGTATCATTATATCTATCTATCCAATATACACATACAATATCTGAATATTTAATAGTTTTCACTATGGGAATAATTATTCTTTTTAGAAATATAAAAAAAGAAGAAAAATTTTTTAGACCTTTAAGCATATATTTTTCAGTTTTTTTAATTTTTGGTTCTTTTAAGTATGAGATGTTAATTGTGTATGTTGAAAAATATGGAAAAGAATTATTTTTTATTTTTGAAAAAATGGCTTCAAAAGTTATAACATATATTTAATATATTGATAGCTTTTCTTGACATTAACAGGAAATTAAGATTATAATTATAATAAGATAAAATTAATGAGAGGAGAAAAAATGAGCGATATTAAAATGTTAAAAACAAATGCAAATGAAATAAGAAAATCTATCATTAAAATGGTTAGTAATGCTAAATCTGGACATCCAGGAGGCTCTTTATCTGTAGCTGATATATTATCAGTTCTTTATTTTTCAGAAATGAATATAGATATAAAAAATCCTAAAGATCCAAATAGAGATAGATTAATACTGTCTAAAGGGCACGCTTCTCCTGCAATCTATGCAACATTAGCCGAAAAAGGTTTTTTTGATAAAGAGTTATTAATGAGTTTTAGAACATATGGCTCAATATTACAAGGTCATCCAGATATGAAAAAAGTACCAGGGATAGATATGTCAACAGGTTCTTTAGGTCAAGGTTTATCAACTGGAAATGGGATGGCATTATCTGGAAGAATGTCAGGCCAAAGCTACCGAACTTATGTAATAATGGGTGACGGCGAAGTGCAAGAAGGACAAGTTTGGGAAGCCGCAATGACTACAGCACATTATAAATTAGATAATGTTTGTGCTATACTGGATAGTAATAATTTACAAATAGATGGAAATGTTGATAAAATAATGGGTGTAGAACCTCTTGATAAAAAATGGGAAGCATTTGGATGGAATGTAGTAAAAATTGATGGACATAATATGGAAAGTATTATTTCGGGACTTAAATTAGCAAAAGAATGTAAAGGTAAACCTACTCTTTTGTTAGCTAGGACTATAAAAGGAAAAGGAGTTTCTTTTATGGAAAACGCATGTGAATTTCATGGTTCAGCACCAAATATGGAACAAACTGAAAAAGCATTAGCTGAATTAAATAAAATAATAATTGATTAAAATTAGGGAGGATAAAATATATGGCTAAGAAATCTACAAGACAAGCTTACGGCGAAGCTCTGGTTGAGCTTGGAAAACTAAATAAAGATGTGGTTGTATTAGATGCTGACCTAACAAAATCAACTAAAACAGCATTGTTTCAAAAAGAATTTCCAGAAAGACATATAAATGTAGGAATATCAGAAGCAGACATGGTTGGGACAGCAGCGGGAATGGCAGCATGTGGAAAAATAGCTTTTGCTTCTACATTTGCAGTGTTTGCAGCTGGAAGGGCTTTTGATCAAATAAGAAATACAGTTTGTTATCCTAAATTAAATGTAAAAATAGCCCCTACCCATGCAGGAATTTCAGTGGGAGAAGATGGTGGTTCCCATCAGTCAATTGAAGATATAGCACTTATGAGAGCTATACCAGGAATGGTTGTTCTTTCCCCTGCTGACGCCACTGAAACAAGAAAAATGGTTTTTGCAGCAGCGGAGTATGTAGGTCCTGTATACATAAGAATGGGAAGATTAGATACAGAAATTCTTTTTGATAATTCCTATGATTTTCAAATTGGAATAGCAAATACAATCAAGGAAGGAACTGACGTAACTATAGTAGCAACAGGACTTATGGTAGAGCAAGCTTTGAAAGCGGCAGAGATATTAAAAAAAGAAAATATATCTGTAAGAGTAATTAATGTAGGGACAATAAAACCTTTAGATGGAGAAACAATAATAAAAGCAGCTAAGGAAACTAAATTTATTATAACAGCAGAAGAACATTCTGTTATAGGTGGATTGGGTTCTGCAGTATCAGAATTTTTAAGTGAAACTCATCCAACTTTAGTAAAAAAGTTAGGAGTTTATGACAAATTTGGACAAAGTGGAAAAGGGGAAGAACTTTTAATAAAATATGAATTAACAGCAGAAAAATTAGTAAGTATGGTAAAAGAAAACTTGAAATAAAATAGATAATAGTGATAAAGGCGAACTATGTTTCGCCTTTATCACTATTATATTTCATAAAAAAGGAGATTAGTTATGGTGTTAAAAAAAAAAACTAAAAACTTTATATTTTTAATTTATGTATTTTTTATTTTTTGTTTATTTATTTCACTTTTTTTGAATTTAAACGAAGTGAGAAAAAAAATATCCAGTAGTAGTTATATTCAAATGGAACTAGTATCAAAACTTAATCCTCAAGATTTAGAGAAACTAGAGAAAAAAATACTAAAACTGAAAGAAGCAAAAAAAGTAAGATATTATTCAAAAGAAGAATCTCTTAAAAATTTAATTAAAGAACTGGAAATATCAATATCAGCGGCAAGCAATCCTCTATCAGACATAATCATAGTAAATGTAAGTGATTTAGAAAATGCAAAAATTATAATAGACAAACTTGAAGTGGAAAAAAATATTTCTACTATACATATTGATGAACTTTTTATAATGAATAATACTCAGAAACTAAAAATAGTAAAAATAGAGATGATGGCAACAATGTTTTTGTTAATAATTCCAATTATAATTTCAATAGTAAAACTATATGGTGATATGGTAGAGAATAATTATATATATTATTATTTAACCTCTAAAAAAAGAAACGATTTAAAAAAGAAAGCTAAGAGAATTTCAGCTATACCAATGGCAATTTCTGCTATTGTGGGAACATTATTTTATGTTAATTTTTATTATCTTTTTAGAAATAGATTAAAAGGATATGATTTTAAATTTTCACTTATATCATCTGAACATGTTTTATTAGTAACGGGAAGTCTCTCTTTTATAATAGTTTTATTTTGCTGGTTGAGACCTTTTGAAAGCAAAGAAGTTGATTAGAAATGAATAAAAAAAAATTTAAAGAAATGACAAAAATTCTAATAATATTGAGCTTTCTTCAAAATAATTTATATGGAAAACAAGAAAGTGTTACAGAATTAAAAAAAAATGTAATTAAGATAGAGAGTACAATAAAAACAAAAAATAGAAGAATAAATAAAATTGCCACAGAAAAAAATACTTTAGAAAAACAAATAGAAAAAAACGAAGAAGAGATAAAAGAAATAAGAAGTGAAAGAGAAAAAATACTAGAAGAAATAAGAAGAGTAACTAAAAATATAGATTATTCTCAAAAAAATTTAGTAATAAGCTCCCAAGAATTACAGAGAACCAAACATGAAAATAGTGCAAAAATAAAGGCTTGGAATAGATTTGTAATTTCAAAAGAAAAAATGGAGATATCTCCTCAAAATAAAGTCTCATTTAAAAATATAATAATAACTGATTTTAATAAAATAGAAAGGGTTGAAAATGTTCAGGAAAATATAAAAAAAGCAACAATTGATGTTGAGGAAGAAAAAAAAGAATTAGTGAGATTACAAGATAAAATAAGTGAAAATGCTAAGTCTTTAGATAGTAAAATAAAAAATCAAGAATTACTTATAAAAAAATTAAATGCAGAAAAAAATACTCATGAAAATTCTATAAAAAAATTATCAAAAGAAAAAATAAGAATAGAAAAAGCTATTGAAAAAATAATTTTAGAAAGAACTAAAGTAGATAAAAAAATAGATTTGACAACTGCTCAATTTAAAATTGGAAAAATATCTCAACCAATACAAGGAAAAATAGTAACTAGATACGGACAAAAAAAGAATGGAATAGCAAGTAATGGAATGGAAATAAGAAGTACTTTGGGCTCCGAGATTAATTCTACAGGAGCAGGAAAAATTATTTATTCAGATATATTTGTAGGTTTAGGTACTGTTGTTATGATTGATTATGGAAGTAATTTAATAGGTGTTTATGGAAATTTAATATCATCAACTGTAAAAATGGGACAAATAGTAAAAAAAGGACAAAATATAGGAATATTAGGTTATTCTAATGATTCACAACCAGATCTATATTATGAGCTACGATTTAAATTAAAAGCTATAAATCCAGAAAAATTTTATTAAAATAGGGGGTAAAATTTTGAAAAAATGCTGTATATTTTATAATGAAGAAAAGGAGTTAGCAGAAGAATTTTATAGAAAAGTATACACCTATTTAATAAAAAAAAATGTGGAAATAGTGCCTCATGAAAAAATTGGGATAGCTGATTTTAGTATAGTTATTGGAGGAGATGGTACATTACTTCGTGCTTCAAAAGAAATAATAAAAAATAAAAGTATTCATGTAATAGCGATAAATGCAGGAAGTTTGGGGTTTTTAACAGAAATAAAAATGAATAAAGCAATTCATGTTATTGAAAGGTATTTGACAAATAAGTTTAGAATAAAAAGTCGAGAATTTTTAGAGGTTAAAATAGGAAAAAAAAATTATGATGTTCTTAATGAAGTTGTAATTTCAAAAGGTGGGGTTATGACGAAGCTATTAAGAATAGGAATGTATTCTAATAAGGAATATATGAACACGTACAGAGCTGATGGGGTTATAATTTGTACTCCTACAGGGTCAACAGCCTATTCACTAGCAGCAGGAGGACCTATTGTAGTTCCTAGTTTAAGAGGAATAATAATAACACCAATTGCACCTCATAATTTAAGTATGAGACCTGTGGTAATAGATGGGAATGAAGAATTAATAGTAAAAATAGAAGATGAAGATAGAGTTGGATATGCAGTTTTAGATGGAGAAACTTGTGCAAAAATTACTTATAATGACAGGGTTTATATTAGATTTTCAGGAAAAAAATTAAATTTAGTTTTACCAGAGGATTTAAGTTATTATGCTATGCTTAGAGAAACTCTAAAATGGGGAGAGAATCTATGTTAAAAGAATTAAAAATAGAAAATTTAGCAATTATAGATAAGCTAGACTTAGAATTTGAAAATGGACTAGTGAGTTTAACTGGGGAAACAGGAGCGGGAAAATCTATAATCATAGAGGGAATAAATCTTCTTATAGGAGAAAAAGCTAGTGTAGATATGATTAGAGATGGAAGCGATACCCTACTAGCGCAGGGTGTATTTGAGATTACCCCAGATCAAAGTTTAGAATTAGAAAATCAAGGTATTGAATTAGAAGGAAATGAAGTTATAGTAAGAAGAAGTTTAGATAGAAATGGGAGAGGAAAAGCCTTTGTAAATGGGATAAGAGTTCCTATGACGAGTTTAAAAGAAATTATGTCTACATTAGTAGATATTGTAGGGCAACACTCACATCAAATGTTGTTAACAAAATCAAATCATATAAAGTTATTAGATAAGTTTTTAGGAGAAACAGGAAAAATTCTTAAATTAGAAATTAATAATTATTATGAAAAATATATAACTATTACAGATAAGATTTCTGAAATTGAAAAATTAAAAAAAGAAATATCTGAAAAACGGGAATTTTATGAATTTCAGTTAGAAGAAATTTTAAGAATTAATCCTGTTCTAGGGGAGGATATAAAGTTAGAGGAAGAATACAAAATACTTTTTAATGCTGGAAAAATAAAAGAAAAACTTCAAAGTTCAGAAATGGCATTAAAAGAAGGGGAATTAAATGCACTTACTCTCATATATAGTTCTAAAAAATCCTTGGAACTATTATGTAAATATGGTTTAGAATTTAAAGATGTATTTGAAAGATTAGATAAAATATATTATGAGTTAGAAGATATAACAAGTAGTATTAACTCTATAAATAATGATATTGAATCAGACGATTCTAAATTAGAAAAAATTATTTTAAGATTAGATGAAATAAATAAATTAAAATTAAAATATGGAAGTACTATTGAACAAGTAGTTGAGTACAGTGAAAAGATAAGCTCACAGCTAAATATGTTAGAAGAAAATAATTTTGAATTGAAATCTCTAATAATAGAAAAAGAAAAAATTCAAGAAAAATATTATATAAAAGCCGAAGAATTAACGAAATTAAGAAAATCAAAAGGTAATGAGATAGAAAAAAATCTTAAATCAGAATTAACTTTTTTAAGTATGAAAGAAGCTGAATTTAGTATTAATTATGATAAGATTAAGGGTATAAGTGCAAATGGAGTAGATTTGGTAGAGTTTTTTATTTCAACCAATATGGGACAAACAGCTAAAGCATTGTGCAAAATAGCCTCAGGTGGAGAAGTGAGTAGAATAATGTTAGCTCTTAAAGTTATTTTCTCAGAAGTTGACAATATTGCTATGCTACTATTTGATGAAATAGATTCTGGGGTAGGTGGAGAAACGGTAAAAAAAATTGCTGATAAGCTTAAAGAGATAGGAAGCAACTCTCAAGTAATTTGTATAACACATTCTCCAGTGATTGCCTCAAAGGCAAAGCAACAATTTTATATAGAGAAAAAAAATATAGATGGAAAAACTATTAGTTCTGTGAAACTGTTAAATGAAAAAGAAAGAATTCAAGAGATAGCGAGAATGTTAGCTGGAAACGAAGCTTCAGAAGCAGTAATAAATCATGCTAAGGAGCTTTTAAATGCTAGATAGCTCTTTAAAAATACTAGAAGGCTATATTATTAATCTAATAAAAAAAGGAAGAGTTTCAAAAGAAACTATAGAAATTTATAGAAATGAGATAGAAGATTTCATTAAATTTCTTGAAAATGATGATATATTAAAAATAACTCCATTAAAGATTCTGAGCTACATTAAAAATTTAAAAAAAAATTTATTAGATAGTTCAGTAAAAAGACGACTAGCCTCAATAAATGGTTTATTTAAATATTTATTGAAAAAAGAAAAAATAACCTGTAATCCAATAGAAGGAATTAATATAAAAATAGAGATTAAACCTATTAAAACAAAAGTTGAAATAGAAGAGATAAATTCTATTTTAGAATGTTGTCCAAAGGATTCAAAAGGACAAAGGGATAAACTAGTAATTGAATTATTTAAAAGTAGTGGGCTAAAAATAAGTGAGATATTAGAAATAAGAATGAGTGATATTATAAATAATAAAGAAATTAATATATTAAAAAAAACAGGGAAAGTAGTTGTTAATTTAAATGAAAAAGAAGCTACTTCTTTAAAAGAATTTATAGAAGAATTTAGAAATGAGATAAACGAGAAAAAAGAAAATTATCTGTTCAAAGAGTTGACTAGACAAAATTTTAGAGCAAGATTTATTAAATACTGTAAGCTTGCAGGGATAAAAGAGGAAATATCCCCTATTGAAATAAAAAAAACAGTGAAAAATTTAATTATAGCCAAAGAAAAACAAGAATCCTCTAGCTATATAGATAGAATTAAAGATGTATATATGAAAATTGGGATAGGAGATGAGCAGGAATGAAAGCAGGATTTATAGCTGTTGTCGGAAGACCAAATGTAGGAAAGTCGACGTTAATAAATAAAATGGTTGCAGAAAAGGTTGCTATTGTATCAGATAAAGCAGGAACAACAAGAGATAACATTAAAGGAATACTAAATTTTAATGAAAATCAGTATATATTTATAGATACTCCAGGAATTCATAAACCAAAACATCTTTTAGGGGAGCACATGACAAATAGTGCAGTTAAAATTTTAAAAGATGTAGATGTAATTGTATTTATGCTGGATGGGACACAAGATATAAGTACTGGTGATGAATTTGTAATGGCAAGAGTTATGGAAGCAAAAAAAACACCAAAAGTTTTATTAATAAATAAAATAGATAAATTAGATGATGAAGAGTTAGTTTTGAAAAGAAAAGAAATAAAAGAAAAATTAGGGGATTTTGATGCGATTGTTGAGCTTTCTGGATTGTATTCAATAGGTATTCCTAAATTACTAACGGCGTTAGATCCATTTTTGGAAGAAGGGATTAAATATTATCCAGAAGATATGTATACAGATATGCCAGTGTATAGAATAATAACTGAGGTAGTGAGAGAAAAAATTCTTCATAAAACAAGAGAAGAAATTCCACATTCAGTAGCTATTGAAATTGTAAATGTAGAAAGAAGAGCAAATGGAAAAGATAAATTTGATATTAATATTTATGTGGAAAGAGATTCCCAAAAAGGAATTGTAATAGGAAAGAATGGCGCTCTGTTAAAAGAGATAGGTACTGAAGCAAGAAAAGATATTGAAACTCTTTTAGGACAATCAATATATTTGAATCTTTGGGTTAAAGTTAAAGATGATTGGAGAAAGAAAAAACCGTTCTTAAAAGAATTAGGTTATACTTTTGAAGGGTAAGAGGATAGAATGCGAGAGATAGAAGAAGGAAATTATAAAGAAATAATTTATATTAACTGTAGTTCAAAGGATGCTGGGAAACGAATAGATGTAGTTATAAATGAGTATATGAGCGAAGTAACTAGAGCTTATATCCAAAATTTAATTGATGGAAATAATGTTGAAATAAAAGGAAAAAATAAAATTAAAAGTGGAAATAAAATTAAAGGTACAGAAGAAATAATTATAAAAATACCAGAAGATATAATGTTAGATATAGTTCCAGAAAATATTCCAATTAATATAATATACCAAGATAAAGACATGGTAGTTATAAATAAAGAGTCAAATATGGTTGTTCATCCTGCAGTGGGGAATTACACTGGAACTCTTGTTCATGGGATTTTGTATCATATAAAAGATCTTTCAAGTATGAATGGAGTAATAAGACCGGGGATAGTTCACAGATTAGATAAAGACACCAGTGGGGTTATTGTTGTAGCTAAGAATGATATAGCGCATTTAAAGCTTTCAGAGATGTTTAAAGAAAAAACAATGGAAAAAACTTATATATGTATCTGTAAAGGAAATTTTAAAGATCATAAAGGTAGAATAGAGAATTTAATTGGTAGAGATAAAAAAGATAGAAAAAAAATGGCAATAGTTGAAGAGGGAGGAAGAATTGCTATTAGTAACTATGAAGTTATAGATTCAGCAAATAATTTTTCTCTTGTAAAAATTAAAATAGAAACAGGGAGAACCCATCAAATAAGGGTACATATGAGAGGAATAAATCATCCTATAGTAGGAGATTCTGTTTATGGAATGACAGGAAGTAAAGAAATGGCTAAAAGACAGATGCTTCATGCTTATACTTTAAATTTTAATCACCCTATAACAGGGGGAAAACTATCGTTTCAAGGGGAAATACCAGAAGATTTTAAAATTATGGCTAAAAGGCTAAAATTGAACTTAGAAAGATTAAGCTCTGATTTTAAAGAGGAATGGGATAAGGTAATAGATGAAGACTAATGAAAAGAAGCTATATTGTTTTGACAAAGAAAATGGGGATATAATAGGTGTTGATGAGGCAGGACGGGGACCATTAGCAGGTCCCGTTGTAGCAGGAGCAGTATATTTAAAAAAATACAGTGAAAAATTAAATGAAATAAACGATTCAAAAAAACTTTCAGAAATTAAAAGAGAAAAATTATTTAAAATTATTAAAGAACATTTTGAAGTTGGAATAGGAATTGCAACGGAAAAAGAAATAGATGAAATAAATATATTAAATGCAACTTTTTTAGCTATGAGAAGAGCTTTAAAGGAATTAGAGAAAAGAAATATTAGTATATATGAAAAAAAGATATTAGTAGATGGAAATCAGAATATAAGGGAATATAAAGGAAATCAACAATTTATAATTAAAGGTGATGGAAAAAGTTTATCAATAGCTGCGGCTTCAATTATTGCTAAAGTATTAAGAGATAGATATATGAAAGAAATATCCAAGGAATATCCAGATTATGAATTTGAAAAACATAAAGGATATGGCACTAAAAAACACCGAGAAATTTTAATTGAAAAAGGTCCTGTGGATATTCATAGAAAAACTTTTTTGAAGAAGATTCTAGGAGTATAAAATGACTAATAGAGAGAAGGGTTATTTTTATGAAGAAAAGGCTAGTGAACTCTTAAAAAATAAAGATTATATTTTATTAGAAAAGAATTATTACTCAAAGAAAGGAGAAATAGATTTAATTGCTAAAAAAAATGATTTACTAGTATTTGTAGAAGTAAAATATAGAGGCTCTGAAAATTATGGAACCGCTTTTGAAGCAGTAGGAAAATGGAAGCTAAAAAGAATGTACAAAACAGCACAAAAGTATATCAAAAGTAGAAATTACAAAGAGTTAAATTATAGATTTGACCTTATAATTTTTGAAAAAAATAAAATTCAATGGTTAGAAAACATCTTATGGGAGGATGAAATTGGATATTAAATGCTTAAAATGTGATAGTTCTAAATATTATGTTAAAACTGTTGTTTTTCCCCAAAAAGATAGTGGTTTGAAAATACATTTAGGAACGTATTATTTAAAAACTTGTGCTGAATGTGGATTTACAGAGATGTATGAAGCTGCTATTGTGGATAAAGAAAAGGAGGAAAAACCTGAGCCTATTCCAGAGTATTAAAAAAATAATTTTTTCAAATAGCTGTTCTATGTGTAAAAAAAAATTAAGAAATGATGAAGTTTATTTATGTGAAACTTGTAATAGCTATTTAAAGATTAATAGTAAGTTAAAAAAAAATAAAAATATATATTATATATATTTTTATAATTTAGAAATCAAGAGATTATTAAAAGATTATAAATTGAAAAATAGAAAATATTTAGGCAATGTTTTATCAATAATTGTAGAAAGTAAAATAAAAAAAATAATGCGAGAAGAGAAAATAGATATTGTGATACCTGTTCCTATTAATGAAAAAAGAATGCTAGAAAGAGGATTTAATCAAGTAGAAGAAGTTTTAAATATATCAAAAATAAAATATGAAAAAATAATACGAATAAAAAATACGAAACACATGTATATATACAAAAATAAAGAAGAAAGAGTAGCTAATGTGATAAATAGCTTTAAAATAGATTTGAATATGGAAAATAAAAATATATTATTAGTGGACGATATTTTAACTACTGGTGCAACTGTGGAAGAAATAATTAGAGAAATAAATAAAAAAAATAAAATAGGTAAAATATTTATTTTTGCTTTTGCAACAACGGTAAAATTTATAAAAAAAGGAAGTGAATATGGGAATTGAAATTTATGTAAATAATCAAAAACTTAATTCAAGAAGAAAAAATTTTAAAACCTTAGGATTAGCAATAAAAGAAATAAACAATATTTTAGGTAAAGAAAAAAAAATTGCTACTAATATTTTAATAAATGGTGAAAAATTTAATGAAAATCATTTATACAATAATGAAAAATGTATAATAGAAGTAATAACTAAAGATCACAGTGCGATTTTACTTGAAAATCTGTATAAAGTAGAAATAAATGGAAATAGATATTTTGAGATAATAGAAGAAATTTATTATTACTCACCAGAAGGATTAGATTTAACAGAGTTGATGGCAGAACTACTAAGTATAGTAAGTTGGTATCATAATTTAATCTCAACTTTAAATAATTATATATTAGAAGAGGAGAGTCGTGTGGAATTTGAAGATTATCTTTCAGATTTTAAAAAAGAATATTTAGCCTTGAAGAAAGCTTTTGAACAAAATGATGAAGATTGTGTCTTAGATATTTTAGAATATGATGTGGCAGGGTTAGTATCTGAATTTTTGAAAGAAAAAGATAAATATATACAAGTGCTACTAGAACAATGTTATAATTGTAGATTGTTAAGTTAAAAAAATAACAAAAAAGATTAAATTATAATCAATAACTAAAAAAAAAATTCTAATATTTGAAAAAAAATGACAAATATGTTATGCTAAAGAAAAATAGAATATAAAATATTAAAATATTTTAGAATTAAAAATAATACTTCGGAGGAAAATTTAATGAGAAGAAAAGTTGTAGCTGGAAACTGGAAAATGAATAAAACAAATGAAGAAGGAATAGAGACTATAAAAGCACTAAAATCTTTAGTTGGAGGATACAAAAACGTTGATATAGTTATAGGAGCACCTACAATAATGTTATCAGATCTTGCAAAAGTAGCATTAGGATCAAATGTGAAGATAGCAGCACAAAATATATATCCCAAAAATTCAGGGGCTTTTACTGGAGAAATATCATCAGTTATGCTAAAATCTATAGGAATTGAATATGTAATTTTAGGTCATTCAGAAAGAAGAGAGTATTTCCATGAATCTGATGAATTTATTAATGAAAAAGTAAAATCGGCAATAGCTCATGGTTTAACACCTATTTTATGTGTTGGAGAAAGACTAGAAGAGAGAGAGACAGGGAAAACGTTAGAAGTAAATTCTAAGCAAATAAAAGGTGGAATGGCAGGATTATCAATAGAAGATGCAAAAAAAGTTATAGTTGCTTATGAACCAGTATGGGCAATAGGAACAGGAAAAACAGCTACTCCAGAAATGGCTCAAGAAACGCATAAAGCAATAAGAAAAGTGATACAGGATATGTTTGGTTTAGAAGTATCAGAAAAAACTATAATTCAATACGGTGGTTCTATGAATGCAGCAAATGCAGCAGAGTTAATGGCACAACCAGATATTGATGGTGGATTAGTAGGTGGAGCCTCTCTAGAGGCTAAAGTTTTTGAAGTTATTATTAAAGCTGGAAACTAAAAAAAATAAAGAAATAAAAAATAAAAAATAAAAAAATAAAAAAGAGCTACTTAAATTTGAATTTTTTTAAGTGGTTCTTTTTTTAAATATTTTTATAACTAACTATAGGAAAATAAACTAAGTTGAAAATAGGATTAAACTAAGATAAAGTTATTCTAAAAATAAAAAATAAGGAGAAAAAAATGAAAAAACCTTTAATGTTAATGATTTTAGATGGTTGGGGAATAAATACTCATAAAGAAGAAAAAAATGCAATAAAAAATGCAAATCCTGTAAATTTTATAAATCTATTAAAAGAATATCCAAATTCAGAACTTGAAGCATCAGGAGAAGCTGTTGGGTTACCTGAAGGACAAATGGGGAATTCAGAAGTTGGGCATTTAAATATAGGGGCAGGAAGAGTTGTGTATCAACCTTTAGTAGAAATATCAAAAGATGTAAGAACAGGAGATTTTTATAAAAAAGATAAACTAGTAGAAGCATTTGAAGAAGCAAAAACAACAGGAAAATCAATTCATTTTTCTGGTTTAGTTTCAAATGGAGGAGTCCATTCTCATATAACACATCTTTATGGTTTACTTCAAATGGCAAAAAATTATGGATTAAAAAAAGTATACATTCATGTTTTTTTAGATGGAAGAGATACGGCGCCAAAATCAGGAGAAGAATTTATAAAGCAATTAGAAGACAAAATGCAAGAAATAGGTGTTGGAGAAATAGCAACAATTTCAGGAAGATATTACGCAATGGATAGAGATAAAAATTATTCTAGAACACAATTAGTTTATGAAGCTATGGTAAATGGAATTGGAGAACATTCAACTTCAGCTAGTGAAGTTATAAAAAAAGGATATAAAGAAGGAAAAACAGATGAATTTATTATACCTACAATAATTTTAGAAGAAGGATTAATAAAAGAAGGAGATGTATTTATTAATTTTAATTACAGACCAGATAGAGCAAGACAAATTACAAGAGCTTTAACAGACATAGAGTTCAAAGAGTTTGATAGAAATTACTTAGGTGTTAAATACTATTGTATGAGACAATATGATGCAACAATAGATGCACCTTTTATTTATACTGATAAAGAATTAATAAATACTTTAGGGGAAATTTTATCACAAAATAATTTAGTTCAATTAAGAACAGCTGAAACTGAAAAATATGCTCATGTTACTTTTTTCTTTAATGGAGGAAAAGAAATAGCGTATAAAGGGGAAGAGCGATTATTAATAAGCTCACCAAAGGTTGCAACTTATGACCTTCAACCTGAAATGTCAGCAGAGGAGTTAACAAAAAATGTAATAGAGGCTATTGATTCTAATAAATTTGATGTAATAATAATAAATTATGCTAACCCTGATATGGTTGGACATACTGGAATAATGACTGCAGCAGTGAAAGCTATTCAAGAAGTTGATTCTTGCATAAAAAGAGTAACAGATAAAATGTTAGAAAAAGATGGAACAATATTAATCACATCAGATCATGGAAATGCTGAACTTATGGAAGATCCAATAACACATGTACCTTTTACAGCGCATACAACTAATAAAGTTCCTTTTATATTAGTTTCTAGGGAATTAAAAAATAAAAAAGTACAAAATGGAAAACTAGCAGACTTAGCACCTACAATATTAGATATTTTAGGAATTTCTAAACCTAAAGAAATGGATGGAAATACTTTAATTATAAAATAAAAAAACTAAGAGGTGATTTTTATGAAAAAAAAACTATTTTTATTATTGTTAAGTAGTCTATTAATAGTAGGGTGTGCAAATACTGGTTCTGGAGCTATTGGTGGGACAACATTAGGAGCAGGAACAGGAGCACTTTTAGGTCAGGCAATAGGAAAGAATACTAAAACAACCTTAATAGGAGCAGGTATAGGAGCAGCAGCAGGGGCTATTGTAGGAACTTTACAAGATGGAAATAGAATTCAGGAACAACAGTTAGAAGAACAACAAAAGAGACCTGTTTACTATCCATCAGCTACTGAACAACCAAAATATCAATACTAATAAAAATGTTATGAAATTAATTAAAAATATTACAAAAAAAAATCAAGAAGAGTCTTGATTTTTTTTGTAAAAAATGATATTTTAAAGTATGTAGTGCTAAAATTAAATGATTATGAAATATAAATCCAAGGAGGAACTAAAAGTGAGAAAAGAATCAAAAAGTTTTCAAGCAGAAACAAAAGAACTGTTAAATCTTATGATACATTCAATTTATACTCATAAGGAAATTTTTTTAAGAGAACTAATATCGAATAGTTCAGATGCAATAGATAAAATAAAATTTAAATCATTAACAGATATAAGTATTTTAGGTGAAGAAAAAGA
Source organism: Fusobacteriaceae bacterium (assembly GCA_051652785.1). Classification (GTDB taxonomy): domain Bacteria; phylum Fusobacteriota; class Fusobacteriia; order Fusobacteriales; family Fusobacteriaceae; genus JAGNZR01. The sequence goes on along the minus strand of JBOFUX010000051.1, from coordinate 132,657 downwards.
TTTTAAAATAAATATTTCTGGTAATAAAGAAAAAAAAGTAATAACAATTAAAGATAATGGAATAGGAATGACTTATGAAGAAGTTTTAGAAAATATTGGAACAATAGCAAAATCAGGTTCAAAAGCATTTTCAAAAGAGATTAAAGAAACAGAAAAAACAGAAGAAATAGATATAATAGGACAATTTGGAGTAGGTTTTTATTCTGCTTTCATGATAGCCGAGCGTATAGTATTGGAAACTAAATCCGCTTATTCTGAAATTGGTGTTAGATGGATATCTACAGGAGATGGAAGTTATGAAATAGAAGAAATAGAAAAAAAAGAACGTGGAACTGAAATTATTTTAGAAATAAGAGACACAGAAGAAGATTTAGATTTCACAGATGAGACTAAATTAAAAGAATTAGTAAAAAAATATTCTGACTATGTGAGATACCCAATTACTATAGAAGAAGAGGTTGTTAATTCTACTAAACCTATTTGGAAAGAAAAAAAATCAGAATTGTTAGAAGAAAAATATAATGAATTTTATAAAGCTAATTTTCATGATTACGAAGCTCCAAATCATCATATTCATATAAATATTCAAGGAAGTTTAGAGTATACGGCACTACTTTACATTCCAGGAAAAGCTCCTTATGATTTTTATACAAAAGATTTTAAAAGAGGTCTTCAACTATACACAAAAAATGTTTTTATAATGGACAAATGCGAAGAGTTAATTCCTGAATATTTTAGTTTTATTAAAGGACTAGTAGACTGTGATACGCTTTCTTTAAATATTTCAAGAGAAGTTCTTCAAAAAAATACAGAGTTATCTAGTATTTCAAAGCATTTAGAAAAAAAAATAATATCTGAATTAGAAAAAATTCAAAAAGATGAAAGAGAAAAATATATCAAAATTTGGGATTCTTTTGGAAGAAATATTAAATTTGGAATTCAGGATATGTTTGGAATGAATAAAGAAAAACTTCAAAATTTATTAATATTTAAATCATCAAAAGAAGATAAATATGTAAGTTTAAAAGAATATGTAGAAAGAATGGGGACTGAGCAGAAAGAGATATACTATGTAGCGGGAGAAGATATAGAAATCTTAAAATATCACCCTAAAATGCAAGGTTTAAAAAATAAAAATATAGAAGTTTTATTTTTAACAGATAAAATAGATGAGTTCTCATTAAAAACTTTAATGACTTTTGAAGAAAAAACATTTAAATCAATAAATGATTCAGATTTTAAAAATCATGATTCTGAAGAGGATAAAGAGAAACAAAAAGAAATTGAAGTAGAGAATAAAGAGCTTTTGGAGAAAATTCAAAATATATTGATTGAAAAAGTTAAGGAAATTAAAATCAATCCGAATCTAGGAGAGTCGGCAGTGGCAATTTCATCTAAAGGACAAGTATCTTTGGAAATGGAAAAAACATTGTCAGAAATGCAAGGAAATGAAGGTATTAAAGCTGAAAAAGTTTTAGAATTAAATTCAAATCATTCAATATTTAAAAAATTACAAAATAGTGATGGTGATGAATTAAAAAAATTAGTAGACATATTATATAATCAAGGTATGTTAATAGAAGGTTTTCAAATAAAAAATCCTGTTGATTTTATAAATAAGATAAATTCTCTAATAAAATAAAAAATAAAAATAAGTCGAGCATTAATTGTGTTGCTAGACTTATTTTTTTATATAGCAATAAGGAGGAAATATTGAAAACAAAATTAATATGTAATAATAATAGAGATCTTTTATCAATAGTAAAGGAATCAATAATAAATTCAAAAGAATTTTATTTTATAGTTTCTTTTATTAGATTTAGTGGAGTACAAATTCTTCTAGATGTTCTAAAAGAAGCAGAAAAAAAAGGTATTATAGGAAAAATAATAACATCTAACTATATGGGAATAACAGAAAGAAAAGCTCTTAATTATTTAAATAAATTTGAAAATATAGAGATAAAATTTTATGATGCTAGAAAAATAGGTTTTCATCCTAAGGGATATATTTTTAAAAGTGATGAGACAAGTAAAATTATAATAGGTTCTTCAAATCTCTCTAAAGGTGGATTAAAAAGTAATATTGAATGGAGTAGCGAAGAAATAGTAAAGAATAGTTCATTATATTTAGAAAATATAATATCAGAGTTTAGATATATATGGTCTAAATCATATGTATACGAACAAAAATATTTTAGTGATGTAAAATTTGATTATACAAAAAATATAGATTATGCCAATTTTGAAATAAGTGAAAAAAATGTAGAATTAAATACAGTAAAACCTAATTATATGCAAAAAAAAACTTTAGATAATTTAATTAAATTGAGAAAAAATAATGAAAAAAAAGCTTTAGCTATAGCAGCTACAGGAACTGGAAAAACATACTTAGCAGCTTTTGATGTTATGAAATTTAAACCTAAAAAAATGCTTTTTATAGCTCACAGAGAAGAAATTATTCAAAATGCAAAAAAAACATTTGAAAAAGTAATTTTGAAAAAAAGTACAGGAGTTTTTACAGGGGTGAAAAAAGAAAGAGAAAAAGAATTTGTTTTTGCCACAGTTCAAAGTTTAAAAAAACATTTGAACTGTTTTGATAAAAATTATTTTGATTATATTGTTGTTGATGAGGCACATCATATTACAAGTGAAACTTATAAAACCATATTAAATTATTTAGAACCTAAATTTTTACTAGGTCTTACTGCTACTCCAGAGAGAACAGATGGGGAGGATATATATAGAATTTTTGATAATAATATAGTTATGGAACTTAGAATAAAAGAGGCTTTAGAAGAAAAATTAATAGTTCCTTTCCATTACTATGGTATTAGTGATATAAGAGAGGTAGATTTATCAAATTTAGATATATCAAGAATAGACGAAGTAGCAAAAAAACTTATGATACATAAAAGGACAGATTATATTGTAGAAAAATTAAATTTTTATGGATATTCTGGAGAAAGAAGAAAAATATTAGGATTTTGTGCTAATATAGATCATGCTAAATTTATGGCTGAAGAATTTAATAAATTAGGGATAAAATCAAAAGTACTAATTGGAGAAAATACTCCTGATGAAAGAAAAAAAACTATTGAAAAATTAAATTATCAAAATTTAGAAGTGATTTTTACTGTGGATATATTTAATGAAGGGGTAGATATTCCAAATGTTAATATAATATTAATGTTACGTCCTACAAGCTCAGCAGTAGTATTTATTCAACAATTAGGAAGAGGACTTAGAAAGAGTAAAGGGAAAGAGTTTTTAACAGTTTTAGATTTTATAGGAAATCATAATAAAACTTATTTAATAGCGTTGGCTTTAATGGGAAATGAGACAAAAGAGAAGTATAAACTAAAAATAGCATTAAAAAATAATTTTAATTATATTTCTAAAGAAATAGTTATAAATATGGATGAAATAGCTAAAGAGAATATATTAAAACAAATAAACTCTACTAATTTTTCAACTTTAAAATATTTTAAAGAAGAATATGAAACATTTAAAAATATATCTTTAAAAGGAAGAGTCCCAACATATCTAGATTATTTAAACTATGAAGGGGCACCAAATATTTTAAGATTTATAAAAAAAACTAAAACATATATTAAGTTTTTAGAAAAAATAGATGAGAAAATATTTAGAATAGATGAGAATGAAAAAAAAGTGTTGGAAGAAATAGAAAGTTTTTTACCAATAAAACGTCCCTATGAATATTTTGTTATAAAATATTTATTAAATAATAGTGATATAAGTATAGAGCAAGCTAAAAAAGAAATACTGAATCAGATAGAGAGCGTAGAGATGGAAAGTATAGTTCATTGTTTTAAATATCTAAATCAGAATTTTTATGATAATAATGAAAAAAAAAGAAAGATAAAACTTTTTAATTATGATGAAAAAAAAAATCTTATTGAAAAAAGTGAAATATTTTTAAAAGTTTTAGAAAATATAAACGTAAAGAATTATATAGAAGAAATATTGATATATGGAATATTAAAATATAAACAAGAATTTGAAAATAAAAATTATGGGGTCCCTTTCTTAAAATTATATTCGAGTTATTCCATGAGAGATGTAGCACTTGTGAGTAATTATTCAAAATTTCACAGTTCATATAGAAATGGAATAAATCCTAGTGAAAATAAAAAGAATTATTATTTATTTATAAATTTAAATAAAGAAGAGTTAATAGATAAGGAGATAACATATGAAAATACATTGTTAGATACATTATATTTTTATTGGTATTTAAAACAAACCACAAGTATTAACTCTGAAAATGGAAAAGATTTTTTATTTAGTGAACAAAGAGGTGTGAATTTACATTTTTTTATGAGAAAATTTAAAAAAATTGATGAAATAACAGAACCATTTATATATTTAGGAAAAGGAATTGTGGAAGAATATTTCGAAGAAAAACCAATTAAAACTAAAATAAGGTTAGAAAACAAGATGAAAGAGCGGATATATTTAGAATTTGTCAGAAAGTGATTCAATAGTGACCAAATAAAAAATTGACTTTATTCAGAAATAGGGTTTAAATATATGATATAAGTATTAAAATAGTTTATAAAATTCGATACAATAAAATGGAGGAATTATGAGAGAATTAGGAATTTCAATATACGTAGGACATTCTGATTTAGAAAAAAATAAGAAATATATGTCTTTAGCTAAAAAATATGGTTTTAAAAGAATTTTTACTTGTTTACTTTCTATTACAGGAGATAAAAATAAAATAATAAAAGACTTTAAGGAAACTTTGGATTTTGCAAATTCTTTAGGATTTGAATCTATTGTAGATGTGAGTCCAGCAATCTTTAAAGACCTAAAAATTTCTTATGGAGATTTAAGTTTTTTTTCAGAGATTGAGGCTTATGGAATAAGATTAGATGAGGGTTTTTCTGGAAATGAAGAATCAATGATGACATTTAATCCATATAATTTAAAAATAGAATTAAATATGAGTAATAATACTAGATACATAGACACGATTATGGATTATATACCTAATAAACATAATTTACTAGGGTGTCATAACTTTTATCCACATAAATATTCAGGATTAACAAGGGAACATTTCAGAATTTGTAATAATAATTTTATGAAGTACGGACTAAAAACATCAGCATTTATAAACTCGCAAGAGGGAACATTTGGTCCTTGGCCTGTAGATGAGGGACTTTGTACACTAGAAGAGCACCGAACTCTTCCAGTTGAAATTCAGGCAAAAGATTTATTTGCTGAAGGAATAGATGTAGTTATTGTTTCAAATTGCTATGCTTCAGAAGATGAGTTAAGAAGATTAGGAGATGTAAATAGAGATTTATTAGAGTTTCAAGTAGAAGTAATAGAAAATCTTCCTGAAATAGAAACTAAAATAATAGAAGAGGAACTTCATTTTAATAGAGGTGATGTAAGTGGGAATATGATTAGATCAACTCAATCACGTGTAAAATATAAAGGGCATAAATTTGAACTTATCAATCCTGCAGATATAAAAAAAGGAGATATAGTAATAGAAAGTTATCTTTATGGGCATTATTCAGGAGAACTTCAAATAGCTAAAAAAGATATGAAAAATTCTGGAAAAACAAGTGTTGTAGGAAAAATTATAGAAATGGAACATATTTTTTTAGATAGAATAAAACCATGGGAAAAATTTAAATTAAAAAAAATAAAAAAATAAAAATAAAAAAGCCTTTGGAATTATCCAAAGGCTTTTACACATTATCTTGGGAGGATTAATGTGTAAAATAAATAATAAGTTCAAGGGGGGGTGAAAATATTATTTAAATTTTATATTATTTTGACGAAAAAAACAATATAAAAGTTTAAAAATAAAAAAAAGCCTTTGGATTTTACACCAAAGGCTTTTTATTCATATTTATCTTGGGGGGATTAATATGAAAAACCAATAATAAATTCAGGGGAGAAAATATTATTTAAGTTTTACGATATTTTGACGTGAGAAATAAGAAAAAAGTTTAAAAATAAAAAAAAAGCCTTTGGATTTTATACCAAAGACTTTTCTACATATTTATCTTGGGGGGATTAATATGAAAAACTAATAATAAATTCAGGGGAGAAAATATTATTTAAGTTTTATGATATTTTGACGTGAGAGATAAGAAAAAAGTTTAAAAATATAAAAAATATGTTATAATAATACGAATGATAAAAGAAAAATTGGAGGTATAATATGATTGGAATAGGAATTGTTGGACTTCCAAATGTAGGGAAATCAACACTTTTTAATGCAATAACAAAAGCAGGGGCAGCAGAAGCAGCTAATTATCCTTTTTGTACAATAGAACCAAATGTGGGAATGGTAACAGTGCCAGATAAGAGAATAGACGAGCTATCAAAAATAATTAATCCTCAAAGAGTAGTACCAGCAACTGTTGAATTTGTTGACATAGCAGGGCTTGTAAAAGGAGCGTCTAAAGGTGAAGGGCTTGGAAATAAATTTCTTTCAAATATAAGAACAACAGCAGCTATTTGTCAGGTAGTTAGATGTTTTGATGACGATAATATAATTCATGTAGCAGGGCAAATAGATCCAATAGTTGATATTGAAATTATAAATGGAGAATTAATTCTAGCTGATTTAGACACTATTGATAAAGCGATAGAGAAGCACTCTAAATTAGCTAAGAATAAAAATAAAGAATCAATGCAACTAATGCCAGTTTTAGAAATGTGCTATAAGCATTTAGAGGAACTTAAATTGTTAAAAACACTGAAACTTGCAAAAGAAGAGACAGAATTAATTAAAGCTTATCAACTTTTGACAGTGAAACCAATGATATTTGCAGCGAATGTTTCAGAAGATGATTTAGTAACAGGGAATGAATATGTAGAAAAAGTGCGAGTTTATGCTGAGAAATTAGGTTCAGAAGTTGTTATTGTATCGGCAAAAGTTGAAGCAGAGCTTCAGGAAATGGATGACGAAGAATCTAAAAATGAATTTTTAGAAGCACTAGGTGTAGACGAAGCAGGGCTCAATAGATTAATAAGAGCTGGATATAAATTATTAGGTCTTCAGACGTATTTTACAGCTGGAGTGAAAGAAGTAAGAGCTTGGACTATAAAAATAGGCGCAACAGCTCCCAAAGCAGCAGCAGAGATTCATACTGATTTTGAAAAAGGGTTTATAAGAGCAAAAGTTGTGGGGTTTAATGATTTTATAAAATATTCAGGTTGGAAGGGGTCACAAGAAGCAGGTTCATTAAGATTAGAAGGAAAAGAATATGTTGTAAAGGATGGAGATTTAATGGAGTTTTTATTTAATGTATAATTTTGTTGAAAAATATAATAAAATATAGTGAAATAAGAAATTATTCTTGACAAAACTTGTTTTTTTTTGTAAAATATTCAAGTGAATATAATAAGGGAGGTTATCTTTGAAACTGAAAATTCATGATTTCGTTAGTGGTCAAACTATTAATGAGTTTAATTTTAAATTAGATGATATTGAGGGGCTTGATTACGCAAAAACAGTACTAGTTAATGGAAATGTAAATAAAATTAATGATGTGGCTGTTGGAGAGATATTTATTGTTTCTGGAAGCTATTCTGGAAAGATTAAAGTTGAATGTGTAAGATGTCTAAAAGAAATTACCCAAAATATTGATGGAGAATTTAATTGGAGATTTTTAGATCCTAAAAGTTATAGAATACATTTAAAGAGTTTAAAAGAAGAAAATGAAGTTAATCTTGATGAAGCTTTCGAGGAAGCTACTGATGGTGAAATTGATATTGCTGATTTAATAAGGCAGCAAATAATTTTAGACATGGAACCTTATCCAGCGTGTGAAAATTTCTGTGATGATGACTCTGATATTAAAAAGTATTCTGATGATGGAATCGATCACAGATGGGCTAAATTATTAGAAATTTAAAGATTAACCTTTAAAAGATGAGGAGGTAATAGAAATGGCAGTACCTAAGAAAAAAACGTCGAAAGCGAAAAAAAACATGAGAAGATCTCATCATGCTTTAACTGTAACGGGGTTATCGACTTGTGGTAAATGTGGAGCTCCAAAAAGATCACACAGAGTTTGTCTTGAGTGTGGAGATTATAATGGAAGACAAGTTTTAAAAACTGTAGCTGAGTAATAACTTAACTTAAAGATAAAAAAAGACTAGATTAAATCTAGTCTTTTTTTATCTTTAAGTTAAGTTAAGTTTAAAAATAAAAATTTTTTAAATATTATGTTAAAAATAAATCTATTTAAATTAATTGTAAAATTTAGCTAGAAAAACGGTCTTTGTTATTTAAAAAAGTTTATGATATAATTGGTTCAAAATAGTATATTAATAATTTTATAAATGTAAACTGTTTGAATCTTTTTTATTTTTTTACTTAGTTTAGATGAGATAAAAATTATAAAATTTTAAGATTGTTAAAAAAATTCAAATATTCTTCTAAATATGGTAAAATAGAAAAAGAGGTTTTAGTTTAGGAGGAAAATAATGAAAATTGCTTTAGATGCAATGGGTGGAGATAATGCACCTTTTGAAACAGTAAAGGGTGCTATATTAGCTATAAATGAAACTGATGATATAAATTTAATATTAGTAGGACAAAAAGAAAAAATAGAAAAAGAACTTGAAAAATATACTTATGATAAAAAAAGAATAGAAATAAAAGATGCAAGAGAAATAATTGGAATGCACGAAGATCCTGTGACATCAGTAAGAGCAAAAAAAGATGCCTCTATGAACGTAACTTTAGAACTTGTAAAAATTGAAGAAGCAGAAGCCTCAGTGTCTGCAGGAAATACAGGAGCGTTAATTACCGCTAGTCAACTAAAGTTAAAAAGAATAAAAGGTGTTTTAAGACCAGCAATAGCCACAGTTTTTCCAACTAAAAAAGGGCATGTAATTATAATGGATGTAGGAGCTAACTCAGATTGTAGACCTGAATTTTTAGATCATTTTGCGATATTAGGCGGCAAATACTCAGAAATTGCTTTGGGAATTAAAAATCCTAAAGTTGGTCTTTTAAATATAGGGTCAGAAGAAGGGAAAGGAAATGAGTTAACAAGAGAATCTTTTTCTGTTATGAGTAAGCAAAATCATATAAATTTTATTGGGAATGTAGAACCTCATGAAATATTAAATGGTAATGTGGATGTTGTAGTAACTGATGGATATACAGGAAATATTGTTTTAAAAACAACCGAGGGAACAGTAAGATTTATAACAGATTTTTTGAAAAAAGAAATAGGAAATAGTTTTGTAGCAAAGATAGGAGCAATTTTTTTACAAGGAGTCTTTAAAAAAATGAAAAAAAAAATGGACTCTTCAGAATATGGAGGGGCAATTTTTTTAGGATTAAACCATATTTCAGTTAAAGCTCACGGGGGTTCAGATGCTAAAGCTATAAAAAATGCAATTAATGCTGCTTCTATTTTCGTTAGAGAAGATTTTGTAGAAAAAGTTAAAATAGAAATGAAAGAATTAGAAAATAGAGATATCGATTAATAAGGAGATGTAAATGATGATGAAAAATGCGGGAATAATAGGAGTAGGAACATATATTCCAGAAAAAATAATGACAAATTTTGATTTTGAAAAAATAGTAGAAACAACTGATGAATGGATAAGAACAAGAACTGGTGTAGAAGAAAGAAGATTTGCTTCTTTAGAGCAAGCAACTTCAGATTTAGGCATAAAAGCTGCAGAAAAAGCATTGATAAATGCTAATATAAAAATAGAAGATATAGATATGATTTTAGTTGCAACTTGTACTCCAGATTTTCAAATACCGAGTACAGCGTGTATAATTCAGAAAAAAATGGGAGCAATAAAAGCAGGAGCTTTAGATATAAATGCTGCATGTTCAGGGTTTGTTTATGGTTTAACCTTAGCGAATGCACTGATAAAATCTAACACGTATAAAAATGTACTAGTGATTGGTGCTGAAACTCTTTCTAAAATTACAAATATGGAAGATAGAAATACCTGTATTTTATTTGGAGACGGAGCAGCAGCAGCAGTGGTATCTCAAGTTGAATCAAATTATGGAGTGCTTTCAACCTATTTAGGGGCAGACGGGGACTTAGAGGAAGCTTTAATGATAAAAGCAGGTGGAACTAGAAATCCAATAACAGAAGAAAGAATAAAAAATAAAGAACATTTTCTAAGTATGAAAGGGCAGGAAGTTTTCAAATTTGCTGTGAAAGCACTGCCTAATGCAACATTAGAAGCTCTTAATCTAGCAAAAATATCTCCTGAGGATGTAAGTTTTGTCATTCCTCATCAAGCTAACGTTAGAATAATTGATGTTGCATCAAAAAAAATAGGTATACCTATTGAAAAATTTTATATGAATTTAAATAAACTTGGAAATACTTCTGCAGCCTCTATAGGTTTAGCTCTTGGTGAAGTTTTAGAAAAAGGATTAATAAAAAAAGGTGATAATGTAGTATTAACAGGTTTTGGAGCAGGATTAACTTATGGAGCTCTAGTTATGAAATGGGTTTATTAATTAAGATTGACACAGAAAATAAAGAATGTTAAAATATAACTGATGTTATAAATTAAAAAGGAGATATAATTATGTCAAAAATAGCTTTTGTATTTCCTGGTCAAGGCTCACAGTATGTGGGAATGGGAAAAGATCTTTATGAGAATAATGTAGATGCAAAAAAATATTTTGATGAAATATTTTCAAAATTAAATTTTGATTTAAAAACCATTATGTTTGAAGGACCAGAAGAGGAATTGAAAAAAACTAAAAATACACAACCAGCGATAGTTGCTATGAGTTTAGTTTTAGAAAAATTAGTAAAAGATAGAGGTATAGAGCCAGATTATGTAGCAGGACATTCTGTTGGTGAGTATTCAGCAATAGGGTCATCAGGATTTTTAACTTTTGATGAAACGGTGAAATTAACTGTAGCTAGAGGAAAAGCCATGAATGATATTTCTGAAAAAGTAAACGGAGGGATGGCAGCCATAATAGGTATAGAATCAGAAAAAATACATGAATTGTTACTTAAAGTAGAGGGGATTGTAGAAGCTGTAAACTATAATGAACCTAATCAAACAGTAATAGCAGGAGACGAACTAGGGATAGAATCTGCATGTACTATTTTAAAAGAAAATGGAGCAAAAAGAGCGATTAAATTAGTTGTATCAGGTCCATTTCACTCTTCCCTTATGAAACCAGCAGGGGAAATATTAAAAAATGAGATGACTAATTATAATTTTAAAAAAGCAAAATATCCTTTAGTTACTAATACAAAAGCAGAGTTTATAGTAGAAGAAAAAGATATAAAAGAGGAAATATATTTTCAAAGTTTTGGACCAGTTAAATGGGTAGATACAATAAAAAAATTAAAAACTAATGGAGTAACTATTATATATGAAATAGGTGCTGGAAAGGTATTATCGGGACTTATAAAAAAAATAGACAAAGAAATAATTGTAAAAAATATAGAAAAGCTTGAAGATTTATCAAATTTAATGTAAAATTAGATTGTATTATTAGTTTTCATTTTAAATATATAAAAAATTAGGAGGAAAAATGTTAGATAAAATTAAAGAAATAGTGGTAGAGCAATTAGGTGTAGAAATTGAACAGGTTACTTTAGAATCAAATTTCATAGATGATTTAGGGGCAGATTCATTGGATACAGTAGAATTAATAATGGCTTTAGAAGAAGAGTTCGGAGTAGACATCCCAGATGCAGATGCAGAAAAAATTAAAACTGTTAAGGACGCTGCCGACTATATAGCAGCACATAAATAGTAGGTAAAAAGAAGGGGTATAATATATACCCCTTTATTTGTATTTATTAAAAAATATAAAATAAATTTATTATAAGTAAAATTTTGGAGGGATTATATTGAAAAGAGTAGTTGTAACAGGAATAGGAATTGTTAGTTCACTAGGAAATTCAGCAAAAGAAACGTGGTCAAAGATAAAAAATGGGGAAACAGGTATTGATTATATTAAAGCTTTTGATACCACTGATATGCCAGTTAGAATTGCTGGAGAAGTAAAAGATTTTGATCCTGTTAGTTTTGGAATTGAAAAAAAAGAAATAAAAAAATTAGCAAGAAATACACAGTTTGCAATTGCAGCTTCAAAAATGGCTCTAGAGGATGCTAAATTTGAAATAACACCAGAAAATGCTGATTCAGTTGGAGTAATAGTATCTTCAGGAATCGGTGGAATAGAAATTTTTGAAGAACAACATATAAATATGTTAGAAAAAGGGATAAAAAGAATATCTCCTTTTACTATACCTGCTATGATATCTAATATGGCTGCAGGAAATGTAGGAATATACACAGGAGCTAGGGGTATAAATAAAACTATTGTAACAGCTTGTGCTGCAGGAACAAATTCAATTGGAGATGCTTTTGAAATTATAAAAATGGGAAGAGCAACTGCTATGATAGCAGGAGGAACAGAAGCTGCAATAACCCCTTTTGCACTAAATGGATTTGCAAATATGAAAGCTTTATCAACTAGAAATGATGAGCCTCAAAAAGCCTCAAGACCGTTTACAGAAAATAGAGATGGTTTTGTTATGGGAGAAGGTGCAGGAATATTAATTTTAGAAGAATATGAAGCAGCAAAAAAAAGAGGTGCTAAAATGTATGCCGAGATAGTAGGATATGGAGAATCATGTGATGCTTATCATATAACGTCTCCTTCAGAAGGTGGGGAAGGAGCTGTTAGAGCTATAAAAATGGCGCTAGAAGAAGCCAATATAAAACCTGAATCTGTAGATTATATAAATGCACACGGGACGTCTACTCCTGCAAATGACAAAAATGAAACAGAAGCAATAAAAACAGTGTTTAAGGGGCACGCGAAAGAACTTATAGTGTCATCTACTAAAGGTGCAACAGGACATTGTCTAGGAGCTGCAGGAGGAATAGAGGGAGCTATAATTGCAATTTCAATATATGAAAATGTAATACCACCAACTATAAACTACGATACTCCAGATCCTGCATTAGATCTAAATTATGCACCAAACATAATGATTGAAAAAAATATAAATGTTGCCATGTCATCATCATTAGGTTTTGGTGGACATAATGCTGTTATAGTTATGAAAAAAATAAAGTAGAAGAAAATAGAAGAAAATAGGAGAAAATATGAATAAAAATTATAAAGAATTAGAAGAAAAAATAGGATATACCTTTTCTAATAAATCTTTTTTAGAAACGGCTTTTATTCATAGATCTTTTGGAAATGAAAATTGGAGATATAAAAATATAAATAATGAAAGAATGGAACTATTGGGTGATGCAGTATTAGATCTTGTAGTTACAGAGTATTTATATAAAAGTTTTGCTAATTCATCTGAGGGTGAATTAGCAAAACTTAAATCTATGGTTGTTAGTGAACCTGTTTTAGCTAGAATATCTAAAGAATTAGGTTTTGGCGAGTTTCTCCTTCTAAGTAAAGGGGAAGAAATGACGGGGGGAAGAGAAAGAAGTTCTATATTAGGAGACTGCTTCGAATCTATGCTAGGTGCTGTATATTTAGATTCCGATTTCATGACAGCAAAAAAAGTAGCTCTTGGTCATATCAAATATTGGATAGATAATGTTGATGATAATGAAGAAATATTAGATTACAAAACAATTCTTCAAGAATATAGTCAAAAAGAATATAAAATAGTTCCAATTTATGAGGTAATAAAAGAAACAGGCCCAGATCATCAAAAGATTTTTGAAATAATAGTACGAATAGGAAAAAATACTCTTGATAACCCAATTTATGGAAAAGGAATAGGAAAAAATAAAAAGTTAGCAGAACAATCAGCCGCTAAAGATTTATCAAAAAAAGTAGGTGTAAAAATTCATGAAACACTATAATATTCCTATTTTTATAAATCATGTTGGTTGCCCAAATTCTTGTGTTTTTTGTAATCAAGAAAAAATAAATGGAATAGAAACTGACATAAAACCTATCGAGGTAAAAAAAATAATAGAAGAACATTTAGAATATCTGCCAAAACAATCAACTATAGAAGTAGCTTTTTTTGGCGGAACTTTTACAGGGATTTCATTTAATTTACAAAAAGAATATTTAGAAGTTGTAAAACCATTTATTGAAAAAGGATTAATAGCTGGAATAAGACTGTCAACAAGACCGGATTGTATAGATAATAAAATATTAGAACAGTTGAAAAATTTTGGAGTAACAGTGATAGAGTTAGGAGTCCAGTCATTAAACCAGAAAGTTTTAGATTTAACAGAAAGAAATTATCCTATAGAAACAGTGGAAAAAGCAGTCGAGCTTATAAAAAAATATAATATAGCTGTTGGAATTCAGCTTATGTTAGGGCTTCCTGGAGCAACAGAAAAGCTTGATATTGAAACAGCTAAAAAAACTATAAAATTAAAACCAACTATGGTTAGAATTTATCCAACTTTAGTTTTAGCAGGAACTAAAATGGAGAAAATGTATAATGAAGGAATTTATAAACCTTATTCATTGGAAGAAGCAGTAACAGTCGGAAAAAAAGTTTATTCTTTATTAGAACTAAACAATATAAAAATAATAAGAGTTGGTCTTCAACCTTCAGAAGATTTGAGAAAAGATGGTGTAATTGTAGCCGGTCCATTTCATCCAGCATTTAGAGAACTTATTGAAGGTGAAATTTATTTAGATTTTATAAAACTACTAATAATGGAAGAAAAATTTGGAGAAAAAATTTGTATTTATTCAAATGAAAAAAATATATCAAAAATAATTGGAATTAATGGTATAAATAAAAAAAGTCTAAAAAATAATTTATTTGTTAAAATAAATAAAGAACTAAGCTTAAATGAAATATTAATAAATGAAAAAAAATATAGTAGAAAAAATATTTTAAAAAGGATTTCAATATGAAAAAAATCATAATAAATAAAGATATTTTTGGATACAGAGCAGCTATTATAGAAAACAATAGAGTTATGGAAATTTTTATTGAAAGAGAAGGAGAGGGAGATAACAATGGAAATATATATTTTGGAAAAGTAGCCAATGTAATTCAAGGAATGGACTCTTCTTTTATTAACATAGGGTTAGAAAAAAATGGTTTTTTGTATATAGATAATTTAAGGGAATTTGAAAAAAAATATCCTGAAGGAAAAGTAGATAGAGAGTTAGGAGAGTTTTTAAAAGTTGGAGATGAGATTATGGTTCAGGCTATAACTGAACCTAATGGAAGTAAAGGCGTAAGGCTTACAACAAATTACACTCTTCCAGGAAAATATATGGTGTTACTTCCAAATAATGATCATATTGCTATTTCTAAAAAAATAAAAGATATAGAAGAAAAAAAAAGATTAGAAGAAATAATAAAAGAAATAAAACCAAATGGAGTAGGAATTATATTAAGAACTCAAGCTATCGGAAAATCAGTTTTTCATTTTGAAAGAGAAATGGCTTACCTTTTAAATAAATGGAAAAATATATTAAAGAAAAAAAATAATTCCAAAGTGGGAACGATAGTTTATAAAGAGAATGATTTATTAAGAAAAATTTCAAGAGATATATTTAGTAGTGAGATAGATGAGTTTATTATTAATGATGAAGAAAGCTACTGGGAAATTATAAGCTATATTAATACTTTTGGAGATGGCAATAATACAAAGAGAGTAAAATTATATGATGATGAGCAAGATATATTTAGCGTCTATAATATAACGCCAGTTATAGAAAGTTCACTAGAGAAAATTGTATGGTTAAAGTGTGGTGGCTATCTCGTTATTCAAACAACAGAGGCTTTAATTAGTATAGATGTGAATACAGGTAAAAATATAGGGGAATTTGGATTAGAAGAAACAATATATATGACAAATATTGAGGCAGCTAAAGAGATTCCAAGACAACTTATGCTTAGAAATTTAGGCGGAATTATAATAATAGATTTTATAGATATGAAAAATGAAAAAAATAAAGAACTTTTATTAGAAGAATTAGAAAATAATTTAAAAAATGATAGAATAAAAAATAGTATAGTACATTTTACAGATTTAAGTTTAATAGAGATGACAAGAAAAAGAGTTGGAAATCCTCTTAGCCATTATTTTTTTGAAGAGTGCCCAATGTGCAAGGGAAAAGGAAAAATAAAATCAAAAGAAGCTTTTATAGAAGATATTTTAAAGGAGCTACGAGAGACCTGTAAGGATAGAGACTTTTCTAAAATAAGACTTACAGTAAGTGATGATCTTTATAAAAAAATTAAAAGTGAATACATAGAATTTATTACTGCTTATATTGAAAAATATGGAAAAAAATTAGAACTATTAAAATTTCAAGAGATATATTTAGATAAATGGTATGAGATTATTCTTATAAAATAGAGTAAGGAAGTGTATAAAATGAAAAACGGAGTTTATTCTGGAAGTTTTGACCCAATAACTAAAGGACATAGCGAAATAATTTTAAGAGCAGCTAAACTGGTAGAAAAACTTATAGTTGTGGTGCTAAATAATACTAATAAAAAATATCTCTTTAATTTAAAGGAAAGAGAAGAAATGGTAAAAGAAATTTTTAAAAATATAGATAATATAGAAGTTAAAAGTTATGAGGGTTTACTTGTAGATTTTCTTTATAAAAATAAATCTACTTTGATAATAAGAGGATTGAGGTCTATTTCAGATTATGAATATGAATTAACCATGTCATTTGCTAACAATGAAATTTCAGCGGAAGAGATAGAGACAATATTTATCCCCGCTTCTAAAAAGTATATGTATTTGAGTTCAACAGTTGTTAGAGAAATCGCATTAAATGGTGGAAAACTAAGTCTTTATTTAGATGAATTTGTGGAGCAAAAAGTAAGAAAAAAAATAGCTTTTAAATAAAAAATAGGAGAAAAATGGCAAAAGCTAAAAATTTATATATATGTGAAGGGTGTGGATATAAAACTTCAAAATGGGTAGGAAAATGTCCAGAATGTGATGAATGGGGAACATTTCAAGAAGAGATAGAAGTGAAAATAGGAAATAATATTAGTAAAAATATGACATCTTTAGTAGAAACTACTAAAAAAGTTTTTAGTTTTAATGATGTTGTGGTAGATGAAAATTTTAGATATAAGAGCAATATTTCTGAGTTTGATAGATTATTAGGTGGTGGTTTAGTTATAGGAGAGGTTGTTTTAATAACAGGAAATCCTGGAATAGGAAAATCAACTCTTTTATTGCAACTAGTAAATGAATATACAAAATATGGTGATGTTTTATATATTTCTGGAGAAGAATCTCCTATGCAAATAAAAAATAGAGGTGAAAGATTAGGAGTAGGAAATAAAAATTTATTTTTAATGTCTGAAACAGAGATGCAGGTTATATACGAATATATAGTAGCCAAAAAACCAAAAGTTGTAGTTATAGATTCTATTCAGACAATATATAATGCAAGCTACGATTCTATGGCAGGAAATCCGACACAAGTTAGAGAATGTGCTCTTAGAATAGTTGAATTGGCTAAAACTTTAAATATATCATTTTTTATAGTAGGACATATAACAAAGGATGGAAAATTAGCTGGGCCTAAACTTTTAGAGCATATTGTAGATGCTGTTTTTAGTTTTGAAGGGGAAGAAGGTCTTTTTTATAGAATACTAAGAAGTAGTAAAAATAGATTTGGTTCAACTAATGAACTAGCCGTATTTAGTATGGAAGAAACAGGGATGAAAGAAGTAAAAAATTCTTCTGAATTTTTTTTAAGTGAAAGAGAAGAAAAAAATATAGGTAGTATGGTAGTTCCTATATTAGAAGGAACAAAAGTTTTTTTATTAGAGGTTCA
This sequence comes from Fusobacteriaceae bacterium, assembly GCA_051652785.1. Classification (GTDB taxonomy): domain Bacteria; phylum Fusobacteriota; class Fusobacteriia; order Fusobacteriales; family Fusobacteriaceae; genus JAGNZR01. Next base: position 114,866 of record JBOFUX010000051.1, on the reverse strand, counting down.
AGCTCTTTTAACAGATATGACTATTGGAATTCCCAAAAGAGTAGTTCAAGGTTTTGATAGAAATAGAATTCAAATTTTAATAGCAATTGGAGAAAAAAGAATGGGAATGTCTTTAGGAAGTAAAGATATTTTTATAAATATACCAGGTGGAATAGTAATGAAAGATCCTGCTGCAGATTTAGGTGTTTTAATATCTTTAATTTCTATTTATAGAGGAATACCTATTAGTCAAAAAATAGCAGCAATTGGAGAGCTTGGACTACGTGGAGAAGTAAGAAAAGTATTTTTTATTGATAGAAGATTAAGGGAACTAGAAAAACTTGGTTTTAAAGGAGTTTACGTTCCTCTTTCTAATAAAAAAGAGATAGAAAAAAATAAATATAATCTTAAACTAATATATTTAAAAAATTTAGATGAAGTTATAGAAAGGATGGTGTAGAAAATGGATAGGGATAATTTATTAGAACTTATTTCTCAAGTTACTCCAGGCACAATACTTAGAGAAGGTATTTTTAATATACTAGAAGGTGGAAGAGGTGGGCTTATTGTTGTTGGTTTTAATGAAGAAATAAAAAAAATGTTAGATGGTGGATTTTTAATAGATTGTAAATATACCTCTGAAAAAATTTTTGAATTGGCAAAAATGGATGGAGCAATAGTTATAGATGAAAATATAGAACGAATATATTATGCTAATGTACACCTACATCCTGATAGATCTTTTGCTACAACAGAAAGTGGGACAAGACATAGAACCGCTCAAAGAATGGCTCTTCAAACTAACAAATTAGTAATAGCTATTTCTGAAAGAAAAAAATCAGTGATTTTATATAAAGGTGAAAATAAATATAGACTAAAAAATATTTCTGTTGTTATTGAGCAAGCAACTCAGGCGTTAAAAACTTTGGAAAAGTATAGGCACGTTCTCGATAATAGTTTAGCAAATTTGACAATACTAGAGCTAGATGATTTAGTGACAATACATGAGATCTCATTTGTGTTACAAAGATTTGAGATGGTCTATAGAATAAAAAAAGAATTGCAAGAATATGTAACAGAGTTAGGGACAGATGGAAGACTTATGAGTTTACAAATGCATGAACTTTTTTTAAATGTTAAAGAAGAAAAAACGGATTTTATAAAAGATTATAATATAAATGAGAAAAAAGATTTTACTTTGACAAGTATTAATAATGAATTAGAAAAACTTACAGATAAAGAGCTATTAGAATTAGAGAGATTTTCACAAATTTTAGGTTATGGAAAAACTTATAGTAATTTAGACAATAAAGTTGTATCGAAAGGATATAGAGTTTTAAATAAAATAAATAAATTAACTAAAAAAGATATAGATAAAATAATAAGTACTTATGATAATTTAACGGAGTTACAAGAGGCAACAGTTGAAGAATTAGCAGAAATAAAGGGAATAAGTAAATTTAAAATTAAAGCAATTCAAAGTGGTTTAAAAAAAGTTATAATAGAATTAGGAAATAAAAGTTTTAAAGAGGATAATTAATGAGAAAAAAGCTAGTAAAAATATGGAGGAACTATGGAAAAAATACTTAAAATTGAAGGTATGAGTTGTATAAAATGTATTGCTTTTATAAAAGAAATTTTATCAGAAATAAAAGGGATTGATAGAGTTGTAAATGTAGAAATAGGAAAAATAACGATAATAAGTAATGATGAGTTTGATGAAAATGAAATGGTAAAAGTATTGTTAGAAGAGGAATTTAGAGTTATATCAATAATATAAGAAAATGGAGTTTAAAATTGCAATTCAATAATGGAATTTTTTCTCTATAAAAGTATTGTTTAAATTTTATGGTTATGTTAAAATATTATTAATTTTATATAATACTAGGAGGAAAAAATGAAAAAATTGTTCTCAAGCTTAATAGTTCTAACATCTCTTTTTTTAGTTGCTTGTGGTGGAGTAAAAGAAGGAAAAGTTCAGGCAAAAAATCCTTTAAAAGTTGGAATAGTGATGTCTACTGGCGGTTTAGGGGATAAATCATTTAACGATTCAGCTTTTAGAGGATTAGAGAATGCAAAAAAAGAGTTAGGAATAGACTTTAAATATGTAGAGCCATCTTCATCAGCGGAAGATGAACAGTTTCTCAGAGAGTATGCAGACGCTGGATATGAATTGATAATAGCTACTGGATTTCAAATGAGAGATGCTGCTGAAAAAGTTGCAAAAGATTATAAAAATATAAAATTTGCAATTATTGATGATGTGGTAAATGAGCAAAATACAAGAAGTTTATTATTTAAAGAACAAGAAGGATCATTTTTAGTTGGGGCTTTAGCTGCTATGATGACAAAAACTGACGAAGTTGGATTTGTAGGTGGGATGCAAGTTCCTTTAATAGATCGATTTAAGAACGGTTATGCACAAGGTGCTAAGTATGTTAAACCAGACATAAAAGTTGTAACTTCATATGTTGGTGGTTCTAATGCATTTAATGATCCGGTAAAAGGGAAAGAAGTAGCTATATCACAAATAAAACAAGGTGTAGATGTTGTGTATCATGCTGCAGGGGCTACAGGAATAGGTGTTATTGATGCTGCAAGAGAAGCAGGAGTTTTTGCATTAGGAGTAGATTCTGATCAAGACGATATTGCACCGGGAGTTGTACTAACATCAATGGTTAAAAACGTAGATGTAGCAGTGCTTGAAACTGTAAAATCAGTTATAGATGGAACTTTCATTTCAGGAGTTTACAACTTTGGAATAAAAGAAAATGGTGTAGGAACTACAGATTTCAGAAATACTAAAGATATAATTGGAGCAGAAAATATAGCTAGAATAGAAGAAATTAAAAAGAAAATTGCTTCTGGAGAAATTGTAGTTGAATAATTAAACTAATAAAAAAGTACTAAAAAGAGGTTGGATTTTCAACCTCTTTTATTGTATAGAAAGATAAATATTTATAAATTTTAATAGCTTTAAAATAATAATATAAGTTAATGAAATAGTTTAAAAAATATAGTTAATTTTTAAAATTATAAAATATCTTCTCTAAGTTTTAAAATATCTATTTTATTTAAAACTTTAATGTAATATCTATTTTTTTCTATAATTCCTTCTAAAACTAGTTCCTTTATTATTCTGGTTAAATTTCTGTAACTTACATTTAATTCTTCAGCTAAGTCATTTAATTTTTTAAATGTTATATAAAAATTTTTATTTATAAGATAGTTACAAAAAAAATTTTTTAAAGGTAAAGATTTTCTGAGCAAAATTGCTTTATTTGTTTTTAAAAGTTTTTTATTTCCCGCTTCACAAATAAACCTTAAAAAGAAAGGGTTATTATAAAGATATTTGTCTACAATTTTAATTGGAAGAATTAATACAAGTGTTTTTTCAGCGGCATAAACATCAAAAAGAGCAGAATTTCTATTAATATATTCGATATCTCCAAAAAGTTCAAGGGGATACAAAAAATTTATAAAAAGTTTTTTTCCGTTTGCTAAGATATATGAAATTTCTACCTTTCCTTTAAGAATAAAATAAATATTTTTGACTTTATTATGAGCTTTAAGTAAAGAAGCTCCTTCACTATAAATTTGAAGATAAACTTTATCTATTATATCAATAGTAATTATATTTTCTAATTTATAAAATTTAATATATTCTTGAATATTTTTCATAAAAACCACCTCCTTAATAATTTTATCATATAAAAAATAAAAAACAACTATAAAGGACAGTTGTCCTATTTTATTTTTGGGGTATGGAATACAATAAATTATATCAAGTTATAATTTATTTATTATAATAGAAATATAAAACTATCTAGTATATAATAGTATATGCAGTTTAGTTTCATTTGAGGAGGAAAAATGCGAGCCGTAGATATTATTGAAAAAAAAAGAGATGGAAAAATTTTAACAAATGAAGAGATTAAATTTTTATTAAAAAATTATTTAAGTGAAAAGATTCCTGATTATCAAATATCAGCATTTTTAATGGCAATATATTTTAAAGGGATGAATGATGGAGAGTTAAAAGCTTTTACAGAAGAGATGATAAATTCGGGAGATACGATAGATTTTAAAGGTACACATAAATTTTTAGTCGATAAACATTCCACAGGAGGTGTGGGAGATAAAACTACAATAGCTCTAGCTCCAGTACTGGCTGCACTAGGAATGGGAACAGCTAAATTATCTGGCAAAGGATTGGGACACACTGGAGGGACAATAGATAAATTTGAATCAATAAAAGGGTTTAAATTTTCTAAAACAAGAGAGGGGTTAATAAAATTAGTGAATGAAACAGGAATAGGCATAATGGGTTATTCTGAAAAAATAGTTCCTATGGATAAAAAATTATATTCTTTAAGAGATGTAACAGCGACAGTGTCTAGTATCCCCCTTATAGCAAGTTCTATTATGAGTAAAAAATTAGCAGTACATGCAGATGCTATAATATTAGATGTAAAGGTTGGTTCTGGAGCTTTTATGAAAACATTTGAAGAAGCTAAAAAATTAGCTGAAACTATGTACAAATTAGGAAAATTATTTAATAGAAATATTGTGTGTATGCTAAGTAATATGGATGAACCTTTGGGCTGTGCAGTGGGAAACTCTTTAGAAGTAATAGAAGCTATTGAAACCTTAAAAGGAAGAGGACCTAAAAAATTTAAAGATTTAATAGTTAAATTATCTGCTCAAGCTTTAAAAATGAAAGGAGATGTTAAAACTTTAGAAGAAGGAATAATAATTGTTGAAAAAGTTATCACATCAGGGCGAGCTTTAGAAAACCTTGAAAAATTTATAGAAGCAAGTGGAGGAAATCCTAAAATTTGTAGTGATTACTCATTGCTGGAAATAGCCAAAGAAGTAACTCCATATTTAGCAACAGAAGAGGGGTATATCTCTCATATAGCAACGGATGAAATAGGAAAAGCAGCTATGATGTTAGGAGCAGGACGAAGCACAAAAGAAGATAAAATAGACCATAGTGTAGGATTAATAATGAATGCTAAAATAGGAACTTATGTAAAAAAAGGTGATAATATATTAGATTTTTATCATAAGGGAAATCTTACAGAGAATATAGTTGAAATAGTAAGATTATCTTTAAAATATTCAAAAGAAAAAATAGAAGAACAAGAAATTATATTAGAAATAATTGGAGGATAATAAAAATGAAAATTAATAATTATATAGATCACACAGTATTAAAGGCAACTACTACCATTGAAGATATAAAAAAACTTTGTAAGGAAGCTAAAGAACATAAGTTTTTTTCTGTGTGTGTAAATAGTTCATATGTAAAAATTTCAAAAAAAGAATTAGAAGGAACAGATGTTAAAGTATGTTCAGTGATAGGTTTTCCACTTGGTGCAATGAGTAAAGAAGCTAAAATATTTGAGGCAAAAGAATGTATAAAACAAGGTGCTACAGAGATTGATATGGTTATCAATTTAGGGTTTATGAAGTCTGGATTGTATAAAGAGGTTGAGGAAGAAATTAAAGAAATTAAAGAGGCAATAGGCAATAATGTTTTAAAAGTAATTATTGAAAATTGTTATTTAACAGAAAATGAAAAAAAATTAGCAGTGAAAATGTGTGTAAATGCTTCAGCGGATTTCGTTAAGACATCTACTGGATTTGGAACAGGAGGAGCAACACTTGGAGATTTACAACTTATGAAATCTATTGTTAAGGATAAAATAAAGATAAAGGCAGCTGGCGGTGTAAAGGACATAGAAACAGCAATTAAATTTATAGAAGCTGGCGCTAATAGACTAGGAACTTCATCAGGAGTACAATTGGTAACTGTTGGAAAAACAAAAGATGGGGAATATTAATTATCAGTAAAAAGAAATTAATTGAGGAGGATATTTATGAAAAAAATAGAGAGAGCTACGATAATCGTTTTAGATAGTTTAGGAGTTGGAGAATCTCCGGATTCTAAATTATACGGTGACGAAGGTTCTAATACTTTAGGAAATATTGCTCTTGCAACAGGGGGAATATTTCTTCCTAATATGCAAAAACTAGGACTTGGAAATATAATAGAAGTTTTAGGAGTTCCCGAAGTAACTAAACCAACTGGGTGTTATGGAAAAGCACAAGAAAAAGCAATAGGAAAAGATACAACAACAGGGCATTGGGAAATAGCGGGAATTATTCCAGATAAAGCATTTCCAACTTATGCTAAAGGTTTTCCTGAAAAAGTAATAAAACTTATTGAAGAAAAAACTAGAAGAAAAGTTTTGTGTAATCTCCCATATTCTGGAACTACTGTTTTAGATGATTATGGAGATGAGCAAATGAAATCAGGAGCTTGGATACTATATACCTCAGCAGATCCAGTTTTACAAATTGCAGCACACGAAGAGTATATTCCATTAGAAGAACTTTACTCAGCTTGTAAAATAGCATTAGAAATATGTAAAGAGCATTCCCCAGTTGCTAGAGTAATAGCAAGACCATATATTGGAACAGGGAGAGGGAATTATTCAAGAACGAGTGGAAGACATGATTATTCTGTTTTACCTCCTAAAGAGGGGATGTTAGATAGAATTAAAAATTCAGGTTTAGAAGTAGTTGGAATAGGAAAAACATCTGATATTTTTGCTGGAGTGGGAATTACAAGTCAAAAAGGAACAAATAAAGATAATTTAGATGGAATATTAAAAACAATAAACGCTTTAAAAGAGGATACAAAAGGGTTAATATTCACAAATTTAGTAGATTTTGATATGAAATATGGTCATAGAAGAGATCCTAAAGGATATAAATTAGCTTTAGAAGAATTTGATAGATATTTACCAGAAATAATAGAAAATTTAAAAGAAGAAGAAATATTAATATTAACAGCTGACCATGGTTGTGATCCAACATATAAAGGAACGGATCATACAAGAGAATATATTCCATTACTAGTATACGGAAAAAAAATAAAGTCAGGAATAAATTTAGGAATAAGAGAAAGTTTTTCCGATATTGCTGCTACAATTGAAACTTTACTGTTAGGGAAAACAAATTTATCTGGAAGTTTTGCAGAAGAAATCTAAAAAAAAGACCTTAGGAGGAAAAAAAGATGAGTATTCATATTAGAGCCAAAAAAGGTGATATTGCAGAAACTGTTTTATTACCAGGAGATCCACTTAGAGCAAAATGGATTGCAGAAACATTTTTAACTGATGTAATTTGTTATAATGACGTAAGAGGGATGTTAGGTTTTACAGGTACTTACAAAGGTAAAAAAGTCTCAGTTCAAGGAACAGGGATGGGAGTGCCTTCGATATCTATATATGCCACGGAATTAATTACAGAATTTGGGTGTAAAAATTTAATTAGAGTTGGAACTGCAGGTTCTTATAGAACTGATATAAAAATAAGAGATGTAATATTTGCAATGTCTAGTTCGTCAAATTCAGGGATTAATAAACTTAGATTTAACGGTGCAGATTATGCTCCAACTGCTTCTTTTTCACTTTTTAGAAAAGCTTTAAAAGCAGCAGAAGATAAAGGAATAGAGATAAAAGCTGGAAATGTAATGACTTCAGATGAATTTTATGGTGATGATTTTGACTCGTACAAAAAATGGGCAGAGTTTGGCGTTCTTTGTGTGGAGATGGAAACAGCGGGACTTTATACAGTAGCAGCAAAATATAATGTAAATGCATTAACAATATTAACAATTTCAGACTCCCTTGTAACTGGAGAAGCTACAACAGCGGAAGAAAGACAAGTAACTTTAAGAGAAATGATAGAAATTGCTTTAGAAGCTGCTCTTAATTCGTAAAAATATAATAAAAAGGAGTAAAATATGGAAAAAGAAGAAATAATTTTTCTTATAGAAGAAGCAATAGCTATAAGAAAAAATGCTTATGCTAAATACTCTAATTTTAAAGTAGGTTCTGTTGTAGTAGATGAAAATGATAATAGATATAAGGGGGTTAATGTGGAAAATGGTTCTTTTGGACTCACTAACTGTGCAGAGAGAAGTGCTATTTTTTCAGCTGTAGCTGGTGGAATGAAAAAAATAAAAATTATTTGTGTTGTAGGAAATACTTCAGGACCAGTAAGTCCGTGCGGGGCATGTAGACAAGTAATTAAAGAGTTTGCTAATGAAAATACTTTAATAATATTAGCAAACTTAAAAAAAGATTATAAGGTGGTAACAGTGGAAGAGTTATTACCTTATGGTTTTGCTTTGTAAAATTAACTGTTACTCTTAATTACAAGGAGTTAAAATGAAAAATGATTATTTTTATGAAATAGAAAAAATATATAAAGAAAAAAAAGAAGAGATAAAAGAAAGATTAGAATATTTTAAAAATATCTGGAAAGATGGTAACAACGAAGATATTCATAGTGAACTTTCTTTTTGTATATTAACCCCTCAATCTAAAGCTAAAAATGCATGGAAAGCGATTAGTGAACTAAGAGATGCAGGGTTATTATTTACTGGAAAAGAGGAAAAACTAGTTCCTTATTTAAATATAGTTAGATTTAAAAATAATAAGGCTAAGTATCTTATCCTGTTAAGAGAACAGATGATGAATGATAAAAAAGAAATCATTACTAAAGACTTTTTTTCTTCCATAGAAGATATATTTGAAAAAAGAGAATGGATTGTAAAAAATATTAAGGGGATGTCTTACAAAGAGGCTGGTCATTTTTTAAGAAATATAGGTTTTGGTCAAAATTTAGCTATTTTAGATAGACATATTTTAAAAAATCTATTAAAACTAGATATTATAAAAGAAGTTCCTAAGACAATAAATCCTAAAAAATATATAGAAATAGAAGAAAAATTAAGAACATTTTGTAAAAAAGTAAAAATCCCTATGGATGAAATAGATTTATTACTTTGGTATATAGAAGCAGGAGAAATATTCAAATAAAAATAAAGGGGATTGAATTCCCCTTTATTTTTATTTACCGTTATTTTTTTATCATATGGTTATCTTCGTAGTCTCTTAAAGAATCAAAAGCTAGTTTAGACAATGGTATTATAGCTATAATATTAAAAATAGTCATAAGAGCTATTCCTAAATCTCCTAAGTCCCAAACAAAATGATATTGGGCAGTTCCACCTATTAGTAACATAAATATAGCTAAAATTTTATAAATATCTTGAGCTATCATCTTATCACCAAATATAAAAGCGACATTTGAACGAGCATAAAATAAAATTCCTAAAAATGTACTAAAACTAAAAAGAAATAAAATTATAGCCATTATTGGAGTTCCTAAAAATCCAATATGATAATTCATAGAACTTTGCAATAAATCCATTCCTACTTTCCCATTTCTTATAGATTCAGGAGTAAGCAACATAACAAAAGCAGTACAACTGCATAGAACTAAAGTATCTATAAAAACACCTAACGCTTGAATAAGCCCTTGTTCAGCTGGATGCTTAACATCAGCAGCAGCAGCAGCACATGGAGCGGAACCACTTCCTGCCTCGTTGGAGAAAAGTCCTCTTTTTATTCCCTGCATAAGAACAGCACCAAAAGTTCCTGAAGCTATTTGTTTAAAACCAAAAGCTTGCTCAAAAATATTAACAAACATTCCAGGTATGCTTGGAATATTTTTCAATAAAATAAAAATAGTTAAAACGAAATATAAAATAGCCATAATCGGAACTAATTTGTTAAGAATAGTAACAATTTTATCTTTATGTCCTTTTCCAAAAAGTGCTATAGTAGCTAAAATAGCCATACCAATAGAAGTATAAATCGGTTTTATATTAAATGCATTTAAAAAAGACTCAGAAACAGAATTAGATGCAATTTGAGTAATTCCAACCCATGTAATAAGTCCAGAAAAAGCAAATAAAATTCCAATAATTCTAAAGCTAAAAACTTTTTTAGGATTTTTTTTATCTAAATTAACACAAATATCCATTTTATTCATAAAATAAGCTGGACCACCTCTCCAACCACCGAAAACTGGATCTTTTTCTTTAAAAATTTGAGCTAAAGTACTTTCTATAAAGGCAGTGTTTGCACCAATAATAGAGGCAATCCACATCCAAAAAACTGCTCCAGGACCACCAAAAGAAATAGCAGCAACTACTCCAGCTAAATTACCCATACCTACTCGAGAAGCTGTTGCAATAAATAATGCCTGAATTCCTGTTACAGTATTTGTATTTTTAGAATCTTTTTTTCTTAAAACCAATCTAATCATTTCTGGAAATAATCTAAAAGAAACCATTTTAGTCTTTATACTATAATAAATACCAGTGGGAACAAGAATAAGAACTATCATACTTAGTCCAATTTTCATTCCTCCAAAACCTAGAACAATAAGATCTCCCCACAAAAAATTATTTAAAGAGCTTACAACAATTTTAAAAGAAGCTAAAATTGTATTTAGTATATTCATATATTCCTCCTTTAAATCTATATTATAAAATGAAGTATCTTAAAATAAGGAAATTAAAATATTTCATAGCATGAAATGAGTATTAAAAAATATTACTAAAAATAAAATTTGAATTGAATTATTTTATTCTATCATAGCTATATTGTCAAGAAAAAAAATAATAGATCAAATATATTCTAAAACTAGATTATAACTTGCAATTTATAAAAAAAATATGATACAATAATATGTTAAAATTAGCAATAGTATACTCTAAAACTTTTGATAGAGATTAATTATATAAATATTAGGGAAATGAGCTTGGAGGCTAAATGAAAAAGGCGTTAGTTATAACCTACGGATGTCAGATGAATGTAAACGAAAGTGCAAAAATAAAAAAAATATTAATAAATATGGGATATGAAATAACAGAGGAGATTGCAGAAGCGGCAGTAGTTTTTTTAAATACTTGTACTGTTAGGGAGGGAGCTGCAACTCAAATTTATGGAAAATTAGGAGAGCTAAAAACTAGAAAAGAGAAAAAAAAAATAATAGTTGGAGTAACGGGATGTTTTGCACAAGAACAAGGGGAAGAATTAGCTAAAAAATTTCCTGTTGTAGATATTATTATGGGGAATCAAAATATTGGAAAGCTTCCATCAGCAATTGAAAGAATTGAAAATGGAGATTTAAAAAATGTTGTTTATATTGGAGATGAAAATGAGCTTCCCGAAACACTAGAAGCATCTTTTGATTCTAAATATACAGCATCAATCCCAATTTCTTATGGGTGTGATAACTTCTGTACATTCTGTATTGTACCCTATGTAAGAGGTAGAGAAAGATCCGTTCCAATGAAAGAAATATTGAAAGAGATAAAAGGATATGTGGATAAAAATTATAAAGAGATAATTTTATTAGGTCAAAATGTAAATTCATATGGAAAAGACTTACAATTTGGGGAAAGCTTTGCAAGACTATTAGAAGAGATTCAAAAAATTCAAGGTGAATTTTGGGTCCGGTTTATTTCTCCTCATCCAAGAGATATGACAGAAGATGTGATAGATGTGATAGCTAAATCTGATAAAATAGCTAAAGCAATTCACATCCCTCTTCAATCTGGTTCTAGTAAAATATTAAAACTTATGAACAGAGGTTATACAAAAGAACACTATATATCGCTTATAAAAAAAATGAAAGAAAAAATGCCAGAAGTAGGATTAACAACAGATATAATAGTAGGATTTCCTAATGAAACTGAAGAGGATTTTTTAGATACACTGGAGATAGTAAAGAATTTAAAATTTGATAATTCATATATGTTCATGTACTCAGTAAGACAAGGAACTATAGCGGCTAAAATGGGAGATCAGATAGAGGAAGTTATAAAAAAAGAAAGATTACACAGGCTCATGGATGTTCAAAATGCAAATGCAAAATTAAATAGTGAAAATTTTGTTGGAAAAGTAGAAAAAGTTTTAGTTGAAGGTCATAGTAGAAAAAATAAAGAAACATTAACTGGAAAAACAAGTTCAGGAAAAGTCGTGATATTTAAAGGTGATCTGGAGTTAGCAGGAAAATTTGTAAATATAAAAATAACATCAGCAAAAACATGGACTCTTTATGGAGATATAGTTAGTTCTTAAAATATATATGGAGGAAAAATGCAAAGCTTAGAAAGTTTTCTCTTAAAAGAGATTATAGAAATAACTAAACAATTAGGGATAGTTTTGGGACGTAAAACAAAAAAAAATGAAATATTAGAAATGATAGAAAAATGGTTTGAAACTAAAGAAGGACTTGATATAGGTTGGGGGAATTTAGATATTCTATCAGATGGATATGGATTTTTAAGAGATACTAATGTGGGAAAAGATATATATGTGTCCGCTTCTCAAATAAAAAGATTTAAACTTAGGAGTGAAGATATAGTCGTAGGAGAAGTGAGAGAACCAGTAGGTGAAGAAAAAAACTATGCTTTGCGTAAAGTATTGTTGGTAAATGGAGGAACAACACTAAAAGCTGAATCAAGAGTTCCTTTCGACGAATTAAAACCAACTTATCCAACAGTTCAATTGAAATTAGAAACAAATTCTAAGAATATTTCTGGAAGAATTATAGATATAATAGCTCCAATAGGGAAAGGTCAAAGAGGACTAATCGTGGCGCCACCTAAAGCAGGAAAAACAATTCTTATGAGTAATATTGCTAATTCTATAATACTAAATAATAAAGAAGTAGAGGTGTGGATATTATTAATAGATGAAAGGCCAGAAGAGGTAACAGATATAAGAGAAAGTGTTACAGGCGCTCAAGTGTTTTCTTCAACCTTTGATGAGGATCCTAGAAATCATATAAAAGTAACAGAAATGATATTAGAAAGAGCTAAGAGAAAAATAGAAAATGGAGAACATATAGTAATTTTAATGGATTCACTAACTAGATTAGCGAGGGCATACAATATTGTTATACCATCTAGTGGAAAATTAATATCAGGAGGAATAGATCCTAGTGCTCTATATTATCCTAAAAAATTCTTTGGTTCAGCAAGAAACATAAGTGGTGGTGGAAGTTTGACTATTATTGCAACAGTTCTTGTGGATACTGGAAGTAAAATGGATGAAGTTATTTTTGAAGAGTTTAAAGGTACTGGAAATTTAGAAATTCAACTTGATAGAACTTTAGCAGAACTTCGAGTTTATCCAGCTATTGATATTCAAAAGTCAGGAACAAGAAAAGAGGAGCTTTTAATAGAAAAAGAAAAACTGGAAAGCATCTGGGGAATAAGACGACATTTGGCGCAGTTTGATAGAGTCACAGCAACAAGAAAACTTATAGATAAAATAGAAGAAACTGAAAATAATGTTGAATTACTTATAATAAAAAAATAAAAAGGAAAAAGGTAATATAAATGATAAAATTAAGGTTTAATTTTTTAATAATTTTAATTATTATATTTTCTTATTCAATTGAACAACTGGATATTTTTAATCCAGAAGTTGTTGATTTAGAAAAATTTACAGACTACTATGCTGAAAATGTACAAGATGAAGAAGGGGAAAGCATACTTTCTAGTAACTATTTTATAATAAAAAGAACTTATAATTTTGGAAATTTTTTTGAAAATAAAGATACCACGACAGAAATAATGGAAGAGGTTGTTACTGAAGTTAAAATTATAAATTATACAATTGAAAAAGGTGATAATCTTTATGACATATCTAAAAAATATAACGTAACAGAAGAAATATTAAAAGCTAATAATCCTAAGTTAGGCAAGATTATTAAAATTGGTGATATTATAAAAATACCTTCAGAAAATGGAGTTTTTTATAAAGTCAAAAAAGGGGATTCTTTATTTAAGATAGCTCAAATATATAAAGTGAAATCTGATTCATTTAAAAAATATAACAAATTAGTAGGGAATAGGTTAGACATAGGACAAGAAATATTTATTAAAGATCCTAACTTAAAATTTATAACTTTAAAAGGGAGAGAAGTAGTCTCAAAACAAGGTTCAAATACGAGTACACAGCTAGCCAAAGCTGAAAACTTTATGTTACCAATAAAATTTACAGGAATAACAAGTCCTTATGGAAACAGATTTCACCCAGTTCTGAAAAGGTACATAGGTCATGCAGGAGTTGATTTAAGAGCTAGATATATAACTGCTTATGCTTCAAAAGAAGGAAAGGTTAAATTTGCTGGAACTATGAATGGGTACGGAAAAATAATAATTTTATCTCATGCTAATGGTTATGAAACAAGATATGCACACTTAAATAAAATTTATGTCTCGGTTGGTGCTAAAGTAAATCAGGGAGATAAAATAGCCCAAACTGGAAATACAGGGAGAAGTACTGGACCACATCTTCATTTTGAAATAAGAAAAAATGGAAAACCAATAAATCCTATGGTTGTAGCTAAAAAAAGATAATGGAGACGACAATGACAAAAGTAATAAGAATTGGTGATCTCTACATTGGTGGAGCTAATGATATTGTTATTCAATCTATGACGAACACTAATACTTCTGATATAGAAAAAACGGTTAAACAAATACTGGAGTTGGAAAAAGAAGGGTGTCAGCTAGTAAGAATGACAATAAATAATGAATTAGCAGCTCAAGCTATATCAAAAATAAAAGAAAGAGTTAATGTTCCATTAGTAGCAGATATACATTTTGATTATAAATTAGCACTCTTATCCATTGAGAATGGAATAGACAAATTAAGAATTAATCCAGGGAATATAGGTGATGAGAAAAAAATAAAGTTAGTAGCCGAAGCTGCGAAATTAAAAAAAATTCCTATTAGGATAGGAGTTAATTCTGGCTCTATTGAAAAACATATATTAGAAAAATATGGAGAAGTAACAGCAGATGGAATGGTTGAAAGTGCATTGTATCATGTGGGGTTATTAGAAAAATATGATTTTTATGATATAATTATCTCTATAAAATCAAGTAATGTAAAAATGATGGTAGAAGCGTATAGAAAAATAAGTAAGTTTGTAAATTATCCACTTCACTTGGGAGTTACAGAAGCTGGGACACTCTTTCAAGGAAGTATTAAATCTGCTATAGGGATAGGCTCTCTTTTGTTAGATGGAATAGGAGGAACAATAAGAGTTTCACTAACAGAAAATCCAGTGGAAGAAATAAAAGTAGCAAAAGAAATATTAAAAGTTTTAGGATTAAGAAAAGGAACAGAGATAATATCTTGTCCTACTTGTGGGAGAACAGAAATTGATTTAATTACTTTAGCTAAGCGAGTTGAAAAAGAATTTAAAGATAAAGATTGTAATCTAAAAATAGCAGTAATGGGATGTATAGTAAACGGACCTGGGGAAGCGAAAGAAGCTGATTATGGAGTAGCTGGAGGAAATGGTGTAGGGATTCTATTTAAGAAAGGGACAGTTGTAAAAAAAGTAAAAGAAGAAAATATTTTAGAAGAATTAAAAAAAATAATAGAAAAAGATATAGAGCTTTTATAAAAAATTTAAACTTTATGGAGAAGTATTCAGTCTAAATAATAGAAATGATTGGGAAGGGAATAAACTATGATGATGGATTTTGATGATATTTTTGAACAATATTTTGATAAAATATATTATAAAATACTTGGAAGTGTAAAAAATTCCGAGGATGCAGAAGACATTGCTCAAGAAGTTTTTATGAGTGTATATAAAAACCTTAAAAGTTTTAGATCTGATAGTAATATATATACTTGGATTTATAAAATAGCAATAAACAAAACCTATGATTTTTTTAGAAAGAAAAAAATTAATTTAGAATTAAATGATGAAATTTTTGATATCGAAGATGGGGTAGATCCAAATAATAGTATCATGTTAAAAGAACAATTAGCTAAAATTAAAGGTAGTGAAAAAGAAATAGTTATTTTAAAAGATTTATACGGCTATAAACTTAAAGAAATAGCTGAAATGAAAAATTTAAATATATCTACGGTTAAATCAATTTATTATAAAGCACTAAAAGATATGGAGGTATAATGTATGTCACCAAAAGATAGAGTTAGAGCAAATATTTATAAAAATTTGCTACAAGAGGAGAAAACAAAAAGTAAAAAATATTTAAAAGCTTCATTTTCTCTTTTTTTAGTAGGAATAATAAGTAGCACCTCATATCATAATTTTATAAAATCTAGTGTAGAAAAAATAAATCATAGTGTAATGGTTTTTAACAAAGACAAAATATCCAATGATACCGATAAAATAGAAATAGATCATTTTTTCACAAAAGATATATTTAAATCTGAAAAGATAGAAATAAATACAGACCAAGTTTTTGGGTTTGATTTTCAAAGTTAGGAGTGTTAATAATGAAAAAAATATATTATTTATTACTATGTACAATTTGTTCTATTGTTGTTTTAGGAAGTACAGTTGGAAGTTTTGGTATTGTGTATGATGAAGATTTTAAAGAAGCTGGAGTAGAAGTTGAAAAATTAGCAAAAGCTAAAGTTTTAATGGAAAAAACATCTTTAGAGTTTAAAAAATTGACTCTAGATAAGCAACAGCTAGAATTGAATGCTAATCAGTATATTTTAGATGGTGTTGAAAAAAATTTAGAAAAATTAGATAAAATTTTTGATAATATTGGTATTATTGAAGCAAAAATTTTGAAAAGTAGAATAAGAAGTCAAGTAGAAATGTTTAAATATATAACTCGTCAGCAATATGTAGAAGCTAGAAAATATGCTGTTGAAAGAATAAAAAAAGAACAACAAACTAGAACAGAATTAGAAGAACAAACTAGCCTAGAAATACTAAAAACAAATTTATAAAAGCAAAATATTAAAAATAAAATATTAAAAGTAAAAATATTTTTAAATAAAATGTTTTTACTTTTAATGAAGAGTTAATATATGTTAGCTCTTTTTTGATTTCTAGTATATTTTGTGATATAATTAATAAGTTATAGAGAAAAAAGGAGCTGATGATAGATGTTTAATAAGTTAGAAGAAGTAGTTCAAAGACATAGCGATCTTTTAGTGCTACTAGGACAACCGGAAGTTCTGGCTGATCCTAAGAAAATGATGGAATACAATAAAGCTTTAACTAACATATCGGAAATAGTTGAAAGATATAATGAATATAAAAATGCCACAGAAAATTATGAATATTCAAAAGAAGCAATAAAAAATGAAAAAGATGCGGAAATGAGAGAACTACTTCAAGAAGAAATAAAAGATCTTGAAGAAATATTACCAGAATACGAAACAAATCTAAAGCTTCTTTTACTACCAAAAGATGAAAATGATGATAAAAATGTTATAGTTGAAATTAGAGGCGGAGCAGGTGGAGATGAGGCTGCTCTATTTGCAGGAAATCTTTTTAGAATGTATTGTAGATATGCAGAAAGAAGAAAGTGGAAATATGAAATAATGGGACAACAAGAAGTTGGTGTTGGTGGAATGAAAGAAGTTGTATTTATGATAATGGGACAAGGAGCTTATTCTAGACTTAAATTTGAATCAGGAGTACATAGAGTACAAAGAGTTCCGGAAACTGAATCTTCTGGAAGAATCCATACTTCTACAGCAACAGTAGCAGTTATGCCAGAAGTAGATGAAGTAAAAGATGTAGTAATAAATTCAGGGGATTTAAAAATTGATGTCTATAGGTCAGGTGGAGCAGGTGGACAGCATGTAAACACGACTGACTCAGCAGTTAGAATTACTCATTTACCAACTGGAGTAATTGTACAATGTCAAGATGAAAGATCACAAATAAAAAATAGAGAAAAAGCTATGAAACATTTAGCAGCTAAATTATATGAAGCAGAGGCTGAAAAAAGAAGAAGTTCTATAGCTAACGATAGAAAACTTCAAGTTGGAACAGGGGATAGATCAGAAAAAATAAGAACATATAATTATCCTCAAGGAAGAATAACTGATCATAGAATAAAGCATACAAGTCATCAAATGGAAGCTTTTATGGATGGAGATATTGATGAGATGATAGATGCATTAATTACATTTAATCAAGCTGAAATGTTAAGTAGTACGGAAGATTAATTATGACATTAATAGAAATATTGAAATTTGCTGAAGAGTATTTAATAAAATACTCTTTTTTAAAGCCAAGATTAGAAGCAGAAAAATTAATTAGTTATGTTTTAAAATTAGATAGATTAGCTCTATATACTAATTTTGAGGTAGAAATGAATTTAGAGGATAAAGAAACAGTAAAAAAATATTTAAGAGAGATGACAAAAAATAAACTTACTTTTAATGAGTTAGTTCTTGAAGACAAAGA
The DNA here is from genome assembly GCA_051652785.1 of Fusobacteriaceae bacterium. Taxonomy (GTDB): domain Bacteria; phylum Fusobacteriota; class Fusobacteriia; order Fusobacteriales; family Fusobacteriaceae; genus JAGNZR01. Next base: position 96,734 of record JBOFUX010000051.1, on the reverse strand, counting down.
TGATTTTAAAAAATCTAATTTAGAACTTTTAAATAAAACAATTGCTTACTTAGAAGAGAAAGAAGTTCCAGAGTTTAGAATAGATGCAGAATATATTTTTTCTAAGGTACTAAAAGTTAATAAAAGCTTTTTAAATTTTCAACTTTCTAAAAAAATTCAAGAGGAAGACTTAAAAGAAATAAAAAGAATGATAATATTAAGAGGTAAGTATAGAAAGCCACTTCAACAAATATTTGGAGAGTGGGAATTTTATGGTTACCCTTTCTTAATTAATGAACATGTTTTAATTCCTCGTTCAGATACTGAAGTATTGGTAGAGCAATGCAAAATACTTTTAATGGAAATTGAAAATCCAAAAATTTTGGATATTGGAACAGGTAGTGGAGCGATCGCTGTAACCTTAGGGAAGGAGTTACCTGGTAGCCTTGTTACAGGTCTTGATATAAGTGATGAAGCTCTTATAATTGCTACTAAAAATGCAGAGTTGAATAAAGTAAAAAATGTTGTATTTCAAAAATCAGATGTTTTTAACTCTATTCCAAAAGGGATGGAATTTGATTTGGTTGTATCAAATCCACCCTATATTCCATTAGATGAATATGAAAATTTAATGATAGAAGTAAAAAAATACGAACCTAAAATAGCTTTAACTGATAATGGAGATGGATATTTTTTCTATGAAAAAATCTCTAAAGAGGCAGGAGAATTTTTAAAAATTGGTGGTTATTTAGCCTTTGAAGTAGGATATAATCAAGGTGAAAAAGTAGCCTCCATTATGGAAGAAAATAAATTTAAATTAATTGCGATAATAAAAGATTATTGTGGAGTACAAAGAGTTGTAATAGCAATAAAAACTGGAGAAGAAGATGTCGACGAAATTAAATGATTATAATTATAATTTACCAGAGGAACTAATAGGGCAAAAGCCTAGAGAACCCAGAGATAGCGCACGACTTATGCTTGTTAATAAAGAAAATAATACCATTGAGCATAAAAATTTTTTTAATATAATAGATTATCTTAAAACAGGGGATGTATTAGTTAGAAATTCAACAAAAGTAATTCCAGCTAGATTATTTGGAAAAAAAGAAACAGGAGCAGTATTAGAAATATTACTTATTAAAAGAATTGATTTAAATACTTGGGAATGTTTAATAAAACATGCTAAAAAATTAAAAATATCCCAAACTCTTTCTATTGGAGAAAAAAATGAACTTATGGCAGAGTTAGTGGAAATAAAAAATGATGGAAATAGAATACTGAAGTTTTCATATAATGGCAGTTTTGAAGAAGTTTTAGAAAAACTTGGAAAAATGCCATTACCTCCATATATATTAGAAACTTTAAAAGAAAAAGAGCGATACCAAACAGTTTATGCTATGAAAGGAGAATCAGTTGCAGCACCAACAGCAGGTCTTCACTTTACAAAAGAATTGATAGAAAAAATAGAGAAAAAAGGGATAGAAATAGTAGATATATTTTTAGAAGTTGGACTTGGAACTTTTAGACCTGTTCAAGTTGAAGATGTACTAGACCATAAAATGCACAGTGAAGTTTTTGAAATTCCAGAAGAAGCTGCTAGAAAAATAAATCTAGCTAAAAATCAAGGAAGAAGAATAATTTCAGTAGGAACGACATCTACAAGAGCTTTAGAGGCTGCTGCTGATAGAAATGGTATCTTACAAAAAATGAAAACAGAAACAGATATATTTATATATCCTGGTTATAAATTTAAAATAGTAGATGCTTTAATAACAAATTTTCATCTTCCAAAATCAACTCTTCTCATGCTTGTATCGGCTTTTTCAACTAGAGAGTTTGTGATGTCTGTGTATGAAGAAGGAGTAAAAAATGGATATCATTTTTTCAGTTTCGGAGATGCAATGTTTATATATTAAAAATTAGGAGTTGAAAAATGAGAATAATAGCTGGAGAAGCAAAAAATAAAAAACTTAAAAGTAGAAAAGGAATGGAAACAAGACCAACTTTAGGTAGTGTAAAAGAATCTCTTTTTTCTATTATCTCACCCTATATAACTGGAGCAAGATTTTTAGATTTATTTAGTGGAACTGGAAATATAGCTTTGGAGGCTTTAAGTCGTGGAGCAAAGAAAGCGATAATGATAGAGCAGGAACAATTAGCACTTAAAATAATAATTGAAAATATCAATTCTTTAGGTTTTGAAGACAGATGTAGAGCTTATAAAAATGATGTTATTAGAGCTGTTGAAATATTAGGAAGAAAAGATGAAAAATTTGATATTATATTCATGGATCCTCCTTATAAACAAGACTTGTGTAAAAAAGTAATGTCCGCAATTGAAAAAGCAAAAATATTAGCAGAAGGTGGTCTTATAATTTGTGAGCATCACTTATTTGAAGATTTAGATGAAGAGTTATCAGGATTTAAAAAAGCTGATTGTAGAAAATATGGAAAAAAAACTATAACATTTTATACTAGATAAAAGAAAAGTCCGTTAGGACTTTTTTTAAACATAAAATTCTGCTATAATTTAAGAAAAATATGCAGAAATATTTATTGAATATTCAGGAGGATAAAATGGAAAAAATTATAAAAAAATTAGGAAGTTTTGAAAACAATTTAGAGGACATAGATGGAATAATAGATTCCTTAGAAAGTGGGCAATTAACCCTAGATGAAAGCATAAAAGAATATGAAAAAGCAATGAAGTTATTAAAAAAATCTTCAGATTTACTAAATAAAGCTCAAGGGAAAATAATTAAAGTAACAAAAGATTTTAATGAAGAGTTGGTACTAGAGGAGGTGTAATAGTGCTAAAAAAATATTTATACGAAAAAAAAGTATTAATAGATGAAAATTTAGAACTGTGCCTAAAAAAGTTAGAGTATCCTTTGGTAATCTCTAAAGGAATGAGGTATTCAGTTTTAAATGGTGGGAAAAGAATAAGACCAATTTTACTTTTAGCTATCTTAGAATTATTAGAAGAGGATGAACTAAAGGGAATACCAACTGCTATGGCAATAGAATTGATTCACTCTTATTCCTTAGTCCATGATGATTTACCTGCTTTAGATAATGATGACTACAGAAGAGGAGAATTGACTACTCATAAAAAATTTGGAGAGGCTGAAGGAATTTTAATAGGTGATTCTCTTTTAACTTATGCTTTTGGTGTATTAGTAGACAAAAATAATTTTTTAAACCCAGAACAAATAGTGAAGTTAGTATCTCTAACCTCAAAACATTCTGGAATTCAAGGAATGATAGGTGGTCAAACTGTAGATATTGAAAGTGAAGGAAAAGAAATAGATTTTAAAACTTTAAAATATATACACGAGAATAAAACTGGAAAATTGTTAAGATTGCCAATAGAAGCAGCTTGTATAATAGGAAAGGCTGACAAAAAAACAGAGAATGTTTTAATAAAATATGCAGAACTCCTAGGGATAATTTTTCAAATTAAAGATGATATTTTAGATATAGAAGGAGATTTTGAAAAACTAGGAAAACCAATAGGTAGTGATTTAAAATCAAAGAAATCAACTTATCCTTCAATATTTGGAATGGAAGAAAGTAAAAAAATTCTTTGTTCTTTAGGAAATGAGGCTAAGGAGATTATAAAAATAAATTTTAAAAATAAACCAGCTCAAATTTTAATAGAATTAATAGATTACATGGTTGAAAGAGAAAATTAGGTTAAAAGCTCTTTTTCTTGACAATAGAGGTTTAAATAGTTTATTATGATATAAAAATATTAATAAAAATAAAGAAAAAATAAACAAATGGAGGAAAAATGGCAAAATTAAAAAGTGTAATAGTCGCATATAAAGCACAAATGAGTGGGCAAATTCCAGGGGGGATAGACTGTATTGGAATATTCGATAATATGATTCAACCTGTGTACCCACATCCTTTACACAGTCTTTCAATAGTTTTAACTTTTGAAAATCTTTTAAAACCTGTAGTTTTTGAAATAAGAATAAATTCTCCAACAGATGAACTAATAACAATGGGAGAATTTGTTCCAATGATTGATCCTTTTGGAGTTGGAAAAAAAATACTGGATTTAGAAAAAGTTTTAATAAAAGATAGAGGAATATATACTATTGATATATTTGAAAAAAATGGAAAAGAGTTAATCTTTTTAGAAAGTGCTAATCTTTTTATAGCGGATTATCCACCACAAAGACAATTAACTCCAAAAATGATAGAAGAAATACTAAAGGCAGAAGAAGGGATAATAAAACTAGTTAAAACTGAGTTTAGACCTCTTGATAATCCAGAACAAATAGTTAAAATACAAATTTCATTGGATAAAACAATAGCTCTTGAAGAAGGGTATATAGATATGCCAGAAAATGACAAAATAATAATTGAAGGAAAAGAGTATGACCTTACTGGTGTGAGAAGACAAGTAGAGTGGATGTATGGAAATCCAATTCCAAAGCAAGATGAAAGTAAAGATATAAACGTAGGAAAAAGTCAAGAAGAAAACGAAGAAAAGAATTCTAAACTTATAAATTAAAAAAAATATAATAACTTAATTTTTATATTGTAATACTTTATTAAATGTGATATAATAATTAGGTTGTTAGAAAAAATCAATACCAATATAAAAGCACTTATATCTGCAAACGAAACTAATTTTATAAATGTTAAGTAGTTATATTGACAAAATTTATAATTTTTGATAGTATATGTAGGTAAAATTTACCTTTCCCACAAAGGACCGTTGCGTTATATTGAAAGAAAATATAACTAAATTAGGAGGAAAAATGAAAAAATATACTTTCATGCAGAGAAAAGAAGATGTTGTTAGAGATTGGTACCATTATGATGCACAAGGACAAATATTAGGAAGATTAGCGGCAGAAATAGCTAAGAAATTAATGGGTAAAAACAAAGTAACTTATACTCCACATATTGACGGAGGAGATTTCGTTGTAATTACTAATATAGAATTAATTGCAGTAACTGGAAAAAAGTTAACTGATAAAAAATATTATAATCACTCTGGTTTCCCAGGTGGATTAAAAGAAAGAACTCTTGGTGAAATTTTAGAAAAAAGACCTGAAGAGGCTTTAATGTTAGCTGTTAGAAGAATGCTTCCAAAGAATAAATTAGGAGCAGATCAATTAACAAGACTAAGAGTATTTGTAGGAGCAGAACATACTCATACAGCTCAAAAACCAGCTAAGGCTGTACTTTAATTAATTAGGAGGGAATACAGTGGCAGAGATGATTCAATATTTAGGAACAGGAAGAAGAAAGACTTCTGTAGCAAGAGTAAGACTTATTCCAGGTGGTAATGGGATTGAAATAAATGGAAAAACTATGAAAGAGTATTTTGGAGGAAGAGAAATCTTATCTAGAATAGCTGAGCAACCATTAGTATTAACAGAGAGCTTAAATAAATTTGGAATTAAAGTTAATGTTAAAGGTGGTGGAAATTCAGGGCAAGCTGGAGCAATTAGACATGGTGTGGCTAGAGCTTTATTAGTATCTGATGAAACTCTTAAACCAGCTTTAAGAGAAGCAGGATTCTTAACTAGAGACTCAAGAATGGTAGAGAGAAAGAAATTCGGAAAGAAAAAAGCAAGAAAATCTTCTCAATTCTCAAAAAGATAATTATAAAAAAATTAAAACCTCACAAGGGAAATCTTTGTGGGGTTTTTTATTAGAAAAAATTATAAAATATATAATAAAATAACTGTTGAATATAAATTAAATCGTTATTTTATGATTACTAAAAATAAAAATAAAAAATATTGATATTTTTAAATTATATGATATAATAACTGTAGAAAGATAAAGGAATAAAGTTTTTGTTGAAAAATAAAAGTGTTTTAGTTAATTTCTTTTCTTTATTAAATACAGGAAAGATTAATATAATACTAAAAAAACGTTTTATAAAAAAAAGAATATTAAAATAAATTGTTTTAATATTTAGAAAAGGGGAGATAGAAATGAAAAGATTAGCAATGGTATTAGGATCAATTTTAATAGTGTCAGCAGTAGCAAGTGCAAAAGAAGTTGTAGCTCAACCAGTAATAATAGAAGAACCGGTAATGGTTGAAGAAGTTGTAGTAGCAGAAGAGGTAATAGCACCAGTTTTTAAACCTTTTGGTTATGTAGGTTTAGAGTATAGAGGTTACGGAGATACAGAAGGACAAAATGATAAAGTATCTAAAACAATAGTTCAAGATGAATGGAATAGAGGAGCTAATAGATACTCAAGACTAGAGACAACTTTTGGTGTTCAAGCTACAGAAAAGTTTTTATTAGAGGGAAGAATAAGAGATTATAATAATTTAGAAAGAGATAATATTTCTAGAGTTAATACAGAAAATGGAACAGATACTAGATTAAGAGCATACTATGCTCATTCAGAATTATTAACATCAAGATTAGAATTTAGAGATTATGCTAGTGAAAATGAAAAATATGAGTATCAGTTAAGAATAACACCTTATAGAAATGAAGGTGGAATATTAGATATGGTAACAATTGCACCAAAATATGCTTATTTAAATGGAACTAAAGAAACTTATACAAATAGAGTTGGAACAGATTTATACTTAACTGGTAATTTACCATTAGGTTTTACTTGGGAAAACAATTTATACCTAGATTATAATATGCACAATGAAGAGTTTGCAACAGAAATGAAAAATGGAAAACTTGAAACAGAAAAAAAGGAATTTGTAGCAACATGGGAATTCTATTTATATAATACTGTAGCTTTATATGCTGGAGATAACTATAAAATAGATTTTAATTTTGAAGGTGGATATGATGCATATACAGTTAGACAATACAAACGTGTTGATCTTATAGGAAAAACTATAGCAGATAAAGAAAATTACAGTCTTTATACTACAATGGATGTGTCATTAACTTATAATTTAACAGAGGCTCTATCAATGAAAACAGGAGCTGGAGCAGAATACAGAAACTGGGATAGAACTAAACAATCAGATGCATCTAATTGGAGATGGCAACCACTTGCATACGCATCTATGAATATTAAATTCTAATAATATAAAATAAATATAAAATCATCTTTTTCATAAAAATGAAAAAGATGATTTTTTTTACTATAAATAAAAATTGATATTATTAAATTATGTGTTATACTAGTATAAATTAATATTAAATATAGATTTAATTAAAGTTAGAAATATATTTTTTATTAAATTTTTTGTTTGTGAAATTTTATTATAAATTAGGGGGGAAATAGTGAAAAGATTAGCAATGATATTAGGATCAATTTTAGTAGTGTCAGCAGTAGCAAGTGCAAAAGAAGTTGTAGTTCAACCAGTGAGAATAGAAGAACCAGCAATGGTAGAAGAAATTATGGTAGAGGAGCCTGCGGTGGTAGCTTCACTCTTTAAACCTTCTGGATATATAGGTTTAGAATACAGGGGATACGGAAATACAGAAGGGCACAATGATAAAATTTCAGTTGGTGCTAAAGATGGATGGAATAGAGGAGCTAATAAATACTCAAGACTTGAGACAACTTTTGGTGTTCAAGTTACAGAAAAATTATTATTAGAAGGAAGAGTAAGAGATTATAATAATTTAGAAAAAAACGATTCTAGTAGAATTAATAAAATAATAGGAACAGATACAAGATTAAGATTGTATTATGAGCACTCAGAGTTATTAACGTCAAAAATAGAATTTAAAGATGATGAGGACAATGTTGAAAAATATGAGTATCAATTACAAATGACACCTTATAAAAATGAAGGTGGAATATTAGATATGATAACGATAGCACCAAAATATAATCATCAAAAGGAAGAAAATGATAATTATTTAAATCAAGTTGGAATAGATTTATACCTAACAGGTAATTTACCATTAGGATTTACTTGGGAAAATAATTTGTACCTAGATTACAATATTCACAATGAAGGGTTTGAAACAGAAATGAAAAATGGAAAACTTGAAACAGAAAAAAAGGAATTTGTAGCAACATGGGAATTCTATTTATATAATACTGTAGCTCTATATAGTGGAAATAATTATGAAATAGACTTCAACTTTGAAGGTGGATATGATGCATATGAATTTAATCAATTTAAACGTGTAGACACTTTTGGAAATATTGTTTCTGCAAAAGAAAAGTATATGATTTATACTGCAATGGATATATCATTAGCATATAACTTTACAGAGGCTTTATCAATGAAAACAGGAGCTGGAGCAGAGTACAGAAATTGGGACAAAACTGAACAATCAGCGGCATCAGACTGGAGATGGCAACCATTTGCATACGCCTCTATGAACGTTAAGTTCTAAAAATAAAGAAGTAAAAAAACCATCTTTTTAATTATTAGAAAAAGATGGTTTTTTTATATTCTAATAAAAATAAAAAAAAAGTTGCTAAAAATTTAGTTATATGATATATTAATAGAAATTTATATGTAGATATATATAATATATGTAGATACAAGTAATTTTATTAAATATTTTATAGAATCAGGGGGGGAATAGTGAAAAGATTAGCAATGATATTAGGATCAATTTTAGTAGTGTCAGCAGTAGCAAGTGCAAAAGAAGTTGTAGCTTATCCAGTAATAATAGAAGAGCCAGCAGCGGTAGAGGAAATTGTGGTAGAATTACCTGTTTTAGAAAAAGAACCTGAATTTAAATCTACTGGTTGGGTAAGACTTTTAAACAAATATTATGCAAATGGGGAGCATAAATCAGTAACGGGAAATTATTCAAGAACGGAGCTAAGTGGTTATTTAAGTTTAACAGAAAAAGATAATTTGTATTTTAGAAACAGAATTTATGATAATTTAAACTCTGTTAAATCCGATCAAAAAGCACCAAAAGATAGAATAAGAGCGGAGTTTAGATGGTGGCATGATTTTGGAAAATTATTAGATAGTAAAATTGGAGTAAAAACACAGTTAGGGTATGAGCAAAGAGCTTATAAGGATGGTGAGAAGGATTTTAGAAGAGTAAGATCATTTTTGGAGTTAGAATTTACAGAATATTTATCATGGTCACCAGAATGGTTTAAAAATAAAAGTTTCATGTTATCTCCAAACTTTGTATATTTTCAGTATGATAAAGCAGATTCAAAGAATTATACCCATTTTGGAACTGAGATAATAACATCTTGGGGTTTACCTTTAGATTTCATATTTGATTTAAATGCTTATTATTACTATGATACTTATGGAAATGTTGCTGAATTTGAGGTTGGATATGGGAAAGCTAATGATTTTTCCCTTGAGTTTTATTTAAGCAATAGCTGGGCACTACTGAAATCAACAGATGAAAAAAGTAAGTTAAGTTTTGAATTTATAGGTGGACTGGATGATTATGGTCATTATGAGTATGACAATAAAGAAGGAAAAAGACAAGATTATTATGAATTTTTCTCTGAAGTTCAATTAAAAATAGATCATAAAGTAAATAATAGCTTAGGTGTATTTGTATATGCTGGTGCAGAGTACAGAAACTTTAATAATAGTGCAGTATCCTCAGCTCAAGGTTGGACTTGGAGACCTATGGCAGGAGCAGGATTTAAAGCTTCATTTTAAGTAAATAAAATATAGTTGAAATAAAAAATGGGGATCAATCTAAAATAAAAAGATAGATTGATCCCATTTTTATTAAATATTTTATAATGAGGAGAAAAAAGTGAAAATAAAAATATTATTATTGAGTATGACATGTCTAGTGTTTAGTTATGGAGTTGCCATGGAAATGCCAAAAGATATTGAAAAAAAAATATATGACCAAGCAAAAAGAGTTTTTTCAGATCCTGATGAAAAATCATCAATATATGGATTTATATCAGAACAGAAAATCGCCTACAGTAATATGTATAAAGAATTAAAAAAAAGTGGATTATCAGAGCAAGAACAAAAAAAAATACAATATAAATTAGAAAAAAATTATCCTAATAATTTTACTAAACAATATATTAAGTTGTTAGAAGAGATAGTAATTTATCGAGAAAATAAAAATAATATTGAAAAAAAAGTTGACGAAAAAATAGAATCTATAATTTCCAATGAAAAAATAAGTGAATTAAGAAAAGCACAAAATGTGAAATATAAAAATGAAATTGAAGCTTTAATTAAAAATGAAGAGATTCCAAAAGAGATTATGGCACATTTTGAAGAAGAAGCGAAAAAGTTATATCCTGAAAATTATTATGAACAAAATAAATATTTAAAATCCTCTTTATCAAATTATTTTTTTATAAAAAGTATAAAATAAAATAAAATAAATGGTCTTATTTTTCATTATTTAAAATAGGACCATTTATTTTATTTTTATTATTATTTTATTCTTTATTTTTATCCTATAAAATGATATAGTCTATTATACTTAAATAACTCTAAAGATATAAATTTAGGAGGAAAAATTGATTTTAGCTATAGATGTGGGAAATACTCATATTGTAACAGGGATATTAAATGATTGTGGAGAGGTATTATTAAGCTTCAGAGTAGCTTCTAATGAAAAAATGACAGAGGACGAATACTTTTCATATTTGAGAAATATTTCAAAGTTTAATTTAATAGATATAAAATCCATTAAAGGCATAATAGTATCTTCAGTGGTACCGAGTCTCATTAATATTTTTAATTTCTTAGGAAAAAAATATTTTAATATAGAACCAATAATAGTAGATTTAAGTTTAAATCTTCCTTTTAAATTTCAAGAGGGAATGAACTATTCAGGATTTGGAGCAGATAGAATAATAGATATTGTTCAAGCTGTAAGCGAATACAAAGAAAAAAACTTGGTTATTTTTGATTTAGGAACTGCGACAACCTATGAAGTGTTAAAAAATGGTATTTATATAGGTGGAGGTATACTTCCAGGAATTGAAATGTCAATAAATGCACTTTTTGGAAATACAGCAAAACTACCAAAAGTAAAATTTAGTACTCCAGAAAGTATTTTAGGAAAAAATACAAGTGAGCAGATACAGGCGGGAATATTCTATGGATATGCAGGACAAATAAAACATATAATAAAAAAAATAAAAGAAATAGTAGACAGCCCTTTTATTATTGCAACTGGTGGATTAGGAAAAATTTTATCGGCGGAAATAGAGGAAATTAATGTATACGATTCAGAATTGAGCATAAAAGGTTTGTATACCCTTTACCAAATAAATAAAAAAAAAGTGGTGAATTAAATGTTAAAAGCAGTTGGAATGATAGTAGAGTATAATCCTTTTCATAATGGGCATAAATATCATTTAGAAAGAGCAAAGAAAGAATCTTGTAGTGATATTGTTATTGCTGTAATGAGTGGTGATTATGTCCAACGGGGAGAACCATCTTTTTTAAATAGATGGACAAAAGCAAAAATGGCACTTGAAAATGGAGTTGATATTGTTTTAGAATTACCTAGTTTTTATTCTACACAAAATGCAGAAGTTTTTTCTTTTGGAGCTGTAGGAATTTTAGCTTCAATTGGGGTAAAAACAATTGTTTTTGGTTCTGAATGTGGAAATATTGAAAAATTAAAAAAAATTTCATCAGTGGAGGAAAGTTCTGAATTTAAGGACAAATTGTTTATTGAATTAAAACAGGGAAAATCATATCCTGTTGCTTACACAAATAGTTTAAAGAAGATATTTCCAAATATAGAGATAAAATCTAATGATATATTAGGAATTGAGTATATTAAGGCAGAAGCAAAATTAAAAAATAGAATAGAGATGAGATGTATAACTAGAATAGGTGTAGGCTATAATGATACAATTTCAAAAAAAAATATTGCTAGTGCCACTGGAATCAGAAAAAAAATATTTAACATGGAAGGCATAGAAAATTATGTCCCTAAAGAAAGTTATCTTATAATTAGTGAAAAAATAGAGGAAAAAAAATTAATTGAAATTAAAAATTTTTATTTTTTAATTAGATACGAAATAATAAATAATTATTCAAAATTAATTACGATACAAGATATAGAAACAGGTTTAGAAAATAGATTGTATCAATGTGCTTTGAAGTATACACGATTTGAAGATTTTTTTGAAAATTTAGAAACGAAAAGATATACAAAAGGAAGACTTCAAAGAGTACTTATTCATATTCTTTTAGATATAACTAAAGAATTAACAAAAGAGATTAAAGAAAAAATACCTTATGTTCGAGTTTTAGGATTTTCAGAAAATGGTCAAAAGTATCTTTCACAATTTAAAAAAGAAAGAAAAAAAAATGAGATAAATTTCCCTAAAATAATAACAAGTTTAAAAAATATAACTAAAGAATTATCAGAAGAAGAAAGAAAAATGTTGAATTTTAATGAAAAATGCTCTTTTATCTATAAAATGATTTCCAACTATGAAGAGAAAAAAATTCCATTAATAAAAAGGTAGGATTAATGAAAAATAAAATATCTTTAAAAACACAAATATTTTATGGTGCAGGAGTAAGTTATGCTATTGTAGATCAAATTTTTGCTCAATGGATACTATATTTTTATCTCCCGCCAGAAAATTCAGGATTAACAAGAATACTTCCACCAATTTTACTCTCTTTAGCGCTGGGAATATCAAGAGTGGTAGATATGATAAGTGACCCTCTAATAGGCTATATCTCAGATAAAGTTGATACGAGGTGGGGAAGACGAATTCCATTTATAGCATTTGGAACTATTCCACTAAGTTTATCGATAATAGCTTTTTTTTATCCACCAGTCTCAAGTGATGGGATAAGATTTTTATATTTAGTAGTTGTAGGATCTATTTTTTTTAGTTTTTATACAATAGTAGGGGCTCCTTATAATGCTTTAATACCAGAAATAGGGAAAAGTGGAGAGGAAAGACTTGGACTTTCCACATGGCAGTCAATATTTAGATTGTTTTATAGCGGTGTAGCTATGATAATTCCCGGTATTTTAATAAAATATTTAGGGAAAGGGGATACCCTGGTAGGAATAAGAAGTATGGTAATAATTCTTTCTCTTGTATCAAGTATAGGAGCTTGTTTTACAATATTTGGAGTAAATGAGAAAAAGTATTCATTGAACCAAAGCTCTAAAATAAAATTTAGAGAAACAATTAAAATATTGTTTAGAGAAAAATATTTTATAAATTATTTATTAGGATTATTATTTTTTTTTGTAGGATTTAATTCTTTAAGAGCGATAATGAACTACTACATAGAAGATATTATGGGTTATGGGAAAGGAAGTATAACAATAGTTTCTATACTATTATTTGGAGTAGCAGGTTTATTTTTTTATCCCATAACAAAACTTTCAAAAAAATATGGTTATAGAAAATTAATGTTATTTAGTTTATTATTTCTAATTTTTTTATCTATTACGCTTTGTTTTATAGGAACTATATTACCTCCAAAATTAGGTTTTCTTATTTTTGGATTTTTAGGAATACCTGTATCAGGAGCGGCTTTTATATTTCCACCAGTAATGCTAAGTGAAATTAGTGTGAAAATTAGTAAAAAAAATAATCAAAGTATAGAGGGGATTTGTTTTGGAATTCAAGGATTCTTTTTAAAATTGGCTTTTATGATTTCTATAATTATTTTACCAATGATGTTATCATTTAAGGGTAATGGTTTAGTAGGAAAAATAGGTATATACTCAACAGCGTTGTTTTCAGCTTTTTCATTTTTACTTGCTCTAATCTTTTATTTTAAATATGAGGAGTGATTAAAGTGGATATAGTTATGATTATAGTAATAGAACTTTTAAGTATTATAATCATAACTATTTTTTTTTCAAATATAAAAATATTAATTTTATTAGGAATAGCAATATCAGTAGCAGGAATTATATATAAAAAGAAAAATATTCTTTTTTATATAGTTCCTTTTATATTTTTAACGAGAATTTATACAGATGTTAATAATAATTTTTACAATAAAGGGGAAAAAATAATTGCTATTTCGGAAATTCACGAAGGTAGAGGAGAAGTTTTAAAGATAAATAATAAATTTTCTAAAATTAAAAATTATATATTTGTTTCAAAACTTTCTGATGGAAAGTACTATATAGAGGGAAATATTCAGGATAGGTATCAGACTAATAATTTAAATCAATATACTTTAGATATTATAAAATTAAAAAAAATAGAAAAAAATTTTATAAAAAATAGTCTAAAAAAAAGAGTGAATAAAGTAGTTAAAAATTCAAATAATGAAGAAAAAAATTTATATAAAGGAATAGTATTGGGAGAAAAAAAACTAATTTATAAAAGGATAAGAATACTTTTTATAGATACAGGAGTTGCTCATCTTTTAGCAATATCAGGATTACATATGGGGATTATATTATATGTTATATCAAGTTTGTTGCTTAAAATAAAAATAGAAAAAAGAATTAGAGATATTTTAACTTTGATATTTTTAACTGTATATTTTTTGTGTATTCCAAGTTCACCTTCAATTGTTCGTTCTTATATAATGGCTATTATTTATCTTTTAGGAAAAATATTTTATGAAAATACTGATTTTTTAAAATCTTTATCTATTTCTTTTATTATTAGCTTATTATTAAATCCTGTTATATTTTATGATGTTTCATTTGTTTTATCCTACTCAGCAGTTCTAGGAATAATTATAGCAGTACCTTTATTAAAAAAAATAAATAGTATAATAAAAAAATATATAAAGAAAAACTATATTAGTTATATTATAAACTATTTTCTATTTACTCTAATTTTGCAAATTATTTTATCTCCTTTAATCTACTATTATTTTGATAAATTTTCTATAAAAACAATACTGTACAGTTTATTAATAACTCCAGTAGGAACAGCATACATATTTTCATGTTTTGTTTCTTTACTGCTACCCACTATGTTTATTACAAATACTTTGTATTATATATTGATAAATTTTATGGAATTTTTATTAGGTTAATTTTCTGAATAAAATAATAATATGAATCTTTCATGTGGTATAATAATCATAGGTTTAGATTTTTAGGAGGAATTAATATGTTAAGATATTTGGATCACAGAGTTATAAAAACAGCGGTTGGGACGTTCTTAGCAATTTTAATTGCAGATTATTTTGGTATTAAATATGGTGCTACAGCAGGAATTGTAACAATAATAAGTATACAAGGAACCAAAAAAGAATCTTTAAAAATAGCAGTGGAAAGATTGACAGCCTCTTTAATTGGACTCTGTATTTCAGTTATATTATTTTATAGCTTTGGGTATACTCCAGTTGTATTGGGGCTATTTATTCTAATTTTTATGCCTATTTGTGTAAAATTAAATTTACTTCAAGGTTTTTTAGTAACAGTTGTTTTAACAACCCATATTTTAGTTGAAAAATCAGTATCACCTAAAATTTTAATAAATGAACTAGCAATATTAATACTAGGTGGAACGATAGCTATATTATTAAATTTATATATGCCAAAACTAAAAAATAAAATAAAAGATACCGAGGATAGGATAATTGATTTAATGTCAGAAATTTTAAAAGATATGTCAGGAGATCTATTATGTAATTGTGTTTCAATAAATGAAGAAAAATTATTTGTAGAGTTAAAAAGGGAAATAGAGTTAGGAAAATCATTAGCTCTAATAAATTTTAATAATGCACTGTTAAGTAATTCAACTTATGAGATAGATTTATTTAATATGAAGAGGAATCAATATGGAGTTTTAAAAAGAATGAGATATAATTTTAGAAGTTTTTATATAACATATGAGCAAAGTCTAATGATATCTAATTTTACAAAAAAAATTGGTGAATCATTAGGAAAAAAAATATTTTTATCAGAACTTAAAGCAGAATTAATAACGCTAAAATATACATTTAAAAGAATGGAGTTACCTAAAACAAGAGAAGAATTTGAAAATAGAGCTATGTTAGCACAATTTTTAAATTATTTAGAGGATTTTTTAAATATAAAAATAGAATTTATAAAAAAATATAATAATAAATAATTGAGGAAGAAATGAAAACAATAAAAAAGGAAACTCGAATAGAATTTGAAGAGAAAAAATCTAAATTTATTGGTTATATAAAACCTATAAACACCAAAAAAGAAGCTGAATTTTATATAAAAAAAATAAAAGAAAAACACAAAGATGCCAGTCATAACTGTAGTGTTTATAAAGTTTTTGAAGATGGACAAGAGTATTTTAAAGTTGATGATGATGGGGAACCTTCAGGTACTGCAGGCAAACCTATGGGAGATATACTGACTTATATGGAAGTGGATAATTTAGTCATTGTAGCCACAAGATATTTTGGAGGGATTAAATTAGGTGTAGGGGGTCTTGTTAGAAATTACTCTAAAACGGCGAAACTAGCAGTTCAAGAAGCTAAAATAGAAAGATATTTCAGAGTCAATGAATATCTCTTAGATTTTTCATATGATAAAAATAGTGATGTTGATAATTATTTAAAAATAAACAATATTGATATTTTAGAAAAAAATTATAACGAAAAAGTAACTTATTTAGTTAAATTATCTAAAGAACAGTATCTTAAAATAAAATTAATACCGAATATACTAGTAATAGAAATGTAAAAAAAATTAAAATAAACTAAAAAAAGAGAAGATAAATTTTCTCTTTTTTAAGTTTTATGAAAACCTAAGTCAGCAGGATTAATGTCGCCAGAAACAAAATTTACTGTTCCACCAAGTTCTTCAAAAACTTTTCTTCTTTTAACTACAATTTCAATAAGTTGATTAGTTTCATCAGGAAGATTTTCTTTTTTTGATCTACCTAAAGACCAAAAATTAATAACTAAATCACTATCTCCGAAAATATTAAAATTATTTTCATGAATTGCAATATCCAATGCGTAATATAGAGCAGCTAACTCTCCAAAATTATTTGTTCTATCTTTTCCTAAATTTATATTTCCAAATTCATTTATTTTATTGGGAAAGTATTCGGTAAGAAAAGAAAATCCTTTTAAATTAGTAACTCTAATTTCTGTTCCAATCCCACGTCCAGTTCCAGAGTCAAAATAAATACCTTCAATTAATTTGCTTTTTAAAATTATATTTTTTTTAATTTTTTCTTCTTTTTCTTTTTTGGCTTTAAAGTTAACTTCATATTTAGCACCATTATCAAGCCAAATTTTAGCCTCTTCTTCTGAAGAAAAGGATTTATAACGAGAAAGAGTTCCAGTAACTGCAGCCTTACAAATATCCCAAGAAGTTGTAATACCTTGAGTATTTTTATTTGTAAGTAAATAAGCATAAATTTTTTTACTTTTGGAAGCCATAGTTAATTAAGCACCACCTTATATAGATTTTTTATGTAATTTAATAGTAAATTATAACTTAAAATTAAAAAAAAGTAAAATAAAATTCTTGCAAAAAACAATAATACATGGTAAAATCTCTTGTAATATTGAAAACGAATGAAAAAGGACGGTGACACTTAAAATGAAAAAAAATATTCATCCAAAATATGACATAATAACAGTTGAATGTACTTGTGGAGTTAAATTTGAAACTAGATCAACTTTAGCAAAACCTGAACTTAAAATAGCTGTATGTTCAAATTGCCATCAATTTTATACTGGTAAAGCTAAATTTAATGATGCTGATGGTAGAGTTGATAAATTTAATAAAAAATTCAAAATTGCTAAATAATGAAAAGAGGCGACTTGCCTCTTTTTTTTGTAAAAAAAGACTAAGGGGGAGAAAATGGCAGTAATAGAGGTAAATCATCCATTAATTCAGCATAAGTTAACAATTTTAAGAGATAAGACAACAGATACCAAAACATTTAGAGAAAATTTAAATGAAATTGCTAAACTTATGACATATGAAGCTACTAAAAATATAAAAGTTGAAGAAACTATCGTTGAAACACCAATTATGAAAACAAAAGGGTATACTTTAGTAGATAAATCTGTTGGAATTGTTCCAATTTTAAGAGCTGGTCTTGGAATGGTAGAAGGAATTCTAGATTTAGTTCCAACTGCAAAAATAGGTCATATTGGAGTTTATAGAAATGAAGAAACTTTAGAACCAGTATATTATTATTGTAAACTTCCTGAAGATATAGCCGAAAGAAAAGTTTTACTTTTAGATCCAATGTTAGCAACAGGTGGCTCGGCAGTTTATGCTATAGATTATTTAAAAGAGAATGGGGTAAAAGATATAGTTTTTATGTGCTTAGTTGCAGCTCCAGAAGGAATAGCTAAAATATTAAACAAGCATCCTGATGTTGATATATATATAGCTAAAATAGATCAAGGACTGGATTCTAATGGATATATATATCCGGGACTAGGAGATTGTGGAGACAGAATATTTGGTACTAAATAATATTATATAAAAAAACAGAGGAAAACTATAAAATTAGTGATAACTCTGTTTTTTTGTTTTTTTTTATTCAATTTTAGAGTATAATTAGATAGGTGATAAAATGTATGAAAGTAAATTTATAAAAAAAAAATTTAATATGAAAGAAAAAGTAATAGGAAGAGATCAACATTTAAATTTTGCAGTAATTATTCTAATAACAAAGGTAGGAAATAAAGAATATTTAATTTTACAAAAAAGAGCTGAAAATATAAGTCAAGGTGGAGAAGTCTGTTTCCCAGGTGGAAAAGTAGAGCATTCAGATAGCTCATCCATGGAAACAGCATTGCGAGAGTGTGAGGAAGAGATAGGAATAAGTAAAGATAAAATAAAGATACTGGGAAAATTAGGAACACATTTAACTTCTGCCAGTGGAGTTATAATAGATGCTTATATTGGAAATGTAGAATTGAAAAATTTTGAGGATTTAAAAATAAATTATTCTGAAGTAAAAAAATGTTTTTTTGTACCTTTAGAATTCTTTTTAAAAGAAGAACCAAGAATTGAAAAATTACAATCTGAAACTTTACCATTTTATGAAGAAAATGGTAAAAAATATTTTCTTCCATTTAGAGAATTAAAACTTCCTAAAAAATATCATTCACCTTGGAAAAGTAAACCTAGAGAAGTATATTTTTATTTTTATGAAGAAGATGTTATTTGGGGAATAACAGGAGAAATAATTTATGAATTCACAAAATATTTAAAATAAATAGATAAATAATATAATTAAAGGGAGAAAAATGACATTATCAAGAAAATTAGCTAAAGAACTTGTTGAAGAACTAAAAAAAATAGGAAAAAAAGTGGTGTTTACAAATGGTTGTTTTGATATTCTTCACGTTGGTCATTTACGATATATGAATGAAGCTAAAAATCAAGGTGATATATTAATTGTTGGTATAAACTCAGATGCATCTGTAAAAAGATTGAAAGGGACAACTAGACCAATAAATACTGAAACAGATAGAGCTGAAATGTTATCAGGGTTAAAAGCTGTAGACTTTACAGTTATATTTGAAGAAGATACTCCTATAGAGATTATAGGTGAACTAAAACCAAGTATTCATGTTAAAGGTGGAGATTATAAAAAAGAAGATCTACCTGAAACAGCAATAGTTGAAAAAAATGGTGGAGAAGTTAGAATTTTAAGTTTTGTAGAGGGAAAATCTACAACTAATATAGTTAATAAAATTAATTCAAAATAGGAGGATTAATGAAAAAGATACTCACATTTGATGAAATAAATATTATAGCTAAAAAACTAGCCAATATCGTAAAGGAAAATACAGTAATAGCATTGATTGGAGATTTAGGAACAGGAAAAACAACTTTTGTTAAAACATTTGCTAAAGAATTGGGAGTGTTAGAAAATATAAAAAGTCCTACGTTTAATTATTATTTAGAATATAAATCAGGAAGATTACCACTATATCATTTTGATGTTTATAGACTAACACATGGTGAAGAAGTATATGAAGTAGGATATGAAGATTGTTTGAACTGTGGAGGGGTAACTTTTATTGAGTGGGCCGATATAATAAAGTCTGAACTTCCGAAAGAATATATAGAGATAAAATTTAATTATTATGAAGAGGAAAAAAGAGAAATAGAAATAAAAACATATGGAAATAAAGAGTTAGAAAAGGAGGTAGAAAATGTTGATTTTAGCAATTGATACTTCTACAAAAGTAGCAACAATAGCACTTTATTCAAAAGAAAAAGGAACTGTTGGTGAGATAACTATTAATAGTAATTCTAATCATTCAGAAACTATCATGGGTGGAATAGCTTCTCTTTTTAAATTAACAAATATGAATATTAAAGATGTTAATACAGTTGCAGTAAGCATAGGACCAGGATCTTTTACAGGGATAAGAATAGGAGTAGCCCTAGCTAAAGGACTTGCTTTTTCTTTAAATAAATCTATTGTTGGAATAAATGAATTAGAGGTTCTAGCAGCTCTTGTTAATAATGAAGATAAAAATATTAAAATTATGCCTATGATAGATGCAAGAAAATTTAGAGTTTATTATAGTTTATATGGAAAAAATGAATTAGGAAAATTAAATTCAGAATTAGGGTATTTAGATGGAGAGATATTAGAATTTTTACCTAAATATAAAAATAAAAAAATTATATTTGTTGGTGATGGAGCTATTGCTTATAAAAATGAAATAACTAAAATTATGGGAAAAAATGCTATATTTTTATCAAAAGCTTTATCTCTTCCTAGAGCTTTAATTTTAGCAGAGCTTTCATTGGAGAAAGAAAAAGATAATTTGATTACATTAGAACCATTTTATATAAGTAAAACACAGGCTGAAAGAGAAAAAATTGAAAAAAATAAATATTAAGGAGGAATAATATGAGTAAAATAATAAATTTAAATACACAATCCTTTGAAGAGCAAGTGCTAAAAGAAAAAGGAATTGTATTAGTTGATTTTTGGGCTGAATGGTGTGGACCTTGTAAAATGTTAGGGCCAATATTAGAAGAGCTTTCACAAGAAACAGATATAAAAATATATAAAGTGGATGTAGATAGCAATCCAGAAATAACTTCTAACTTTAAAATTAGAAGTATTCCTACTATGATAATATTTAAAGATGGTGTTCAGATAGATAATTTAATAGGATTTAAATCAAAAGATGAAATAGCAGAAAAGTTAAAAACATATTAGTGAAAAATAAAAATAGATATGTTTTTAAAAGTTAACGTAGGGGGAAAAGGTTGTGAATTGGAATAGTGGAAATTTTTTTTTAGATTATAAAGCACTTAAGAGAAAAGCTTATTTTATAGGAGCTTTATTAGTTGTATCCTCTATTTTATCTGGTGAAAATATAGTAGAAATAGATCTTGATGATGAAACTTTAATTTCAACTGAAGGGCTAGTTGTAAATTATGGAAATATGAAATTGAATATTTTAGACTTAAAAAAAGATAGTAGTAAAAAGATAGTTTATTTAAATAAAGCATTTACAAGTAAAATATATGATCCTAAAGGAAGTAGTTATATAGAGGGAAGTCATGGTGAAGTAGCTTTAGATGGTAAAAACGGAGAGTTTTATGATTCTTATGGATATATAGAGGTAGGAAAAGTAACAGGTGCAGAATACCCCAATGATAAACTCTATTACGGTGGAGATATAATTAGATATAATAATGGAGTTGCAACTATAAGAAATGGTTGGCTAACAACTGACTCAAAAATAAAAAATACTAAAAATCCAAAGGATGCAGGTTATCACTTACTAACAGAAAATATTAATATAGAACCAGATAAACAAGTGACATTAGAAGGAATAGATTTATATAAAGATGAAACAAGTTATTTTCCTTTTAGATTTCCTTGGTATAGAGTAAATATTCGTCAAGGATCTACAGTTCCTCTTTTTCCTGTTTGGGGAAGCGATAATGATTTTGGAAGTTATACAACTTGGGGTATACTTTATGGAGATAAGGAAGATAAATTTAAAGGTGGTTTTGCTCCAAAATATGGAGATGAATCAGGAGTATATATAGGTCGATTTGAGAATTGGTATGAAACAGAAAGATATGGAATAACAAAATTAAATATAGATGATCTTTTAGTTTATAAAAAAGATAATGGCGATAATAAAGACCGTAAATACAGTGTAAATTTACTTCATAACTACTCAGGAGAATATGGGACATTAGAATTAGATATTTTAAGTGCTACGAATAATATGATTTCTAGTTTAGATGATACAATAAAAGATTTTACTAGTAGTGATTGGGCAGGGTTAGAAGATGAAAAAATAGACTCTAATAATCATATTAATTTCTATTCTTTAGATACAGATTTAAAAGGGTTAGGAGAACAAAAAGATATAACATTTAGTGGTCAAGTTAAGCAGGTTAGTAACAAAAAAAGTTATAATTTAATGGCTTATGATTCCATAGATAATGATACAACAGGGGATTATGATTTATTTACAGATTTGAAATTAACTAAAGAAAATAAAAATTATAAAATTAATAGTTACTATAATCAAATAGATGATATAAATCCAGGAAATAATCGAGATGATTTGCAATCTAAAAGTGAGAATTTTGGTTTTGAATTAATCGATAAAAAAAATAAAATAAACTTAAGTTATGACAAAGAAACTGGGGATAAATGGAGAGCAGTTACTTTTATAGAAAGAGATTCTGATTTAAAACCAATAATGTTTGATAAACCTTTAAAAAATTCTTTAGTAGGTAGTCGGGGCGATTACACGCTTTTAACTGTTCCAGAATATGATAAAGACAATACTGAAAAATTAGTACTATCAGTTGGAGATTATGAACTATATGACAATTTAAGATTAAAAACGGGATATAATAATCTTAAAACGGAAAAGGAATTAGCTATATTCGAGTCACCATTTAGAAAAAATTCTGTTGACAATAACACCAGAGATAAAGAATTAAATAGATATAACAATATTGCTTATAAAGAAATACAAGAAGAAAAAGGTTGGATAGAACTATCCAATGAAAATAATTTTTTAACTATTAGTGGTGGAAATTCCAAAGAAATAATTTGGGATAGAGATGGCTATTATAACTATTCAAATTTTATAGAAGGAGAGGCTTATACTAAATATATAAATGAATCTTCTTTTGCTGAGATTAAATTAGAAAATAGAAAACTAGAAATAGGAAAATTAGGTATATTTAAACCTTATATTGGTGCTCGTTATGAAGATTATAAAAAAGGAAGTGTAACGGGAGTTGAATCCACAGAATTAATTGACTCTTCTTTAAAAACAGAAGCAGGTTTAGAACATACAATTAATTTATATGATGGAAAATCTGGAGATATAGATAATAAGTTCAATTATAGTTTTCAAAAATATGATGAAAAAAATATTAGATTAGCAACAAAAGAAAATTTTCATAAATTTAGTGAAGAGATTGAATTTAATTTAGGTAATACTAAAGGAAAATATATAGGGAAAGCTGAATTAGTAGATAGTGCTAATGATAATGAACGTAAATACGGATCCTTTGATAATAAATTAATTTTTGATATTTCTGAAAAAGAAACCTTGAGTTTGAATTATATAACAAACAAAAGATTTACTAATGAAAATACAGAAAAATCTAATAAAAATGATTTGACTTTAGAAAATTTTGGAGCTAGCTATAAATTAGATAGACATAATTTTTCATATAGAACAGAAAAAATAGATTCAAATATTTGGAAAATTAAGGATAGAGGATTACTTAAAACTGATGATTCAAAAGAAATAATAAAAACAGATTTTTATAATTATTCATATAATTTAAAAAATAAAGACAGATTTGGGTTAAATTATATAGTAGGAACAGATGAAAGAGATAATTTAACTTTAAATAAAAAAGAGATAGATATAAAAAAATTATCTTATGGAGCTTCGTATTTTGATTATGGAATACGTTATGAAAATAATTATGGTATGAGTTATGGAAAAAATAGGTATGGTAAAGGAGCTACTGGAAAATATTCCTCAGATACATATTCTCTTAGTTACTCATTTTTAGACAAAAGTATGGATGAAGAATTTTTAAAAGAATATGCCATGAGAGAGTTTGATAAGGATTATGAGGAGTTAACTAATGAAGATTTAGATAGAATTTCTTCTATTATGAAAGGAAGAGCTCAAAATACAGAGGGAAAAAGTACTAAATTTGACTTAACTAGTGTATGGAAAAGACCTGTTGCTTTTACAGGGGATTATACAAGACGATTCTCTATTGATTCTATAATTGAAAAAAATAAAGAAAAGGACTCTATTGAAGATTTCACAGTAAACTTAGGATATTCCCAAAGAAGAATAGGAATTGGATATTCGTATTCAGAAGAAATAGAAAATCTAGCAAATTGGGACAACAGTAGAATAAGAGAACATTTACTAACGTTAAATACAAAAATTGGAAAACCTAGTGAAGGATATAGAGTAACAACCTACGCTAAATTTAAAGATCATATGTACTTTCAAGAGCAAAAAAAATCAGGGAAAAGTATAGGAATTGAACTAGGAAAAGAGATGGGATATTATGAATGGTCAATTGCGTATTTAAGAGAATATGATTATGGAACTAGAGACTATGAGTGGAAAGTAGCTTTACAGTTTACGCTATTAACATTCCCAGATAAATCATTATTTGGTTTAGGTGCAAAAAGAAAAATAGGACCAATGAGTAAAACAAAAGGAATAGTTTCCATTATGGATGGAATAAAGGCTGATGATGTCGATATAGATTAAATATATTGAAAGCATAGACAAAGGTTAAAGAACGTAGTAAAATAATATTTAAATAAAACAAAAAATATAAGGAGGAATATAATGAAAGTATTACTACCAAGTGGAGATTCATTAGTTTTTGAAAGTTCAGTAAATATGTTTGAGATTGCTAAAAAAATCAGTAATTCTTTAGCAAAAAAATCAGTGGCAGCTAAAATAAATGGAGAATTATTTGATATGAGCTATAAATTAGAAAAAGATGCCAGTGTGGAGTTTATAATGATAGATTCAGAAGAAGGAGAGGATATTTTAAGACACTCTACAGCACATCTTATGGCTGATGCTGTAGTTAGATTGTTTCCTGGTACAAAAGTAGCTATAGGTCCCTCTATTGAAAATGGTTTCTATTATGATTTTGATCCAGAAGTTCAATTTAATGATGAAGATTTAGAAAAAATTGAAGCTGAAATGAAAAAAATAGTAAAAGAAGCTATAAAAATAGAAAAAATTTCAATGACGAGAGAAGAGGCTATTGAGCATTTTAAAAAATTAGGCGAAAACTATAAAGTTGAAATAATTGAAAGTATTGCAAAAGGTGAAATACTTTCGTTTTATAAACAAGGGGAGTTTATGGATCTTTGCCGTGGTCCCCATGTTCCTTCTACAAGTTACCTAAAAACATTTAAATTAAAGAATGTTGCAGGTGCCTATTGGAGAGGAGATTCTAAAAATAAAATGCTCCAAAGAATATATGGACTCGCTTTTTCAGATGAAACTAGACTGAAAAAACATCTTAAATTTTTAGAAGAAGCAGAAAGAAGAGATCATAGAAAGATAGGAAAAGAATTAGATTTATTTTTTATGAGTGATTATGGTCCAGGATTTCCATTCTTTTTACCCAAAGGGATGATAATGAGAAATGTTTTAACTGATCTTTGGAGAAAAGAGCACGTAAAAGCAGGTTATGATCAAATTCAAACCCCGGTAATGTTAAATAAAGAACTTTGGGAAACATCAGGGCACTGGTTTAATTATAGAGAAAATATGTACACCTCTGAAATAGATGAAATAGAATTTGCAATAAAACCTATGAACTGTCCAGGAGGAATGCTTATTTACAAACACCATCTACACTCATACAAAGAATTACCTATTAGAGCTGGAGAAATAGGAATAGTTCATAGACATGAATTTTCAGGTGCCTTACATGGTCTTATGAGGGTTAGAACATTTACACAAGATGACGCTCATATATTTATGAGAGAGGATCAAATA
The DNA here is from genome assembly GCA_051652785.1 of Fusobacteriaceae bacterium. Classification (GTDB taxonomy): domain Bacteria; phylum Fusobacteriota; class Fusobacteriia; order Fusobacteriales; family Fusobacteriaceae; genus JAGNZR01. Next base: position 70,926 of record JBOFUX010000051.1, on the reverse strand, counting down.
GAAGAAGAAATAATTGGTGTAATAAAGTTAATTGATAAATTTTATAAAGGATTATTTGGTTTTGAATATTCAATAGAGCTTTCAACAAAACCTGAAAAAGCTATAGGTTCACAAGAGATTTGGGATAGATCGGAAGCTGCACTAGAAAGAGCATTAAAAAGTTTAGGTAGGGATTTTAAATTAAATTTAGGGGATGGAGCTTTTTATGGTCCAAAGCTAGACTTTAAAATTAAAGACGCTATAGGAAGGGTTTGGCAATGTGGGACTATTCAGTTAGATTTAAATCTCCCTGAAAGATTTGATTTGACATATATAGGTGAAGATGGTGAAAAACATAGACCAGTTATGATTCATAGAGTTATTTATGGTTCGATCGAAAGATTTATGGGGATCTTAATGGAGCATTATGCAGGTGCTTTTCCAATATGGCTTGCACCAACTCAAGTAAAAATATTGACTTTAAATGATGAAGTTGTTCCTTATGCTAAAAATATTATGGAAATATTAAAAGAAAATGAAATAAGAGTAGAATTAGATGATAGAGGGGAATCTATCGGTTATAAAATAAGAGAAGCTAATGGAAAATATAAAATACCAATTCAATTAATTATAGGTAAAAATGAAGTTGAAAATAGAACTGTAAATGTTAGAAGAATTGGTTCTCAAGAGCAAGAATCTTATTCATTAGAAGATTTTATTAACCTGATGATAGAAGAGGTTAAAATTAAATTTGAAAACTAATATAATATAAATAAAATTTAAGATTGGGAGTTGATATCCAGTGGCTGGACATAGTAAATGGAGCAATATAAAGCATAGAAAAGGGGCACAAGATAAAAAAAGAGCCTCAATTTTTACAAAAATAGGAAGAGAGATAACTATTGCAGCTAAAGAAAGTGGTGGAGATATAAGTTTTAATCCTAGACTTAGACTTGCAGTGGAAAAAGCAAAAACAGCAAATATGCCTAAAGATGTATTGGAGAGAGCTATAAAAAAAGGAACTGGAGAATTAGCTTCAGATGAAATGATGGAAATAAGATATGAGGGATATGGTCCCTGTGGAACTGCTTTTATAGTGGAATGTGTTACTGATAATAAAAATAGAACAGCTGGAGAAGTAAGAGCAGCTTTTACAAAAAAAGGTGGAAATTTAGGAACTGATGGAGCAGTTTCTTGGAAATTCAAGAAAAAAGGTTTAATCACAATAAAGACAAAAGGATTAGAGGCAGATGAATTTATGATGACGGCATTAGAAGCTGGAGCAGAAGACGTGAGAGAGGAAAGCGGACTCTATGAGATTATAACTGATTTTACTGAATTTCAAATTGTTTTAGAAAATTTAATAAAATTAGGATATAAATATGAGGAAGCTGAAATAACTATGATTCCTGATATTAAAGTTAATATTTTAGATATAGAAACGGCTAAAAAAGTTATGTTTTTATATGATACTTTAGACGAACTTGATGATGTACAAGATGTATATGCAGACTTTGATATTTCAGATGAGTTAATAGAACAACTATAAGATAAAATGTGATTAAATGAGTAATATCATTTAGTCACATTTTTTTATAAAAATTTCTAGTTATTCCATTATTAATTTTAGTATGCTATTATATATTTAAAAATATAATTGTGAAATTAAAGAATAAAATAGGAGTATAAATGAAAGAAAATATTATATATCGTGAAATATATAAAGATATTTCAGATTTAACTTTTCCTAAATTAACTGAAAAGGACAAAAAAGAATTAAAAAAATTAAAAAGCCTAAAAATTAATTGTATCTATGATTTATTGTATTATTTTCCAAGGGCATATGATAACAGAACTAATTTGAAAAAAATAAATGAAGTTGGTGATAATGAATATGTAGTAATAAAAGCAACAGTGACTATTATTTTGCCTATAAATTCATATGAGACTAACAAAAAACTTATAAAAATAAGAGTTATGGATGATAGCGGAACTATGGATTTAGTTTGGTTTTCTTCCTCTTATATAGCTAAAACTTTAAAAATAGGTGAAGCTTATTTTTTTATAGGAGTAGTAAAAAGAAGTTATGGACTAAGTATGATAAATCCAGAGTATAAATATATAAGTAAAAAAAATACAGAGGAAGAAAAAGGAGAAATACTTCCTATTTATAGTTCGATAAAAAATATAAATCAAAATGTATTGAGAAAATTTATAAAATTAGGTTTATCGAATTTCAAAAAAAATTTTAAAGATAATATACCTGAGGAGATTATTAAAAAATATAAAATAGTCTCAAGAATAGAAGCTTTATATCACATACATTTTCCGAAAAATGAAAGATACTTAGAAGAAGCTAAAAGAAGATTTGCAATTGAAGAACTTCTAATATTGGAAATGGGAATTTTAAGTTCTAGATACACTAATGATTTAAAAAATGAAAAATTATATAGATTAGAAGATAAAAAAGAATTGGTAAAAAATTTTTTAAATAAAATAAAATTTGAACTAACTTTAGCTCAAAAAAAAGTAATAACAGAAATATATCGTGAGCTTTTACAAGGAAAAATAATTAGTAGATTAATTCAGGGAGATGTGGGAAGTGGAAAAACAATTGTTTCACTGATTTTACTTTTATATATGGTGGAAAATTCCTATCAAGGTGTTATAATGGCACCAACTGAAATATTGGCTACTCAGCACTATTTAGGGAATAAAGATGACTTTTTAGATTTAGGAGTAAAAATTGAACTACTTACAGGGAGTTTAACTGCTAAGAATAAATTAAAAGTTTTAGAAAGAATAAAAAATGGAGATATTGATATTGTAATTGGAACTCATGCTCTTATTCAAGATAGCGTTGAGTTTAAAAAACTAGGACTTATTGTTATAGATGAACAGCATAAATTTGGAGTTGAGCAGAGAAAAGTTATAAGAGATAAAGGAATTTTATCTAATTTAATAGTTATGAGCGCAACTCCTATTCCAAGATCCTTAGCCTTATCAATATATGGAGATTTAGATGTTTCAATTATAGATGAATTACCTCCTGGAAGAAAAAAAATAAAAACTAAACATATATCAAGTGATAGTGATATAAAGAAAATGTATAACTTTCTTCAAAAGAATTTAACTGAGGGAAGACAGGCTTATTTTATAGCACCTCTTATAGAAGAAAGTGAAAAATTTTCAATAAAATCTGTAATAGAATTACAAGAGGAAGTAAAAAAAAATCTACCTAGTTTTAAAATTGGTGTTTTACATGGAAAGCTAAATTCAAAGGAAAAAGATAGAATAATGCATGAATTTAAAAATAAAGAATTAGATATAATTGTAGCAACAACAGTGATAGAAGTAGGAGTAAATGTCCCTAATGCTTCTATTATTGTAGTAAGTGATTCTGAAAGATTTGGTCTTTCATCTCTTCATCAACTTCGTGGAAGAGTAGGGAGAGGTGAATATAGTTCGTACTGTTTTTTAATTTCTAAAACTAAAAATGAAACATCAAACTTAAGAATGAGTATAATGGAACAAACACAAGATGGTTTTAAAATAGCGGAAGAGGATTTAAAGCTTAGAAAACCTGGTGAAATTTTTGGTACACGTCAAAGTGGAGTAACAGATTTGAGATTTATAGATATAGTACATGATATAAAAACTATAAAGCAAATAAGAGATGAGTGTATTGAATATTTAAAAAAAAATTCTGGAGAAATAAAGAATGAATATTTAAAAATAGATGTGGAAAAAAAATTTGTATGAAATTACAAGTAATAAAAACAAAAACTCAGGAGTTTATTACTTCCTGAGTTTTTGTTTTTATTTACTTTGCGTAATCAACAGCTCTAGTCTCTCTTAAAATAGTAACTTTAATTTGACCAGGATATTGCATTGTTTCTTCAATTTTTTTAGCCATTTCATGAGCCATAATAGTGGCCTGATCATCTGTTATAATTTCTGGGTTAATAATAATTCGAACTTCTCTTCCTGCTTGAATGGCAAAAGAAGATTCAACACCAGGGAAAGATTTAGCTATTTCTTCAAGTTGTTCCAATCTTTTTATATAAGTAGACAATGTTTCTCTTCTTGCACCAGGTCTAGATGCAGATATAGCGTCTGAGGCTTGTACTAAGATAGCTTCTACAGATTCAAATTCTACTTCATTATGATGTGCCATTACAGCGTTTATAATAATTTGTTTTTCTCCAAACTTCTTTAAGAATTCTCCACCTATAATAGCATGAGAAGATTCTATGTCGTGTTCTAAAACTTTTCCAATATCATGAAGAAGACCTGCTCTTTTAGCAATTTCAGTATCAGCTCCAATTTCAGCAGCAATATTAGCAGATAATTTAGCAACCTCAATAGAGTGGACTAAAATATTTTGACCATAACTTGTTCTGAATTTCAAACGTCCAATAACTTTAACAATTTCAGGATGCATACTAGTTATTCCAAGCTCCATAAGAGCAGCTTCCCCAGAATCAACAATATCTTTTTCAACTTCTTTTTGTGCTTTTAATACCACTTCTTCAATTTTACCAGGATGAATTCTTCCATCTGTAATTAAATTTTCAATTGCAAGTCTAGCAATTTCTCTTCTAACACCATCAAAACTAGAAAGAACAACAGCTTCAGGAGTATCGTCAATAATAATATCAACACCTGTTAAAGCTTCAATAGCTCTTATGTTTCTACCTTCTCTACCTATAATTCTACCTTTCATCTCATCATTAGGCAGATTTACAACTGAGACCGTAGCATCTACTACATATTCTGCAGAAGCTTTTCCTATACAATTGGATAAAATTCTTTTAGAAATTCTGTCTTTTTCATCATCTAATTTATGTTCAAATTCTTTGATTGCAACAGCAGAATCATGAGTAAGTTCATCTTTAAGTTTTGCCATAAAAATGTCTTTAGCTTCATTTTTAGAGAGTCCTGCTATTCTTTGAAGTTCTAATTCTTGTTTATATTTAATATCGTCTATTTCAGCTTTTTTTAATTCTAATCCTTCAGAAATTTTTTCAAGTTCTAAAGATTTCATTTCTAATTTTTCAATTTTATTATCTAAAGATTCTTCTTTTTTAGCTAATCTAGCTTCTTTTTGTATAATATCATTTTTAGAGTTTTTTATTTCTTTTTCAGCCTCTTCTTTCATTGAATAAATAACTTCTTTAGCTTTTATCTCTGCTTCTTTTTTTATTGTAGAAGCTTCTTTTTCAACAAATTCTAAAATTTCTTTAGCTTTTATTTTAGCTTTAAGAGTTTCATCCTCAAGGTTATTAAGTTCTTTTATCTTTACATCTAAAACAGATTTTTTAAATATTACAGAAGCAAAAATACATACTCCTATAACAATTAATCCTATTCCTAAAATTATTGTCATTATTTATTACCTCACTCTATTATTTTATTTGAAGCTTTTTAAAGCCTCTTCTTCGGTTTCGAAAATTTCAAAAATTTCATCTAATCCAATCATTTCAAAAATTGTTTTAATATGATTATTAAGTTTAATAAGTTTAATATCTCCTCCAGCTTCTTTTACAATTCTTAATTTTCCTCTTAAAATGCCCATAGCCAAACTATTAATATGAACTAATTCCTCAAAATCAATTATAAAATTGATTGTATCAGATTCTACTAGTTTACCAATTCTATCTTTAAGTTTTGGAGCAACAAAAGCATCTAATTCACCAATAATTTTTATTACCTTAATGTTATTTAAATTTTTTTCAATAATTTCAAAGTCTGTAGTCATTTTTTAATTTACCTCCTGAATCTTTTTTTCTACTCTAAAAATAGTACCATTAATTTTTTTTTCAATTTTAAAATCGTCAGCAATAGCTCTTGCCAAAAATAATCCCATTCCGCCTTCATCTTTACTTATATTTCTCTCGTTAAATCCTGAACCATTATCTTCAACAATTAACTTAATAACATCATTGGATAGCTGGATTTCAATTGTCATATTACCAGGCTTATATTGATATCCATGTTCTACAACATTGGTAGCAAGTTCATCTACAATAGATAAAAGTTGAAAAATATCTTTGTCATCAACTTTTTGAAAAACCAAATAAGTTTTTACAAGAGCTCTAATAAGAGAAAGATTTTCAAGTGAAGAAGGAATATTAATTCTCACTTCATTTTTTTTAATCACGCCCTCATCTCCGAATTTCTTTTATGTTTATTATTAGCCAGATGTCATTTTTAAATTGATAAGTTAAGTTAAAATAGAACACTCTATCGAAGCTATTAATACCAATTGTATTAGTAGCAATATTATTGTTAAATAGAGGTTTTGAATAGAAAAAACTAACTTCAGAAAAATCTATTTTTTTTAGTTCTTTTAAGATATGTTGAGCTTTTATGTTATTGTAAAAAAAACTATCAAAATTATTTATTGAATTTGTTTTTAAGCTATTTTTAAAATTATCTAATTGTATAGTTAATTTTTGCTGTTCTAAAATCGATACTTCTTTTATCGTTAAATTTGAACATCCTGTTAACAAAATGATTAGAAATAGAATTAATTTTTTATTAAACATTCATTCACTCCTAAAAATTTCTATTGTTAAATAATATCATATAGAAATAATTTTATCAAGTTATAGATTAAATATATTTTTTTAATATTTCATTTATGATTTCATCTTCAGATATCTCATCTAAATTATACCAAGTATAATCAGAATTATTTTTAAACCAAGTAAATTGTCTTTTAGCATATCTTCTAGAATGTAGCTTTATGTTTTCAATGGCAGTTTCCATAGAAATATTTCCCTCTAAGGCTGAGATAATTTCGGAATATCCAATGATGTTAAGAGATTTTAGTTTATTTCCATATTTTTCATAGAGAGATTTAACCTCTAAAATTAAGCCATCTTTTATCATTTGATCAACTCTTTTATTTATACGAGGATAAAGATTTTCTCGATTTCTTTCAAGAGCTATTTTTTCGAAAGAAAAATCATTATTCTTTCGATTTTCTAAAGAAAGAATAGAAAATTTATTATCTGTTAGCAAACAGACTTCAAGAGCTCTTTCAATTTTAATTCTATTATTTTCATGAATATTTTTAGCAGCTTGAGGATCTAATTTTTTAAGCCGGGCATATAACTCTACAAGAGAAATAAGAGAAAAAGTTTCTCTTAAATTTTTATCAGCTGGGGGAAGAGAAGAAAGTCCTTTTATAATAGAACTTAAATAGAGACCAGTTCCACCTACAATTATAGGAAAAATATTATCATGACTTAATTTCTCTAAGATAGAATCAGTATTTTTTTGAAAATCACCTACACTATATTTATGGATTGGCTCAAGGATATCAATAAGGTGATGTGGGATATCTTCCATTTCATTAAAAGTTATTTTTCCGGTACCGATATTTAAACCTTTGAAAACTTGAGCAGAATCTGCTGAAATAATCTCTCCATTTAAAGCTTTTGCCAATTTGATAGAAAGAGAAGTTTTACCAACACCAGTAGGACCAGCAATAATTATTCCTATATTCTTTAAATTTTTCATAAAAAGCCTCGCTATCTAATTTTTAATCTAAATATTCAAATTCTACACCAGCAATTTTAACCGTGTCACCATCCTCAATTCCAGCTTCAATCATTGCCTCTTCAAGTCCTAAAGACTTCATCATATGTAAGAAATCAATAATAGATTCTTCTTCTAAAGTTACTACATATTTAGCAAGAACACTATCCACCATTCTTCCAGAAATTTCAAAAACCCCATCTTCATTTTGAATGATAATATAATCTTCCACATGACCTCTAATTTCTTTTAAAACTTCTTTTATATCGTGTTCAAGTTCAAGAGTTTCTTTTTTTATAGAGTGAATAATATCCCAAGATTTAAAAAGAACTTCTTTAATTCCTTCGTTAAGGACTACGGATATAGGAAAAACAAGATTTCCTTCACCTTCAACATAGTGTTTGAAATCTTCATAAATTTGTTCATCCCACAAAAGATCCATTTTGTTAGCTAAAATTATTTGTTGTTTATTAGCTAATTTTTCACTAAATTTAGAAAGTTCAGTATTTATTTTGTTATAATCTTCTATTGGTGTTCTCCCGTCAAGACTTGCAATATCAACTATATGGTAAATCATTTTACATCTTTCTATGTGTCTTAAAAATTTGTGCCCTAATCCCACTCCTTCGTGAGCTCCCTCTATTAGTCCTGGAATATCAGCGATAACAAAAGACTTTCCTTCCTCTAATCTTACAACTCCTAATTTAGGTTCTAAAGTTGTGAAGTGATAACTTCCAACTTTTGAATTAGCAGCGGAAACTTTATTAATAAAGCTTGATTTTCCAACTGAAGGGTATCCAACTAAAGCAACATCTGCAATTAATTTAAGTTCTAATTTAACTGTTAACTCTGCACCTTCTTTACCTTTACCAGCTATTTTTGGAGCTTTTCTAGTAGCAGTTTTAAAGTGAACATTTCCATCTCCACCTCGACCACCTTTAAATAATATTCTTTCAGCATGAACTTCATCTAAATCTAAAAGAAGTTTTGAAGTTTGAGTATCCCTAACTTGTGTTCCGACAGGAACTCTAATGATAAGATTTTCTCCTGTTTTTCCGTGCATCTGTTTTTTTGCACCATTAGCACCATTTTTTGCACAGAAAATTTTTTTATATTTAAAATCAATTAAGGTGTTGATATTAGGATCGGCTATAAAAATAACATCTCCTCCGTTACCACCGTCACCCCCATCAGGACCTCCAAATTGAATACACTTCTCTCTTCTAAAAGTAGAAGCTCCATCTCCTCCATTTCCAGCTTTTATAGTTACTGTTACCTCATCTATAAACATTTTTATCTCCTATAAAACATTATTTTAACTTTGTGAAAATATTTTAAATAAAAAAAGAAATTTATACAATTATTATCACTATATTGTACAATGAACTATGGTTTTTTTCAAGCTTTTTAAATTATGGAAAGTAAAAATAATAAAATATGTTAAAGTGTAAAAAAAAACGTAAAAAAAGAAAAAAACGATAAAATATGCTATAATAAAAGAAAAGGAATTAGAGAAAAAAATACTGAAAGAACAAAATTAAAAAATATGAAAATGAAAAAATACTGAAAAAATATAATTATTTAGCCTAAAATTTAATATGAAGGAGAGATAGATAATGTATATAATAAGAAGAGGAGAATGTAAATTAGGCTCTGTCGTTAAAAAAAATGGTGTTAATTTTGGAATATATTCTAGAAGTTCAAAAGAGATGTTGCTTAATATTTTTAGTGATGAAATCTCAGAAAGACCAATTTTTTCATATAAATTAATTTCTAATGAAAATAGAACTGGTGATGTTTGGCATGTTTTCATAGAGGGACTGAAAGAAAATATGTTTTATACTTGGAATGTGTATAGGGATGATAGTACAAAGTCTAAAAAAAAACATCATATAATAGATCCTTATTCTAAAGCATATACAGAAAAAAAAGCAGTTGGATTTCAAAAAGCAGTAATTATAAATGATGACTTTCTAAATAGGGAAATAAAAAGACCTAATATTTTATTAGAAGATACTATTATTTATGAAATGCATATCTCTCTTTTCACAAAAAGTTCCACTTCAAAAGTAGAGTTTCCTGGTTCTTACAAAGGTATAATAGAAAAAATAGAATATTTAAAACAATTGGGAGTAACAACAGTGGAAATCTTACCAATTTTTGAGTTTGATGATTTTGTAATGGGAAAATCCCCTGAAACTAAAGAACCTCTTAAAAATATTTGGGGCTACAATCCAATAGGTTTTTTTGCAGTAACTTCAAAATATTATTCAGAAGTAAATAATATAAAAGGAAAATATGAAGGTCCTTTAAAAGAATTTAAAGAATTAGTTGACGTACTTCATAAAAATGGAATAGAAATAATTTTAGACGTTGTATATAATCATACTGCTGAAGGAAATGAAAAGGGTAATAGTCTTAATTTTAAAGAAATGGATAAGGAAATTTTTTATCTTTTTGATAAGAAAACAGGGGAATATTTAAACTATTCTGGAACAGGGAACACAATGAATTGTAATCACCCTGTTGTAAAATCTATGATAATAGATTCATTGAGATATTGGTATTGTAAAGTAGGAGTAGATGGTTTTAGATTTGATTTAGGTGCAATAATGGGAAGAGGAGAAACAGGAGAATGGTTAGGATCTAAAAATTCATTATTAAACGATATTTCCAACGATATAATTCTTTCTAAAGCTAAAATAATGACTGAACCCTGGGACGCAGGAAATGGGTATTTTATGGATGATTTTCCAAAAAATTGGAGTGTATGGAATGGAAAATTTAGAGATGCTACTAGAAAATTTATAAAAGGTGACTCAGGAATAGTAAATGAATTAATTCAAAGAGTTACAGGAAGCTTTGATATATTTAAAAATTCAGAAAAAAATTCTTTAAACAGTTTAAATTTTATAACTGCTCATGATGGTTTTACAATGTTTGATTTAGTTTCTTACAATAAGAAAAATAATCAAGGAAATGGTGAGAATAATAGAGATGGTGAAAATAATAATAATTCTTGGAATCACGGTTTAGAAGGTGAAACCAGCTCTGATAAAGTGAATAAATTAAGAATAAAACAAATGAAAAATTTAATAACACTTCTTCTGATCTCTAGAGGAATACCCATGATATTGATGGGAGATGAACTTGGAAAAACACAAAATGGAAACAATAATTCTTATTGTCAAGATAATGAAATTAATTGGTTAGATTGGAAAAGAGCAGAAAAATATTTTGAAATAACTTATTTTTTTAGAAAGATGATTAAATTTAGAAAAATACATAAAGGGTTAAAAGAAAAAAAACATTATACTCGTTTGGGAGAAATAACAATCCATGGTGTAAAAGCTTGGACTCCTGATTTATCCTATGATTCTCATTCTATCGCATTTATGTTTGAGTATGAAAAAAATGCAGAGATATATGTTGCTTTTAATTCGTATTTTGAAAATTTAGAATTTGAATTACCTGTTATTCACGGAAAAGAATGGCATGTAGTTTCAGATACAGAAAAACAAGGGAAAGAGTCATTTTTAGAAAGAACATTAGTTATTTTCAATGGAAAATATAATGTATCGGGAAGAAGTTCTGCTATTTTTATAGCTAAAAATAAAAAAATAACAACTTAGGAGGATCCATGTTAGAAATAAAAGGAAAAAGTGCTTGTGAAGGAATAATTATAGGGAGAGTATTTATTCATAAGCCTAAAGAATTTAATATAGACAAAAGAAAAATAGAGCCTAGTAAAATAGAAGAAGAAATAATTCGTTGGAAAAAATCTGTAGAGAAATCTAAAGAAGATATAAGAAGATTAAAACAGAGTTTGAAAAAGAAGTTGGGAAAGAAAGAGTTAGATATATTAATGGCTCATATAGTAATGTTAGATGATCCTATGTACATAAGAGATATAGAAAAAACAATAAGGATAGAAAATACTAATGCAGAATATGCAGTAAAAAAAATATCAGATAAATATTTTAATCTTTTTGAACAGTTAGAAGACCCCGTATATAATCAAAGAAAATCAGATGTGAAGGATATTTCAGAAAGAATTTTGGAGAACTTAACAAATGATGACGAAAAAAAAGAAGATATGGATGGAAAAATATTTGTAGCTAGAGAGATGCTTCCATCAGAACTTCTTGATTCTGTATATAAAAATATAAAATTTAAAGGAATAATTTTAGAAAATGGTGGTGAAACCTCTCATGTTGCAATTTTAGCTAAAAGTTTAGGAATACCGACATTGATGGGAATGAATGATATTCTATATCAAAAATTTCCTAAAAATGAGGATATAATACTAGACGCAAGAAAGAAATTTGAAAAAATAATAATTTCACCAGATAGTGACACTATTGCAGATTATAAAATTCTTAAAAAAAATATAAAATTAGAAAAAGAAGATCATGAAAAATCATTGAGTTTACCTTGTGAAACAAAAGATGGAGTAGCGATAAGTTTAAAGATAAATGTAGCTGGAATGGTTGACTTATTAGATATAGAAAAAAACAAAGCTGATGGAGTGGGACTGTTTAGAACAGAGCTTATGTATATGGAATCAGTAGAATTTCCAAAGGAAGAACAGCAAGTTGCTATTTATGAGGAGTTAATAGGTAACATAGCAAAAGAAAAAGAGGTGATAATAAGGACTTTAGATATTGGAGCAGATAAAAAACTTTCCTATTATGAGATGAAGCAAGAAAGCAATCCGTTCTTGGGAGTTCGAGGAATAAGACATAGTTTATTAAATAAGGATATTTTGAAAATACAATTGCGAGCTATATTAAGAGTTTCTTATGGAAAGAAAATAAAGATAATGTATCCAATGATAACAAAAATACAAGAACTTTTAGACGTAAAAAAAATATTGAATGAGTGTAAAGAGGAGCTGAAAAAAGAAGGAGTTAACTATAGTGAAGATATAAAAGAAGGAATAATGGTAGAAGTTCCATCAGTTTCTTTAATAGCTGAACAATTCTCAAAACATGTAGATTTTTTTAGTATTGGAACAAATGATTTAACTCAGTATATATTAGCCACCGATAGATTATCAGAAAATTTAGCTGATTTTTATGACCCTTATGATCCTTCAGTATTAAAGGCGATATCCTTTGTTGCTGATGCTGCAAAAAAATATAAAAAAGGTATTTCAGTTTGTGGTGAAATGGCAGGGGAAGAAATGGCAATAGTTGCATTTCTAAGCATGGGAATATATGATTTAAGTATGGTTCGTTCTTCAGTTGCTAAAGCGAGAAGTATTGTTAGGAAAATAAATATATCTGAGCTAAAAGAGGTAAGAGAAAAAATATTAAATGCAGAAAATTCTGGAGAAATAAAAAAAATATTAAAAGGATATTTAAAAAAATAGAAATATAATGGTATAATATAATATTAAAAAAATTAAAAGAATATTTAATTAAAAATATTCTAATAAAAAGGTAGGTATTTTAAGTGAAAAGTATAATAGTAGAAATAAAAAATAAAGCGGGGTTACATGCAAGACCTTCATCATTATTTGTTCAAGTTGCCTCAGAATTTGAAGCAGAAATACTAGTTAAGTGTGATGAAGAAGAAATAAATGGAAAAAGTATTATGGGATTAATGCTTTTAGCGGCTGAACAAGGAAGAAAATTAGTTCTAGAAGCTGACGGTGAAGATGAAGATCAATTGTTAGAGGCTCTAAGAGAACTTGTGGAAGTTAAAAAGTTTAACGAGGAGTAGAATGAAAATTATAAGAGCAGAAAAAATGGGCTTTTGTATTGGAGTTAAAATAGCAGTAGACTCATGTTATAAATATGTAGAGAGAGTAAAATTAGGATTTAATGTTTATTTACTAGGTATGATTGTTCATAATGAAATTGTAGTAGGAGAATTAAAAAAAATAGGATTTAAAATGATAACAGAAGAAGATGTTATATTAGAAAAAGTTCTTTTAACAGAAGAAGATGTTGTTATAGTTAGGGCTCATGGAACCAAAAAAAAAGTTTATGAAAAACTTTTAGAGAAAAAAGTTATCTTGGAAGATGCTGCTTGTATTTTTGTAAAAAATATTAGAAAAAAAATTATTGAAAGAGAAAATAAAAATAATGACATAATATTTATAGGAGATAAATATCATCCTGAAGTTGAAGGAATTATATCTTTTGGTAAAAATATTCATATATTTAAAGATTTAGAGGGATTGAAAAAATTTAATATTGATGAAAAAAAACAGTATTCCTTGCTAACTCAGACAACTTTAAATAAAGAAAAAATGAAAGAAATAAAAAATCACTTGGAAAATAGTCACTTGAATGTTAATATATTTAATAAGATATGTGGTGCTACTCAAGAAAGGCAAGTTGCTGTACAAGAATTAGCAAAGAATTGTGAGATAATTTTGATTATTGGAGGAAAAAAAAGTTCTAATACTCAAAAATTATATGAGATTTCTTCAGAAATAAATGAAAACACAAAATTATTAAGCAGTGAAGATGATTTAGCAATGTCGTGGTTTAAAGGGGTAAAAAAAATAGGTATTACAGCAGGGGCTTCGACACCTGAAGAAATAATAAAAAAAATAGAAAATAAAATAAGGGGGCACTTTAATGTCTAACATGGACCAGTACAATGAATTTGAAGCTTTATTAAACGAATATCTTCCACCAGAGGAAAAAGGGAAGGTAAAAGTAACTGCCAAAATATCACAAGTGGATAGAAATTTTGCTTATCTTGATGCAGCAGGGCAACCAACTGCAATAAGAGTGAGAACAGAAGAATTAGAAGGCTATAATCTTGGAGAAGAAATTGAAATTATTCTTATTGGAGAAACTGAAGATGGTGAATTTTTAGTAGGTTCTAGAAGAAGAGTAGACATGGAAGAAGGAATGAAAATTGTAGAACAAGCTTTTGAAACAAAAGAAATTTTAAATTGTAAAATCATAAAAAAAATAAATGGTGGATATATTCTTGAATTTATGAAACAACAAGGATTTTTACCAAATTCTTTATCTGAAATTCCAATGAAGGATTCTGAAAATGCAGCAGGAAAATCGATAGACGTAATGGTTAAAGACATAAAAATGGATAAAAAAGGAAAAAGAGTTACTTTTTCTAAAAAAGATATTACTCTTCAAAAAAGTGCTGAGGAATTAGCTTCTATAAAAATTGGAGATGTTTTGAATTGCGATGTTTCAGACGTTCTTGAGTTTGGTGTAAATATTAGATATGGTTCTGTTAGAGGATTTGTTCATATTTCTGAAATATCTTGGAAAAAAATAGATTCTGTTAAAGGTATTTATACTTCTGGAGACAAAATTCAGTGTAAAGTTTTAGCTATAGATTTAGAGAAAAAGAATTTAAAATTATCAATAAAAATGTTAACTAAAAATCCTTGGGAAGTTGCTAAAGAAACTGTGATAATTGGGGAAATAGTAGAAGGGAAAATAACTAGAGTGGTTCCATATGGAGTGTTTGTAGAAGTTACTTCAGGAGTAGAAGGTTTGGTTCATGCTTCAGATTTCACATGGAATAAGAAAAAGATAAATGTTTCTGATTTTGTAAAGATAGGAGATATAGTAAAAGTTAAAATTATGGATTTTGATGCAAGTGGAAGAAAATTAAAATTAGGAATAAAACAACTTAGTGAAAATCCTTGGTCAAATGCAGAGGAAAAATTTGCATTAGGAACAAAATTATCTGGAAAAATATTGGAAATTAAAAACTTTGGAATATTTGTAGAAATTTCTAATGGAGTAGATGCTTTCATACATCAATCTGATGTATCTTGGCAGGGAGAAGAGGTTCCAAAATATAAAATAGGTGAAACTATTGAATTTGCAGTTAGTGAATTAAATAAAGAAGAAAATAAAATTAAAGGTAGTATAAAAATATTACAAAAAAGTCCTTGGGATAAAGTTGTAGAAAATTATAAAGTTGGAGATAAAGTTCAAAAAGATATAAAAACTATAATGGATTTTGGAATGTTTGTTAATTTAGAGAAAGGAATAGATGGTTTTATTCCAACACAGTTAGCGTCAAAAGATTTTATTAAAAATTTAAAGGAAAATTTTCAAGTAGGTCAATCAATAACTGCAGAAATTATTGAAATTGATAAAGAGAAAAAAAAGATAAAAATGTCTATAAAAAAACTTGAATTAGACATGGCAAAAACAGAAGAAAAGGAGCTAATTGAAAAGTATTCAGAATCAAGCTCAAAATAAATTTTCAAATTAAAAATGAGGGAGGAATTCCCTCATTTTTAATTTGAAAAAAATTATGATTTATGGTAGAATGTTTACTAGATTAGTAATAAAATTATAAGGGGAAATTAAATATGTTAATAAAAGCTATATTGATAATAATCATAGGCTCTTTAATCGGATGGATAACTAATTTTATAGCAATAAAAATGCTTTTTAAACCACATAGAGAAGTGAAAATCTTATTTTTTAAAATTCAAGGAGTAATCCCTAAAAGAAAACATGAAATAGGGATTAAAATAGCAGGAACTATAAAAAATCAAGTAATTTCAATGAAAGAAATTTTAAATTCTCTGAATAAAGAAGACCTAGGTGGTCAGTTGGAGAATATAGTTGATAAAATTTTAAAAGGAAAAATAAAACCAGAAATTATAAAACAATTTCCAATGGCAGCAATGTTTTTGTCAGATTCAATTGTTGAAAAAATAAATAATTCGATAAAACAAGTTATAATGGAAAACAGAGATGAAATAATTGAAACTATCTTTTTAACTTTAGAAGAAAATGTTGATTTAGAAAAAATAATAATAAAAAATATAGATGCATTTTCATTAGATGAATTAGAAAATATAACTTTTACATTGGCTAAAAATGAGCTGAAGCATATAGAGATTATAGGAGCAGTATTAGGTGCTATCATAGGAGTTATTCAGGTAGGAATAAGTTTTTTAATTTAAATCTCTAAAAATAGGAGAATTATGGAAGAGAGAGTTTTAACTCCAAATGAGTTTAAAAGTGAAGCAGAAGTTCAAAAAAATTTAAGACCTAAAAAAATGGAAGATTATATAGGGCAGGAGTCTTTAAAAATTAAAATGGGAATATATATAGAAGCAGCAAAGAAAAGAAGTAGTTCTATAGATCACATTTTATTATATGGTCCGCCTGGATTAGGAAAAACCACCCTAGCAGGGGTAATTGCTAATGAAATGGGTTCTAATTTAAAGATAACTTCAGGACCAATAATAGATAAAGCTGGAGATCTTGCAGCAATCCTAACCTCATTAGAAGAAAATGATGTTTTATTTATAGATGAAATTCATAGATTAAACACTTCCGTAGAAGAAATTTTATATCCTGCTATGGAAGATGGAGAATTAGATATAATAATAGGAAAAGGTCCATCAGCTAGATCCATCAGAATAGAACTACCTAATTTTACTTTAATAGGAGCTACAACTAAAGCGGGTCTTTTAAGTGCTCCATTAAGAGATCGATTTGGAGTAACTCATAAAATGAATTATTATACTGATGATGAGATCATAAAAATAATATTAAGAGGAGCTAGTATTCTAGGCTCTAAAATAAATGTTGAAAGTGCAGAAAAAATAGCATTAAGAAGTAGAGGTACACCTAGAATAGCCAATAGAATATTAAAAAGAGTAAGGGATTACTGTGATGTAAAAGGAAATGGAAATATAAATGAATTACTAGTTGGGGAAGCTTTAGATATACTAGGGATAGATAGCTCAGGATTAGATGAATTAGATCGTGAAATTATAATGGCTATAATAAAAAACTATGGTGGCGGACCTGTTGGAATAGAGACCTTATCATTAGTGCTAGGAGAGGATAAGCGAACTATTGAAGAGGTTTACGAACCTTATTTAGTTAAAATTGGTTATATAAAACGAACTAATAGAGGGAGAGTTGTCACAGAGAAGGCTAGGGAATATTTTTCTCAAAAGTTAAATAAAAATTAGTTTAAATTATAAAGGAGTTGTTATGAAAATAAGTACAAAAGTTAGGTATGGAATAAAAGCTCTTAAATATATAGTGGAAGAAGGAAAAAAAAATAAATTAGTACGAATAAAAGAAATTTCTGAATCTGAAAATATTTCTATTCAGTATTTAGAGCAGATATTATTTAAATTAAAAAATGAGAAAATAATTGAAGGTAAAAGAGGACCTAGCGGTGGTTATAAAATGATATTAGATCCCAAAGATATAACTCTTCATGATTTATATAGAATTTTAGATGAAGATGAAAAAGTAATAGATTGCAATGAAAGTTCATCGAAAAAAGAATTTTGTGGAGAAAAAGGTTGTGATAGCGGTTGCATATGGGGACAACTGGATGCTGCAATGATAAAAATATTAGTTAGTACAACTTTGGAAGATTTAGTGAAAAATCAGCAACTGATAGGTGATTAATAGTGATAAGTGTTATAATAGATAAAGATAGTGAAAATAAGATAATTAGTAGTGAGAAAAAAATTATAGTCAAAGAAAAAAATGATATAAATCATTTAAAAAATTCTTTTAGAATTAAAATCGGTGAAAAAATTAGAGCTGTAGACGGTGAATTTGAATATATTGTTGAAGTCTTAGAAATTGAAAAAAAAGAAATAATATGTGGTATTATAGAAAAAAATAATGATAAATTTTCTAAAAAAACAATTATTCATTCAGCAATTGGAATGCTAAAAAATGATAAGATGAATTTAACAATTCAAAAATTAACAGAAATAGGAATAGAAAAAATTATTCCTTATTTTAGTAAAAGATGTATAATCAAACTTAATGATAAAAAAGATAAGTGGGATTTAATATCAAAAGAAGCTTTAAAACAGTGTCAAGGTGTAAAGTTTGTAGAAATACCAGAACCTCTGACTTTAGAAAAATTAGATTTAAATGATTATGATTTAATTATAGTGCCTTATGAAGGAACAGAAGATAAAAATTTGAAAAGTATAATAAAAAATTTAAAGTTAAAACCACAAAAAATATTATATTTAATAGGTCCAGAAGGTGGATTTGAAAATAGTGAGATAACTTATTTAGAGAATAAGGGGGCTAAAATGGTAACCCTAGGAAAAAGAATATTAAGAGCAGAAACTGCTTCTATTATTGTAGGAGGAATATTAATTAATGAATTTGAATAAAACTGTAGCTTTTTATACTTTAGGTTGTAAAGTTAATCAGTATGAAAGTGAAAGTATAAAAAATCAGTTGATAAAGTGTGGATATGAGAATGTAAATTTTGAAAGTAAATCAGATATTTATATAATAAATTCATGTACTGTAACCAGTATTGCGGATAAAAAAACAAGAAATATGATAAGAAGAGCAAAAAAAATAAATCCAGCTTCAGTGATTATAGTAACAGGGTGTTATGCCCAAACTAATGGGAAAGAACTTATGGAGATAGAAGAAATAGATTACGTAGTAGGAAATGTTGATAAACAATCTATTATTAAATTGATAAATGAATTAGATGAAAAAAAACAAAATAAAATATTAAATCACAGTGTGTTTGAATCAGGAATATATGAAGAATATGAATTTGCCACTTTAAGAGAAATGACAAGGGCATATGTCAAAATACAAGATGGATGCAATAGTTTTTGTTCTTACTGTAAAATCCCCTTTGCTAGAGGAAAAAGTAGATCAAGAGAACTTAAAAACATATTATCAGAGATAGAAAAATTAGTTAGTGAAGGATTTAAAGAAGTTATCTTTATAGGGATTAACATAGGTTCTTATGGGGAAGATTTAAAAGAAATTATAAGTTTTGAAAATTTAATAAATGCAGCAGTAAAAATAGAGGGGGTAGAAAGAATACGTTTTGGTTCTGTATACCCAGATAAAATAAGTGATGAATTTATATCTCTTTTTAGCAATAAAAAAATCGCTCCTCATATTCATGTATCATTACAATCCTGTGATGATAATATTTTGAAAATGATGAAAAGAAATTATGGAACAACTCTCATAGAAGAAAGATTGATAAAGTTAAGAAAAATGGTTCCTAATTTGGAGTTCACAGCAGATGTTATTGTGGGATTTCCAGGGGAAACAATGGAGATGTATAAAAATACTTATAATTTAATTAAAAAAATTGGATTTTCAGACTTACATGTTTTTCAATATTCTGATAGAGAAAATACTGTTGCCGAAAAGCTTCCTAATAAAATAGAACCTAAAGAAAAAAAAGAGAGAGCAGAAAAGTTACAAGAATTAAGAGAAAATATGGCAAAACAAGCAAGAGAAAAATATTTGAATAAAAATTTGAAGATTTTAATAGAGGAAATAAAAGATAGTTATGCATTTGGATATACTGAAAACTATATAAGAGTGAAAATAAATAATGAAAATATTGTAGTTGGAAATATTTATGAAATCTTAGTAAAAAAAGTAGAAAAGGAGTTGCTTGTAGGTGAGAAAAAGAAATAAAATATTATATGGTGTTGGAGTTATTTTTTCTGTAATAGTTTTTTTAGTAGTTTTTTTTGTGAAAAGTATAAATAGTAATAATTCTGATGTTAAAAATTTTAGTAAATATGTGATAATAGGGAAAGGAAATTTAATAGTTATATATGAAGAAAAATTAGCCATAAAAATTCCATATGAAATTCAAGTGGATAAAACTCATACCTTTGGTGAAATGGTTAAATTAAAAAATTATGATAAAGTTTTAGAAACTATAAATGGAATTTTTCCTGAAAAAATAGATGCATATAAAATTGTGAAATTTGGAAATATAGAGATAGATGTAAAAAATCAAAAGAACATACCAGAAATGTTATTAGATGAAAAACGTTATATATTGACTTCTAGCGTTTATGCCATGTTCAGAGATTATTACAAGGGGAACAAAGAACAAAATGCAACTTATAAAGATATTATTATTGATATATTAAATGCTAAAGGAACATCAGGGTATGCAAGAAAAGTGGGAGAAAAATTAAAAAAAGTTTATGGCGTAAAATATAATGCTGCAAATTTTGAGAAAAATGAAGAGGAAAGTTTTATTGTATTAAATGATGGAATATCTAAAGAAAACGTTGAAAAATTGATTATGGAGTTAGATGAAAATTATTTAAAAATAAAAAACACATCTTCTATGCCTACTTTAGCTAGTGCGGTATTTGGATTAGGAAAAGAAGATAATATTTCAACTAAAATAAAAATCATAGGAAAAGAAGCAGAAATAAATAAGGTTGAAAAATCATTGAAAAAAAATGATTATAAAAATATAAGCTTAGAAAAAACAACAATTAATGTTAAAGAGTCGTCAATTGAATATTCAGAAGAAGATTATTTTATAGCATATAAAATAGGAAAAAAAATAGGAATTAATAATTTGATAGAAAAAAATGAAGATAAAAATATTATTAAAATAAAATTAGGACAGTAGAATTATATTAATGAGAGGGTGAGGATTATGTTTGATTTTATAGCTATTGTATTAATTTTTTTAGAGATAAGTTTAGCAGGAAAATTTTTATGCCTTATTATAACTATCCCATATGTATTGTATTTAATAAGCTTAAAATCAATAAAAACAATGGTATATTTACTCTTGATAATATTAATTTATTCTTTTCAAAATGAAAAAATAGTTTTATTCAGTTTTTTATTTTTGATATTTTCTATAGTGTTTTTTATTATGTTGCTGTATTTAAAGTATAACAAAGAAAATATAATGATTTTTTCTTTGATCAGTATTTTATTTGTTTATTTATTTTTTTCTAAACATATATCAATAAATGGGCTTATATTTAATTTTATAGGTTTTTCAATAGTTAATTTTGTTATTATAAATAGTGTTGAAAGGAAAAAGTGGAATAAGTGAGAAATAAAAATAAAAAAAAGATATTTATGAAAATAGGAAATGACCATTCAACTAAAACCGTTGTTTTTAAATATGGAGTTGTCTTAATTTTTTTACTTTTATTTCTTAGAATGATGTATCTTCAAATATATCAATTTGAAAAATACAAAGATATGTCTGAAGGAAACAGGATAAAATTAAGAAGATTAGAACCTGAAAGAGGAAAAATATTTGATAAAAATGGAATTTTATTGGCAACAAATGGTTCTGGTTACAGATTGATCTATAAAAAAGAGAGGAAAACTCAAAAAGAAGATATAAAAAAAATAGTTGAAATAACAGGATTAACAGAAGAATTTTTGAAAAAAAGAATTAAAAATGGAGAAATATTATCCTATACAAGAGAAACCATATTAGTTGAAAATCTAGAAGAACATTTAGCTCATAAGATTATGGAAAAGATGGGGGAAAGTGATTTAATAGATGTGCAAATATATTCTAAAAGAAGATATGTATATGATGAGTTTGCTTCTCATATAATAGGATATGTAAAAAGAATATCTTCTAAAGAATACGGGATATTAAAAGATCAAGGCTATACTCCAAGAGATGCTATAGGAAAGGACGGTATTGAAAAGGAATATGATTTGTTATTAAAAGGCAGTGCAGGATATGAAAAAATCGAAGTTAATGCTTACAATAGATTTCAAAAAAAAATAGATAAAAAAGTTGCTGAGCAAGGAAAAGATATTTATTTAACTATTGATTATAGACTTCAAGAATATATGGAAAATTTGCTAAAAGAAGAGAAGAGAGTTGGTGCTTTTATAGCATTAAATCCTAAAAATGGAGAAATATTAACAATGGTTAGTTATCCAACATACTCTTTAAATACTTTTAGTTCTCAAATTTCTCAAGAAGAGTGGAATAAAATAAGAGATGATAAAAGAAAACCTTTGAGTAATAAAGCCATAGCTGGAGATTATCCACCAGGTTCAATAGTAAAACCTATTTCAGCTTTTGCTTATCTATCAAAAGGAGTAGATCCTTATAAAAAATATTTTGATCCTGGGTATTATTCTATTGGGGTTTGGAAATGGAAAGCTTGGAAACCTGGGGGGCATGGCTATACTGATATGACAAAATCTATAGTGGAATCTGTAAATCCATATTATTATAGATTTGCAGATCAATTTGGGCACAAACCTTTATATGAATATGGTCAAAAGTTTGGTCTGGGAAAAAAAACAGGAATAGATATACCGGGAGAAAAGACTGGTGTGCTTCCTACACCAGAATGGAAGAAAAAAAGATTTAATCAACCTTGGTACACAGGAGACACGATAAATATGTCAATAGGACAAGGCTATCTTTTAGTAACTCCAATTCAAATGGCACAAGTATATGCAATATTAGCTAATGAGGGTTTTGCTTATTTCCCTAAATTAATAAAAGAAAAATTAAAAGATGAGAAAAATTTAAATGGCAAGCTTAAAAAATCAATAGAAATAAAACTACCAAAAACATACTATGAACTGATGACTGAAGCTTTAAGAAAAACTGTTGATGATGATAATGGGACAACAAAAATTCTAAGAACTAAGGATCTGAGTATAGGCGCTAAAAGTGGTTCAGCACAAAATAGTGGTTCTAAAGAAACCCATGCTTGGGTAGCTGGATTTTTTCCACTAAAAAAACCAGAAATTGTTTTTGTTGCTTTATTAGAAGGTGCTGGCGGTGGTGGAAAAGTGGCTGGTGGAGTTGCTAAGAAATTTGTGGATAAATATTTAGAACTGAAAAAAGAGGATGAAAAAACTTTTAATCATGACTAAAAAATAGATATAACTTAATTTGAGATACCAGTCAGGTATTAGGAGAAAAAATGGAGAAAAAAGAAATAATAAATACAGATTTAATAAAATTAAAAAATATAAAAAAAGAACTAGAAGATTTGAGAAATATAAAAAAAATAGACTCTTTAGTTAAGGAAAAAGTAGTATCTGAGACTGAAATATCTTTAGAGAATGAAAGTACATTAAAGAGCGAATTAGAAAAATTAGAAAAACCTAAAAAACAGAAGTCCAATATAACCAAAAAAAATATAACAAAAAAAGAAGTTACTATAGAAAATAAAGATGAAAAAATGTATGTTATTCCACTTGGTGGAATTGATGAAGTTGGAAAGAATATGACAGTTGTTCAGTACAGAGATGAAATTATAATTATGGATTGTGGAGTAATATTTCCAGATGATAGTTTGCCAGGAATAGATTTAGTTATTCCAGATTTCACTTATTTGGAAAATAATAAAAATAAAATAAAGGGTTTATTTATAACTCACGGACATGAAGATCATATAGGAGCTATACCTTATTTATATCAAAAAATAGATAAAACTATTCCAATGTATGGAGGTAGATTAACATTAGCTCTAGTTAAATCTAAATTTGAAGGATTTAATTTTTCTAGAACACTTCCACCTACAAAAGAAGTTCAAGGAAGAACACAAGTTAAAGTTGGAAAGTATTTTACGGTTGAATTTGTAAGAATAACACACTCTATTGCTGATGCTTACGCAATTGCAGTAACAACTCCTGCAGGAACGATATTAAATACTGGAGATTTTAAAATTGATTTAACTCCAGTAGATGGAGAAGGAGTCGATTTTGCTAGATTATCTCAATTGGGAGAACAAGGGGTAGATCTTCTTTTATCAGATTCAACAAATGCTGAGGTAGAAGGATTTACTCCTTCTGAAAAAAGTGTTGGAGAAGCTTTCAAAAGTGAGTTTTTAAAAGCTAAAGGAAGAATAATTATAGCTGCTTTTGCATCTCATATTCATAGATTACAACAAATAGTTGATATTGCTAGTAAAAATGGGAGAAAAATTGCTATAGACGGAAGAAGTATGGTAAGAGTTTTTGAAATTGCAGCAGATTTAGGTTATTTAAAAGTACCTAAAGGATTGATTGTTTCTTTAAGAGAAGTAGATGAAATGCAAGATGGAAAAGTTGTTGTTTTATGCACAGGAACTCAGGGAGAACCAATGGCAGCCCTTTCAAGAATAGCAAAAGGAATGCACAAACATATAAAAGTTAAATCTGGGGATACTGTAATAATTTCTGCAACACCTATTCCAGGAAATGAACGAGCAGTTTCTAATAATATAAATAATTTATCAAAAGAAGATGCAGAAATAGTATTTAGAAAAATTGCAGGAATACACGTTTCAGGTCACGGAAGTAAAGAGGAACAGAAACTCATGTTAAACTTAGTAAAACCAAGACATTTTATGCCTATACATGGTGAATATAGAATGCTTAAAGCTCATAAAGAATCAGCAATAGAGACAGGAATGGATAGAAAAAAAATAATTATAGCATTAAATGGAAGTAAAATCGAAGTTACAAAATCTAGAGTTCAAGTAGTAGGAAAAGTTAATACAGGAGTAACTTTAGTTGATGGTCTGGGAATAGGCGATATAGGAAATTCAGTTATAAAAGATAGACAACAATTATCTCAAGATGGAATTGTAATTATTGTATTTACTTTAGATAAAGAAACTGGAAAAGTTTTATCAGGTCCTGATATTGCAACAAGAGGATTTATTTATACGAAAGAATCAGAAGAATTAGTTCAAGAATCTATTGAAAATATAAAGCAAAGATTAAAAATTTATGAGGATACAAGAATAGGAGATTTAAATAACTTAAAAAATAGTATTAGAGATATTGCCTCAAGACATTTTTATGTAAAAATAAAGAGAAATCCAGTGATACTACCAATAATAATGGAAGTTTAAAAATAAAAAATATAAAATTAGACTACAGGGAGAAACACAATGAAATTAACAAGTAAAAAACGATCGTTTTTAAGAAAAAGAGCACATGAATTAAATGCTGTAGTAAGGGTAGGGAAAGATGGATACTCTGATACATTAGTGCAAAGTGTTTTAGATGTAATAGGTACTAGAGAACTTATAAAAATAAAAATTTTACAAAATTGTGAAGAAGATAAAAGTGAAATAGCTAATAAAATAGCAGAGGGAACAGCGGCAGAAATAGTAGGGTTAATCGGAAGAACAGTGATACTCTATAAAGAAAACAAAGAAAAACCTTCAGAATTAACTTTAGAATTAAAAAGAGTTTAAAATTTAATCTAGGAGGGAGTACTTTTGAAACTAGGTATTATATTTAATAATAGAATATTAGATGTGGTTTTTATAGCTTGGGCTTTAGCTCAAGCATATAAAATACTAACAGAATTTGTGGTAGATAAAAAAATTAGTTTAAGCACAATATGGACAACAGGTGGGATGCCTAGCTCTCATTCATCAACAGTAACAGCTTTATCAACATCTATAGGATTAATCTATGGTTTTAGTGGAAGTAATTTTGCTATTGCAATGATTTTTTCTGGGATAGTAATGTATGATGCAGCTGGAATTAGACGAGCAGCAGGCAAACATGCTGGAATCATTAATAGATTACTGGATAAAATTCCGCATAATCCTTATTTGACAGGAGTTAGAGAAGAGAAACTAAAAGAACTTTTAGGACATACACCTTTTGAAGTTGTTGTTGGGGCTATTTTAGGAGTAATAGTGGCTTTTTTCTTTAAGGGGTATCTAATTTAGTGAGGAGCTAATATATGGTAGATATAAAAAAGATGAATACTAAAGAATTAGAAGAGAAAGCAGATAAAATAAGAGAATTATTAATAACTACAGTGAGTAAGACAGGGGGACATTTAGCTCCAAATTTAGGAGTAGTTGAACTAACTATTGCAATACATCGTATTTTTGATTCTCCCAAGGATAAAATTATTTTTGATGTAGGACATCAATCCTATGTTCATAAAATTTTAACGGGAAGAGAAAATAATTTTTCTACATTGAGACAAAGATTTGGAATTGGTCCATTTTTGGACCCCAAGGAAAGTGAGCATGATGCTTTTATTTCAGGGCATGCTGGAACAGCAATATCTGCCGCTCTTGGAATAGCAAAAGCTAATCCAGAATCGAAAGTAGTGATAGTAGTGGGAGATGCCTCCATGTGTAATGGTCACTCTATGGAAGCTTTAAATAATGTTGGAAAAGATGGGAAAAATATTATTGTTATTTTAAATGATAATGATATGTCCATTGGGAAAAATATAGGAGCACTATCAAATTTTTTAAGTAAATTAATGAGTAGTGGTCCATATAAAGGATTGAGAAAGGATTTAAGAGGAATAATAAATAAAGGAAAAATAGGTGAAAAGATAACTTCAACATTGGAGAGAGCTGAAAATTCAATGAAACAATTTTTTTCACCATTAAGTATATCTGAACTTTTAGGATTCAAATTTTTTGGAAGTGTAGATGGTCACAATATTCAAGAGTTAGAAGATTATTTAACAAAGGCTAAAAATGAAGAAGGCCCATGTTTTATTCATGTTAAAACACAAAAAGGAAAAGGATATATCTTTGCAGAAGAAGATAGCGAAAAGTTTCACGGAGTTTCTCCATTTGATTTAGAAACTGGAAAAACTGGGGAAAATAAAGAAAGTTATTCATCTATATTCGGAAAAAAAATATGTGAGTTAGGAGAAGAAGATAAAGATATAATCGCCATTTCAAGTGCTATGATAAAAGGTGTGGGATTAGGAGAATTCGAAAAAAAATATCCCAATAGAATTAAAGATGTAGGAATAGCAGAGGGGCATGGTGTAACTTATTCAGCAGGACTTGCTATTTCAGGAAAAAAACCTTATTTAGCACTATATTCAACTTTTATGCAAAGGGGATTTAGTCAACTAATACATGACATATCTCTTCAAAATCTTTCAGTAAAAATAATGATAGATAGAGCAGGCATAGTAGGAGAAGATGGAAAAACTCATAATGGGATTTATGATATTGGAATGTTTTTAATGGTGCCTAATTTTATGGTATTTGCTCCCACAACAGGAAAAGAATTAATTGAAATAATGGAAAAAACAAAAAAAATAGATTCACATGGAGTTATGATAAGGTATCCAAGAGAGGTTGCTTATGAACATAATTTTTATGATAAATTTGAAATTGGAAAATGGCGAGAAGTAAAAAAAGGTATAAGTACTTTAATAATTACTACTGGAAGTATGTTTCAAGAGGTTATGAATATAGAAAATAAATTATTAGAATGTAAAATAAATGCTACAATAGTAAGTGCGGCTTCAATAAAACCTTTAGATGAAAAATATATAAAGGAAGAATTTAAAAAATATGAAAATATTTTTGTATTAGAAGAAGGATATGTAATTAATTCTTTTGGAAGTAGTATAATAGAGTTTTTAAATGAAAATAAAATAAGCAAAAAAATAAATAAAATCTCCATTAAAGAACCGAGTATACCCCATGGAAAAAGAGATGTTCTCTTGAAAGAAATAGGACTTAGAGGGGATAAATTAATAGAGCGAATAAAAGGAAGCATAGATGCACAATAGGAAAAATAAAGCTTTTAAATTTATTGAAAGTCTTTTGGAGCATCCAAAAGTAAAGGACTTAAATAATCATGATGATCAAGGTGTGAGTGTCTCAATTCACACCTATGATGTTTTAAAAAGCTGTGAAGAAGAATTGCTTAAAAATTTTAAGAATTTTGAACGAGGAAATAAAAAAATAGATTATTTTGCTATTATAGTAGGTGTTATTATTCATGATTTAAGTAAAGGAAGTTTAAGAAAAGATGGAGAAGGATTGTCTCACTCACAAATGATGATAAAAAAGCCGGAGTATATTGCTAAAGAGTCTGAAAAAATATTAGAAGAGATTGAGATTCAAGAAAAAGTAAAGATAAGAAAATCCATTATAAAAAATATTATTCATATAGTTCTTTCTCATCATGGAAGATGGGGGAAAGTACAACCAGGAAGCAGAGAAGCTCATTTAGTACATAAATCTGATGAATATTCAGCTAAACATCACAGAATAACACCAATAGGTGCGGACAAAATATTAAAACTTATGGAAGATGGGCTAACGTTAGAAGAAATTTCAGAAAAGTTAGACTGTACCATAGGAATATTAAAAGATAGATTAAAAAGATCAAAACAAGAATTAGGAATTAAAAATACTAAACAGTTAGTTAGTTTTTATAAAAAAAATAAAAAAATCCCTTTAGGAGATAGTTTTTTTGAACAAAAGATAAGAGAAACAGCCAGCTTGATAAACTTAGTAAATAAAAAAGGTTTCAAAAAACTTATTTTAGAAAATAAACTAATGGAAAAATTGGAAGATTTGAAAATTTTTCAAATAACTAAATAAACTAAAACTAGGGGTGTTTAAAAAGTGAAAGAAAGATTGGACATTTTACTTGTAGAAAAAGGTTTTTTTGAAACTATTGAGAAAGCAAAAAGAGCAATTATGGCAGGAAATGTAATAGTAAGCGAAAAAAAAATAGATAAATGTGGAACTTTTATAAAAATAAATGAAGAACCAAATATTAGAATAAAAGGTGATTTATGTCCTTATGTAAGTAGAGGAGGATATAAACTTGAAAAAGCACTTCGTGAATTTAATATTGAGTTAAAGAATAAAATTGTATTAGATGTAGGTTCTTCAACAGGGGGGTTTTCAGATTGTGCTATTCAAAATGGGGCAGATTTTGTTTACGCAGTTGATGTAGGGACTAATCAGTTAGATTATAAAATTAGGATAAATAAAAAAATTAAATCTATTGAAAATAAACATATAAAAGATTTAAAAGAAGAGGATTTAGATAGAAAAAAAATAGATGTTATAGTAATGGATGTGTCTTTTATATCTATTACCAAAATATTTACTTCACTTATAAAATTTTGTCATGAGGATACTTTATTGATGTTTCTCATAAAACCCCAGTTTGAAGTTTCTAAAGAAGAAATAGGAAAAGGTGGAATACTAAAAGATCCTTTAAAACATATTGAAATTATTGAAAAAATAATAAAAAATGCAAAAGAAAATTCGTTATATTTAAAAAAAATAGATTTTTCTCCTATTAAAGGTGGAAAAGGGAATGTTGAGTATATTTCTCTTTTTAGTTTAAAGAAAAATGATGTAGAATTAACTAAAAATATATTTGAAGAAGTTATAAAAAATGGTCAAACTCTAGGAGGAGAATTAAGATGAAGTTATGGAAAAAAAGTTTAATATTATTATCTGTTGTTTTGATATTTTCAACTAACTGTTTTTCTGAAGAGGAAAAAAATAATGGTTTTTTAGGAAACATAAGAGAACTAAAAGAAATTTCAGATGTTATGGATATTCTTAGTACTAACTATGTTGGCGATAAAACTATTGATAGAAAAGTTATGCTTCAAGGGGCATTAAAAGGAATTATTGAATCACTAGGAGATCCTCATTCTAATTATTTTACAGAGGATAATTTAAAGGATTTTACAGAGGATATAAAAGGAAAGTATCCTGGAGTAGGAATGATTATTCAGAAGAAACCTTCTGATGTTTTATTGGTTGTCTCGCCAATAGAAGATACTCCTGCTTATAGAGCGGGAATAAAACCAAGAGATAAAATATTATCAATAGACGGTATTTCAACTTTAACTTTGACTTCAGAAGAAAGTGCAAAAAAACTTAAAGGAAAACCAGGAACTAAAGTTAAATTAAATATATACAGAGAAACATTAAAAGAAACGAAAGAAGTAGTATTAACAAGAGAATTAATAAAGCTTAAATACGTTAAAAGTAAAATATTAGCAAATAAAATTGGATATTTAAGATTAACTCAATTTGGGGAAAATGTATATCCTGATTTGGCTAAGGAACTAAAATCTCTTCAAAAAAAAGGCATGAAAGCTTTAATTTTTGATTTGAGAAACAACCCCGGTGGAGCCTTAGACCAAGCAGTAAAAATAGGTTCAATGTTTATTGAAGAAGGAAAAATTGTAAGTACAAAAGGAAAATCCAAACCAGAAGAAACTGCTTTAAGAGAAGGTAAATATTTTGGAGATTTCCCTTTAGTTATTTTAATTAATGGAGGAAGTGCTTCTGCATCAGAAATTGTTGCTGGTGCTGTTAAAGATTACAAAAGAGGAACTTTAATAGGTGAAAAATCTTTTGGAAAAGGAAGTGTACAAACACTAATTACTTTACCAGATGGTGATGGGATAAAACTAACAATAGCGAAATATTATACTCCAAACAATATATCAATTCACGGAATAGGGATAGAACCTGATATTAAAGTTGAAGAAAAAGAAAATTATATGTTATTTGATGGTTTTGTTACTAATATTAATGAAGAAGCTCAAAAAGAAAATAAAGCTGAAATTATAAAAGAGGTTATAGGGAAAAAAGAAGCGAAAGAATTTGAGGAAAAAATAGATATTCAATTAGAAAAAGCTATGGAAGTACTTTCAAAAAAAATAGGAGCTCCTTATACACCTAAAGTTGAAAAAGTTATTATGGAAGAAAAGAAAACAAAATAAACGTTAAATGGAGAAAAAATGCTATATGTTGTGGCAACACCTATTGGAAATTTAGAGGATATAACTCTTAGAGCAATAAGAATATTAAAAGAAGTAAACTATGTTTTTGCTGAAGATACAAGGGTTACAAAAAAACTTTTAACGCATTTAGATATTCAAAATATTGTATATAGATATGATGAGCATAGTAAGCATCATCAAATAGCCAATATATTAAGTTTATTAAATGATGGAAAAACTGTGGCATTAACAACAGATGCAGGAACACCTTGTATTTCAGATCCAGGTTTTGAACTAGTTGATGCGGCTTTAAAAGCAGGAATAAAAGTTGTTCCTATACCAGGGGTTAGTGCTATGACAACTGCTGCTTCAGTGGCAGGGATAACAGCAAGAAGAATAGCTTTTGAAGGGTTTTTACCAAAGAAAAAAGGAAGACAAACCCTTCTTAAAGAGTTAGCAAAAGAAGAAAGAACTATAATAATTTTTGAATCTCCTCATAGAATAGAAAAAACTTTAAAAGACATTCAGGATTTTATGGGTATAAGATATGTAGTTATTATAAGAGAGATAACAAAAATGTACGAAGAAATTCTCAGAGGAACTACGCAAGAGCTAATGGAAAAATTAGAAGAGCACCCAATAAAAGGAGAAATAGTTCTTTTAATTAAAGGGCTCGATAAAAAATATGAAGAGGATTTAGATGAAGAAGTTAAAGTGGAGCATAAAATATTAAGTAAGTACGCAATTAAGAAACTAGCACTAGAAAATGAAATAGCGGATAAAGAGTAAATTGGAGAGTATAAAATGTCAATGACAAAAATAAATTGGTACCCTGGACACATGAAAAAAACAAAAGAAATGATTCAAGAAAATATGGCTCTTGTGGATATTGTGTTAGAAATAGTTGATGCTAGAATACCTCTTTCTAGTAAAAATCCAGATATAGTTAGATTTGCAAAAAACAAGAAAAGAATACTCCTTATAAATAAATCAGATTTAGTAAATCAAGATGAACTTAGATTTTGGAAAGAGTATTTTAAAAAAAATAATATGGCTGATGAGATATTGGAAATAAGTGCAGAAACAGGTTTAAATATAAAGCAACTTTTTGCAGTAATAGATAAAGTTTCGGAAGAAAAAAGAAAAAAAATGATGGCTAAAGGTTTGAGAACAGTAACCACAAGATTATTAGTTGCAGGAATTCCAAATGTTGGAAAATCAAGACTTATAAATACAATTGTAGGAAAAAAAAGTGCTGGTGTAGGAAATAAACCTGGTTTTACAAAGGGAAAACAATGGGTAAGAATTAAAGATGGATTAGAACTTTTAGATACACCAGGAATTTTATGGCCAAAATTTGAAGATGATGAAGTAGGATATAATTTAGCAATAGCTGGTGCAATAAAAGATGAAATTTTACCTCTAGAGGAAGTAGCTGGAAAACTTTTATCAAAAATGAAAGCGTATGGTATGTGGAAAGTGTTAAAAGATAAATATAAATTGTTAGATGAAGATTATAGTGAAATAGATGGTGAAATAATTGAAAAAATAGCACTCAGAATGAATATGATAATGAAAGGAGAGACTCTTAATATACTTCAAGCTTCATACACTATTTTAAGAGATTATAGAGCCTGTAAACTAGGTAAATTTGGAGTAGATAAAGAGAAAAAATTTGAAATAATTCAAGGGGTATAATTTATGAAGGATAAACTATATATGAATTTAGAGATGCTTGAAAATATCTTGGTTAACTTTGTAAAAGAAGAGGTAACTAAATTAGGATTTAAAAAAGTGGTACTAGGATTATCTGGGGGAATAGATTCTGCTATTGTAGCCTATATAGCAGCAAAAGCTCTTGGATCAGAGAATGTTTTAGGGATAATGATGCCTTATAAAAGCTCAAGTAAGGAAAGTATTGAACATGCTATGTTAGTAATTAAAGATTTAAAGATAAAAAGTAAAATAATAGAAATAACTCCAATGGTAGATGCCTATTTTATTTTAGAACCTGAAATTTCTAATTTAAGAAAGGGAAATAAAATGGCCCGTGAAAGAATGACGATACTTTACGATTATTCAGCTAAAGAAAATGCTTTAGTTCTAGGAACTTCAAATAAAACAGAGATACTTTTAGGATACAGCACTCAATTTGGAGATTCAGCCTCCGCTATAAACCCAATAGGGGATTTGTATAAAACACATATTTGGGAACTTTCTAGATATATGAAAATTCCTAATGAATTAATTGATAAATCTCCCAGTGCAGATTTATGGGAAGGTCAAACTGACGAAAGTGAATTAGGATTTTCATATCTTTTAGCTGATAAAATACTATATGAAATGATAGATGAACGAAAATCAAAAAAAGAGTTAGTTCAAGATGGTTTTGATATTGATATAATAGAAAAAATAGAAAATAAAATTAAAAATTCTCAATATAAAAGAAAACTTCCTATAATAGCAAAAGTTTCTAAAAGGACAATAGGAAGAGATTTTAGATACCCGCGAGATTGGGGAACTTAAAAAGGAGGGATGAATTTTATGAAAGATGAAGAGATTTTAAGAGAAGAAATTGAAGAATTTAAAAGGGAAAAAGAAAGAATAAAAGATATTGTAGGAGAAATAGGAGGTACATCTCAAAACAAACAACACAGAATTGTGAATGCTCTATTAATGATAATAATTGCAATAATTCTGATTGCAGGAGTTGCCCTAAAAAAAATTGATTTAGTTGTAACACTAGAAGTTGCAATTTTAATTGGTATCTTTAAAATAATTTGGATTTTATATGAATTTCAACGAATAAATCATTTTCAATTTTGGATTTTAAATTCATTAGAATTTAGAATTAATGAGATTCATAAAAAAGTTAAAAAAATAGAAAAAGATATAAATTCAAAAGAAAATAATAGCAAAGATGATTTAAATTAAATTTGTATACTTTTTAATAGTTATGAAGTATAATTAGGCATTGTTTTTAATAAAGGAGGAGTTTATGATTATAATACTTATAATAATTTTAATTGCTGCAATGTTGGTATCTATTCATGTGAAAATAGTTTCACAGTCAAAAGCTTATGTAATAGAAAGGTTAGGTGCTTATACTAAAACTTTAGATGTAGGGTTGAATATTTTAGTACCATTTTTAGACAGAGTAGCAAAGGTAGTTTCTCTAAAGGAGCAGGTAATAGATTTTCCGCCTCAACCAGTTATAACAAAGGATAATGTAACAATGCAAATAGATTCAGTTATTTACTTTCAAATAACCGATCCTAAGCTTTATACCTATGGTGTAGAAAATCCATTAAACGCTATTGAAAATCTTACTGCTACAACATTAAGAAACATAATAGGAGATATGGAGTTAGATTCTACTCTAACTTCAAGAGATGTAATCAATACTAAAATGAGAATAATTTTAGATGAAGCTACTGATCCTTGGGGAATAAAAATAAACAGAGTAGAGTTAAAGAATATTTTACCTCCAAGAGGGATTCAAGATGCTATGGAAAAGCAAATGAAAGCTGAAAGAGAAAGAAGAGAATTAATATTAATCGCAGAAGGGCAAAAACGTTCATCAATATTAATAGCAGAAGGGGAAAAAGAATCCTCAATATTAAAAGCAGAAGGGGAAAAACAATCCTCAATATTAAAAGCTGAAGCTCAAAAAGAAGTTGCAATTAAAGAGGCTGAAGGTGAAGCGGAAGCTATCTTAAGTGTACAAAAAGCTAAAGCAGAATCTATAGTTTTAATAAGAGAGGCGAAGCCAAATAAAGAAGTTTTAACAATAAGAGGAATGGAAGCTTTTGAAAAAATAGCTGATGGAAAAGCGACTAAAATAATTGTTCCATCAAATTTACAGGATTTAATGACGTTTTCAACTCTTTTTGAAGAGGGAAAAAATAAAGAAAATTAAAAAATTTATTAATATTATAAATATAGAAATTAATAACATCTAATGAACAGCATAAAATATAAAACTAGTAAAAAATTAATGAATTGAAATAGACATCTAAAAATTAGTAGGTATTTTGCAAGAAGTAGTTCTTATAAATATTAAATAATTTAAAGAGGAGAATAGATATGGGAAAACTTATTTTAATTGTAATTGATGGATTAGGATACCATGCAAAAGAAAAAATAGGATATCTTGAAAGTCTAGTTGAAAATAAATTAGCTTTAGGTTTTAAAGTAAAATCAGAATTGCCAAGTTTATCAAGACCATTATATGAAACATTATTAACAGGTGTAAATCCTGTTAATAGTGGAATTATAAATAATATAATATCAAGAAAATCAAAAGAGGAAAGCATATTTTCTTTGGCAAAGAAGGGGAAATTAATAACTGGTGCTGTGGCATATCATTGGATTCATGAGTTATATAATGGTGAGTTTATAAAAGGAAGAGATGAAGAAGTAAATGATGAAATGAAAAAGAATATAAATAATGGACGCTTTTATTATGAAGATGAGTATCCAGATAGTCATCTTTTTGCTCAAGCTAATATTTTATTAGATAAAAAAAAGATAGATTTTTTGTTACTTCATACTATGAATGTAGATGATGTAGGTCATAAATATGGTGGAATATCAAAAGAATATGAAGATGTTGTCTATAAAATATCTACTATTTTATCTTGCTATATTCCTAAATGGTTAGAAAATGGATATTCTATTGTGATTACCTCAGATCATGGTATGTCTGAAAGTGGAAACCATGGTGGAGATTCAAAAGAAGAAAGAGAAGTTCCATTTTGGATTTTAGATAAAAACATAGTTGAAAATGAGTTATTAAAAAAAATAGAACAAGTTCAAATTGCTACGCTATGCTGTAATATTTTAGGTATAAAAAAATCAGAAAAAATGAAAAAATTATTTGATAATATGAAGAAAAAATAACAATAAATATAATAGAAAATAGTCCTAATTATTAGGGCTATTTTTTATTATATTTTATTTATAAAAAAATGTTTGACTTTAATTATAAAATATTGTATATTATTTAAAGAGGTTAGCACTCGTTGAACATCATTGCTAATAATATGTTTTTTATAAGAGAGGGTGGTGAAGATAATGACAGAAAGAGAAAGATTAGTATTAAATGCAATAGTTAATTATTATCTTTTATCAGGTGAAACAATTGGTTCACGAGCCCTTGTAAAAAAATATGGGATTGATTTTTCTTCTGCAACTATAAGAAATGTCATGGTTGATTTAGAGGAATACGGATATATATCTAAAACTCATATATCATCAGGAAGAGTTCCAACAGATAAAGGTTATAGATACTACCTTAATGAAATTTTAGAAATTGAAAAAATAACAAAATTAGAGAGAGAAAATATTGAATTAGTTTATGAAAAAAAAATAGGTGAGCTAGATACGATTTTAAGTAAAACTTCAGCACTACTTTCAAAATTAACTTCATATGCTGGAATTGTGATAGAACCAGATCATCAAAGAGAGAAGATAAAAAAAATAGAACTTGTTCATATAGATGATGATTTAATAATGGCAATTATAGTAATGGCAAATAAAGTTATAAGAACTAAAAAAATAAATTTAGATTATAAACTTACTAAAGATGAAGTTTTAGAATTATCTAAAGAAGTAAATGATAAAATAATAAAAAATGAATTTACAGATTCTGATATTAAAAATATGTTATCAAAAACAAGAACACATAATAAAAATCATCAAATAGAGTTGGCTTTAGGTAAAGAACTGTTTCAAGATATTGAAGGGAAATTTTTTCTAAATAATGCCCCTAGTATAATAGATACAGGACGAGAAGATGTATTGGAAGTATTGCAGCTTTTCGATAATAATAAAGATATTAAACACATATTTGAAGAGTTAGTTTATTCTCAAGAAAAAGATTATGGAAAGGTAAACGTAATCTTTGGAGATGAGTTAAATATAAAAGGTCTTGAAAATTATAGTTTTGTTTATTCACTATATAAAATTGAAGACTCTCAAGGCATAATAGGAGTGATAGGACCTAAAAGAATGGCATATTCAAAAACAATAGGACTTGTAGATTATGTAGCTAAAGAAGTGAGTAAAGTAATTAAAGAAATTAACATTAAGGAAGGTGTAAAATGACAGATAAAGAAAACTTAGAAGAAAAAGATTTGGAAAAAGTTATGGATGAGGAAGTATTAGATGCTGAAATAAAATTTTCTGAAATTGAACAATTAAATATTGATAAAGAAAAATTATCAGCAGAGATAGAGAATCTAAAAAATGATTATTTAAGAAAAAATGCTGAATTTCAAAATTTTAAAAAAAGACAAGAAAAAGAATTAGAAGAGTTAAGAAAATTTGCTTCTGAAAAAGTAATGATAAAACTTTTAGATAATGTAGATAACTTAGAAAGAGCAATAACTGCCTCACTAGAAATAAAAGATTTTGATTCATTAATTAAAGGAGTTGAGATGACCTTGTCTCAAATGAAAGGAATTATGCAATCAGAAGGAGTAGAAGTAATAGAGTCTGAAGATTCTATTTATGATCCACATATTCATCATGCAGTAATGGTTGAAGAAAGTGAAAATCATGAAAATGATCAAATTATTCAAGTTTTTCAAAAAGCATATAAGATGAAAGATAAAATAATAAGACCAGCTATGGTTAAAGTTTGTAAAAAATCATAATAAAAATTAAAATTAAAAACAATTAGGAGGAATAAAAAATGGCAAAAATAATAGGAATTGACTTAGGAACAACAAATTCATGTGTTGCAGTAATGGAAGGAGGTTCTTTTTCAGTAATAACAAATGCAGAAGGAGCTAGAACAACACCTTCAGTTGTAAACATTAAAGAAAACGGAGAAATAATAGTAGGAGAAATAGCAAAAAGACAAGCTATAACCAATCCAACATCAACGATAGCTTCTATAAAAACTCACATGGGAAGTGATTATAAAGTTGATATATTTGGAAAATCATATACTCCACAAGAAATATCTGCAATGATATTAAAAAAATTAAAAAAAGATGCAGAAGCTTATTTAGGAGAAACTGTAAAAGAAGCAGTAATAACAGTACCAGCTTATTTCACAGATGCTCAAAGACAAGCAACGAAGGATGCAGGAACAATAGCAGGATTAGATGTAAAAAGAATCATTAATGAGCCAACAGCATCAGCACTAGCATATGGGTTAGAAAAACAAAAAGAAGAGAAAGTATTAGTATTTGACTTAGGTGGAGGGACATTTGATGTTTCTGTTTTAGAAATAGCTGATGGAGTTATTGAAGTTTTAGCAACAAATGGTAATAACAATTTAGGTGGAGATAATATAGATGAAGTTGTAATAAAGTGGTTAGCAGAAGAATTTAAAAAAGAAACAGGAATAGATTTATTAAATGACAAAATGGCATTTCAAAGATTAAAAGATGCTGCTGAAAAGGCTAAAAAAGATCTTTCTTCAATGATGGAAACATCAATATCTTTACCATTCATCACAATGGATGCTACAGGACCAAAACATTTAGAGACAAGATTGACAAGAGCAAAATTTAATGAATTAACAAAAAAATTAATAGAAGCAACTCAAGGACCAACAAAAACAGCACTTGAGGATGCAGGATTAAAAGCAAGTGATATTGATGAGATATTATTAGTTGGAGGTTCTACAAGAATTCCAGCTGTTCAGGAATGGGTAGAGAATTTCTTTGGAAAAAAAGCTAATAAAGGAATAAATCCAGATGAAGTAGTTGCTGCAGGAGCTGCAATTCAAGGTGGAGTATTAATGGGAGATGTAAAAGATATTCTATTATTAGATGTAACACCATTATCATTAGGAATTGAAACTTTAGGTGGAGTATCAACAAAGATAATAGACAAAAATACAACTATACCAGTAAAAAAATCACAAGTATTCTCAACTGCTATAGATAATCAACCAGCAGTTACAATAAATGTAATTCAAGGTGAAAGAGCAAAGGCAATAGATAATCATAAATTAGGAGAGTTTAATTTAGATGGAATTCCAGCTGCTCCAAGAGGAGTACCTCAAATAGAAGTTACATTTGATATAGATGCAAATGGAATAGTACATGTTTCAGCTAAAGATTTAGGAACAGGAAAAGAAAATAAAGTAACTATATCTGGTTCTGGAAATCTATCAGCAGCTGATATAGAAAAAATGAAAAAAGATGCAGAAATGCATGAAGAAGATGATAAGAAATTTAAAGAGCTAGTAGAAACAAGAAATAAAGCAGAAATGTTAGTTACATCAACTGAAAAAACATTAGTTGATCACGGAGATAAAGCTACAGAAGAAGAAAAAGTAGAGATTCAATCAGCAATTGATGAGTTAAAAGCTATTAAAGATGGAGAAGATCAAGATGCAATGAATGCAGCTATTGAAAAATTATCTAAAGCGGCTCATAGACTAGCAGAAGAAATATATAAAGAAGAGCAGCAAGGACAACAAGCAGGGCAAGAAGGAGCAACAAATTCAAAGAAAGATGATGGAGTTGCTGAAGCGGAAATAGTAGACTAATTAGTAAAAATGTTATAAACTAGAGTAGTAATTATATTCTAAAATATTAAGAAGGGGATAGTTATTACACGACTATCCCCTTCTTAAATAATAAAAAAGGAGATTTTTAATGGCTAAAAAAGATTATTATGAGGTTTTAGGAGTTGCCAAAAGTGCTTCAGAATCAGAAATAAAAAAAGGATATAGAAAACTTGCTAATAAGTATCACCCTGATAAAGTGAATAATTCTTCAGAATCTGAAAAAGCAGAAGCAGAAAAAAAGTTTAAAGAAATAAATGAGGCCTATCAAGTTTTATCTGACACATCTAAAAAACAACAATATGATCAGTATGGTCATGCGGCTTTTGAACAGGGTGGAGGTTCAGGAGGAGGCTTTGGTGGTTTTGGAGGAGATGATTTAGGGGATATATTTGGTTCTTTTTTTGGAGGTGGAGGAGGATTCGGAGGGAGAAATTCAAGAAGAGGTCCAGAACCGGGAGATGATTTGAGTTATACCCTAGAAATAACGTTGGAAGAAGCTGCAAAAGGTATAGAAAAAGTAATAAAATATATAAGAAATGGAAAATGTGGAACTTGTAATGGTACAGGTGCAAAACCTAATAGTAAAATGAATAAATGTTCTAAATGTAATGGTAGTGGAAGAATAAAAAAAATTCAAAGAACTATGTTAGGAAATTTTGCTTCAGAAGATATTTGTGATGTTTGTAATGGTAGTGGTGAAATTCCAGAGCAAAAATGTTCTACATGTAACGGAAAAAAAATAGTGAGAGAGACTATAGAAAAGACAGTAAAAATACCTGCTGGGATAGATAGTGGTCAAAAATTAAAATTAACAGAGATGGGAGAAGCAAGTAAGCATGGGGGAGCTAATGGAGATTTATTTATTGTTATTAGAATAAAACCTCATGATTTTTTTGAAAGAGATGGTTCTGATATTTATTGTAGAGTTCCAGTTGGATACTATACAGCTACTGTCGGAGGAGAGATTGAAGTACCTACTTTAAATGGAAAGAAAACAATAAAGATACCTGAAGGAACACAAAACGGAAAACGTTTTAGTATGAGAGATGAAGGAATAGTAAATTTAAGAAGTGGAAGAAAAGGAACTCAGTATGTTGAAATATTCATTGAAATACCGATAAATTTAAATAAAAACCAAGAAGAACTGTTAAAGGCTTTTGATGAAAGTTTAAAGGATAAAAATTATAAAGATAAAAAAAGTTTTCTAAAAAAATTAAAAGATTTATTCATATAATAAAAAAGTGACTCTAAGTATTAATGTAACTTAGAGCCATTTTTTTATTTAAAACAAGAAAAAACCACAAGAAATAATAAAACCACAAACAATAGTAATAACTAAACAATATCCCATAATATCTTTAGCTCCAAGTCCTGCAATACCAAGAGCAGGAAGAGCCCAAAATGGTTGTATCATATTTGTCCAAGCATCTCCCCATGCGATAGACATGGCTGTTTTAGCAGAATCAATTCCAAGAGAAAATCCAGCAGGCATCATAATAGGAGCTTGTACTGCCCATTGTCCACCACCAGAAGGAACAAAGAAATTAACCATTCCTGCACTCAAGAAAGAAAAAAGAGGAAAAGTTTTAACGGTTGAAATATTTACAAAAGTTTGAGCTATTTGTGTAGCTAAAGAAATACCTTCTAAATTTTTGCCTACCATAATCCCCATAATTCCAGCATAAAAAGGAAATTGTAAAATTATACCAGCAGAACCTTTTGTTGCATTGTAAATTGCATTTATAAATTTTCTAGGAGTTCTATGAAGTAAGATACCTAAAAATAAAAAAATAAAGTTTACAATATTAAGATTTAGATCAAATCCTTGTAAAAAAAAATAATAAAGGATATAAACAACTCCCATAAAACCTAATAAGGTTGAAATAAGTTTAGAGTTTTCTAATTTTTCTGCAGGAGTCATATCCTCATAATTC
The DNA here is from genome assembly GCA_051652785.1 of Fusobacteriaceae bacterium. Taxonomy (GTDB): domain Bacteria; phylum Fusobacteriota; class Fusobacteriia; order Fusobacteriales; family Fusobacteriaceae; genus JAGNZR01. Next base: position 29,685 of record JBOFUX010000051.1, on the reverse strand, counting down.
TTTTCTTTTATAATAGGTTCTATTAGAAGTTTTGGATCTATTGATACAACATTATTAGGAGTAGGATACATAGCTCTATTTAGAAAAGGAAGAACGATAGTGAGAGAAATAATAATAAATATATTCATAGGGGAAAAAATCGTTAAAGATGTTGGAATAGATTTAGTTATTGCACCTGCTGTTTGTTTTGAAAGTGCTTCCCCTGCACTGGCAAGCTGAAGAGGTATAGAACCTGATAGTCCTCCATGCCAAACAATAAATCCTGAATAAGCAGAGGCGATAAGTAATCTATAATCTATATTTTTAATTTTTTTAGCTATTTCTCTAGCAAAAAGAGCACCAATAACTAATCCAAATCCCCAACTAATAAGATTAGCTATAATAGAAATAAGAGTAACAATAATAATAGCTTGCTTGGGACTTGTCAATTTTGATGCTAAAGAAGATAAAAAAAATTTAAAAATTGGAGAATTTGCCATTGTATGTCCTAAAACTAAAACAAGAGCCATTTGCATAGAGAAAGATAATAAAGACCAAAATCCACCAGCCCAATAGGTTAAAATTTCTAGGGGATTTTGTTTAGTAAAAAAAATAGCAGCTATAAATACAATAAAAGTAAGTATGATACAGAAAATAAATGGATCAGGCAAATATTTTTGCATTAATGAGACACAAAATTGTGTAAAAGTTTGAAATAAATTTGATTTTTCTTTATTTTTAGTGTTCATTTTAATCTCCTTAAATTACATAGTGTTTTATTATAGTTGTTATTATATCATAATAAAACTTACAACTCAATAAATGAAATAAAAAATAATTTATAATAAATAAAAAATCGTTATAAATGACTTAGTTTTGACATATAAAAAAGGTATAGTATATAAAAAAGAAAAATAGTAATGGATAGGAGTTGAGAAAATTGAAGTTGAAAATAAAAATATTTATTTTATTAATGTTATATTCTTCTATATCATTTTCAGAAGAGATAAAAACTAAATTAAATTTAGAACAAGCTATTGAAAGGGCTTATGAACATGATTATCTTCTGAAAAATTCGAAGTTAGATTTAGATAGTTCTAATTTAAAATTAAAGGAGTCGTATAAGAATTTTTTACCTACTTTAGATTATAATGGAAAATATTTAAAATACGAGCAAGAAGTAAATAGTAACAAACAACTATATGAAAATCAAATTTCAGTAACTCAACCAATATATAGTGGAGGAGTGCTATCAGCAAATTTAAAAAAATCTGAAATAGATAAAGAAAAAAAACAATATTTATTAATGGATACAAAAATATCTACATATTTAGCAACAATAGATAAATATATTTCAATTTTAAGTTTTAATGAGCAATTAACTGTGTACAAATATTCTTTAGAAAATTTATATAAAGAGTATGAAAGAGTAAAAAGAAAGTATGATTTAGATATGATAGCAAAATCAGAAATCTTACCTTTTAATACAAGAATTTTAAATATAAAAACTAAAATACTAGAAACAGAAAATATGATAGCTATATCAGAGATAGATTTAAAAAATCATATTGGATTTTTAAGTGATGTGAAAATAAATTTAGCTCCAGTTGATAAAAATAAATATACTATAAACACTATTAAACTTGAAGAAGATGTAATATCTGTAAAAAAAAACAATAGAACTGTAAAAATAAATGAATTAGAACTAAAAACAAAAAAAGCTGATAAAAAAATAGCAAAATCAGAATTTTTACCTCAAATTAATGCAGTGATATCCCAAAAATCCAATGATAAAAGTTATAGTAAATCTCATGATGACTATAATTGGGAAGCAGGGATAACTTTCAAGATGAATATATTTGAATTTGGAAAATCTATAGATAATTATAGAATAAGTGATAATGAAGTAAAAAAATATGAAAATATAGATGCTAAAATTAAAAATGACAAAGAGTTAGAGCTTAGAAAAAGTTATTTGAATTTAATAAAGTATGAAAGTATAGTGAAAGAACAAAAAGCAGCTGTTGAGTCAGCAGAGGAAAACTACACATTAGAGAGTAGACGGTATGAATTAGATTTAGTTGATGTAATTGAGCTAATAGAAATAGAAAAAACATTACTAGAAAGTAAATTAGCTTTGATAGTTGCAAATTATAATTACTATATAGCTTATGAAATCTATAATAGTTTGTTGAAATAGGGAGAGAAAATGTCGAAAAAAATTATATTGTCAATAATATTAATTATTATATCTGCATGTGGAAAGAATGTAAATGAAAATAAAGCAAAACTTCAAAATACAAAAAATGTAAAAACCATAGAGGTAGGACGTAAAAAAATAATAAAAACTAATATTTCAAGTGGAGTAATTGAGGCTATAAATGAGGTAACAGAGATAACAAAAACAGGCGGTAAAATAAAAAAAATTAATTATAGAAATGGAGAAATGGTAAAGAAAGGTGATACTATTTTAATACTTGAAGATCAAAATGTACATTCAAACTTTTTAAAGGCAAAAGCGGGATATTTATTTAGTCAAAGTGACTATAATACTAAAAAAATAAATTATGAAAAAATAGTAAAATTAAGAGAAGAGAAATTTATTTCTGAAGATGAATTTTTAGTAAAAAAAAGTGGATTTATTCAAAGTGAATCTAACTTAAATTCAAATAGAGCTATATATTTATCAGCAAAAGAAGATTATGAAAATTTGAATATGAAGTCTAAAATATCAGGAATAATAACAGATTTAGATGTAAAAATGTATGAAGAGATAGAGGTTGGAAAAGCTTTATTCACTGTTGTAGATGATGAATTTTTTTATGTAAAAACATCAGTATCTCCTTATGAAATGGAGGGGATAAAGGAAGGAAATAGAGCAATCTTAGAAATAGAAGGAGTAGAAGAAAAACAAATAGGAGAGGTTATAGAAATAAATCCAGTTGCTCAAAAGGATACAAAAAAATATCAAGTTAAAGTAGTAATAAAAAATGATAGAAAAAAAATAAAAAAAGGTATGTATTCAAATGTAATAATAGAAACAGGAGAAAAAATAGCACATGTAGTGCCTAAAAATGCAATAGTGGTAAAAGATTTATTTTCATACATATATATAAATGAAAATGGCTTTGCTAAAGAAATAAAAATAGAAAGAGGATACTCTAAAGGAGAAGAACAAGAAATAATAGGAAAAGAACTTTTAGAGAAAATGGAACTTATCATTGATGGACAATATATATTGGAAGATAATGATAAATTAAATATTATAAAATAAAAAAGAGAGGAATTATGAATATATCGGAATTTTCAATAAAACGTCCAGTTGCTACTATGATGATAGTATTATCAATGGTTATTCTAGGAACTTTAGTTTTAATAAATTTGAAAACAGAACTTTTACCTAATTACAATACTCCAAGAGCTAGAATTAGAACTAAATGGAGAGGGGCTTCTCCTGAAGATATGGAAAAATTAGTGACGCGAGAGATAGAAAAAGGATTATCAAAAGTAGAAGGGATAAAAAGAGTAAGAACTCAATCAACTTTAGGAAATTCAGATGTTACTGTGGAGTTTAATTACGGAGAAGATATAGATAAAAAAGTAAATGATTTAGTAACAGCAGTAAACGGAATAAGAAATGAGCTTCCTGATGAAATAGATGAACCAGATGTTCAGAGAAGCGGTCAAAATGCTAATTCTAGAGTGATTTTACTTGGAATTACAGGAAAAGATTTAATAAGTTTAAAAATATTTGCTGATAATATTGTCGTTCCTAAACTTGAAAAAATAAATGGAGTAGGAAGTGTAGAAATAAGTGGTGGAGATGAGCGAGAAATAGTCATTAATATTGATCCTAATAAATTAGAAGCTTATAACTTGAGTATAAATGAACTTTACTCATTATTAAAAAAAAGTAATATAAATTATCCAGTTGGAAATATAAGAGAGGGAGATAAAGAATATTTAGTTAAATTTTATGGAGAATTAAAAACTTTAGAGGATGTTAAGGATATTGTATTGAAAAATAAAAATGGAGATACATTATATTTAACTGATGTAGCAAATGTTAGCTTAGGATCTAAAGAAAGAGAGACCTATGGAAGAACAAATGGAGCGGATAATATAATAGTAACGGTAGAAAAAACAGATACAGGAAATACATTAGAAATTTCTAAAGCAGTAAAAAAAGAAGTAAAAAAATTAGAATCTTTTTTGCCTGCAGGAACAAAAATTACAATAAATAGAGATTCAGCAATAGACATAATAAATTCAATAGAAGCGGTAAAAAATAATGCTTTTACAGGGCTAATTTTAGCAACAATTATTTTATTAGTTTTTTTAAAAGATTTTAGAGCTACTTTAGTTGTTGCTGTTGCTATTCCAGTTTCAATAATTGCAACATTTGGTTTTTTTGGAGCAAAGGGAATGACTTTAAATATGATATCTTTAATGGGACTATCCTTAGGTGTAGGAATGCTTGTGGACAACTCTGTAGTTGTACTGGATAATATTTTTAGACATTTAACAGAGCTAAAAGAGGATAGAATGACAGCGTCATCTTTAGGAGCATCAGAAGTTGTTGTTCCAATTATAACGTCTACTGCAACTACAGTGGCGGTATTTATTCCAATAGTACTAAGAGAAGGAATGGCGAAGGAAATGTACAAAGATATGGCATATTCGATTACTTTTTCTCTTATAGCATCTTTAATAATAGCATTAACCTTTGTTCCAATGGTATGTAGTCGTATTTTAAAAAATAAAAATAGAATTCATGAAGATGGAAAAATTTTAAATTTTATCAAAATAAAATATGAAAAATTACTAAAGATAGCTTTAAAAAATAGAGTGTTAACAATAGGGACAGCTATATTAATGTTTTTAATTTTTGTAATATATGGATCATCAAAGATTGGTGGAGAATTCATGCCTGTAACAGATGACGGTGTCTATACTGTTATAGGAGAGGTACCTAGTGGAATGGATATAGAAAAATCTAACAAAATAGCTCTAGAATTTGAAAAAGCTATAAAAGATAGTAAATATACCAAGCAATATACAACTTCAATTTCCAAAAGTGCTATTTCAGTAGTGGTTGATATAGGATTTAAAAATGAAAGAGAAAATAAAAAACCAATATCTGAAATTACAAAAGAAATAAGAAAAGCAATAATAAATATTCCAGATGTAAAACTTAATGTAGTTCCAAGAGTTACTATGGGAAAAGGAGCTTCGAAGGATATAACTCTATTATTAAAATCAGATAATTCTAATCAATTAGAATATGTAACAAGATTAATAACAGAAAAAATATCAGAATCTAGTAATATTGTAGATATAAGTAATTCTTTAGTAAATGGAAATCCTGAAGCTAGATTGATTTTAGATAGAAAAAAATTAGAATATCAAGGAATAAATATAAATGATTTAGGAACTAGTATCAGTTATCAGATTTTAGGTGGAGCTCCAGTTAAAATAAAAACAGATAAAGAGGAACTAGATGTAACTTTACAATTAGATAAAAAATATAGACAATCTTTGGCTCTATTGATGGAGTCGAGAATAAAAACATCAGAAGGTGCAGTTTTAAAACTAAAAGATGTTGCCACTCTTGAAATAGGAGAAGGTCCTTGGGGAATAGAGAAAGAAGACAAAATTATTACAGCAACAATAATGGCAAATTTAACTAATAAATCAGATTTAGTAAGTAATCAAAAATATATAAGTGGAGTAATAAAAGAAATGGGGATACCTCAAAGTATGACCTATGAATTTACAGGTGAAGGTAGGTCTCTTAAAGAAGTAAATGAACATTTAAAATTAGCTTTTATTGTTGCAATTTTTCTAGTTTATTTTATTCTTGCAGCTCAATTTGAATCATATATATTGCCACTTATAGTCATGGGAAGTGTACCGTTAGCTGTAACAGGAGTATATATAGGTCTTTTAGTTACAGGTCAAAAGATTAATACAATGGTGTTTGTAGGCATAATAATGCTTTCTGGAATAGTTGTAAATAATGCTATTGTATTAATTGATTATGTACAATTTTTATTAGAAAAAGAAGGAGCTCTTTACGATTCTTTAATAGAAGCTGGAAAAACAAGGCTTAGACCAATTCTTATGACTACAATGACTACTGTTTTTGGAATGATTCCATTATCATTGGGAATAGGGCAAGGTAGCGAAAGATACATTGGAATGGCTACAGCAGTTATTTTTGGGTTAACATTGTCAACTCTTTTAACTTTGATTTTAATTCCAGTTTTATTTGAGGTTTACCATGAATCTAGAAAAAAATTAGAGAATAAATTTTATCAAATAAATAAATAAATAAATAAATAAATAAATAAATAAATAAATAAATAAATAAATAATAAAAAAAGAATGCTTTCAATCTAGATTAGAAAGTACTCTTTTTTTTATTAATATGTAATAAGTTTTTTTTTTCCTATTTTATTTTTATCAATTTTATATAAATCTTTTATTGGAACGACAACAGTATTAGGGTTTCCATCACTAATATACCGGTCTTCTGGATTTTTAGTAAAATGAGAAAACCATTCTTCAATATCTAGTTGCTCTCCTCCTTTTCCAGCTCTGATTCTAGGCACTGAAAGAATATCAAAATTTAAATTAAAAATACTCTGGGAAGGATTAGCACCAACTAAAAAAGTAGTAAGATTTTCATATTTTATTTCTTGAAACTCACCTTTAAACATAGAACTTCTAAATTTTTTACTAGAAGAACCAAAGGGTCTCGCAAGGGAATTAACTTTATAATTAGGATTAACCTCATTTACCATTTTAACAATTTTTGCCATATTTTTTTCTATTTCTAATTTATTCGCTGTCCTTAAATTTAAGTGATTCCAAGTGTGGTTTCCAATATCAAAGCCTATATCTAAAACAGCTTTAATTCTTTCCTTAACTGTCCCATCACCACTAAAAGGTTTTGAATTAATATATATTATTCCTTTAGTTGGGAAATTGGGGTTTTGTTTAGAAAATTCTAAAAACTTATAGAGCATAGTCTCTTTATTTAGTACTAATTTATTATTGATTTTAATAAATGATGCTTGTGTTTTGTGCCCATCATCAAAAGTTAAAAGAATTGGAGTTTTTCCAGCAGGAACAAATATATTTCCAGAAATAAACTCATGTATAGATATAGGAATATAACCATTATCGTTTAAATAATTTAAATCTTTTTTGAAGTTTGAAAAGCTCCTAGAATAATCATCTTTAGGTTCGCTTGAAGTAAATGCATGGTACATAAGGACCATTATTTTTCCAGATTCATTAACTTTTAAAATTTTATAGTTTTCATTTCTAAAAAAGGAAAAACAAAGAGTAGTGTATAATAAGCATAAAATTAATAATTTAATCATAAAATAAACTCCTTTTATTATTCAACATATTTAAAATCTTTAACTCCTAAAAAATCATAAGGAAAAACAAAGTAACCACGATCTCTATCTAAATCTAATTTGTAGTTTAAATCTTCTGCAGTTTTAGAATAGATGGACCAAATATATTTTGAACAATAAGTAGTATTAAAAGTTTTTTTTCTAGAACCTATCCAATAAGTTTGATGTTTAAATTTTTTAATATTTTCTAAAAATTTTTCATTAAATTTTTCATTAAATCCTATATATCGTAAAACAACAACATCCCTTTTATCTTTTAACCAATATTGATAATAAGTTTCTTGATATCCTACAAAAGGTTGTGGATAATCGGCAATTGTTAAAGGTGTAACGACAATACCCACATGACCAAACCATTCTAAGGGGTGATAAGTAATATTTTTTACTATAATATCTCCAACTTGTACTTTATCCCAATTCTGATTAAGAGAATAATTACTTTCCCAAGGTATATTTTTAGCGATATTGCTACAGCCTAAAAAAAATAAAATTAAAAAAGTGGTGATAATAAATTTTTTTAAAGAAAAAATTTGATATTTGGTATTATTATTATTATTATTTCTCATAAACATTCCTTTTATTTTTATTTTGTTTGAAGATATTATACTTGATAATGTTAATAAAAACAAAGGAAAATTATTATTTTCTATTTAAATAAAAGAATAAGAGTGGAATTCTATAAATTGCCTATAAATTGCCTATAAATTATGTTATACTGTGAATAAAGAATTTATTTTAAGGGGGCTCTTTTGGAAATTTTTAAAACAATTAATGAAAAGCTAATAATATTAGATAAAATAGAAGATGGAGCATGGATAAATTTAATTTCACCATCTCATGGTGAAATAGTAGAATTGGCAAAAATATTAGAGATAGAAGAGCAAAGTTTAATGGCAGCTTTAGATACAGAGGAAAGACCTAGAATAGAAATAGAAGATAAAGAAATACTAATAATTGTAGATGTTCCTTACCTAGAAAAAAATACAAAAACTAGATCAGGAATATCGTATACAACACTACCTTTAGGTATTGTAATAACGCCTAAGAATATTGTAACAATAGCATCAGCAGAAGTAAGTTTACTAGCAACATTTAAAACAGGAGTTCACAAAGGTATTGTAACATCTAAAAAAACAGCATTTTTATTGCAGATGCTCCATAGAAATGCAGCAAATTATTTGATTTATCTTAGAAATATAGAAAAACAGTCTAAAGAGTGGGAAACAGAACTTTATAAATCCATGAGAAATAGTGAACTTTTAGCTATTTTAGAACTTGAAAAATCCCTTGTGTATTTTTCAACTTCTTTAAAAACAAATGAAAGTGTTTTAGAAAGATTATCTAGATTAAATATTATAAAAAAATATCCAGATGATTTAGAGATACTTGAAGATGCAATTATTGAAAATAAACAAGCAATAGAAATGGCAAAAATATACAGTGACGTTTTGAGTGTGGTAATGGATGTTTTTGCTTCTGTAATTTCTAATAATTTCAATATTTTAATGAAAAGATTAACATCTATTACTATTGTAATGGGCGTTCCAACAATTTTATCTGGAATTTGGGGGATGAATGTAGGCGTTCCGTTGGGGATTTCGAAAATAGGATTTTTAGTTGTTATAAGTTTTATAACTTTAATTTCAATAATTGTAGCATTGATTTTAAGAAAAAAAGAATTACTGTAAAAATTTATTTTTAAAATATAGAATTAAAATAACTGAAGTAAACATAAGACTTATTTCATCTCACATAAAAAAAATGAGCAAATAGGAGGCAAATTTGTACTATTATAAAAAAAGGAAAAAAAATAAATTAAAAAGATTTTTTATGATAATTTTTATTTTTATTTTATTGGGGATTTTATCTTATATTATAAAACCTGAATTAGTAAAAAGATATTCAAATACAATAGAGAATGTAAAAGAGAACAAGAATCTGATAGTTAATTATTCTAATCAGACAGAAAATAACAAATTAAATGAGAATTTGGAAACAAATATAAAAAGTAAAGATAAAATAAAAATATATGAAAATGAATATAAAAATATAGTGTATGCGACTATTTTAAACGAAGAAAAAAATAAACAAAGAACAGAAAAAAAAATGAGTTTAAATATATATAGACCTTTGAATACAGATGAGTTAACTCCTGCCATAGTATATATAAATGGGAAAAATTGGAGTTTTGAAAAAGAACATATTGAAAATAACTTTTTTTATAGTAATTTAAAAAAACTTCGAGAAAAAGGAATAACAGTAATTGATATTGAATATAGAGATGTGAATGAAGCTTTTTTTCCTAATCAAATATATGACGTTAAAGGAGCAATTAGATTTATAAAAGCAAATGCTAAGCTTTATGGAATAATACCAGAAAAAATCTCGGCAATTGGAGTAGGAACAGGAGCAACTTTAGCCTTACTTTTAGGAACAACATCAGAAAGAGAAGAATTCGAAGGAAATATTGGAGGAAATAAAGAGTATAAAAGTAATGTGGATTCTGTAATATCATTTGGTGCAGTTACTGATTTAATGAATATTTCACAAGATTTTAATAATCAGGTTTTAAGTAAAGAATTAGCGGTAAAGAGATTTGATGGAAAAGATGCTCCAGAAGCGCAATTAATTAATTTTAATACAGATAATTGGCAAGGTATGAAAGGAATAAGAGCTTTAAAAAAAGAGAAGCAAACAAAATCATATTTTTGGAATAGAGTTCATTTAACTGAAATGGCGAGTCCTTTATATTACGTGGATAATAATAGTGCACCTACTTTTGTTGTGCATGGATTACTAAATAGAGAATCCCCAATAAAACAAAGTTTAAAATTAGTTGATGCATTTATAAAATCAAATGTTGAAAATATATATGTTAGTGATTCCAAAGGACAAGACGGCAGTGAGAATGTAGAGGTAGTTAATCTTGCTTTAGAATGGGCTAGAGAAAGATTAAATGGGAGAAAAAAATGAAAGCATTAATTGTGGTTGATGTTCAAAATGATTTTTGTCATGGGGGAACTTTAGAAGTAAAGGAAATAGAAAAAATAATTCCTAAAATAAATAAACTAATTAAAAAATTTAGAGAAAAAAAATTTTTAATTATAGGAACAAAAGATTGGCATCCTTCTAACCATAAAAGTTTTGAGATAAATAAAAATGAGAACAAATCTGCGGGTATAGATCAGTATTGGCCTGTACACTGTATTCAAGAGAGTAATGGAAGTGAATTTCATAAGGAACTTGAAAAAATTGATATAGTAATAAAAAAAGGTGCAGATAGGAATGTAGATTCATATAGTGGATTTTTTGATAATAAACAGCAACAACAAACTGACTTAGATAAGATTTTGAAAAATAATAACATAAATGATATATATATTGTGGGAGTTGCAACAGATTATTGTATAAAATACACTGCTGAAGATGGCTTACAATTAGGATATAATGTAGCAATAGTTACAGATGCTTGTAAAGGTGTTAATTTGAAAAAAGAAGATTCTAAAAATGCTTTGAAATATCTAGAAAGTATAGGAAGTAAATTAATAGAATTAGAAAAAATTATATTCTAAAAAAAGAGCTTTTGTAAATGAATTTACAAAAGCTCTTTTTATAAAATTAGAATTAAATATTTTCTAGCTCCGATTCTCCAATTCCAAGAATATTAGCAATTCCTAATCCATATGCTTTTTCTACTTTTAAACAATTTGAAATATGTCTAATTTGAATAAATTTAGGTATTCCATACATTGATCTAGCGGTGTTTTCAAATAAGACTTGTTGTTGTTCTTTAGACATTAAGTTGAAAAGAGCTCTAGGTTGAGTATAGTAGTCACTATCGTCTTCTCTAAAATCATATTGGTAAGCAGCGCCATCTAATTTAAGAGGTGGTTCTTTAAATTCAGAATTTTCTTTCCATTCTCCAAAACTATTAGGTTCATAACCAATAGTTGAGCCATGATTTCCATCTACTCTCATGGCACCATCTCTGCTATAAGCATTTGTAGGAATTCTAGCTTTATTAACAGGAATTTGATGATGATTTACTCCTAATCTATACCGTTGAGTATCCCCATATGAGAATATTCTACCTTGAAGCATTCTGTCTGGTGAAAATCCAATACCAGGTACAATATTAGTTGGATTAAATGCAGCCTGCTCAACATCAGCAAAATAATTTTCTGGATTTTTATTTAATTCTAAAACTCCTACTTCAAATTCAGGATATTCTTTGTGAGACCAAACCTTAGTTAAGTCGAAAGGATTAAATGAACAATTATCTGCTTGCTCTTCTGTCATGATTTGAATTTTTAAAATCCATTTAGGAAAATCACCTTTTTCGATACTATCGAAAAGATCTTTTTGATGACTTTCTCTATCTTTAGCTATAATTTCTTCAGCTTCTTTGTCAGTTAAATTTTTGATGCCTTGTTGAGTTTCAAAATGGAATTTACACCATACTCTTTTATTTTCTTTATTTATAAAACTAAAAGTATGACTTCCAAAACCATGCATATGTCTGTATGATAAAGGAATTCCTCGATCACTCATTGTAATAGTTACCTGATGAATAGCTTCTGGTAAAAGTGACCAAAAATCCCAATTATTTTTTGCACTTCTCATGTTTGTTTTTGGATCTCTTTTTACGGCATGGTTTAAATCTGGAAATTTAAGAGGATCTCTTAAAAAAAATACAGGAGTATTATTTCCAACTAAATCCCAGTTACCTTGATCGGTATAAAATTTAAGAGCAAATCCTCTAATGTCTCTTTCAGCATCAGCAGCTCCACGCTCACCAGCAACTGTTGAAAAACGGGCAAAAACTTCTGTTTCTTTTCCTATTTCAGAAAAAATACTAGCTTTTGTATATTTAGTTATATCGTGTGTAACTGTAAACTTACCAAAAGCCCCAGAACCTTTGGCATGCATTCTTCGCTCTGGTATCACTTCTCTATCAAAATTTGCTAATTTTTCTAAAAACCATGCATCTTGAAGCAACATAGGTCCTCTTTTTCCAGCTGTAATAACATTTTGATTTTCTGCTACAGGTGCTCCAGCACTAGTAGTTAATTTTTTTTCTTTTAAATCATATTTTTTCATTAACTCCCTCCCTCAATTTTAATTTATAATAAATTTGTAATCGTTATAATTTTGTAACTGAAAATATGTTACCATCTATTTAAAATATTGTCAAATGAAATATTTTGTTATTACATTATTTTTAATAAATAATATTATGTAAGTATTATTTATTAAGTGAAAATAATGATAAAAAAAAACAACATAAAAAAAGACTTAAAAATAAATTATATTTTTCAAGTCTTTAGTAAATATTATTTAGCTGCATTACCTGCCACATTTAGGACATCCCAAGTTCTTGCAAATGGAGGAGAGTAGCATAAATCAAGCATTCCAAGTTCATTTATAGTCATTTTTCCATAAATAGCAGTAGCAAGAACATCAACTCTCAAAACAGCTCCTTTTTTACCTAATATTTGTCCACCTAAAATAACTTTTGTTGTAGCCTCATAAATTATTTTAACCCAAATATCACTTTGTCCAGGATAGTAATTAGTTTGATTTTTATCTTTTATAAAAAGTGTATTAAAATTAATTTTCATTTTAATAGCCTCTTCTTCAGAAATTCCTGTTCTTCCAGCCTCTAAATTTATAATTTTAACAGCTGCAGAAGCTAATGTTCCATTAAATTTACTTTTGACACCTGCAAGATTTTCCCCTACTATTCTGCCAATTTTATTAGCAGTTGTAGCTAAAGGGATATATACATTTTCTTTTTTTATAGAATGAAAAACTGAAGCACAGTCCCCAGCAGAATAAATATCAGAGAGAGAAGTTTTACCATTTTCATCTATGATAAGAGCACCATTAGCTAGCATTTTAATTCCAGTTTCTTTTAAAAAATCAGTGTTAGGTCTGACTCCAGTTGCAATAATAACAACATCAGCAGGATATTCTCCTTTGTTAGTCAAAACACTAAAAATTTTACCATTTTTATCTGTAAATTCTAAAACAGTTTCTTCTAAATGGAGATGAATATTTTTATGACTTTTAAGTTCTTCTTCCATAATATCTGTAATCTCTTTATCGAAACTGTCTGGTAAAATTCTAGGTGTTAACTGTATAATTCTTATATTTTTTTTCTTGAGGTGATGCATAGCTTCAGCTACTTCAATACCTATATATCCAGCACCAATTATAACAATATTTTGAATCTCATCTTTTATTACTATGTTTTTAAGAGAAATTCCATCTTCGTATTCCTTTAATGTAGAAACATTCTCTAAATTAACATTTTTAATAGGTGGTATAATGGCGTGAGCCCCAGTTGCTATCATAAGTTTGTCAAAATTATCTTGAAATATAGCATTATTATTTAAGTTTTTAATTGTTAAAGTTTTTTCTACTGGATTAATCCCAATAACCTCATGATTTATTCTAATATCCATTCCTGCTTCTATAAATTTTTCTACTGGTCTTGCAATCATAGTGTCAGATTTTTCAAAAAAATCTCCAACATAGTATGGAAGACCACAAGCTCCCCACGAAACAATGTTTGTTTTTTCATAAATAGTTAGTTTTAAATCTTTGTTCAGTCTACTTGCTTTAGCAGCAGCACTCATTCCTGCAGCAACTCCTCCAATTATAATAATTTTCAAATGTTAACCTCCAAATTAAATTATATTTTTAGTAATAAAGTTTTATTAATCTTGATCATCATCTTTTATAAGAGTTGAGGAATAAGTTTCTAAATTTATCTCGTTTAAAGCATTGGCAGAAATAACACCTGCTGTCATAGAACCACTAACATTTAAAGCTGTTCTTCCCATATCTATAAGGGGTTCGATAGCAATTAATAATCCCACTAATCCTACAGGAAGATTCATAGAAGAAAGAACGATAAGGGCAGCAAAGGTAGCTCCTCCGCCAACTCCTGCAACTCCAAAAGAACTAATAGCAATTATTATGACAAGTTGAACAATAAAAGAAACAGTTATAGGAATTCCAACTGTTGGCGCTATCATAACAGCAAGCATAGCAGGGTATATTGCTGCACAACCATTTTGGCCAATAGAAGCTCCAAAAGATGCAGATAAATTAGCAACACCTTCAGAAATACCCATTTTTTTAGTTTGTGCTTCCACATTAAAAGGAATAGTACCAGCACTTGTCCTAGAAGTAAAAGCAAAAGTTAGTACAGGTAAAGATTTTTGAACAAATCTAATAGGGCTTAGTCCTGTTAGACTTATAAGTAAAAGATGTACTAAAAACATTAAAATCAAAGCAACATAAGATGCTACAACAAAAGTACCAAGTTTTAAGATTTCACTTATATTAGAAGTTGCAACAACTTTAAGCATAAGAGCAAGAACTCCAAAAGGAGTAAGTCTTAAAACTAAAGTAACAGTTCTCATTACAATATCATGGAAAGAATTTACTATATTTCTAAAAGTCTCAAAAGATTTTGTCTTTTTTTTTGCAATTCCAAGAGCTGCAATTCCAGTAAAGGCAGAAAAAAAGACAACAGAAATAGTAGATGATTCTCTAGCACCAGTCATATCAAGAAAAGGGTTATCTGGAATCATTTTTACAAATTTAGAAATAAAAGAAGCAATATTAACATCAGCTACTTTTCCTTCTAAATATGCAGTTCTAGCTACTTCCTTAGCTCCTAATTGTAAACCATCAGCAGTTAATCCAAAGGCAAGAGCGATACCTACTCCAATTAAAGCTGCAATAATAGAAGTTCCTATTAAAATACCAATAACTAACCCCCCCATTTTTCCTAGAGATTTTCCATCTTCTAAATTAATAATAGAAGAAATAATAGAAACCATAATAAGTGGCATAACAATCATTTTAAGCATTCGAACATATCCTTCACCAATAATATTAATATAAACCATTGAAGTGTTAACAATTGGATTAGTAGAGCCGTATATACACTGAAGAATAATTCCAAAAACTATAGCCATTCCAAGAGCTAGAAAAACCCTTTTAGAAAAAGAAACAAACTTTGTTTGCATTTTGTAAAGAATAAAAATTAAAATGATAAAAACAATTAAATTTATTAAAATTAGCATAACTCCCCCTTTAAATTTAAATAAATTATAGTATTATATTTTTTTTTTAACCATAATATCAAGTATCATTTTATCAGTTTCATTCATTGCATCACGTCCGATTGAACAAGCATTAACAATAGTTTGTTCGATAGATTTATCAATGATCCCTTCGTCTCCACCAATAATAAGGTTATCATTAGCTAAAAGAGCAGCTTGAATACCAGCGCTAACTCCAGTTGCCACTTTAAGAGAACACCCTGCTTTCGCACCATCACAGAACATACCAGTAATATTGCCTAAAACATTTTTAATAGTCCCTTCTATTTCTGGAAGTTTTCCACCCATAAGATAAGAAATAGCACAACTTGATCCAGTAGAGGCAACAACACAACCACAAAGAGCCGAAAGTCTGCCTAAGTGATCTTTCATATGTATAGCAACTAAACTACTAAGAGCTAAAGCTCTAAGTAGTTCTTCTTCAGAAGAATTTAGTTTAGCAGCAGCAGCGATAACAGGGACAGTAGCAGTGATTCCTTGATTACCACTACCAGAATTAGTCATAACTGCCATTGCTGAACCTGCCATTCTAGCATCAGTAGCAGCAGCGGTAAGACTCATGGCATAACTTTCTAAACTATCACCTAAAATACCGTTTTTCATATGTGAAATTCTTGTTTTTCCAACCTTAAGCCCATAGTCATTAGTTAGTCCTTCATTTGCAATTGCCTTATTCAATGCAATTGCTTCTTTTAAAAACTGAAGTTGAGCCAAAGGTATATTCATAGAAAAATCGTAAATAGAGCTAATAGTCATAAAAGATCTATCTTCGTAACCAATTGAATTTAAAATAGTTCCATTATCACAATTAGTTTTAAGGATAGAAATACCATTTTTTTCAATAGATGAAATTGCAGTGTGAAAATCTTTAATTTCAACTACAGCATTTTCTAGTCCTTTACTTACTTTAATTTTTATATATAGTTTATTTAATTCAGTAGAGATACTAGTAGTAATAAAACCTTCTTTTAAAAGTTCTTTCGAGTGAACAATATCATCTTTTGAGATATTGTTCAAAACCTCTAATCCTTTAGATGATTTGCCTGCAAAAATTCCTACTGCTGTAGCAATATTAATTCCTTTCATGCCTGTTCCGGGAATACCTACACTCATGGCATTTTTGATAACATTACCTGAAAGAATAAGTTCAACTTTATCTGGTAAAACACCTAAAATTTCAGTTGCTTTTGCTGCAGCATAGGCAACTGCAACAGGTTCTGTACAACCAAATGCAGGAACAACTTCTTTTTTTAAAATTTCGATAATTTTATTATTGACTAAAACATTGCTCATAGTTCCCTCCTAAAAGTAAAGTTAACTTTTAAATCATGATAGCATTTAAAATAAAAAAAAACAATTAAAAACTTCTCTCTATGCTATAATGAATATGAAAAAACTGCAAAAACTAGGAGTTGAGATAAATGGATAAAATATATTATTTTGATAATTCAGCAACAAGTAATCCAAAACCAGAAAATGTTTATTCCAGTGTAGAAAGAGCAATGAAAAAATTAAATAGTAATCCAGGGAGAGGAGGACATAGATTAGCTATAAAGACAGCTGAGGAAATATATAATGTTAGAGAAAAAGTAGCGAATTTTTTTAATCTTGATAACTCTTTAAATGTTGCTTTTACTAGTAATTCTACAATGGCTTTAAACATAGCAATAAGAGGAATATTTGAAAATGGAGATAGAGTTTTAACTACATATTTTGAACATAATTCTGTTATTAGACCTCTTTATAAAATGGTGGAAGAAAAAATCATAGCTGTAGAAATATTAAAGTGTGAGTTTAGTGGAATAGAGTTAGAAAAAAAAATAAAAGAAAATAGAGAAAATGGAGAAAAAACTTTAAAAGCAATAGTTATAAATCATATGTCTAATGTTACGGGAAAAGTTATAAATTTAATTGAAGTTGGAAAAATATGTAAAGAAAATGGAATTTTATTAATAGTAGATGCTTCTCAAAGTGCAGGAATGATAGAAATTGATATGAAAAAAATGAATATAGATATATTATGCTTTACTGGTCATAAGTCTCTGCTTGGAATACAGGGAATAGGTGGACTATGTCTTAGAGAGGGGGTAAAATTAACCTCATTAATAGTAGGGGGGACAGGAAGCCATTCAAGAGAAAAACAACAACCTAAGGATATGCCAGATTGTGTAGAGGCAGGGACGCTAAACACTCCAGGAATAATTTCTTTAGGGGCTGGAATAGATTTTATAAATAGTGTAGGACTAAAAAATATAGAATCTCATGAAAAAAAATTAAAAGAAAGATTTATTAAAGGAATTAAAGAAATAGATAAAGGGGATAAAATTAAATTATATACTAGCTATGGAGAAAAAGATGGTCCAGTTGTTTCTTTAAATATAGAAGGGATAGTTTCTTCTGAACTTTCTAACATATTAGATGAAGAGTTCGGAATAATAACTCGTTCTGGGCTTCACTGTGCACCTCTTATTCATGAGTTTTTAGGAACTGAAAAAACAGGAACTGTGAGATTTTCTTTTGGTTATTTTAATACTATAGATGAAATAGATTATGCTGTATCAGGAATAGGAAAAATATTGACATATTTAGATTAGGATATTATGGTTATGCTGAAATAGGTATTGGAAAAGAAATGATAGCAGTGTTAGGCCATTTAGACGTAGTACCTGCAGGGGATATAGATAAATGGAATTCGCCACCTTTTCAAATGGAAGAAAGAGAGGAAAAACTTTACGGAAGAGGAATACAAGATGATAAAGGACCGACTGTAATAGCACTGTACGCAATAAAGGCTATTATGAATATAGGACTAAAATTAAATAAAAGAGTTAGAGTTATATTTGGTACAGATGAAGAAAATTTATGGAGATGTATAAATAGATATATGGAATTAGAAGAAAAACCATCTATGGGATTCACTCCAGACTCTAAATTCCCAATGATTTATGCAGAAAAAGGACTTTTGCAATTTAATGCTATTGGAAAAGGTGAAAAGATAGAATTAAGTGGTGGAGGTGCGTATAATGCTGTACCAGACAAATTTAAATACAAAACTAAAGAATCAAAAAAACTAGAAGAAAAATTAAAAATTAATAAAGCTAAGCATGAAATAAATGGAGACGAAATAACGGTGTTTGGAAAATCTGTTCATGCTGCAGTGGGTGAAGAAGGGATAAATGCAATAAAGTTATTAATGTTAGCATTAAAAGAAACTGGAGTATCTACACCATCTTTAGATTTTATAAATGACTATGTTGGGAATGACCCTTATGCAGAAAAAATATTTGGAGTTTTAGAAGATGAAGCTTCTGGAAAATTAAAATTTAATTTAGGAAAAGTTGAAATTAATAGTGAAAAATCTTTATTAGGTATTGATATTAGAATTCCAGTTACAATAAGTAAAGAAGAGATTGTTGAAAAAGTAAAATTTGTAATTAAAAAATATGGTTTTCAATATGAAGAAAGAGATTTTTTAAGGTCTTTATATGTACCATTAGACCATACTTTAATAAAAACTCTTAGGAAAGTTTACGAAGAAGAAACAGATTTTGATTCAACACCTCTATCTTCAGGTGGAGCTACCTATGCAAGGTCAATGGAAAATTGTGTAGCATTTGGAGCAGTATTTCCTGATGGACACAAAACAGAGCATCAACCAAATGAAAATTTAGCAATAAGAGATATGGATAGAGCTTTTATAATATACGCTAAAGCTATTTATGAACTTGCTAAATAATAAAAAAGTAGATAAATAAAAAGAGTAAAAAAATATAAAATTAAATAGCCAATTGTCAGAAAAATTAAGTAATTTTTGTAAGAGGAAAGCGCGTAAAAGACTTCCAAGTTGATATTTATGTTTTTTTCCAAATTGTTTATAAAAATTAGAGAAAAAAGAATAAGGGATAATATCAAAGAAATTTATGTGCTTTTCAAGAGCAATAATGAAATTGTTTTACTAAGTTATTTTAGTTTTACAAATGGCTAATAAAGTTAAAATAAAGGAGAATTAAATGTTAAATAAAAAAAAGTTTCAAATGCCAAGTTCATATACTGTGTTATTTATATTAATAGTTTTAATTGCAATTTTAACGTGGATAGTACCAGCAGGTGCATATAAATATGTAGATGTTACAGCTTCAAATTTGCAGCCTATATCAGGAACCTATGAAGTTATACCGCGAACGCCACAAGGATTATGGGAAGTTATTATGGCACCTATAAAAGGTTTTTCAGAAGCAAAAGACATAGTGCTTTTTATTATTATAATAGGTGGATTTTTAGGAATAGTTATGAAAACTGGCGCGATAGATGCTGGTGTAGCATCAGTTATTAAAAAATTTAAAGGGAAGGAAACATTAATGATCCCTATTATGATGGTTGTATTTGCTTTAGGTGGAACAACTTTTGGTATGGCAGAGGAAACAATCGCATTCTATGCTATATTAACACCAGTTATGCTAGCAGCAGGATTTGATACAATAACTACAGTAGCGACTATTTTATTTGGTTCAGGATTGGGATGCCTAAATGCGACAGTGAATCCTTTTTCAACCGGAATAGCTTCAGGATTTGCAGGAGTTTCCATAGGAGAGGGAATATTTTTAAGAGGTGGAGTTTTAATAATTCAGTTGATACTAGTAAGTATGATGATAATGAAATATGCAAAATCAGTAAAAAAAAATCCTAAGAATTCAGTAGTGTTTTCAACAAGAGATGTAGATTATGAATTTTTTTTAGGAGAGAATAATTTAAAAAATGAAGACATAAAAGAATTAACGCCACAGAGAAAATTAGTGTTAACTTTATTTGTATTAACATTTATAACTATGATATTAGGAGTGATTCCATGGGCCTATAAATTTAATATAAATATATTTGAAACTTTAGCAACAACACTAAAAAAAATCCCAATTATCGGAAAATTACTGGGAGAGATAGTTCCATTAGGTGATTGGTGGTTTAGTGAAATGACAGTTTTATTTTTAGTCATGGCAATAATTATAGGAAAAATATATGGAATGAAAGAAAAAGAGATAGTATCTAATTTTGTGGATGGAGCTAGAGAGATGTTAGGTGTTGCTTTGATAGTTGGACTATCAAGAGGAATAACAATTGTAATGAGTGCTGGAGGGATGACAGCAACAGTTTTACATTTAGGAGAAACCTATTTAATAAATTTAGGAAAAATACCTTTTATAATATTTACATATTTATTTTATCTGCCAATGGGCTTCTTGATTCCATCAACCTCAGGATTAGCAACATTAACAATGCCAATATTAGCTCCACTTGGAGAATTTGCTGGAATTTCAAAAAGTGTTGTAGTAACGGCCTATCAATCTGCTTCTGGAATAATGAACTTAGTAACACCAACATCTGCTGTTGTAATGGGAGGATTGAGCTTAGTTAGAGTAGACTATGTAACTTGGTTAAAATTTTCATCTAAATTTTTATGTGTTATATTTTTAACAACGTGTGCGGGTCTAATTTTTGGTGTTTTAATAGGATGATAAATAAGTGAGGTGTTAAAGATGGAAATATCAGTTTTAAAATTATCAGCAAAGAAAAAAATGAAAGATTTTTGTGTATTATGTTCACAATGTAATGGAATATGGTGTGCAGGAAAAGTTCCTGGAATGGGAGGAGCAGGCTCAGGAGATTCTTTTAAAAATTCATACAATAAATTGAAAGAAATTAAATTAATTATGCGAACAATACATAATATAAAAGAACCTAAATTAAAAACAAAATTGTTTGGTGAAGTACTATCTTTCCCAGTAATAGGAGCTCCTATTACTGGGGCAAAATTTAATATGGGTGGGGGAGTAACAGAAGAGGAATATTGTTTAGATGTTATAAATGGGGCGATAGCTGAGGGAACTATATCAATGATAGGTGACACTGGAGATCCTAGCGCTTTTAATCATGGTTTAAACGCAATAAAAAATAATGATGGAAAAGGGATCGCAATAATAAAACCTAGAAGTAATGAAGAAATAATGAAGAGAATAAAAATGTCAGAAGAGGCTAATTGCATAGCTGTTGGAATAGATATAGATGGTGCTGGATTAATAACTATGAAATTATTTAATCAACCGGTAGGACCTAAAACTATTGAAGATTTAAAAATTTTAGTTGATAGTACAAAATTGCCATTTATAGTTAAAGGTATTTTAAGTGTAGATGAAGCATTATTGTGTGTTCAGGCAGGAGTTAGTGCTATTGTAGTGTCAAATCATGGTGGAAGAGTCTTAAATGATACCTTAGCCTCAGTAGAGGTCTTAGAAAATATTGTAGAAAGTGTAGGGAATAAAATTACAGTTTTAGCAGATGGAAATATTAGAGAAGGAATAGATGTATTAAAATATTTAGCTTTAGGTGCGAAAGGGGTTTTAGTAGGGCGTCCTTTAATATGGGGTTCAGTTGGGGGAAGAGAAGATGGAGTTAAAACAATATTTAGAACTTTAAGAAACGAACTTACTCAAGCTATGATATTAACTGGAGTTGAAAGCACAACTAAAGTTGAAAAAAAAATAATACATAAAAATTAAAAAATACTTTACAAAAAATAAAAAAAATGGTATTATAGTTCTTGTGTGCGGGAATAGCTCAGTTGGTAGAGCGTCAGCCTTCCAAGCTGAATGTCGCGAGTTCGACCCTCGTTTCCCGCTCCAAAACTATCGCCCCGTTCGTCCAGTGGTGAGGACAACAGATTTTCACTCTGTAAACAGGGGTTCAATTCCCCTACGGGGTACCATGTTTATTATGGGGACGTAGCTCAGTTGGGAGAGCAACGCACTTGCACTGCGTAGGTCAGCGGTTCGATCCCGCTCGTCTCCACCATTTTTGCCTAGATAGCTCAGTTGGCTAGAGCATTCGGTTCATACCCGGACGGCCGTAGGTTCGAATCCTATTCTAGGCACCATTTAATAGTTATGCACCTTTATTAGGTGCTTTTTTATATTTTAAAAACAACAAAATTCAAAAGAGGAGAAATTATGGAAATCTTAAAGTTTGTACTAACTGGATTGATATTAGGACTACCCTTTGGTCCTGTAGGAATTTTATGTATGGGAAAAACAATAGAAGAGGGACAAAAAAGTGGTTTCTTTTCAGCATTAGGAGCTGTTACAGTTGATATAATATATAGTATTCTAGTTTTTTATACTTTAATGAGAATAAATCATTTAATAGTTTCATATGATTTTTTATTAAGGATCATAGTAGGAATTTTTTTAATGGTTGTAGGTAGTACAAAAATTTTTGGAAAAAGTAAAATAGATAAGAGTTTATTAAAAAAAGAAAATACTAATAATGTAAATAAAAATTTGAAAAAAAATTATATAAATATATTTCTAATATCTCTTCCAAATATATTTAATGTAGTTACAATAATAACAATTTTTACAGCCTTGGATATTTTTAGTATGAAAGGGGATTTTATTATAATAAAATTGATACTAGGTATATTTATTGGAGATTCTTTATTCTGGTTAATAACAACTTTTATCTTAGGAAGTTTAAGAGAAAAAATAACAGAAAAAACGATTGGTAATATTGTAAAAATATGTGGTGGCTTAGTATTTTTATTTGGTGTTATTTTAGAAGTACAGGCTATACTCTCAAAAATACAGTTGTAAGAAAAATAGTTATAATTTTTTCTATATTATAACTATATTGTCAAGAAGAAGAAGCGCAGTTCTTTCTTCTTTTGAAATATCACCACGTAAAGTAACAGTTAAATCATATTCTTTTGATAATTTTTTTAAATTATCACCTAGAATTTTTTTTACAAAGAGCTCTTGAGAATATGGAAAATCAATAACACAATATATTTTATTTTCTTCTTCAATTAGCAATGTAGAGTTATCTAAACTATTTTGTAATGCTTTATTATATGTTTTAAAAGCTTCTCTCACTTCGATTTTATTATCATCAATGTCAATTAACTCTTTAGCTTTTCTCTCGCCTAGTTTACTAAGTTCAAAGTAAGTATGATTTCTATGTTTTACAACTATGTTGCTTTCTTTTGTTTTATAATTTATCATAATATTTTCAACTCTAACAAGAATTTTTTCTTCTACTAAGTTTTTTACAGATTCTTTTACATCATATTGTTTTTCTAGAATTCTATTTGCTAATTTTGAGATAAAAGTTGGTCCTATTTTAAAAATTGTTAATATTATTTTTATTTCTAGCTCATTCATTTTTTCACTTCCTTAATTAAAAAAAGAGGCTAGTATACCCCAATTTTTAATATCCATTAGTCATAATAAGTTGTAGTTCATCATTTTTATTTTTTTTAAATCCGATATGCATCCGGTTTTGATTTTTATAAAAAATAATCATATCATAAGAGAGATTAGATTTTACTATTTTATTGAAAATTAGTCGTTGATCTTTGGAACGGCTAGACCTAAAATCAATAGCTAGACCTGATAAATGACCAGAATGTGAAGCGCCACCCACAGCACTATTATGTTTAGGACTTCTGTACCAACTAGTGATAGTAAGAGGTTCTCCTAATAAGTCACGAACTTCTTCCAGTCTTTTAGCACTATATTTTAAATTATTGTAAATAGAATCTGTTATGGGAATATCGGTTTTAATAGCTTCTTTAAGAGTGAAATTTCTAGAAATTTTACTATTTAAATTTCTTTTTTTTCCACGTTTATCAAGGGAACTACATCCTGTAAAATAAAAAATTATAAAAATAAAAATAAAAAAGTTAAAATGTTTTCTTATATTCAAACTATCACCTTCTAATTAAAACAATATAAATTAACGTCTTTTTCCAAATTTAGGAATAGACATATTAGGCATATTTCCCTTAGTAAGAGCAGACATATTAGGCGTTTTTCCACCACTAAACATTTTCATCATTTGTTTCATTTGTTCAAATTGTTTTAAAAGTTTATTAACATCTGATACCTCTGTTCCGCTACCTTTGGCTATTCTAATTTTTCTATTAGATTTTAAAATTTCAGGATTTTTCTTTTCTTTATGAGTCATGGACTGAATAATTGCCTCAACTTTTTTCATTTCTTTTTCAGCAGGGGCGATATCTCCAATGTCTCCAACTCCAGGAATCATTTTTAATATATTTTTTAAAGGTCCAAGTTTTTTTATTGTTTGAAGTTGTTTTCTAAAATCTTCTAAATCAAATTTTTGTGTTCTAATTTTTTCTTCTAGTGACTTAGCATCATCTTCATTTATTGCTTCTTGAGCTTTTTCAACAAGAGAGATAACATCTCCCATCCCTAAAATTCTAGAAGCCAGTCTTTCAGGATGAAAAAGTTCGATATCTTCAATTCTTTCACCTGTACCAATAAATTTAATAGGTTTTCCAACAACTGATTTAATAGAAAGAGCTGAACCACCCCTGCTATCTCCATCTAACTTAGTTAAAACCACTCCGTCAATGTTTATTGCAGCGTTAAAATTTTGAGCAAGGTTAACAGCATCTTGCCCAATCATAGCATCAACTACTAATAATATTTCTTGAGGTTTAGTAAGCTTTTTAATATTTTTTAATTCATTCATAAGAGTTTCGTCAACGTGAAGTCTACCAGCAGTGTCAAGAATAACATAGGTAGCTCCATATTCTAAAGCTTTCGCTAAAGAGTTCCCACAAATGTTAACTGGATTTGTAGTATTTTCTTCAGCATAAACAGGCACTCCAATTTTTTCACCTAAAACTTGAAGTTGTTTTATAGCAGCAGGTCTGTACACATCAGCTGCAACTAAATATGGTTTTTCACCTTGTTTTTTTAAAAAATTAGCAAGTTTTGCAGCAAAAGTAGTTTTTCCGGCTCCTTGAAGACCTGCAAGCAAAATTATAGTTGGATTTTTTGATGATTTGGTAAGTCTGGAATTAGTTCCACCGAGAAGTTCTACTAGTTCATCATTTACTATTTTAATAAATTGTTGGCCTGGATTAATACCAGAAAGAACAGTTTCTCCAACTGATTTTTCTAAAATTTTAGTAGTAAACTCTTTTACAACTTTATAGTTAACATCAGCTTCAAGAAGAGACATTTTAACTTCTTTAAGGGCATCTTTGACATTTATTTCACTTAATTTACCATGCCCTCTTACTTTCTTAAAAATATTTTGAAATCTATTTCCTAAATTTTCTAACATTTATTTCACCTCTTCATTATAAGTCTAAAACATTTTTTCTAATATTTTATCTATATTTTCTATAGTTAAATCTTTTTTTAAATTTTCAAGTTCTTTTTCTATTTCACATTCTTTTTTGTAAAAACCAATATTTTTTTCATAATCATTAAGTATTTTTATACCTCTTTTAATATTATCGTAGACAGCTTGCCTACTTATAGCATGATTTTTGGCTATTTCAGATAAAGATAAGTCTTCTTCTAGATAATCCACTAAATAATTTTTTTGTTTGTCACTTAATAGATTTTTATAATAATTTAAAAGGACTGATATCTCTAATAATTCTTTTAATTCCACAGCACCACCTACTTTGTTATATTCTTATTTATTATAGTAAATATATGCTAAAGTGTCAAGGGAACAAATACAAAGAAACTGTAATAAAAAAGGTTTAACCATACCTAAATGATTAAACCTTAATTTTTATTAAAAAAATAATTAATTTTTTTTAGCTGCTTCAAATTTAGCCCATACTCCAGCTTTATCTAATATAGATTTTACTGTTCTAGTAGGTTGAGCACCGTTTAAAAGTAATTTGATAATTTCTTCTTCTTTTAATACTACTTTTGAATCTTCTAATGGAAAATAATTTCCTAATTGAGCAAAAGCTTTTCCATCTCTTTTAGTTAAAGCTTCCATAGCCACTATTCTGTATACAGGTCTCTTTTTTGCACCTAATCTAGTTAATCTTAATTTTAACATTATTAATCACTCCTTTAAATAATTAAATTTTATATTACTAGGTTAGTATATCAAAAAATATAAAAAGTGTCAAGTAAATTTTCTTTACTTAATAAATATTGAAAAAAACATTAAAAATTAGTATAATTAAAAAGAAAGAATAAATAATATGAGAAGGTGAATAAAAATTGAAAATTGGAAAATTGAATATTTCAGATTTAAAATCACTTATTTTAGATAATATAAAAAATAATCGTGAAGAAGTTTTAAGTAATCCTGAAATTGGTGGAGATTGCGCTGTTATAAGTTGTAGTGGAGAAAAATTAATATATTTATCTTCAGATCCTATAACAGGCTCAACAAAAGATATAGGAAAGCTAGGAGTAAATATAAATGCCAACGATATAGCCACTTCAGGAACCGCACCTTTAGGAATAATGCTAACAATTTTAGCACCACCTAACACACAAAAAAATGAATTGAAAAAGATAATAAAAGAAGCTCAGAAAGAATGTAATGAACTAAATATGTCTATATTAGGCGGTCATACAGAAATAACAGATGCAGTAAATAGAATAGTAATTTCTGTAACAGCTATTGGAATTGGAGAAAAGAAAGAATTGAAACGACAAAACAATTTAAAAGCAGGAGATTGTCTTTTAATAACCAAAGGGATAGGAATAGAAGGAATAGGAATAATTGCAAATGAAAAAGAATATGAATTAATAAAAAAATTTGGAAAAGATTTTGTAGAAAGAGCAAAAGAAAATCTAAAGCACACCAGTGTAGTAAAAGAGGGAATATTAGGAAAGGGGTTGTCTAAGGGAATGCATGATGCTACTGAAGGGGGACTACTAGGTGCAATATGGGAATTTTGTGAACTTTGTGGATTTGGTGTTGAAATATATGAAGATAAAATTTATATGTCAAAAGAAACTAGAGAAATATCAAATTACTATAAAATAAATCCGTTGAGATTAATTTCAAGTGGAACTATGTTAGTTTTAGTAGAAAAAAAAGACTTGGAAGAACTTAAAAAAAAATATTCTGAAAACAATATTGAAAGTTATTTTATAGGAATATTAACTGAAAGTAAAGAAAAGCTAATAATAAATTCAATTGGAGAAAAAACTTTAATTGAAGAGCCTGAAAGTGACGAATTGTATAAAGTTTTGTAAAAAAGAAGTGTTGTTTAAAAGGGAGATGTTTGATAATGAGTATTAAATTAAAAGCAATAGAGATTTTGAGAGAATATAGGTCAGGTAAATACTCTAATATATTACTTGGGGAATTTTTCAAAAAAAACAATTTTACAAATGGAGAAAAAGGTTTTATTACTGAAGTATTTTATGGGGTAATAAGAAACGAGATTTTTTTAAATTATGAAATAAACAAAAGAGTAAATTCTATAAAAAAAGATTGGTTAAAAGAGCTTTTGAGAATATCGTTATATCAATTAACATACATGAATAGTGATGATAAAGGCGTTGTTTGGGAAGGCACTGAATTAGCAAAAAAAAAATATGGAGTTCCTGTTGGAAAATTTATAAATGGTGTTTTAAGAGGATATATAAGAGAAAAAGATTCAGATATATTGGAGCTAAAGAAAGATGGGAAACTTGATATTTTATATTCTTGCCCACTTTGGTTTTATGAAGTTGCAAAAAATAAATATAAAGAAAACGCAGAAAAATTTTTACTATCAATAAAAAAAGTCCCATATATGAGTTTTAGAGTAAATAAAATTAAGTATACTGATGAAGAGTTTGAAAAATTATTAGTGGAAAATAAAATAAATATATTAAAAAAAGTTGAAAGTATTTATTATGTGGATTCAGGTGTTCTTTTGAACTCTCAAGAGTTTAAAGAAGGGAAAATAACAGTTCAAGATGCTTCATCATATTTGTGTGGAAAAATTTTAGCTCCTAAAAGTGGGGAATCTGTAGTAGATGCTTGTAGTGCTCCAGGAGGAAAAGCTATTTCCATGGCAGAAATAATGGAAAATAAAGGTGAAATACTAGCTTTTGATATTCACACTCATAAACTTAAATTAATAGAGGATAATTGCAACAAAATGGGAGCTACTATTGTAAAAGCAATAAAAATGGATGCGAGAAAATTAGTTCATCAAAGTAAAAAGTTTGATAAAATATTAATAGATGCTCCTTGTTCATGCTACGGAGTACTGAGAAAAAAACCAGAAGCACTATACAATAAAAATAGAGAAAATATTTTAGAACTAGCAGAGTTACAGTATGAAATATTAAAAGCTGGAGCTGAAATACTAAAAGTTGGAGGAGAATTAGTTTATAGTACTTGTACAATAACAGAAGAAGAGAATACTATGAATATTGCTAAATTTTTAAAAGAGCACAAAAATTTTAAAAGTGTAGAAATAACAATGCCAGAAAACGTAAATGGAATTTTTGATGAATTTGGTGGTTTTCAAATAGATTATACAGAGGAAGTTTTAGACAGTTTCTATATTATAAAATTAACAAAAATAGATTAAGGTGGAGTTGGAAAAGTGTTGGAGGAATTAAAAGAAGCTAATGAATATATAATAAAAAAAATAGTTGAAAAAAATAAATTAATTATAAAAATGGAAGAGTATGCAAGGGAAAATAATGTACCTATAGTAACTAAAGAAGTAGCTAAATACTTAGAATTTTTAATTAGAAGTTCTGGATTCAAGTCTATTCTAGAGATTGGAACAGCTATTGGTTATTCAGGAATAGTAATGTTAGAGGCTATGAATGAAAAAAAAGGAAAGCTAGTAACAATTGAGATAGATGAAATTCGTTATGAAGAGGCTAAGAAAAATTTTAAAGAATCAGGTTATAAAAATATTATGACTTATCTAGGAGATGCCAATGAAGTGTTACCTATTTTAGTTGAACAAAAAGAATCTTTTGATTTTATTTTTATAGATGCTTCTAAGGGTCAATATCAAAATTTCTTTGAAGAATCATATAAAATGCTAAATAAAGATGGGATAATTTTTATAGATAATATAATGTTTAGAGGTTATCTATATAAAGAATATCCAAAAAGATTTAAGACTATAGTTAAAAAATTAGATAAGTTTATTAATTTTTTATATGAAAATTACGATTTTGTCTTACTGCCTTTTGGAGATGGGGTTGGTCTGGTTTCTTCTAAACTAAGTATAAAATAAATTATGGAAAATTATTGGGAATATTTGCTATTTTTAATCTTTTAGAGTATTAAGGAGGGGTTAATGATAATCCATAAAAAAATAAAAAAAATTG
>JBOFUX010000050.1:0-2480 GCA_051652785.1 Fusobacteriaceae bacterium | reverse complement strand
CTAAAAGCTCAACCTCATCAATTAATAATTTTACAAATTCTCTCATTTCAACCCCCCCATGTCATGTAATTCTTGAAAAGTTGTTTCTCCGCCAAATTTGGCGATTAGTTTTTGCAATTCTAGTGATGCCATAGTTCCTTCTTTAAAAAAAACACTTATTCCACTCCTTTAAACAGAGTGAAGTTTATAAAAAAATGTTTTTTCTTTATATGTATATATAATACTCTTAAAAACGGAGAAAGTCAAGAAAAATACTTTTTTTTATTAAAAAATTTGATATTATATAATGTAGAGCTTTAATAATCAGAGAAATAGGAGGAAAAATGGAAAAATTAAGTATTACTGTTAAAAAGTTTAGAGAAACAAGAGGTATTACACAATTGCAATTAGCAGAAAAAGCTAAAGTTGGAAGCGGAACTATAGGTGAGATTGAAAGTGGTAAAAGAAGATGTACTATAAAAACTTTAGACAAAATAGCTGTAGCTTTAAATTTAACTAAAGAGGAAAAAAATATACTAGATAATTCTTTTATGGGGCGAGCATTATCGACAATATCACAATCAAACACAAAAAGTTTAACGAATGATGATTTTATTAAATTACAAGTTAGAGCAAAAACAAGTGCAGGAAACGGATACGTGAACTTTGAAAACATATCTTACCCAAAAATTATAAGAAAAGGTAATTACAACAAAGAATGTTATTTGATAGAAGTGGTAGGAGATTCAATGGAGCCTCTAATACTAGATGGGTCATTTGTTATTGTTGACTCACTTCAAATCGAATATGTGCCCAACAAAATTTATATTGTTTGTTTCAAAGATGAAATTTTCATAAAAAGAGTTCTGATAAATGAAGAAGCAAAAGTAATGATTTTAAAAAGTGTAAATACAAATTATGAAGACATGTATATAATCGGAAAAGATATGCAGAACGTTAAACTTCTAGGAAAAGCTATTAAATTTATTTATGAAGGTAATTTATAAAACATGTAAAAATATAAAGAGTAATCAATAAAATTAAAAGCTCTCAAAAAAAAGAGAGCCTTTATAACTAATATATAACAAAACTTACTTAACCAAGATAACTGAACATTATCATTTTTTATTTTATTATAAGTCACCAATGTATGTAAGTTCTTTTGAATCATAAGGTTTATAATACGCAGGACCTTTTATTTTAGAAGAAATTTTATATACTAACTTTGTTTTTTTACTAGATAAAGGATTAATTTGGTCTAAAAATATTCCGTACCCATCTGATAAAATAGTTTCTGACTTATCAAATGTCAGTTCTTGTCCATTATAATTAATAATTAATTTTCCGTCAAATAACATTCTACTCTCTTTATCAATATTTTTAAAAATAGAATTTAAAACTACGAATTTAATATCATTTTCTGCTTTAACATTAAGATATACATTACCAACATCGATAGATCCTTTTATTGTTGAATTTGTTATAGTTGTTTCAAATTTACTACCTTTAACAGCAGTATTCATATTTACAAAATTTTTCTTTTTTGATTCTTCTGATATTTTTGATGAAACTTTATTTGTGTTCGTTCCTTTATCAGACGTACCACTTACTACTACTAATACTAATACAATCAAAATTGCTATCCCGGTCGAAATTTTATGTTTTTTAAACCAATTTCTTAGATCTAAACCACACCCTGGACACAACTTTGCCGAATTATCCAATTCCTTTCCACACGATTTACATTTTTTCATTTTTACTCTCTCATTTTTTTTATTATTAAACCAATTAAATTATACAACTATAAAAAAAAAGTCAAAAATTTTATAAGAAAAAACTTTACTTGCTCTTTAAAACAGAGTATAATCTTTTTGAGGTGATATTATGAACGAAGTAGAAATAGCTTTAAAAATATCTAGTAAACTTGAATATCTGATGAAAACTAAGAAAATAAAAGGTATTGATATAGCTAAAACAATTCCGATGACAAAAGAAAATTTTTCTTTTCATAAAAACGAACTAAAACGTGGGAAGATTCCAAATGGAAGGTTTTTAATAGCTATAACAATTTTTTTTAATGAAAATTTTTTAAACTAAAAACTCTGTTTTAAAGAGTGGATTTAAATTAATATTGCTTTATAAGTATAAAAGGCTTTGAACAATAACAAAAACTGCTCTTCATTAAACTATTCAAAAATTTAGAAAGAAGTTGAAATAAAAATAAAAAAAGTCTTTACTTAATAAAAACTATATAAAAATTAATTTTTATATAGTTTGTTATGTAAATTTAAAAAATAAAAGAACTTCAATTGAAAAAGAATTATATTATAGCAATCTTAATTTGAAAATATAAAAAGTCCTAGACACGACTTCAAACTGTCCCTCCAAATTTATTCTTAATATATGACCTTAAAAATCCTGCCACGGGCTACCTTTTGGTAGTTTGAGGTCATTTATTAGAAATAAAAAGAGTATCGTGGTAGGTACTCCTAAAAAAAGGG
>JBOFUX010000049.1:0-2687 GCA_051652785.1 Fusobacteriaceae bacterium | reverse complement strand
ACTAATGCTACTTCTTTTTCAATTTCGAAAGTTGCGAAATCAAAAGTTGATTGATATTTAGTAACTGTTAAACTATTTTTTAGTTTATTTATTGCTTCTTTGTTTATTGCCATGTTGTTCTCCTATATTAATATTTCTATTATCGCTATAAATACATGTGTGGTATCTTTTAAAGCTTTGTTTCTAGTTTCCCATATTGTTTTACCTCTATCTATTAAAGTTCCAACAAAGGCACTCTGTGCAACTGGGACCGTAAGTAATATGTTAGTATTTTTAAAAGTATTAGAAAGTTCTGTATAAAACAGTTTCTCTATTTTAGTTCTAGAAAATTTATTTGGGATAATAGCAGCAATTTTATTTTTATCAATTTTTTCTAACATGTTGAAAATAGAATGAGTTGTTACATTGTCAAGAAATGTTGGAATTATTATTTCATCTGCTATATCCATAAAACATTTATCCAGTGTTAATACAGGGCTTGAATCAATTAAGATATAATCATATTCATTCTTTAATTTTTGAATGAAGTTATCAAATTTTTCTTGATGTATTTTTTTAATGAAATCACAAGTTAGTGGAATAAATTGTAAGTTTTCTCTGATGTTTATTTTCTCTCCTACACCAAGCTCCAACCAGTCTTCTAATCCTTTTCCATAATTACACGATATTCCACTGTAATTTAGAATGTTATTTTGAGAATCGGAAGTTAGTATTAATACTTTTTTATCTGTTGTTAATGCTAATCCATGTGCCAGTTGAAGAGTTATCCAACTCTTACCAACACCACCTTTATTATTTTTTATTAATATTGTTTTATTCATAAACTCTCTCCTTTTTTATAAGATTATAAATAGTGAAACTGCTAAAAACATATAAAAGTAACAGATTTTCTTAAGTTTATATAGGCTATATCTAGAATCCATATTTGATATATTTATTGCTGTTGCAACACTAATTATAATAATTAATATTTTTAAAATAAACATTTTTTCATCTCCTTTTATTTTTTAGTTCTGCTCTTTATTCAATAATTTTTTTAATTTTTCATAATTGTTGTTTTTAATTTCTTTTAGTTCTTCTTTGCTTAGCTTTTTTAATATCTTATCTATTATATAGTTATTTTCGTCACAAAGTTCTGTTGCTTCCTCGGTGCAAGCATGCGTACTGAACGCAGCACAATACTTTCCACCTTGGTGCATATATAACTGTTTACAACTTTCTGAACAGTTAGAATAATTATCTCTTTCCCTAGAAAACTTAACTATTTCTCCTTCAAGATTTATTGTTAATTTCATTTTAAACCTCCTTGTATCATAATGTTATATTTGTGGTATACTAATCTAAATAAAACTTATCTAATATTTTAATGCTACAGTTCAAAACCAACTGGGGAGTTGTATAGAAAAAAGTCTTGAACTGTACCATAAAAAAAATTAGGGTGGTGCTATAATGATTGATGAAAAACTTTTAAAAGAACTAAAATTTTTAAAAGAAAAAACAGGTAATTTTTCAAACAAAGAACTATATGATTTAAAACTTTTAAAAGAAAATAGAGAAAAGCTAGAACTTATGTTTAATAATAAATTTATTTTAGACCTTGTATACAAAAATAAAAATATAGTAAACTTTGAAAACATAAGTTCGATGCAATATTCTCAATTAAAAATGCTAAAAAATATATTTCAAAATAATTTTTCAAATGATTGCGAATTATTAGAAAAACTATCTAAAACAACAAAAACAGGTGATGATATTGATGATAAAAAAGTTATTGAATTAGAAAATGTCTTAGACAAAATCCTGTGTAGTGATGAAGTGTCTAGTATTATAAAATCAAAAAGTTTTATATTGCCTGATTTTATAATAGATGAAAATTACAAATTTGATAAAAAACATTTAAATAATGTATTAAAAAAGATTTGGCTTTTCCTAGAAATTATAATTTCACTCTCTATTTTTTTCAATTTTGAATTGAAATTATATGGCTTACCTGAAATTATGAAAATTAGTGAGAATTTTTTGAAAATATATAAAATGAAAAAATAAAAAAATAATGTATTAACAACTCCCCTTAATTTTTTTTACTCCCATTTCATACTGCTTAATCTTAATAAAACTCTCAAAATCTTTTTTATCAAAGAATTCACTTATCAAAACTCTATAATTTTGGTCTTTTATCTCTATATCTTTATAATTTGACTCGTAATCTTTAAGAAATAATCCTAAACACAATTCATTAATATCCCGCCCTGAAATTTTTAACATACTATACATTATAGTTATTCTTTCGTCTCCTGGTATTTCTTTCGGATTTCCTTTTTCATCAAATAGGCTATTCACTTCTTCAGTACGTGGTAATTTACACACAATTTTTTTCATTCCCTTTATTAATGTAGTTAACATTTTTTCTGCACTTTTAATTGCTACATCAAATTCTTTATTTTTCATTTTAAACCCTCCTTTGCAACAGTTAGAGATATTTCATCTTCTAAGTTTGCTGCTATAGCTGTATATTTATGTTCTTTATACTTGATAGTTATAACTTTATTTTTTAAAAGAGATATATCTGTAAAATAATTTTCTATTATATCTTCTGTAAAAACAACTGCTCCTTGATCAAACTCACCTAAGCTATTCATTTCTTGTATAAAATCTCTTAATTCCAAATAATTGTTTTGTTCTTTAGT
>JBOFUX010000048.1:0-10824 GCA_051652785.1 Fusobacteriaceae bacterium | reverse complement strand
GAGCACACGACTTTTAATCGTGTTGCCACAGGTTCAAGTCCTGTATGACGCACCAAATCAGAGTGCCCCGTTCGTCCAGTGGTGAGGACAACAGATTTTCACTCTGTAAACAGGGGTTCAATTCCCCTACGGGGTACCAGAAATGGTCGCATAGCTCAGTTGGGAGAGCACCTGCCTTACAAGCAGGGGGTCACAGGTTCAAGTCCTGTTGTGACCACCATTTAAATTTTTGGGGGTGTAGCTCAGTTGGTTAGAGCGCATGCCTGTCACGCATGAGGTCGCGAGTTCGAGCCTCGTCACTCCCGCCATTTTCAAATTTATTTTGCCGCTTTAGCTCATATGGTAGAGCAACTGACTTGTAATCAGTAGGTGGTTGGTTCGATTCCGACAAGCGGCACCACTTTTTAATAATTTTAAGTAGATAATATCTACTTTTTTTTTTTATAAAATTAGGGAGGACAATGAAATTTTATTTAGAATTTTTTATGATATTTTTTAAAATAGGTCTATTTACTCTTGGAGGCGGATATGCAATGATTCCTCTCATTAAAGAAAATATTGTAGATAATAAAAAATGGATGAAAGAAATGGAGTTCATAGATGTACTAGGAATAGCTCAGAGCTGTCCTGGAGCATTAGCAGTAAATGTTTCAGTATTTGTTGGTTGGAAGTTAAAAAGGTTCTTAGGTATTCTTGTGGCAGTTTTAGGTGCAGTTTTACCATCTTTTATTATTATATTAATAATAGCTATTTTTTTTAAAAATTTAGAAAATAATAGTTTATTCATATCAATATTTAAAGGAATTAAACCTGCTATAGTTGCTCTTATAATTGCTCCAGCAATAGGAATGGGAAAAACTATAAAATTAAAACCTTTAAAATGGATTATTTCTATAATAGTAGGTGTTATTATTGCTTTTACTAAAATATCTCCAATTATATTTATAGTGGGAAGTATGATATTAGGGAATATTTTTTCTAAAAATAAGGAGAAAGAAATATGATTTACTTAGAACTCTTTTTAACTTTTTTTAAGATAGGATTATTTAGTTTTGGTGGTGGATACGCCATGCTTTCTATGATAGAACAGGAGGTTGTGAGAAATCATAGTTGGATAACAATTAGTCAATTTAGTGATATAATAGCAGTATCTCAAGTAACACCAGGACCTATATCTATAAATTCAGCAACGTATATTGGTTATATAACAACAAACTCTATTTTAGGATCTATTTCTTCAACTTTTGGTGTGGTATTGCCTTCTGTTCTTGTTATGAGCCTTTTAATTAAATTTATAAAAATGTTCAAAAAATCTAAATACGTAGAAAAGGCTTTTATAGGACTTAGACCTACAGTTATTGGTTTAATATTCGGTGCAGCTTTTGCTCTGATGAAACCTGATATATTTATAGATTACTATAGCTATATAATATTCTTAGTAGCATTAGTTGCTATTTTAAAATACAAAGTTGGTGTTGTAAAAATTATATTAGTTTCTGCAGTTTTAGGAATCATATTATATTGAAGTTAAAAAATACTATATATTTTTTTATATAAATTGTATAATTAGGAAAAATAAATAAAAATAATAGGAGATAAATATGAATGTAATTAGTAAAGATAAGGAAAAAGGAAAAGCTTACGGCACTATGAAAAAAATAAAAAAAAAGAAAAGATTAACGGAAAAAAAAGAGTTAGCCATAAGAGTTGAACATAAAAGAATTAATGCTGAAGGAAGAAAAGCAAGAAATGAAAGAAATGAAGAGATTGAAAAAGTTTCTGATGTTAAAATATTAGATTTTGTAAAAAAAATGTTAATTATTGAAATTGAAGGAAAACAAGAAAAAAGAGCTCTTTTATACGATAAAAGAAGAATAACTAAAGAAAATTTTGGAGAAAAATTTGGAACATTTGAAATACAATTATATGGGGAGAATTGGAAAATTTCTAAATTAAAAAATTATAAAGAGTTATTATCAGATTTACTATGGAAAGTAGAGGATATTTTTAATTAAAAATAAGACAATAAAAAAAAAGGGAGTGGAGAGATGTTAAGAATATTATTGTACGTAGTAATAATTTTAATTGGAATATATCTTTCTAAAAAAAAGCTTATTCCTAAGAGCATAGATAAAAGAACAGGAAAATTACAGACATTATCATTATTTTTTTTATTGGGGACCATGGGATATAAAATAGGAACAGATGAGACTATTTTATCTAATCTTCATAAAATAGGTCTAGAAAGTTTTATAATTGCATTTTTTACTATTGTAGGAAGTATATTATGTACAAAAATAGTGTTTAAAATCATTAGAAAAAAAGAGGTGAGATAAATGCTAGGTATTTCTTTTTCAATTGTAATTGGTGTAATATTTGGTCTTTTTCACAAAAGTGAGTTTATACTTAAAAATCTAGATTTTTATATTGACTTGGGACTATGTTTACTTTTGTTTTTTGTTGGAATTGATATGGGAAAAAATAGTTCTATATTTTTGAATTTGAAAAAATATGGAAAAAGAATATGGTTTTTACCTATCTCTGTTGTTATAGGTACTCTTTTAGGAGGGGGAATATCTTCGATATTTACAAGTTTAAATTGGGGAGAATCTGTAACTGTAGGAGCTGGGCTAGGGTGGTACTCTCTTTCCGCTATTGAAATATCTAAAGTTAGTTCTTCACTTGGTAGTGTGGCATTTTTAACCAATGTATTTAGAGAATTAATGGCAATATTATCAATACCATTTATAGCAAAAAATATAGGATATTTTGAAGCAATATCTTCTGCAGGAGCCCCTGCAATGGATACAGTTCTTCCTATAATAAATAAATATACAACTTCTGATACGGCAGTACTTTCTTTTTTTACTGGAGTAGTATTATCAGCATTTGTTCCAATAATAGTACCATTATTTATTTTTCTATACAATATAGGAGGATAAAATATCTCCTAAGTAATTATTTCATGACATAAAAAAAAAGGGGAAATATTTTAAAAATTCCCCTCTACTTTTGTAAAGTTTCTTAGTATGAATATATTTTACCCCTGAGTAGTCGCTTTTAGTCTTTTATTTAAAAGAGCTCCTGGTGCTTCAAATATTTTATTTTTTATTTCTTCCTCAGTAATATCATCAAAGTAGCCTGTAGCAATTAAAGTAGAGAGTCCGTGAACATAGATCCAAGAATCTAAAAATATAATATTTCTAATTTCTGTTCCTATATCTTTAAATCTTATATCTTTTTCCATTTCTAAAATAACTAATTCCTTAAATTCTTTAATTACGTCTCGATAAGAGATACCTTTAAAAAAAATACTTTTAAATAATTGTTTTTCCTCTTTTGCAAATCTACAAACACCAAGTCCTATATTAAGAAATACAAAATCAGTTTCAGAATTTATTAAATACTCTAAAAATTTTTTCTTGGCTCTTTCTATGAGCTCATCTTTTAATTCAGTCATAGACTCATAGCAACTATAAATAGGTGCTGGAGAAGAATTTAGAGCTTTTGCAAGATTTCTTGCTGTTATTTCTTCCAATCCATATTTTTCAAATAATTCATAAGCTTTATTATGAATTTGTTTCTTTTTAAAAATTGCTTTTTTTGGCATTAGTATTATCCCCCCTCAGAAATATTAAATAATATTGATTAAAAATAAATATAAAAATATTATAACACTATTTCTTTTTTTTTTCTACAAATTCTCTTATTTTAAAACTTATTTTATTAAAAAAAATTTAAAATTTCTATGTAAAGTGTCTTTGTACTTCGTGTACTATTGTAGAAATAATAAGCAATTGAATCAAATAATTTATAATAATATAAAAAGAAAGAAAATAAAAAAATTGCTTTTTTTATTTTCTTTCTTTTTATATATTTTATTTTAAATTTATTTCCATTAAGGTAGAAACTATTTCAGGATTAGCTTTACCTTTTGAAAGTTTCATTACTTGTCCTATAAGTCCTTTTATAACTCTAGGTTTTTTCCCTTCATCTGCTGTTTTATAATCTTCCACCATTTTAGGATTTGAAATAATGACATCTTTAACCATGATTTCAATAGCATCACTATCTGCAACTTGAGTCATTTCGTTCATTTTTACAATTTCTTCTGGTGATCTTGAATCATTTAATTTTATTTCAAAAACTTCTTTAGCTATTTTATTAGAAATAATACCTTTATCGATAAGTTTTATAATTTCTCCTAAATGTTTGGAAGAAATAGAGAAATTTTCAATAGAAATATGCTTTTCTTTTAAATTTTTCAGAACTTCTGACATTATCCAATTAGAAGAAAGTTTAGGGTTATTTGAAGTTTTTACTACTTCTTCAAAATAATCGGCTAGTTCCATATCTTGACAAATTAAATTAGCATCATATTCAGGTAATTTGTAAATATTTGTAAATCTATTTAATTTATCTGTTTTCTTTTCTGGCATAGTAATCTCAACAGATTTTATCATTTTATCAGTTATTATAAGTCTAGGCAAATCAGGTTCAGGAAAATATCTATAATCCATAGCTTCTTCTTTACTTCTCATAACTCGGGTAACCTGAATACTATCATCCCATAATCTGGTTTCTTGCGAAATACTTCCACCTTTTTCGATAACTTCAATTTGTCTTCCTATTTCGTAGTCAATTGCTCGAGCTACTGCTTTAAAAGAGTTTAAATTTTTAACTTCAACTCTTGTTCCAAAAACTTTAGCACCTTTTTTCATAACAGAAATATTCGCATCACATCTAAGAGAACCTAATTCCATTGAAACATCACTTATTTTAGTATATTTTATAATGCTTTTTAAAGTATTTAAATACTCATAAGCTTCTTCTGAGCTTCTTAAATCTGGATCTGAAATTATTTCAATTAAAGGCATAGAAGCTCTATTAAAATTGATAAAAGACTCTCGTTCTCCATGAATATTTTTTGCGGCATCTTCTTCTATCTGTATTCTAGTAATTCCAGTTCTTAATTCCTTTCCAGAATTTAAAGTAAAATCAATATAACCAGATTCACAATAAGGTGTTTCAAATTGTGTTATTTGATAATTTTTTGGAGTATCTGGATAAAAATAATTTTTTCTATCGAAACCACTATTTTTATTAATTTTACAATTTAATGCAAGTGCGGCTTTTATAGCGTATTCTACAACTTTTATATTAAGTTTAGGTAAAGTTCCTGGATGTCCTAAGCAAATTGGACAAGTGTGTGTATTAGGAAGAGCAGTATCGTAATTAGCATCACAACCACACCATACTTTAGTCCCTGTTTTTAGTTGAAGATGGACCTCTAAACCTATTACTGATTCCCAACCATTCATATTATAATTCTCCTTTTTAAATTTTTAAATTTTTGGAAATATCCATTCCCCTCTTATTTTTTCAAAAGCACTTCCTACTTTTAAAAGAGTTCCCTCTTCAAAATATTTACCTAGAAATTGAATCCCAACGGGTAAACCATTTATAAGTCCAGCAGGAACAACAAGTCCTGGTAATCCTGCTATATTAGCCGGAATTGTGAAAATATCTTCAAGATACAATTCAATGGGCGTTTTCTCATCAGAAAGTTTAAAAGCGGTTGTAGGAGATACAGGAGTTAAAATAATGTCTATTTTTTCAAAGGCAACATCAAAATCTTTTTTAATTAAAGCTCTAACTTTTTGTGCTTTCTTAAAATAAGCATCAAAAAATCCAGCACTTAATACATGAGTCCCCATCATTATTCTTCTTTTAACCTCATCACCAAAACCTTCACTTCTTGATTTACTATATAACTCTTCTATATTTTGTGCTTTAGTAGTTCTATGTCCATATCGGATTCCATCAAATCTACCTAAATTTGAACTAGCTTCAGCAGGAGCTAGCACATAATAAGTAGATACAGCATATTTTGTGTGTGGTAAAGATATTTTTATAATTTCAGCACCTAAACTTTTCAATTTTTCAATAGAATCTAAGACTATTTTTTTTATATCTTGATTTAAACCTTCAATAAAATATTCTTCAGGAATTCCAATTTTTAATCCTTTTATATCTTGATTTAAATATTTAAGAAAGTCTGGAACTGGAGAAGTTGAAGATACAGAATCAAAATCATCATTTCCTGAAATTACATTCATACAAAGAGCTACATCTTGTACATTTTTTCCTAAAGGACCAATTTGATCAAGAGATGAAGCAAATGCCATAAGTCCATATCTTGAAACTCTTCCGTAAGTAGGTTTTAAACCTACCACTCCACAAAAAGATGCTGGTTGTCTAATACTTCCTCCTGTATCAGAACCTAGAGATAAAAAAACTTGTTGTGCAGCAATAGAAGAAGCTGCACCACCACTACTTCCTCCAGGAACTCTCTCTAAATCCCAAGGATTCTTAGTCATTCCATAACATGAGGTCATAGTACTAGAACCCATAGCAAATTCATCCATATTAGTTTTTCCTATTATTATTGCTCCTGCCTCTTTAAGTTTCTTTACAACAGTAGCATCATAAATTCCTAAGTATCCCTCTAATATTTTAGAGCCCGAAGATGAAGGATCTCCCATTGAAACCATATTATCTTTAACAGCTACAGGAACCCCTGCTAAAAATCCAACCGCTTCCCCAAGAGCTATTTTCTTATCTATTGCTCTTGCTTCAAAAAGTGCTTTCTCTTTTCTTAAATTAACAAAACTACCTACGATACTATCTTTTTTTTCTATATTTTCAAAAACTAAAGTAGTTATTTCTTCAGAGGTTATTTCTTTTCTTATTATTTTTTCTCTAATTTCAAAAGCAGTTAATTTTAATAAATTTTTTATCATTAATCTTCTCCCCCTACTACCTTAGGAACAATTAACATTCCTTCAGCTTGGTTTGGAGAATTTTTCATAGACTCCTCTTGTGTTAAAGATTTTTTAATAAAATCTTCTCTAAAATCACTTGTTTCTAAAGTTATTTGTGTTAAAGGTTCTACCATAGAAGTATCTACCTGATTTAATTCATCTATATATACAAAAATATTATTCAAATCCTCTTGAAATCTTTCTATTTCCTCATCTTTAAATTCTAATCTTGAAAGTTTAGCAATTTTTAGGACTTCTTCTCTACTTAACGCCATAACTCCTCCTACATTTTTAACTCTATATTATTCACCTAAAGAATAAAGATATTCAACTTCTTTTTTAGTTAGTTCTCTATATTCCCCAGATTTCAAATTTTCTATTCCTAGTTTTCCAATTTTTTCTCTAACTAATTTTTCAACTCTATGTCCTACTGCTTCAAACATTCTTCTTATTTGACGATTTCGTCCTTCTCTTATTGATATTTTTAAAATACTTTTATTTTGTGTTCTTGAAATTATATTAACAAAAGCAGGCAAAGTTATACCATCTTCTAATTTTATACCATTTTGCAAATTTTCAATGTTTTTATCTTCAACGAAGCCTTTTATTTGGGCTAAATAATCTTTATAGACCTCTGTTCTAGGATGAATAATTTTATTAAAAAGTTCTCCGTCATTTGTTAGAATAAGGGCTCCACCAGTTTCAAAATCAAGTCTACCTATGGGAAAAATTCTTTCATTAGTTTCAATTAAATCTACAACAGTTGTTCTTCCTCTATCGTCTTTAGAAGCACTTATTACTTTAAGAGGTTTATTAAGTAAAAAATATACTTTATTTAAACCTTTATTTTCTAAATTTAATTTTTTTCCTCTAATTTCAACAATATCACAATCGGAAATTTTTTCCCCAGAAATAGCTAAAATACCATTTATTTTAATATGTTTTTCTTCTATTAGTTTATCGATTTCTCGACGCGAAGCAACACCTTTTCCTGCCAAATATTTATTAATTCTCATTTTTTCCATTTTTATTTCCTCTCATTTCGTAATAATTAGGTAATTCTTCTACTTTACTAATATCTAAATAAGCTAAAAAATTACTAGTTATTTGATAAAGATTGGGTCTACCAGGGGTCTCTTTTCTTCCACAAATCTGAATAAACTTTTTTCCCTCTAAAGTCTGTATAATTCGATCTGTAGAAACCCCTCTTATAGCCTCTATTTCACTTTTGGTTACAGGCTGTTTATATGCTATTATAGAAACAGTTTCAAGAGCAGCTCCTGATAATTTTTTAGGTTTTGATTCTTGTTCATAAAAATTAGTGATAGCTTCTCCACAATGAGGGTTTGTAACAAAGTATACCATCTCATCACCAAATTCAATATTTATTCCTGTATTTTTTCTATTTTCTTTAAGCTCATTAAGAATATTTATTGTAGCTAATAAACTTAAAGAAAATGATTTAGAGATTTCTTTTATTTTTACTCCCTCTCCACCTAAAAAAATAATGGCTTCTATATTTTCTTTCAATCCCACAAATATATCTCCTTTTTTATATAATTTTATATAGTTATCTAAAGAATATTTTTTAGTACTCCGTCTCTGAGGAT
Organism: Fusobacteriaceae bacterium; assembly: GCA_051652785.1. Lineage (GTDB taxonomy): Bacteria > Fusobacteriota > Fusobacteriia > Fusobacteriales > Fusobacteriaceae > JAGNZR01. Next base: position 2,390 of record JBOFUX010000048.1, on the reverse strand, counting down.
ACTAAAACTTTACTATATTTATCAAAATCATGAAGAAGTTTCTGAATACCATTAATTACACAATACAAAGGTTCTTCCGCTAAAAAAACTTTTAAGTTTAGAGCCTCTTCTATTTTTTTTTCAAGACCTCTTATAAGTGAACCGCCTCCAGCCAAGCAAATTCCATTTCTTTTTATATCAGAAGATAATTCAGGAAGAGTTTTTTCAAGTATAGACCTTATTTCTTCAATAATTAATGAAGCTAAATCTCCAAGAGAAGGAACTAACTCTGAAGAAGTGATTATAATATTTTTAGGAAGTCCATTTAGAATACTACGTCCACTTACCTCAATTGAAAATTCTTCTTCTAATTCGATAACAGCACCTACAGCTTGTTTAATTTCTTCAGCAGTGTTTTCTCCAATTAATAAATTGTGCTTTTGTCTCACATATTCAACTATAGCTATATCAAATCTATCTCCAGCAACTCTAAAAGATGAAGCTTTAACAACTCCTCCCAATGAAATAACTGTTATTTCTGAAGTTCCACCACCAATATCGACAATCATATGTCCATTGGGATCAAAAATATCAAGTCCTAAACCAATGGCAGCTGCCATTGGCTCTTCAATTAAAAAGGCCTCTCTAGCACCAGCTTCTCTTGTAACTTCAATAACAGCTCTTTTTTCTACTTGAGTAACACCTGCAGGAACACAAATAATAACTCTAGGACTTGAAAAAATTTTTTTAGAATAAACTTTTTTATAAAACTCACGCAACATTTTTTCTGTTACCTCGTAATCTGCTATAACACCATTTTTAAGAGGTCTTATTGTCTCTAAAGCGTGAGGAGTTTTTCCTATCATTTTTTTAGCAGTCCCTCCAACCTCAAAAATACTTTTACTTTTAGTATTTATTGTTACAACTGAAGGTTCATTTAATATAATCCCCTTATTTTTCATACAAATAAGAGTATTTGATGTTCCTAAATCTATTCCTAAATCCTCTGAGAAGACTCCTAAAAAACCTTTAAAATATTTATTCATTATATCCACCTCTTATAATTATATTCTTTTTATATTTTATAAATATTTTTTAAATTAATACCTATTTTTTCTAAATCTTCTATACATTGACTTAATGGGAATCCCATAATAGAATAAAAATCTCCCTCTATTTTTTCAATTAAAATAGCTCCTTTTCCTTGAATACCATAAGCTCCAGCTTTATCTAAAGATTCTTTTTTTTCAATATACCATTGAATAGTTTCTTCTGTTAGCTTTTTAAACGTTACTAAACTAATATTATAGTTAAGAATTTTTATTTTTTTTTCTTTGTTTAGTACGCAATAAGCAGTGATGACATTATGAGTTTTTCCAGAAAGTTTTTTGAGCATTAAAATAGCTTCTTTTTCATCCTTTGGTTTTCCAAAAATCTCAGAATTTAATACAACAACTGTGTCAGCAGATATAATCGTTTTATCAGGGTACTTGGTTAACATTATTTCTGCTTTTTTTTTTGCAATATCTTGAATTTTTTCATGAATAGTAATTTTATTACTTATTTCATCTATACTAATATAATCTATAGTAATGTTAAATCCAGCATTTTCTAATATTTCTTTTCTTCTTGGAGATTTTGAAGCAAGTATCATTTAATACTCCTATGAACAATATTTTTTTTCTTTATTCTTATTATTTTTTTCTTTGTTTTACTATAAAGATTTTTTAATTCAAAAATATGAAACTCAGTTTCTAATTTAGATGTTCTTTCTTTATGGGAAGTAATTTCATTTTGAATCATTTGTTCTCTATATTCTTTAATTTTTTCTAGTTGTTTTATTTCATTTTTTTCAATTGATTCTTTTATAGCAATTTTTTCTTTTACTTTTTCCTCTTTTTTTTCTAATATTTTAAGTTTATTATATTCAATTTTTATATATTTTAAACCTTTGATCAACACTCTATTTGTAACTATAATTCCCATAAATAAACAAATAAGAATAGAAATAAGAAAAACTAAATAGAATAAATAAGTATTATTTATTAGTATAAGATTAGATATTAAAAATGAGGCAATTAATCCTAAATCGTAGTCAAATACAGAATACTTAACAAAATGATACTCTAAGTTAGGAATAGGATTTTGAATTATTAAATTTAACTTATAGCTTAATAATAAAGTAGCAAAAGCTAAATAAAAAATATAAATAAGAAACATTATTGTAAGAATAGTATTTCTTTTTTCTTTTTTTATGTGCTCTATAAAATAATTTCCAAGTAAAATTATGAAAACTATATATTTGCTTATTCCAAAATATTTATCAAAAAAAGTTTTTATATCATACTCTAAAATAAAACCTGTATTAAAATAACTATAAAAAAAATAAATAAGAAAAAATAAATATATAC
>JBOFUX010000047.1:0-5351 GCA_051652785.1 Fusobacteriaceae bacterium | reverse complement strand
AAATATCATTATTTTTTGTTTTTTTATTATATTCATCATAATTTTTTAAAATAAAATCCCGTGTATGTTTTTCAAAAATAGCAGGATTTCCACCACAACAGTTATCCTGACAGCTAAAACAGTCAAAATTAACTAATTTATGAAACATTTCATAATCTACAATAGCAGGATATTTTTTTCCTCTAATTAAAATAGTAGTTTCTATTGTTTTTATTGTGGAAAAATATTTTCTTGCTCTTTTTTCCTTAATTTTATTCATTTTAAAAATTTTTTCACCCTTTGGGTGTTCAAGAAAAAGTAGGTATTTCATTAGACTCCTAGTAAAAATAGTTTTCTTATTATTATACACTAAAAAATACAATCATGTGGCAATTATTTGAAAATTCATATATAATTGGCTAAATAAAATATTGTAGAGAGAATGAAAATAAAAACCCCCATGCTTTAGGGCAGGGGGGAACAGAATTGAGCCTTTTTTTATGTGTTTATAGGAATTTTTTTAATCTTTTTTTTGTTTCTAATCTATTATGAAACCCATAATTTTCACTTCTTTTTATTGCATCTTTTTTCATATAACAATCTTCATGAATTAGTTGTAGTATATGAAGGGAGTCTAGACCACCTAACTCCATACTTCCTCTACATGAACCACAATAAGAGATTATATGCTCTTGTGTAGCGTCAGAAACTCTTCTATCTACAATTTCTTTATATAAATCAGTGTTGATACAACCGAGCATTCCTCCTACACCACAACATCTAGTATTTTCTCTTATATTTTTCATTTCTTCAATTTTATAATCTAATTCTTTTAATATCCATCTAATACTATCATGGTGGGAAGTTATATTTCTGGTAGGACATGAATCATGAATATTAAAAATAACATCAGAATCACTTCCAATTTGTTTTTGTTTTACAGGAATACCGATTTCTTCTTTCATTAAATCCCAATAAGAAATAACTTTTTTTCCAGAATATTTTTTATAAGTATTAAAACACGAAGGACATAAAGTAACGATAATATCAGCGTTTAATTTTTCAATTTCATTTTGAACACGAGAATATCTTTCGTTAAATAAATCGGTCTCTCCAATTATTTCAGTAGGTTTAGCGCAACATTGTAGAATAACAGCAACATTTTCATCACCTAAAGTTTCCTTCATATGCCTAAGTGTATCTTCTACAGCCTTTGGCATAGAAGCTGGAACTGTACAGCCTGGAATTAAAACATATTTAGTTTTTTTAGATTTCTCAGGAATAGTAATTGAATATTTTTTACTACATTCTAATTCTTGACCATCATCTAGGGCTGTATGTTCAGAAAAAGGAGATAAACCATCATTAGCTTTAACATATTCTTTTCTCATTTCTTTAAAATTATCCTCAATTTTAAAATCATTAGGGCATTTTATTGTACATTGAGAGCATTCATTACAAGAGTAAGCAATATTTTTATCCATATTTTCATAACCAATTTCTAAATATTGTTGAAATAATGTTTTAGGACAGCTTGTAAATTTTGGTAACATTAGGCATTCGTTCATACATACTTTGCATTCACACTCTAAACATCTATTAGATTCATGCAAAGCTTGTTCTTTTGTAAAACAAAATTCAACTTCTTTAAAATTTTTTTTTCTTTCATTTATGGAAAGGTCTAAATTATTATTTCTCATAATTTTTTCTGAAGAATCCCAGCCAGGAGGAAGATAATCTACTGGCATCTGAAGTTTTGTAGTTGATTCTCCTCCTTCATCTTCTATTTTACGTCCTTCTTTTAAATCTAAATTATTTAAAAATCTATCCACTGTTTTGGCTGCTCTTTGTCCTGTTGCCATAGCTCGAATTACAATAAGAGAATTTGAGCAATCACCAGCAAAAAAAATATTATCTACGTATTTTGATTGAAGAGTTAAATCATCAAAATGGAAACTGTTATCTTTAGATTTTTTTAATAGTTCATTTTTATCAATTGAAAAATCGATATTTTGACCAATGGCAAATATAAGAGTATCTATGTATATTTTATTTTCAACTTTTTCATCAAATGAAGGATTAAAATTTCTTTTATCATCGAATATAGTTAAACATTTTTTGCTAGTAATAGAATTAATTCTTCCAGAAGAATCCTTTTCAATATGTTTAATTCCAGATGCCAAAATAAAAATAACTCCCTCTTTTAATGCACTTTCAACTTCATGCTGAGTGGCTGTTAAAGAATTAATATCTTTTTCCAAGGCAATTATATAAGAATGTTTAACATTTTTTAATCTTATGGCTGATCTGGCACAGTCAATTGCCACATCTCCTCCACCTACTGTTAAAACATTTTCACCTATATCTTTAAAATTTTCAGTTAATGAAACTTCTTTTAAAAAATCTGTAGCAGTAAAAATTCCTTTGGCCTCTATATTTTTAAGAGAATTATCCACACGTCCTATTTGTTTTCCAATAGCAACAATAACTGCATCAAATTCTGATTTTAATTTATCTATTGAAATATCCTTTCCTATTTGAACACCTAAATTAATATTCACACCTAATTTTTTCAATATAGATAATTCAGAATCAATTACTTTGCTAGGAAGTCTATATTCAGGAATTCCAAATCGCATCATTCCACCAAGATGATTTTCTTTTTCAAAAATGGTAACAGAATAACCTTTTTTTATTAGAGAATAGGCAGCTTGTGTCCCAGCTGGACCAGCTCCTATAACAGCAATTTTTTTTCCATTAAGTTCTAATTTTGATAAATCCCAATTTTCAGGTTTATCAAAATTATCAGCAACATATCTTTTAAGATTAGAAATTGCAAGTGGCTTATCTTCTTCTCCTCTTCGACAACCACTTTCGCAGGGATGTGCACATATTCTTCCTAAAATTCTAGGTATAAACAATTTTTCTCTAATGACTTTTAAAGATTCGCTTTCTTTACCTTCTCTAATAAGTCTTATATATTGTTTAACATCTGTATTCATGGGGCAATTTGTCTGACAAGCTTCAATTGAATCTCCCATGCAATTATCCACTATATTTTTCATATTACTAATTATCTCATTTTTTAACATTGTAACTCCCGCTTGTTTCTCCATTTCTTTTAAGTTTCATTTTATTAAAAATCTCTCCAATATCAACAGCAAAAATAAAAACACCTAAAATTATAATGAATCCACAGACCATTAAATAAGGGGTAATTTCAGTACCTAGAAGTAAAGCACTGAAAACTATTGCCCAAAAAGCAGCAGTACTATTAAGAGCGGTTCCCATAGCTACTCCAATATAATCTACTGATTTATACCATGATAAGTAAGTTATTGTTCCTAAAATAGAGATACCAGTAAAATAAAAAATTTCATAAGAAATAGCTAATTTTATAACTGTTCCATATCCACCAATAAAAGGAACAATAATTAATGCATAAACAATAAATGAAGTAAGATATCTGATTGTTAAAAATTGTTGTGGAGAAGCTTTTATATTTTCTTCATTTTTTATTTTTTTCATAGCATAACCAATAATAACACCTTCAAAAGCCCAACCTAAAACAGCTAGACAAGTAAATGCAATTCCTTTATAAAAATGAGGGTAAGCTGAGATATCAACTTTTGAGTATCCAAGAGCAATTGAACCTAATAAACTAATAGCTATTCCTAACATAGCTCTTTTAGATAATTTTTCTTTTAAGATTAAATAAGACAAAATAGCACCAACACCAGGATAAATAACAGAAATACTAGAAGCATACGCAGGAGCAGCATATTTAATACCCATGACATATCCACTCATTCCTATTGGAGCACCAACTAATGCAGCAACACAAACTGCTTTTCCTTTTTTGGTTTTTAATAATTGAAAAACTCCTTTAAGTTCTTTTGTAAAAAGCATAATTAATGCTAGCCAAAAAAAACAAAACCCGTCATGTAAAAATGCAGAAACTAACGTACTAGATGGTGATGCTTGTAAAATCTCTATTTGTCCTACAACTCCCATTAAAACAGTATCTAGTCCCCATGCTAGACCTACTAAACCACCAAATAAAAGACCTTTTTTCAAATTTGATTCCATATACACTCCTTTTTTAATTTTTATAAGTGTATATAGTATACTAAAAATTCTAACGTAAAGTCAATAATTAATTTGACGTAACGTTAGAATTATTTGAGGGGATATTTTTTTGATTAAAGGTTAATCATTTTTTATTTTTATAATATTTTTTGTTATTAAAACAATCTTTTTTTCTTTTTTACAAAAGATTCTAAATTTATTCCAAACAAATAAATTACCTTCTATAATTAAATTATTTTTTGTTATATAATCAGCAATTTTTTCAAATATTAAATGTTGTTTTTCAATTCCTTCTCTAGAATAAGCTACAATATATTTTCCTTTGGGGATTTCAAAGTTATTTTCTGTTTTTTTATCTACTAAAGAAAAATCATATTGGTGATAATTTTTAAGAGAGAAATTTTCACCACTTAATGAATAAACTTTTTCTTCCATAATATTGTAATTTTCATTTTTCCAAATTTTTTCAACATTATTATCTATTTTAGTATCTAGTGTTTCATGTATTTTAAAAAGATGTTCATTTTCTAAGTCTTGGGTATCAATTGAAAAATTAGAAAGATTTAACTTATCTACTATTTCCATTTCTTCTTTCATTCTATTATTTTGCCAAATTAAATACTCGATTTGTTCTTGATTTTTCTTTATTTTAACTTGGAATAAATCTTTTTTTTGATTGCAACATTTATCTCCCATAAATTCTTCTATTTCTTTTAAGCTAAAACCTTTATTTTTTAATTCATCTAAATAAACTAATTTTTCCAAAGATTCTCTTTCATAAAACCTGTTTCCTCTTCCTTCTTGTATAGAAGTTATAAGTCCTAATTCTTCATAGTATCTTAATGTTCTAGTTGTTAACTGAATACTTTTTGCTACCTTTCTAATAGATATTTTATTTTCCATAGATTACTCCTCTACTTTCAATTAAAGTTCTAACCGGATGATTCTTAGCTAACAAACGTCTGTTATTTATTTTAATTTGTGCCCTTATAAATAAGTCAAAAATGGACTAATTGTGCTAGAAGATTCATATTATTTTAACATTTTTAAGTAAAATTTCCTATAAAAACAAATGTTAATTTAAAAGAAATTTGTGATATAATTATTTTATAAATAAAAAATAATTATAAAATAAAATATTTTCAGGAGAATGAAATGGAAAAAACACAATTTAAAGGTAGTGTAATTTTAAATCCAGTACCTGTGGTTATGATAACATCTAAAAATTTAAAAGGTGAATCCAATGTATTTACAGTTGCATGGACAGGGACTATTTGTACAAA
>JBOFUX010000046.1:0-2705 GCA_051652785.1 Fusobacteriaceae bacterium | reverse complement strand
ATATGAATATAGGATTATCTAGTTTAAAAATGACAGATACTGGTCTTATAAAAGCAACGTCATATTTCACTAATAAAGATTTTGTGTCCGAAGTGGTTATAACAGAAGTAGGACTTTTTGGAAAATTGGAAAATGAACCTGAAATATTAATTTGTTATGTGAACGATGGATACGGAGAATCTTTCCCTCCTGGAGATAGTGGGAATATTCTCCAAAAACAAAGAAGCTTTGAATTCGGGATAGATAGAAACACAAAAGTAACAGCAGTTGTTAGTTCTACTATGTTTGCAACTGTAATTCAACTTGAGGAAGAACTAAAAACTAAAGAACCAACAATTAAAAAAAACACAGCTTTCAATAAAGATTTCGGAACTATCTCGGGAACAGTTTTGGAAGGTTCCAAACTAGCAGAAGCCTTAGGAGCTAATTACGGTGGAATTATAAATAACACATTGACTAAAACTGCTGGAGTAGCATACTATGACACAGCGACGAAAGCTATTTATTTATGCAAAGTTAACAACAATTTAAATTACGCAGATTTAACTAAATTTGAAGATTTTTCCAATAAGGGATTATTGGGTAAATTACAGAATTTAGATATAGTTTTATATCAACGTTCAGAATTTTTAAACGGGAATGTGCTAGGCACTATAAACACATTACAGTTACCAATTCCGAGCGGGTATAAATTTAAAGGGTGTACAGTATCTGCGAGAATAAATACACCTAACATAGCAGAAAATAATTACAATATGCTTACGTCACCACTATCATATTCTGTCGATGCTAACGGTCTATTAAGATACTCTAATCTTTATGCTTATGATGGACATGGTAGAATAATAGAAGTTGTATATATTGTTGCTAGAATTTAAATAGTAAACCACCATATTATACAAGTTTCATAAAAACTTCTGTTGTTGAAGGTCCTCCTAGTGGAGTAATGGACACCATCAATGGACCAATGCTAGTTTTAGCAATTTTTAATGGGACACCTCCAGTCCCTTGAGTTATAACAATTGAAGAGTTGCTAGAAAAAATAGTTGTCATATGAACTCCATAATAAGATGTTGACCCACTTATTATGCCAAGAAACTGCGGTAGTTGATTATTGTGTGCCATAGTTACCAAATATTGTGAATAGCCCAATGCTGCATCAATCTCAATAACTCCTTGGTTTGTAAACATGCAGTTTTTATATAATTTATTTATTTTATCTAAATTCTGTAATTTATAAAAAAAAGCCCCGAAGGGCTGAGGATACTATTTACACTTATACCAATATATAACTATAATGAAGATTGCAATTGCTAAACCTCCATTTACAGAAATATTGTTGATGTAGATGTTCATAAGTAAACCTCCTTCTAATTAAAATGGTTCTACCTTGTTCAAGGGCAGAATAAAAGCTCCCAAATAATTGAGAGCTTATATCTGAACATGAAACATACCATTTTAATTAAAAGTGCCTCTCGGTACTTATACAAAGATTATAAACTAATAAATTAAAAATGTCAAATTTTTCATGTATGATGATAATTAGAACTTATTATCAGGAGGAAAAATGAAATATAATGTTAAAAATTTAGAAGTTTATGATATGTATTTAGACTCTAATAAAGCAAGGAACTATGAGACTATGAATACAACGTATAAGATGTATCGTAGTAGAATGCTTGATTATTTGAGTTATTTAAAAGAAATTGACGGAAATAAATTATTGTTATCTGAAGCAACAATAAAAAATTGTGTAAGTATATTAGAAAGATACATAAATAATTGTAGAGATAGAGGCAACAACAATCAAACAATTAACAATAAACTTACAGCTATAAGCAGTTTTTATATTTGGTGTGTTAAAAGAGATATTATAAAATATCATCCATTTCAACATAAATTAGATCGTTTAAAAAATGGGACTTTTGACAAAAGAAGGGAAAGTTACTTTTTGAATATAGAAGACATAATAAAAGCAAGAATTTTAATGGAACATAATTCTAAAAAATTTGATATTCAATCAAGATTACTGTGGGAATTATTTTTGGAAAGTGCAGCAAGAATTTCAGCTATAAGTAATCTAAAAATTTCAAAATTAGATATAAGAGGTGGATATTTCAAAAATATTAAAGAAAAAGGAAATAAAATTGTAGATATAATTTTTTTAGACAATACAGAAAAAATTTTAGTTGAATGGTTAGAATACAGAGAAAAAAATGAAATAATATCAGACAACTTATTTATAACTAAAAATAAAGAAAATTACGTTCAAATGCAACAAAGCACAATAAGAGCAAGGATAAAAAAAATAGGATTTTTGATAGGGTACGACAAGCTTTATCCTCATACTTTGAGGAAAACAGCTATAAATTTACTTAGCAATCTTTCGGATATAAATTTTGCTTCTGAATATGCAAATCATTCTGATACAAAAGTAACAAAAGATCATTATATAAAAGCTAAAACTGGAGCAGAAAATAGAGATAAAATATTGCAAATTAGAAGATCAAAAGGGCTTTGAAAATAGTGTAAATTATCAAATTTACACAAAAATCACACTTTTTAATTTGTATTGAAGTACTGTTTTTATTAGCTTTATAACTTTTTGAATTTAGCAAAATAGCTTATAGCTTTTACGGTTTTACTAGTTTTTTAGACTACCAATACCACTTAATACTGACTAAATTTGATAATTTACACAAAGA
>JBOFUX010000045.1:0-103020 GCA_051652785.1 Fusobacteriaceae bacterium | reverse complement strand
TAAAAAAATTACTAAAAAGAGTTGTTAAAATAAATTATAAAAAACTAAATTATAAATTTTTTTCAATTGTTTAAATTAATACTTTTTAGATTTCAAAAAATATGTTATTATATAAATTGTGTTTTAAAAGGAGGTAAGATAAATTTTTAAAAACAATTAAAAAACTTTTTAAATTATATTGTAGTAATAAAATAACGATAAAAAAAAATATTTAAATTACACAAGTAAGGTAAAAATGTGAATTTTAATTGGTATATTCGGTCAGTATTAAAAATTACAATATATATATTGTAAAAAAAATAGTTATCCAAATAATAAAAGTGCGAGAAAATAAAAACATGAGATATTCCTATAAAATATCAAAATCTGAAACAGTCTCATCAAAATATCAAAAGAATCAAAAAAATATTAATAAAAATTTTATACCTTTTATTGTTGTAAAAAAATCCAATAACAAGCTTGTGTGACCAAAATAGCGACACAAATACATTAAAATAACACACTTTTCACAATGGTACTCTTTTTGTTATTATAGGTACCTTTAGAACATTTTATATATTTATACAATATATACTTGATATTGTCAACTGTTTTATTAATAAAAAAACATATTAAATATATTTTAATAAAAATAATTGTTTTTTAAATTATAAGATTATCATAAAGAGAAATTATTTCTTCATCATTAATCCCTATATATCGAAGAGTTATTTCTGAAGAGCTATGGTTTAATAATTTCATAACTAATGCAATATCGTTATTTTTTTTATAAATAATTTTACCAAAAGTTTTTCTAAGGGAATGACTTCCAATGGAATAATTAATATTTAAATTAAATTTTATCATATTAAAATTCTTTTTTACACCCGAATAAGAAAGAGCTGTTCCAGTAGCATTTTTTATAGACACCCTATTTAATGACTTAAATAAAAATCCAGTATTTTCTATTCCTTTTTTTTCATAAAAATTTTTTAGCATTTTAATATTTTCAAAACAAATCATGTTAAATTTAATTAATTTAATTTTCTTAGTTTTTTTTTCTTTCATTCTAAAAACTCCGCTTTCGTCAACATTTTCAAATTTTAATCTTAAAATATCAGATGCTCTCAAACCAGTATTTAGTCCTATATTTATAAATGCCAAAAAAACTATCAAATCTTTTTTTATAAGAAATCCTCTTATTCTTTTTAAATCTTTTTCCGTAATTGGATATACTTCTCTATTCATTTTTCTCTCCTTAAATTCTATTAAAATTATTTTAAATTCCCCCTAAACTTCCCCTAAATTACCCTTAAAATTTCCTTAGTGACGATACCTATAATAACAAAAAGAGCATCATATGACGATACCTATAATAACAAAGATAGTACCATTAAAAAAGCTAAAATGCATAGAGTTAAAAATTTTTAAAAAGCTATTTTGTTAGAAGAAACTTGATGTAATAGGCAAAAAGTAGAACGTTTAGACTCATAATATTGTTATAAAAAAATATTTTTTATGTAGAAATATTTATATAATTAAATAGTAAAAAAAGTAGTAAAAAAAAACGGTAAAAATAATTTCGAAGAAGAATTATGAAGAAAAGTAGTTAGAGAAAAAACTAAAAAAATAGGGAGTGAATAATCAATGAAATTTATAAAAAAAATAATATTAATAACAGTATTATTATGGAGTCCTTTGAATACTTACGGAATAAAAATATCTCCAATATCCTTTGATAAAAGAATAGATGTTGAAGATTCTTTTGCCGAACTAATTTTTGAAAATGAAAGTTCAGATCCAATAAGATATAAGATATCGGTACATCCTCCAGATAAAGGAACAAAGGATATGTCAAAATGGATAAAATTATCTCCCAAAATTTTAACAATACCAGCATATGGTAAAAGACCTTTGAAAATATTTGCTAAATCACCAGAGGGGACGCCAGCGGGGGAATATAGTTTTAATTTAAAAGTAGATACAGTATTAATTCCTACAATATCCAAAAATGAAGAAAATAAAATAAAAGGAAATGCTACGATAGCTTTTACTCCTATTATAGAAATGTCTGGTTATGTAGGTGAAGCTAATTTTAAGGAAAAGATTAATATAGAAAATTTAAAACTTGATAAAGCTAAAGGAACTTTAAAAGGAAAATTAGTAAATCAATCATATATTGGAAAAGAATTGGGTATAAGTTATATAGGAAACAATGGAGCAGTAGTTGGTGGGGAAAGACTAGGAAGAGTTCCAGCTAATTTTTCAAAGGAAATAACTCTTACTCCTTCACCATCAGTACTAAATAGTTTAACTAAAATTAGAATATACGATATAAAAGAAAAAGAGGAAATAAAAATAATTGAATTATTTTAATAAAATTGAAAATTTAAACAATCTTAGAAAACAAGCAATTACTTTGATATAAATGCGTGTTAACACTATATATTATAAAAGATTTTAATAAAATTTTTAAAATAGTAGTTTTATATAATTTTTAAATTTACTTGAAATTAAATTTAAAACAATGGAGGGAAAGATGAAAAATAAAATATTATTATCTTTATTAGCGTTATCTTTAACGTCTTATTCGGCAATTGTTGGTACAATTGATGATGTAGAGTTACCGATTAAAATTAAAGGAGAAGTTGTAGCAAAAAATTCAGAACTAACGATAACACCTATTAAAAGTGCAGGGGTAAGCGGTGCCAGTATGGAATTTGATTTTGGACAAATGGGAGGAACTAATAGCCAAAAATTAGAGGGAACATTTGCTATAAAAAGAGCTGATGCTTCAACAATATCAGGATCAAATATAGAAATAGGAATGCTTGATGAAACAGGGGGAACTATAAAGCGTTCAGTAAGAACTGTAACTGCACCTGGTCCTGGTGGAGGAGTTATAATTGATTATGCGGTATTCTCTAGTAAATCTTCTGACAATGTATCATACCAAGGAACTTTAGAAGTAAAAATTAGAGTACCTGCTTCAGCAGAACCAGGAAGTTTTTTAGATACAACTAAAAAAATAGCTATAAAAATGGGGTCATAAATAATATAAATAAATAATATAAATAAATAATATAAATAAATAATATAAATAAATAAATAAATAAATAGATAAATAATATAAATAAATAATATAAGTAAGTAAGTAAGTAAGTAAGTAAGTAAGTAAGTAAAATTGGAGGATAGATGTTTAAATATATGTTGATGTACGCTTTATCAGTAATATCGATATTTGGGTATATCAACATATATCCTTCATTTTTTTATGAAAAACTACCAAAGGAGGGATTAACAAAAAGTTTTGTATTAACAAATAGAACGAAGGAAAAAATAAGATATAGGTTATATATTGAGAATAAAGTTTTAGAAAAAGAGATGACAATAGAAGTTTATCCTAAAAGTATAACTCTCTCTCCTCAAGAGGAAAAAGAAGTTAAAATTGCTATAAAACCTAGTCCTCTATTAAAAGAAGGTGTTTATAATAAAATTTTAGTTGTCAAGGAAGTACCAATTCCATTACAAAAGAAAAAGAGTATATTAACAGAGTTTAAAATGAATTTAGGTTTGTATTATGGAAATATTGAACTTTTACTTAATTTTGAAACAGAAGAAACAAAAGATGGAATAGAGATAAAAATTAAAAATAATGGAGAAAGAGTAGGACTCCTTAATATATATTTAAAAGAAATAAAAAGTAAAGAAAATAAAAAAAGTAAAAAAGAAATAAAAAATGAAAAATTTATAGATAGTATTATTTTAAAAAAAGATGAAACATATATAAAAAAGATAAATGGAGTAAAAAAAAATGAAGTTATAATTATAAAAGAAGAAAATGAAAAAGAGATAAAAAAAATAATTGTTAAAGGAGTATAGTGAAAAAAAATGAAGAAAATATTATTATTTTTTTTATGTATTAATATTTTAGTAAAAGGATATACTTTAGAAGAAATAGAAGTATTAAGAAAAACAAATGCCATTTCTAACGAAGATTATTTAATATTAAAAGATGAATTAAATGGAAAAGTTGGGGAAACTGAATATTACACTTTAAGAATAAATAATAAAGTGGTAAACAATAATTATAAATTAATAATGGAAGATGGAAATGTTTATTTACCTTTAAAATCCTTTTTAGAAAGTATAAATATGGGTAATAGAAAAGAAGATGAAAAAATATTAAAAATATATTTAGGAAGTAATTTAAGAGAAATAGTAATTCATAAGGATAAACAAGAAATAACTGAAGATGGGAAAAAAATTGCCTTTGAAAATGGAAGTTATAAAGAAGAAAAAGGTGAAATATATTTGAGAAAAGATATATTTTTATCTCTTTTTTTATCCAGTATGGACATAGATGAATCCTATGCAAAAATAAGTATGCAATTAAATTTTATGAATCCAGAAGAGATAAATAGATATTTAACAACTCAAGAGAAGAAAATGCAATTAAATAAAAAAGATGAAAGTATATTATATGAAGGAGAAAGAAGTTTATTTGATTTAGGATACGTAAGAGTTGTGGCAGAACAAGAGTTTAAGAAATCCAAAGGGGAAAGTAAATATTCAAAGGATTGGAATGGAAGTTTAGAGTATCAAGGTGGATTATTATATGGACAGTTTTTAGCACAATATGATATGAATGACAATATTTTAACAAATACGAAGTTAGAGTATAAAGATATTTGGAAGAACCATTCTTTCGTATTGGAAAATAGAGATGCAGGTGGAAGTAGAAACTGGGGATTAAGTTTTCAGAAAGACAAAAGTTATTACAGAGATGGTAATAAAGTTATAATAAGTGAAAATGTTCCATTAGGAAGTAGGGCAGAATTAAAATATATGGAAACAACCTTATCTATAAAAAATGAAAAAGATGGAAAGGTAATATTTGATGATTCATTAATAACTTCTGATAGAACCTATGAATTATTTGTGTACACTCCAGATGGAAAAGTAACTAAAAAAATAATAACAACAGTTGAGGATTATAATCAACAAAATAAAAATGAAGTAGAGTACGCATTTTTGTTAAATGAAGATTCTTCAACAGATAAATATAGAAAAGAAGTATCAGTATTTTATGGATTTTCTGATCATTTAACATTGGGAGGGGGATTCAAACAAGGTATAGAAATAATAAATGGAAAGAATAAGTATATAAATGATGGAACTGGATCATTAGTTTATGGAAACTCAGTAAATGGATTTTCCTATGTTATGAGTTTAAATGGAGAGAAATCATTTGATAACTATGATACAGGAAAAGATTATAATGACAAACAAAAATATGACTGGACACTTCAAACGACTTATGGAAAGTTTAAATATACTTTAAAAGATGAAAAATACGGAAGATTTTATGATGAAAAAGAAAAACAAAGTTTTGATGTTCAATATGATGTTTTAAATAATTTTAGATTGGGATATGAGGTTGAACGAAAAAAGAGTTATATAGAAAGTACAGAAGATAATACTAGACTAAGAGCAAGTTACTCAAAAGGGTATAAAAGACTATTGTTCTCAGGAGACACAGAAGTAGCATCAAATGATGATGAAACATATAATTTAGCAATACATCATACAGGGCTAAATAATGTAAATACAAAATTAGAAAATAAATGGACAAATTCATTAGGAAGCTATGAAACTACATTAAGTGTATACAACAATAATTTCTTAGGTTTGTTAGACTACACAGTGGATTTAGGATATTCACAAGAAAACAAAGACAAATTTACATTTAGCTTCACAATGAACTATGATAATTGGTTAAGTATTAAATCAAATTTTGATAAAGATGGTTCAAGAACTCATAGTGTAGGTTTAGATAGAATAATAGATTTAAGAAATCCAACAAAGGAAATTGACTCAATTGATGTATCAAGAGTAAATGTAATAACATTTATAGATGAAAATGATAATAATATATTAGATAAGGGAGAAAAAAGAATTGATAATGTAGACGTAACAATAGGTCAAGAAACATTAACAACAGATAAAAACGGAGAAGCAGTATTCTCAAATATTTCAAACGGACTATTATATAGCTTGAAACCAACGATAAAAAAACCATCATTTACAATGGGAACTAATGAAATTCAAGTGAAATCAGCATTTTCATCAACAGTAAATGCATATATTCCAATAAAACCAATGTTAAATTTGAGTGGAAATATTGTAATAGATAGTAGATTAAATCTGTCAGCACTAGAAAAAGATGAGCTATTTAGTAATATATTAATAGAAATAAAAGATTTAAACGATAAAACAGTAGATGTGGCAATGCCAGATAATACAGGAGTATTTGATGTAAGTGGATTATTTCCAACAGAATATTATATAGAAATAGAATATATAGGAACGAACTTTAATCTACCTAAGTTAAAAGAGATAATCAAAATGAATTATTCAGATGAAGAGAAAGAAAATAAAGTTACTTTTGATTTTTACACTAATAAACTAGAAAAAAATAAGAAATAATTCTTTAAATTAATAACTTTCACTAATAAATTTAAGGAGAATGAGGAGAAGTGAAAAAATTAAAAAGAAATATTTTAATTCTCTTTATATTTTTAGGGAGCATAGTATTAGGAGAAAATACAAAATTAAAGATAGCATTAAATAAAAAAAATATAAAAGAAATAAATGGATACGAAGAAAATGGAAAGCTAGTATTTATAATTCCAGAAGAAAAAATAAAAGTTGTAGATGATGAAGAGGCGATAGTTGGTAAATCTTTAAAAGAATTGCTTAGTGTTTATCATGAAATAAAAAAAAGAAATGAAACTAAAGGAAAATTACCAATAATTAGAGATGAGCTAAGAGGAGTGCGAACAATTACAGTTGATATAGAAGAGGAAAATAATACCTTGTATATAGCAACTATAAATAAAGCGAGTAGAGATGTGACCAAATTATTTAAAAGTAATATAAGTGATGATTTGTATAGTGAATTTAATCCTTCAGATAGATATATTGTTTCTAGGGGGAGTATATATAAACATTCTCTAAATATATCTATGACAACATCTTTACTTTTAGAGGATAACACTTTAGGTGATACTACTTCTTTCTCAATAGATGGTCTTAAATATAGAGGGATAGAAAGGGATATTAATAGTGCAAGTGGAGGTGTCAAAAATAGATGGGTTTCACTTGAGAAAGTTGGTTATTATAAATCTCTTTCTTTGAATTCTAAACTTTACTTTGAGTATAAACTTGTAACACCAAATGTATTTAATAGAATGAAATTCAGTGATATATATGGAAGTATTAGAATGGAACTGAAAAACAATTCGAGTTTTGATAAACTCTCAGGAGGGATATACAGAAAAAAAATTGAAAGTGAACTTGATGAGATATACTGGATTGTTCAACGGGATAAAATAGAAGAAAGTGTAAATATAAAAGAAGAAGAACTTACTAATAAAGAGATAAGCTTAGGAGATGAAAAATTTGGCTCTAAATTTGGATATCAAAGTGAATATAGCGAGTATCATTTAATAGATGAGGAAAATTCAGGTATAAGGGTTAATAGAGACAAGTTAGTTTTTCCTGAATATTTAGAAAGTGGAAGATACAAAATTATAGTCAAATGGAGAGCATACGTAAGTGGTATTCCTGATCAGCCAGTAATATCTGAGGGTGATAGAATAATTATTGATTTTTTAAGGAGATAAACTAAATTATGAAATTAAAATTTAAGTTAATTTTTTTTGTAATAATAGTAATAGGTTTCTATTACTATTTTAAAGAAACTAAAAAAAAATTACCAATAGAAAATTATCATAGTATTTTTAAAGAATATCTAATAAAAATAGATGATACAAATATAGTGTTTGAAAATCAATATAAAGGAAAAAATTATAATTTTAAAAAATCAGAATTTAGTGAATTAGAATTTAATAAATCAAACTTTGGCAATATAATTTATTTTGATGATGAAAAAATTATTATTTTAAAAGATACACTTAGTGTGATAAGTAAAAATCAAATAAAAAAAACAAAATTTGAATTTGTAAAATTATTAGATGATAAGCTAATTGTATCTTATCAGGGGAAATATGGACTTCTTGATATGAAACTTAATGTAAAAGTTCCGCCAATATATACACGTCTATCTGGAGAGGAGAATAGCAATATTTTACTAGGTCAGCTAGAGGATAAAGTCGGATATTTAAATAAAACTAATGAAATTATAGTTCCATTTGAATATGAAAATGGTGCTACTGAAAAACTAGACATGATGATAGTAATGAAAGATAAAAAGATTGGGGTTATAGATTTAAAAGAAAATATAATTTTAGAATTAAAATATGAAGAAATTTATTATAATGATAAAGAGAATTTTATTGTAAAAGAGAATGAAGATTATTACTCAGTTAGTGTAAAAGAAAAGACAAAAGAAAAAATAGATGCTACTTGGATAGGGGTTGTTAAAGAAGATATAGCTTTTTATGAAAAAGATGGAAAATTTGGTCTTATAAAATTAACAGGGGAGAAGATAACAGAAAATTTATACAGTGAATTTCCAGTTAATTATAAGGACGTAATAATAGGTAAACTTAAAGATAAATATGGACTTATAAATCAATTAGGGGAAAAGAGAGGAGAGTTTAAATATGATTATATTCTCCCACTAGGAAATTATATTTTTGAAGCGGGAATAGATAAAAAAGATAAAATTTTGCTAATAGACAATAATGGGAAATTCTTAATAGAAGAAAATTATGAAGATATAACAGAACTAAATAAAACATATTTAATATTAACAAGAGATAATAAAAAAATTCTTTTTAATAAAAATAATATTACTTATAAAGAAGTAGAGGAAGTAATAGCTACAAATAGTCAACTGTTTGTATATAAAAAAGATAATAAAATTTATGTTAAGAAAATAAATAAATAAATAAATAAATAAATAAATAAATAAAAAAATAAAGTAATTTAGGAGTGATTAATGAGTATAAAGAAACTGAATCAAGTTATATTCACCTTCTTATGTGTATTTAATGTAGCGGTCAGCACTGTGAATATAGAAGAAAAACCACCACTTCTAAGCCTACCTACCGAGAGTGAGAATGTAGATGAGGTTGGAAATAGAAGACATCTCTTAAAGAATTATACCCTTATGATAGAGGCAAAAGTCAATATTTTTGTCCCACTGGAAATAGTTTCTGATATTGAGATAAATGCAGATGTATTTGGTGAACAAATAGTAAATATCCCATTTGCAGTTGAATTAAACAGAGAACCAGAAAAAGAAAATTACTACAAATTAAAATATAGTGAAACAGAGATAGATATAGATGAAGATGGAAGTTTTGACGTGTTTATCTATTCGCCAGAATTTATAAATACAAGATATGTAAGGGATAATTACGTTCAAGTTCAGGGAGATAAAATAAGTAGAGATGGAAGTTATCAAAAAGCAGTTTATATTACAGTGGAAGCAGGAATATAAACTGAGAATAAAAAATAAGAAAAAATAAAAAATAAGAAAAAATAAAAAATAAAAAAAAATAAAAAATAAGAAAAAATAAAAAAGGAGGGGGGAATGAAAGTAATACCTATATTTATTTTTCTAGTAATTGGAGGGATAAGTTACTCAGAAATAAAACTAAAGATACATGAACCAATGAGATTTGAAAATATAAATGTAACAAACATGTCAGATGTAATAGTAGGAAAAGCTACTATTGAAATATCAACAGATAATATAGAGGCAGATTACGGAAAGAAATTAACCTTTAAATTTCCAAATAGTGGACTTATGACAAACAGAAAAAGATGGCTAAAAATAGAAAAATATATGATGGAAGATTCAGACAAAAATATAATCGTTGAAAACGAAAGAAGATTAGTAAATGTTTATGCTGTGATAGATAGGAAAGTAATAAATGATGGGAGAATGGAAGCAAAGTTTATAGAGGGGGAGTACGTAGGTTATCTACCAATTATAGCCTCAGAGTATAGTGAGATTATCGGAGAATCTAAACCTGTTCTATAAAAAAAAACAGTTGAAATACAAAATAAGTAAAGCAATAGAGGAGAATTTGAAATGAATAGATATTTAATAGTTTTTTTTATTATAAGTAGCTTAGGTTTTTCAGAGGACAATTATAAAAAAGTAAAATTCAAATTACAAAAAAATAATATAGAGAATATAGAAATTCTACTTACGTCACAAGGGGAAATAAAAAAATATAAAATAATAAAAAATGATACTTTAAGTGAGCTTTCAGAAAAATTAAAGGTTACTATAAGAGAGTTTCAAAAACTAAACAATATTGATAATATAGATTTAATATATGAAGAAAATAATTTATACTACATAAAATTTAAGGAGAATGAGGCTAAATGAAAAGATTGAAAAAGAATATTTTAATTCTCTTTATGCTTCTAGCTGCAGTAGTATTAGGAGGAAGTGTAGAGATACCACATGAGCGGATAACCGAAAATCCTAAAGTAGAAGCAACAACAATAGAAAGTAAAAAATTAAAAGAAAATGCAAAATTAGATATAACGGTAAATAAAAAAAGTATAGAAGAGATAATTGCTTATGAATCAAATGGTAAAATGATGTTTTTTTTACCACAAGATAAGTCAATAAAGGGAAGACTTGCAAAATTTGCAAGAATTACCAAAGATGAAGGAGTGATAATTGTAAAATCACTTCAAGATTTGCCAAATACTACTCAAGAAAATCAAAATACAAAAAGTAGAATGGCACCTTTTTCAAAAGAAATTTCTGGAGAAATAAAGGAAAATAGTGGTTTTAGAACTGTTACAGTTGAAAAACAAATAAATAATGAACCTATTTATATAGCCTTAGTAGACAAATCTACTGGGGCTATTAGTAGAGTCTTTAAAAGTAGAGATGCTGGGGCTACTCCTTCTACAAGACTCGCTATTTCAGGGGGAAGTGATGTCATATACATGGCAGATTCAAGAACTGTTATTCTACTTTCTTGGTTAAGTTCAAATGGTTTTTTTTCTGGTCCTACTTCTCTTGAATTTCTTGGTTACAGCGTATGGGTAGATAGCCCTACTGCAACTAATAATGCAACTCAGGCAACAGGAGGATTTCGAAATAGAGAAATGCCTTTAAATAAATATGGTTATTATAAATTATTAAATTTAGACGCCCTGCTAACTTTTACATTTGATCTTTGGACTTCAGGTTTTGGTCAATTTTGGACTTCAGATGTAGAAATAGATATGTCTAATGGTACCTTTGTGTATCGTGATGCAACTGAGTTTAGATCAAACGAAGGAACTCCGCCTAATAGTAGCAGTTTAAATTCAAATGTAAGATACAATCTTCATAATAATAGCTATACTAATGAATCTGCAGGAGTATACAGAAGAAGAGTTGAACATGACTTACAGGTACAATTTCAGGCAAATTCAAATTTCCACTTAAATGGGGGAATAAATGAGGTATTTTGGGTTATTAGACGAGACCCAATAACAGCGTCTTTTAACCTAAAAAAATCTGAACTTATTGCCAATAGATTTTCTATAGTTTCACCTCAAATTGCCGAAGTATTTGGTTATCAGGAACTATTTGCTAACTATACTGGAGAAGCTGGAGAAGCTGGAATATACATTGATAATTTTACAAATGAGATTGTTTTGCCTGATGACCTTCCAAGTGGAGAATATCAGATTAGAGTAAACTGGAGAATAAATATACAAGGACTTTCAATAGATACTCCGGTCGTTACTGGGGATAATGTTACTATTAACTATACTGCAGAAGAAATTAGTGAGGGAACCTTTTATGATATAGATAGAAAAAGTGTAGTAGCTGTATCCACTCTTTCAGGAAATAGTATTAGCCCATCTAGTTGGTCAATAGAAGATATGAGAATATGGACAAGAAAAGGACCTATTATCACACTTCAGGGAGGTTTTACCGATAAAGAGATTAATCTTACTAAAAATGGTGATTATAGAAATAGGGCTCTTTCAGTAAGCTATGATAATTTGTTTTCTTTAACAACAACACAGGTATATGCTGATAACTGGCGGTTTGATGGAGGAACTAGGACTGTAGATAATAGAGGTCTAGAAAAAATAACAAATATAAAAAGCTTTAATTCTAACGGTCTCTCAATGATAAATACCGACTTGAATATTAATAATCTTATGGAAATTAAAGATAATTCTAGTTTTGACCAAACTTCAGCCGGACTTTATAGATCCGTTTTACTTAATGAAAATAACTTTAGAGTAGAGCCCGCTGTTGATGGTAATACCAATATAGTAGGAGCACTTTCTACATTTTTCTGGGTTGTACAACGGGCACCTTTAAGTGAAACTGTGGATATACAAAAAACTGACCTTACTAATAACAGAATATTACTTAATAATGAGAAAATTGCCTCAAAATTTGGGTATCAAGGGAGTAATGCTAGCTATCAAATATTAAATGATGGGGGTTCAGGAATAGCACTTGATGGTGTAAATTTAGTTTTCCCTCAAAATTTATTACCAGGAACATATAAACTTACAATAAAATGGGAAGCAAGTGACCCTGACTTAAACGGTACTTACGTGATAACAGATGGAGACGAATTAACTATTGACTATAACACGACCAAGATAGGAGAAGTTAAAGTTATTATTGACCCAAGACTTAAAAATCTTGATGGTTTTAACTGGATAAGCAGTGTGGGCAATGGAAATGCAATGAGTGAACTAACTGGGAGTGTTTTAGGAAACTATCCTTCATTACTAAGAGCTGAGGGAAATTTTACAAACTTAGAAAGCACTATAGTAAGTGATGTTTTAGAAATAGAGGATAGACCAAATAAAACATCATCTGGTGCATTTAGAATATTTAGAACTAGTTCAGGAGAAATTGATGAATCAGCAATGATTACAGGTGTTAATTTAAATGATTTAAGAAGTAATTTATATGTTGGATGGAACAATTCCAGTGATCTTAATATGAGAAATAATAGATTTTTTTTACTAGGAGAGAACGGAAAAGGTTATTTAGGAAATATAAAAGAGGAAGAAGAAACTAGTAAATACTATGAAGGAGTAGGGACAGTAGAACTAAGAGAGAACGCACTGAGAAATTATATCCGTTGGAGCCCTGGAGTAACAGGAGACGCGGTATCACAAGTAAACTCAGGTGAGCCAAATTTAGGTCAAAGTGTAATGAGATTAGGAAGTGGAAGACTCTTTGACACAAGAGGATTTGGAAATGGCAGTATTGCCACAAGACTTGTAGTAAAACAAACTGGTGGATCAACCATAGAAGGAACTGGAAATAAACTAGAGGTTGTCTTTCCAGAAAATAAATTTGGAATAGAACCAGGTAACGGGGATTTCTTCATAATTAAAAGTACTTTAGATTTTGTAGAAAATGAATATGAAATAATCCCATATTACAAAGATGTTGCCCTAGGAAAACTAACTTTAAAAATAGTAAATGATAGAGAAATAGTGGACATAGGAGAAGTAGGTTTTAGAATAGATCCGAGATTAAAGAGAGTAAATGGAGGCTTAAACTACGCAACAGCATATGGAAATATAAGAGCGACAGTATCAGGAGCGAATATAAATAGATATAATGAGATGATAGAAATAACAGGAGATTTTAATAATCTAGAATCAACAAATATATCAGATATAGTAACAATAGAGGGAAGACCAAACAAAAGCTCTTCAGCACTTCCTGACGGAAGACCATTAGCAGTATTTGGAACTAGTGCTGGGAACCTAGTAGATGAATCACTATTGATGACAGGAATTAATTTAACAAGTTTAAAAAATGAATTACAGAGTTCATGGAACAATTCAGATAATTTAGAGATGAGAAATAATAGATTTAGATTATTAGGAGGAAATGAAAAGTTCTATGAAGGAAATATAATAGAGCAAGAAGGAGAAGATAAGTACTATGAAGGTATAGGAACACTGGATCTAAAAGATCATGGGGTGAACACTAGTTACACTTGGAATTCAAGAGTCTCAGGAAACGCAACTTCTCAAAATGGTAATGCAGTGTTGAGACTGGAAGAAGGAAGAACAATAGAACCTCGTGGAAGAGATGCAAGAAGTATAACAACAAGATTAGTTGTAAGACAAAATGGAGGGGAACCCCAAATAACAAATGGGCAAGTACAGGGTCAACTTACAGTAAGTTTTCCAGAAAATAATATAAGAATAGAAAATAATGGAGCTATGACTATAAGTAAAAATGATGAAAGTTCTCAAGAGAATGAATACGAGATAATCGCTTATCACCAAGAAGTTCCCCTAGGGAAATTAGTTTTAAAAATAATAAATGCTAGAGAAGAAGTAGACATAGGCGAGGTATCAGTAGTAATAGATCCAAGACTAAAAAGACTAGAAAATTGGACATATTTAAGAGCAGGAGGAAATATTTATGCAACTAGTCCATCAGAACCACGTTTAGAAAGTTATGCAGAGCTTATGCAACTTCATGGAAATTTTGAAAATTTAGAATCTACAAATATAGAAGATGTACGAGAAGTAACAGGTAGACCTGACAAAACAAGCTCAGGAGATTTTAGAGTATTTAGAACAAGTCCAGGAAACCTTGTAGATGAAGCAAGTATCCTAACAGGTATAGACTTAAATAATATAAGAAATAATATATATGTATCATGGAACAATTCAGATAATTTAGAAATGAGAAATAATAGATTTAAATTATTAGGAGGAAATGAAAAGTTCTATTTAGGAAATATAAAAGAGGAAGAAGGAGAAGATAAATACTACGAGGGAGTAGCAACACTAAAAATGAGAGAACATAGTGTTGGAGGATTTGCAACATGGTCCCAAGGAGTAACAGGAGATGCAACGGCAAAAACTTCTTCTGTTCCAACAATAATGGAGCTAGGAGCAACCAAACTCTTTGACTCAAGAAAAATAGGTGGTCAAGGAAGTATAGCCACAAGACTTGTAGTAAGTAGAAAAGATGGAGAAATAGTAGAAGGAACAGGAGGTGCAGGAGAACTAGAAGTAGAATTCCCTGAAAACACTTTTAAATTAGGACAAAATGGAGATTTTACTGTAATTAAAAATGATAGAAGTGGGATAGAAAATGAATATGAAATAATCCCATATTACAAAGATGTTGCCCTAGGAAAACTAACTTTAAAAATAGTAAATGATAGAGAGATAGTGGACATAGGAGAAGTAGGTTTTAGAATAGATCCGAGATTAAAGAGAATACCAAGTGAATGGAACTATATAACTGCATATGGAAATGTAAGACTTAATCCATATGATAATAATATCGATAGATATAATGAATTATTAGAAGTAGTTGGTAATTTCACAAATATAGAATCAACTATTATTACAGATGTGCAAACAATAGAAAATAGACCAGACAAAACATCTGTTGACGGACATAGAATATTTAGAACAAGTCCTAATAATCCAGTAGATGAAAGTTCACTATTTACAGGAATAAATTTAAATGAGTATAGGGATAATTTATTTGCTTCATATAACAATTCAGATAATTTAGAGATGAGAAATAACAGATTTAGATTAATAGGAGCAAATGAAAAATTCTATATAGGAAACTTAAAAGAAGAAGAGAGTGAAGATAGATACTATGAAGGTGTAGGTACTTTAGAAATGAAGGAGAATCCAGTTGACAGTTATTCAACTTGGGAATCAGGATCAACTGGAAATGCATCATCAGAGAGTGATATAGGAGGTCGAAAGGTACTTTCAATTATGAAATTAGAGGGAACTCGACTTTTTGATACGAAAGGATTTGGAAGTGGAAGCATTGCAACAAGAGTTGTAGTAACAAAAAATGGTGATGAAACAAAAGAAGAGACAGGAAATGGAAGATTGCAAGTTAACTTTGCTGAAAACTCTTTTATAATAGAAAGTGATGGAAGACTTTCTATTGAGAAAAAAAATGATAGTTGGGTTGAAAATGAATATGAGATAATCCCTTACTACAAAGATATTCCCCTAGGAAAATTAACTCTAAAAATAATAAATGATAGAGAAAATATAAATATAGGTGAGGTATCAGTAGTAATAGATCCAAGACTAAAAAAACTAGATAATTGGACATATTTAAGAGCAGGAGGAGATATTTTTGCAACTAATCCATCAGAGCAACATCTAGATAATTATATTGATTTAATGCAAATGCAGGGGGACTTTATAAATCTAGAACCAACTAATATAAAAGATGTACGAACAGTGGCAGGTAGACCTGACAAAACAAGTGCAGGAGAGTTTAAAGTATTTAGAACATCTTCAGAAAATTCAGTTGATGAAACAAGTATTTTAACAGGTATAGGACTGGATAAATTAAAGAATCATTTATATACCTCATGGAACAATTCAGATAATTTAGAAATGAGAAATAATAGATTTAAATTATTAGGAGGAAATGAAAAGTTCTATTTAGGAAATATAAAAGAGGAAGAAGGGGAAGATAAATACTACGAGGGAGTAGGAAAATTACAAATGAAAGAACATCCGGTTGGAGGTTTAGCACTTTGGGAGCCAGGAGAAACAGGGAACGCAGTAGGAAAAATGACTGAAATTTCAACAGTTATGGAACTTGGAGGAACAAGACTCTTTGATACAACAAAACTATGGGGAAATGCAAGTATTGCAACAAGCATGGTAATAAAACAAAATGGAGATACTCCATTAGAGGGAAGAGTAAATTCAGGAGAAATCAAAATAGATTTCAAAGAAAATTCATTTATATTAGGCTCTAAGGGAGAATTAAGTATAGTTAAAAATGATCTAGGTGGATGGGAAAATGATTATGAAATAATTCCTTATTACAAAGATGTCCCTCTTGGAAAACTAATTTTAAAAATAGTAAATGATAGAGAACTAATAAATCTAGGAAGAGTTACATTTAATATAGATCCAAGACTTGCAAAACTTACTAACTGGAACTGGATAACAACAACTGGAAATGTAACTAATACTATAGGTGGACCTAGTTTAGGAGATTATAGTGAACTTTTTGAATTAGAAGATACTTTTAGCAACTTAGAGTCAACTAATATTGAAGATATTCGTGAGATAGAAGGAAGACCTAATAAAACTTCTCAAGGTGATTTTAGAATATTTAGTAGAAGTGTTGGTGATAATACAGTGGACGAATCAGGAATGTTAACTGGTATTAATTTAGAAAGTATAATGACTAATTTATATGTATCCAAAAATAATTCAACAGATCCTAAAATGCTACATAATAAATTTACTATATTAGGAGCAAATGATCAGTTATATTTAGGAAACATAAAAGAAAATTATGAAGTTGGGGATACTCCAAAAGATGGTTATGTAGGAACTGCAGTTATAAACTTATCACTAATGAGAAAAGATATTGTATATAGTTTTGATAAAACAGTATCAGCAATTGGAAAAATAAGTTCAAGAGAAGATGGTGAAATAAAACTAGATTTAAAATCTGGAAAATTACCTCAAACTCATGGAAATAAGAGTTCCAATATAGTAACTTCTATGAAAATTATTACAGATGGAAGTGAAGAAACAGTTGTAGGATTCTATGAAAATGATAATTATAAAATAGAACTTAAAGCGACAACTGGAGATTTAGAAATCACCAAAAAAACAACAGATGTTTATAGTGATGATTTAGTTATTGAGTACTATCATCAAGATGTTAAGCTTGGGGCATTAGCATTAGATATAAAAAATAATAAAGAAGTGACTATTGTGGGAGAAGATGTGATTAATTTTGGACAGATTATTCAAGGGGAGGAAAGTGTAATAGATAGTCAAATGAAAATCAGATCTAGTAACAAAATAGTAACCGTAGAAATAGATAAAGATCCTAAAAG
The DNA here is from genome assembly GCA_051652785.1 of Fusobacteriaceae bacterium. Classification (GTDB taxonomy): domain Bacteria; phylum Fusobacteriota; class Fusobacteriia; order Fusobacteriales; family Fusobacteriaceae; genus JAGNZR01. Next base: position 85,183 of record JBOFUX010000045.1, on the reverse strand, counting down.
AAGACAAGAAATAAAACACGTAGTATCAGGAGCAGAATTATCTTATACGGCAAATATAATCAATTATTCCTCAGGATACGAAACAGCAGTAGGAATGGAAATAAAGCTAAATCCTACTTTAGAACAAGAAATAGGAAACTATACAGGGGAGTTAAGTTTAATAGTAACATTTGAGTAAAAATTTAGTTAAAGAATTCAGTAAAGAGTAAGAATTAGTTAAATTAAATAATAGTGTTAAAATAAAATTAAACATTGTTATTAGAGTAAAATTAGATGTTAATATTAGAATAAAATTTAATTATTCTATGTTATATTTAAAGTAAACTAGGAGGTGAAAAATCCTTAATAGAAGAACCAAAAAAACTTAAAAGTTAAAAAAGTTATATATTTGGTTCTTCTTGATAAGGAAAATATGAGAAAACATATATTTTATATATTGACCTTTATGATAAGTATTATGAGTTATTCTTTTCAAATAGATAAAGTAAATTTTGATGAGGTAATTGAAAGAGGAATATTAAAATCAAAATCTAAAGAATATTCTCTTTATAATAATACTCAAGATATAAAACAGTATGAAGTATTCATAGAGGGAGAATATTCCAATATAAAGATTTCACCCTCTAAATTTACGCTGAAACCAGAGGCTACAAAACTTATAAAAATAAGGATAAGAGGTGAAGGTAAAAAAGGAGAAAATAGTTATTATTTAGTTTTTTATGAAAGAAATTTGTCTAAACAAAGAGAAAATAAAATAATAATTAATAAAAAAATACGTATTAAACAAAAATATATAATCAAAGAAAAAGAGGAATAAGATATAAGATATAAGAGATGGAAGATAAAGAAAATACAAAGGAATTAATAAAAAAAACTTTAAATTAGTGTGAAATATCAAAACTAATTTAAAGTTTTTTTTTATGAGAAGAAAAAAGCACCTTGAGTTGTGATGCTATTGTGCTATAATGAAATACATCACCTAGAAAAAAATACTAGGGGATTGAGACTACCTCAATATTAAAGAAGTATAATTTGTCATTAACAAAATATTATAATTGTTTTTAAATAAACATAAAAACACCTATATTAACGTTGGTTGAAATGTTTGTTTAAATTTTTTTTTTTGAGAAAATTAAAGGAGAAAATGTGTTAGAAAAAATTCTTGAAATAACAATAAAATATGAAAAATTAATTACCGCAATGGGCACTGTGTTAACTTTTTTATTAATATGTATTACTCTTTTATATAATAGAAAAATAATAAAAGAAACTAAAAAAAATATAAAAGAAATGAAAAAAAGTAATGAAATACTAGGAGAAAACCTTAAACATTCAAAGGAAGAAATCAAAAATAATAAAAGAAATAATGATTTAGAAATAGTGAGTAATTTAATTGAAAAAAAAATAATAGAAGAAAGTTTTTTATACCTACTAGAGAAGAGAAATTTTGAAAAATACATAATTGCAAAGAAAGAAGAATTCAAAAAAAAATATGTAGAAAACCGACTAAAAAGTGATAGATTTTATAGTATATTAGATTGTATTATTGATGAAAATAAAAAAATAATATATTATTCAGCAGATAATAAAGCGTTAAAAGAAGCTTTTAATTTTATTTATAAAATAATAGAAGATTTAAAGCTACTAAGAGGTATTCTAGTCTATGCTCCACATAAAGAATTGATTGGAAAAATATTAAGTAAAGAAATTTCTAATTATAAATACTATAAAATAATTCATTCTAAAAAAGTAAAGTATAAATTAAATTTGCATGAAAAAATAAATATTTCTAATATAGATATTGAGACTAAAGAAATATTAAAAGAAATATGGGAATATAATAATGGGTTTGAGAAGCAAGTGAGTGAAAATTGCTATTATATAGAAAAGACAGAAGAAAGATTAAAAGAACTAAAAAATATATATAATGATTTTGAATATTTCAAAACAATATTAAATGAATATAATAAAAAATGATATGGGGTGCTTTAAATGGGAAAAGGCGTTTACAAAGTAAGCAAAAAAAAATGGTATGAAGAAACTGTTGTGAAATACGAGGTGTTTAGAAATTCAGAACGAGATAAAGATAGTTATTATTATATAAAAGACAAGGAGAGAATATATATAAACGACAGTGAATTAATTAAAAAATATGTTGAGAACAACAAAAAGTTGAAAAATATGTATGGAGAGGGCAACAAAAAATTTTTAAAAACAATGACAGCATATAAAAAAGAAAACAATATTTTTGAAAAAATAGATATAAAAAATTCGACAGATGTCCTTTATAGAAAATTTTCAGAAAAAAGAAGAGAAAAAAATTTACCAGATATTTATAAGGATGAAATAGTTATTCGAGCCACTATTACCTTTGAAAAAAGTTCAAAACCAGAAGTTTATAGAGAAGATAAAAAAAGTTTAAAACCAAAAGTTTATAAAAAAGATGAAAAAGGTGAGTATTATTTTTATAAAATGAATATTATAGAGGAAGAATTGACTAAAGCGAGAGGAACTTTTATAGAAGAATTAGAAGAAAAATTAAATATGATATTCATATCAATTAAAAATAATGGCTATAAATATGACAGTGAAAAATTAGAAATATCCAAATCAATTTGTGAAGCCGTAATGACTATTGATAAATACAATTTGTGTAAAGAAATTGTAAAGAATGAAAAAATAGACTTAGTAGATGAAAATTCAATAAATGAAAACATTTTTCAACCAACATCTATTCATAAAAAACTTTTAAAAAAAATTATTAATTACTTGAAAAATAAAGAAAAAAATAAAGAAAGATTAGAGATTGAATTAAAAAAATACTTTGATACTACATATAGATTACTAAAAAATAAATTAAATATATATAAAGAAACTACATTAGATTCAAAAAGAGCAACAGTTAATATTATAAAAGATAGTAAAATAGAGTATGTAAAAGATGAAGTAGAAAAAGCAATTAAAGAATATAAATTAAAATCCTTAATAAAAAAAATACTAAAAGATGAAAAAGACTTAAAAAATAAAAAAGACTCAAAAGGGAAAGTGCAAAAATTTGCACATGATGAGATTGAAATATTTAACATCATAAAGGAACATTATAATCAAACTTTTAAAGAATGGAAGTATGCAGATAATGGTGAAAAAAAATATTATATAAAGTATATTCACAGATATATGCTAGGTAGAGCAAAAAAAATAAAGCAAATTTTAAAAGAAAATGGAGAGATAAAATTTACAAAAATAAAAATGATTTTTGATGAATCAGAGCTTAAAATAAAAATATTTAATAGTATAAAAAATAAAATAATAGTGAAAAAAGTAGAAGATAGTTTAATATCAAAATATGCAGCTATTAAATTAAGTGAAGGAACAAAACCTATTTTGAAAGTTATTGATACGTTGAAATTAAAATTAATTAAATCTGTATATGAAGCAGTAGTTACTGGTATTTCGGAAATAAAAGAATATGATGAAATATTTAGTAAAGCAACATTAGGAGAGTTAGAGGCTGTTATAAAAGAAAATATAAATGGAAAAAAAATTGAGGATAAAAAAATAATATTTATAAAAATGGCATATTTACTAAGAAATTACTCTCTTCATAATCAAGTATTTAATTTAAAAGCTTCAAAAAATAAAGAAGACTTATGTATACTAAATACTGAATTTTTAAAATCATATTGTGATAAAAATTTAAAAGATAAATTATTAGAGTATGAGTTAAAAAAATTAAAATCAAATAACTGTTTTGAATTTATTTCCTTGGAATTATTAGAGAAAATATTTGATGAAATTGATATTAATTCAATAAAACCAAATTATTTACCAAGATTTAGTAAAATATATAGATGTTTATCTTTAAATTCTAAAGAGGACCTTAGAAGTATATCAGAAGAAGAAAGAAAAGAAGAAGAAAATAGCGTGTTTTATGCGTATAGTTTAATTTATAATTATGGATTCGAAAAATTATCTAAAGAAATAATTGAGAATTATGATGAAAAAAAAGAAATTGAAAAATTTATTATAGATGAAAAAGATTTAAAAGAGTTAAAAGAAAAAGGAATAGCACAATATAAACAAGAAATGATAATACAAAAACAAGGAAAAGTAGACGAAATTAGAAAGTTTGAGCAAAAATATATAAAAATAGTTGGGGAAATTTTCAGAAAAATATTAGAAAAAAAAGATATTATTATTAAACTAATAGGAGAAAAAAATAAAAATAGTTCAGAAGTAGAAGGAAAAATAAAAGAAAAACTTGAGAAAAAATTAGTAGCTCCAGATAAAAACTTTAATTTATTATTTCTAAAATCTATTTATGGTACAGTTTTATTAGGAACCAATGATGTGAAAAATGAAATTAGCCAAACGTTACAAAGATTTATAAGTTTAGTAGAAAGTTTAAGAATAAAATATAATTGTAAAGATATAAATATGATATTAAAAGAAATTCTAAAACTTGATAATATATTAGATGAAAATGATTCAATAAAAAACTTTATGGAGGAATTAAATAATTTAATTCAAAATATTAATTGTAAAATTAAAATAGAAAATTTTACAAAAGAGGTAGATAATGAAAAAGTGTATTTTGAAGATTTTAGTGAGAATGTTTTAAAGGCATATAATTTAGGAAAAAAAAAGAATCGTGTATTTAATGAAATAGGTAAAATTTTTTATATAAGAGAAAGTAAAAACCAAATTGAAGGTCAAAAAGTTTACCCTTTTGCAGGAGAGAAAGTTGAAGAACAAAGGTTAATTTTACCTAACAATTTTTTTAAAAATGAGTGTGGACAAAAAACATTGGGATATATAGTAGAGAAACACATACTAGCAATGGAGAAAATAGGGTTAGATTATAAAAAAGTTTTGGATAAAATAAGTTATTATAATAAGCTTATGTCAAAAGAAGAACTAGAAAAAGAAGAGATGCCAAAAAAAATAGAAATTAGTATTCCAGAAAACGATATTTTAAATAAAACTAAAATTCAATATTATATGGAAATGAAACGTAATATTCAAAACTATTTTAAAAAAGAAGCTGAGGCTAATGATAAAAAGGGAGCTAAAGATGTTAAGTACAACAAATATTATGAGTATTTTGAGAATAAAATCAATGATGAAGAGTTTATAAAAATTGCAAAAAAATTAGTTTCTTATAATGATAGTATAAATGAATATAATTTTTATCAAAGAGTGATGAACTTAAATCAATTAATCGCGAATAAAAAACTTTATAGAGAATATTTAAATAGAATGATGGTTTGGACTTTGCAAGGTGAAAAAATAGGAATTAGTTTGGGGGGAGTAGAAAAAAAGAAAATATTTAAAAAATTAGAAGAATTTCAAAGTGAAAAATATGAAAATTCAAATTCTCTTAGAAATGATATATGCCATTTAAATATATATCAAAAAAATCCATTAAAAAAAGAAGAAAAAGAAGAAATAAAAACTATTTATAAAAAATTTGAAAATTTTAATTCATATGATATGAAAAAAAGAAATGAAGTAAGAAAAATAGAAACCAAAATTTTAGAAAATCATAACATAGTAAAAATAAAAAATATTGATTCAAAAGATAATTGCTCATATTATTCAAAATGGAATAATATATATTCAGAAAAAAATAAATTTAAATTCAATCTTGAAAATATATCAAAAATAGAAGTTAAATATATGCTAGAGTTATTAGGAATTCAAAGTAAAGTACTAGAAGACGACAACAATAATTTTTTTGATAATTTAAAGAAATGGGCAAAAGGAAACAAAATATGAATAATTTTTCTAAAATAATTATTCATAAAAAAGTTTCTATTTTAAATTTAGAGCACTATAACGGCGAAAGTAATGTTGAATTAATAAAAAAACTATTAACTTATAAAAACAATTCTGGAGTATAAAAGATGATTATAAAAATATCTGAAGGGGATAAAATCAGTATAAGTAACAACAAACTAATAGTTCTAAATAATATAGATTCAGAAGGAGAATTATTAGAAATAGAGGAAAAGAAAGGAATATCATTAAAAGATATAAGACTAATTATAATAGAAAATGTATATTCCTCAATTACAATAAAAACACTGTTAGAATTAAGTAATAATAAAATACATACTATTATATGTAACGAGAAATACCAACCTCAACTTCAAGTTTTCGATTTATATTCCAATTATAAAGTTACAGAAAGAATTTATGAGCAAAAAGATTGGAGTGTAGAAAGAAAACAAAGTTGTTTTCAACAAATTATATATAATAAAATTAAAAATCAAAAAGAATTATTATATTTTATAGAGGAATATGATGGTGTTGATTATTTAAGTGAAATGTTAGAAAAGATAGAAAAAGGAAATTTTACAACAGAATTAAAATCAATTGAAGGAGTTAGTGCAAGGATATATTTCCAAAGAGTTTTTGGAGAGGAATTCAGAAGATTTAATAATGATGTTGATAATGCAGCACTAAATTATGGTTATACTTTAGTGAGGACATTAGTTGCTAAAATACTGATTTCTAAAGGGCTACATCCTGCTCTAGGTATAGAGCACAAAAGTATGTTTAATAATTTTAATTTAGCAGATGATATTATAGAAATTTTTAGACCTATTGTAGACTATGTAGTTTGGAGTAATTTAGGAAAATATGAAGACTTATCCAAAGAATATAGAAATACAATTTTAAAAATATTGTTTCAAAATATAAAATATAAAGATTCTTTCAATGACCTTGATTATGTAATAGAAAGATTTGTAGATAATATAATCTCATATATGAGTGAAAAAACAGAGGAAATAATATTTCCACAGTTGGTGATTGAAGATTATGATTATTAATCCAAGTTTTATTGGGATGATTATATATGATATATCTGTTCAAAATAATAAAATGAGACGTGAGTATACGACGTTTAGAAATGAATTGTTAAGAAAAGGATATTATCAAATTCAAGAATCAGTTTATGTTTGTAAATTTAAATATAAAACAACAGCTAATCTACATTTAAAAGAATTAAAGAGAATTGCACCGAAAGAATCGAATATAAGAATGATAACATTAACCAAAGCTCAGTTCAATCTTATGGAAACCATATCAGGGGAGAAAAGTTTTAATGAAAAAATACTAAGTGAAGAAAAAATAATATTGGAATTGTGATGATATTGTGCTATAATTAAATATATCTCCCAGAAAAAGAAATTCTATGGGATTGAGACTACCCCAATATTGAAGGGGACTAAAACATTGTATGTTACTACAATGTATTGAGATTTTAGATTGAGACTACCCCAATATTGAAGGGGACTAAAACATTGTATGTTACTACAATGTATTGAGATTTTAGATTGAGACTACCCCAATATTGAAGGGGACTAAAACAAGTACAAATTGCCCATTACTTAGGTTTATGAGATTGAGACTACCCCAATATTGAAGGGGACTAAAACCTTTTATTAAACTTTTATACTTTTCAGTCCCGATTGAGACTACCCCAATATTGAAGGGGACTAAAACAGTTATTTCAATTTCAAAGTCATTCTCATTTTGATTGAGACTACCCCAATACTGAAGGAAACTAAAATTACGACTTTATAACTAATATAGTTAAGTATAAAAACTAAATAAAAAAGCACTCTTTTAATTAAGAGTGCTTTTAATTTTTAAAGTTATAATTTTATATCTTTAGAAAAAACAAATAATTTCACATTATCTAGAACAATATTTTTATTGACATTTATTTTTAAAAACTATATAATATTTAATAATGAAATTATATTTAATTAAGAAGTTATAGACTTTTTAAGTGAGAAAACCACTATGGACAACCTAAGTGGTTTTTATTTTTTGCATTTTATTTTTATAATATGATTACAAATAATTTTAATTTAAGACAGGAGTGTTTATGAAATTTAATTTTTTTAAAAAATTTAAAGAAAACAAAAAGTTTTATACAACCTTAGTAGCAATAACTATACCAATAGTTATTCAGAACCTAATAGCTTCTTCTATAAATATGTTAGATACTGTTATGATTGGAAATGTAGGACAAGAAGAACTAGTTGCGATTGGAATTGCAAATCAATACTATTTTCTTTTCAGTCTTGCAATTTTTGGAGTAGCAGCAGGATGTGGAGTTTTTATTGCACAACTTTGGGGAAAAAAAGATATTAAAAATATCAAAAGTACTCTCGGTGTGGGACTAATTTCATCTGTTTTGATAACTTTGCTCTTTGTAGCATTTGCACTGATTTTTCCAAGAAAAATAATGGGTATTTTCAGCACAGATAAAAAAGTTATAGAGTTAGGAAGAGATTACCTTCTTATTGTCTCATTAAGCTTTATTTTAACTGGTATTAGTTTTACCTATGCTTCTGCCCTTAGAGGTGTCAGAAATAGTTCTCTTCCAATGTGGGCAAGTGTTGGTGCTTTAGTCGTTAATGGAGTTCTAAACTATATTCTTATATTTGGAAAATTAGGCTTCTCTCCATTAGGTGTTAAAGGTGCAGCTATTGCCACTTTAACAGCTAGAACTGTTGAAGTTTCTATTCTTTTATATTATATATACGCTAAAGAACACGTTTTAAAAGCAACAGTAAAAGAATTATTTAATTTATCAGGAACTATGGTTGCTAATATATTTAAAGTAGCAACCCCTATTATATTAAATGATATTTGTTTTGGGCTATCAACAGTAACTTATTCTGCAATATATGGAAGAATAAGTACTGAAGCTATTGCAACTATTCAAATTTGTACAACAGTTTTCACATTATTTTTAGTTTTAATTTATGGATTAGCTAATTCAGCAGTTGTTGTTGTTGGAAATGAGATTGGAGCAGGACGAAATGAGCAAGGAAAAACTTTTGCAGATAGAATAACTAGCTTAGCTATGCAAATAGGTATAGTTTTAGCAGTTCTTTTAGCAGTACTAGCACCATTTATAGTTAAAATTTTTAAAGTTTCAGAAACTGTAAAGAAAGATGCTATTATCGTATTATTAGTATATTCTGTTCTTATGATACCTAGAGTTTACAATCTTTTGATTATAGTAGGTATTTTTAGAGGTGGGGGAGAAAATATTTACGGTGGAGTTGTTCAAGGTACTACTTCTTGGTTTGTAGGAATACCTTTAGCTTATATTGCAGCTCATGTATTTCATCTGCCAGTTTATTATGTTGTTATGTTTTGTGGTGCAGAAGAATTAGTAAAAGGGTTAATTTTGTATAGAAGATATAAGTCATATAAGTGGATTAAAAATATCACTTCATCTTTTGACTCTGTATCTACAGTTTAAAAAAAAACTTTAGTATAATATAGATTTTTATATTATCTCTAAAGTTTTTTTATTTTCTTGAATTTATTAAAAAAAAAAGCTATTATGTTATTAAAGAAAATACAAAGAAGTAAAAAAAAAAAATATTATTAAATTAAGTGGAGGATATTTATTTTATGAAAAAAACTTTATTTTTTATTGTTTTTACTCTTCTTTTTCTATCTTGTGGAAAAGAAGTTTTAAAAAAAGAAACATCAGTAAATATCTATATGTATGGAGGTTCTGAAGAGATTAATAATTTTATGGATAATATAATTACACCAGAACTTGAAAAAAATCATTTTATTATTTTAAATAGAATTCCTATTTTAAATATTAAAGATATATTAAATAAATTAATTGTGGAAAAAGAAGCGGGAAAAACAAAAGGAACTGTTGATATATTATGGGTAAATGGAGAAAATTTTAAAGTTTTAAAAGATTCTAATGTCCTTTGGAAAAATTTTATTGGGGAATTAGAAAATATAAAATATGTTAAAAAATCTACATATCAAAAAGATTTTGGAGAGGAAATTTTAGGTTTAGAAGCTCCTTGGGGAGAGGCTCAATTTAATTTTATATATAAAGATTTTTCTAATCAAAATATAAAACCATTTAATGATGCACAGTCTCTTATGGACTATGCTAAAAACAATCCAGGTAAATTTGCATATCCAACAGTGATAGATCATACAGGAAATGCTTTTGTAAGAAATATTGCATTGAATATATTGGGATATGAAAATGTTTTATCTATGGATAAAGAAAAATTAAAAAAAGAACTAGAGGTAGTTTGGTTTTATTTCAATACTTTATCACCATATTTATGGAGAAAAGGGGAAACTTATCCAGAGGGAGAGGGGAAAATAGATTCTATGTTTTCTAGGGGAGAAATTGATATTACTATGGGATATACAATAAATAAAGTTAATAGTAAAATAGATGCAGGGCTTTATCCCAATGAAAGTAAAAGTTTTCTTTTAGATAAAGGAACTTTATTTAATAATCATTATTTAACTATTCCTAAAAATGCACCTAACAAAGAAGGGGCACTAGTAGTAATAAATTATTTATTGTCTCCAGAAGCTCAACTATTGAAACAAGACCCTAAAAATTGGGGGGATTTCACTGTTATAAATTTGGAAACACTTACTTTTGAATTAAAAAATAAATTTGAAAAATTTTTAAATAATAATAATATGCCAACATCATTTGAATTATCTGAAAAAAGAATTGAAGAGTTATCTCCTGATAAACTAAAAGTGATACAAGAGGGATGGTTAGAAAATGTCGGAAAAAAAACTAACTAAAAAAATTAAAAAATTAAAAGTATTAAAATTACCAAAAGGTTTAAGATATTTTAATTTTTTATATTTTTTTAGACTTTCAAAAAAAATAATTTTAATTTTCCCACTTACTGTAGTTGGTTTGGTATTTTTTTATTCTCTATGGTACGCACTGGGAAACAGTATAGGATATAATTTGCCTTTTAGAGAAAACTCTTTAACTTTGGAATTTTATAAAAATATTTTTTGTCAAAAAGATTTTAAAAATTTCTTTTTTTATACTGTGAAATTAACTATTTTAGCATCAGGAAGTTCTCTTTTATTTTCTATATTTTTAATTTTTATTTTTTATCTTAATATAAAAAATAAGTTAATAAAAAGTAAAATATTTAAACAAATAATAGAACTTCCTATTATTGTCTCGTATTTAGTAGCTTCTTACATGATTTTATCTCTATTTTCTCAAAGGGGTATTTTTTCAGAATTATTTTTATTTTTAGGAATTATAAAAAATTATAATGAATTTCCCATATTAACAAATGATAAGAATGGAATAGGTATGATTCTTACATATATATGGAAAAGTTCAGCTTTTATAGTGGCTATGAGTATTCCTCAAGTAATTAAAATACATCAAAAATGGTCTGATTTAATAAAAGTTTTTAATTTATCATATTGGAATTTTTATAAAGAAGTGATTCTTCCACTTATTTTTCCAACTCTTTTAACCTCTTTTATTATAGTTTTTAGCTTTATTTTTACGTCTTTTGAAACTCCCTATATACTAGGTATTACTTATCCTAAAACTTTAGCTGTTTATTCTTATGAACTTTCAGTGCAAGGTGGGTTAGAAAAAAGAGGTGAGCTTATGGCTTTAAACATCATTATTACCCTAATAACACTACTTTTAGCAGGGGTAGGTTATTTAGTAGCAAATAAAGTGTTAAATTCAAAATCAGAGAGGTGGGGGAAATAAAAAAAATATTTATTAAGTTATCTATTTTAGTAATTATAGTGGGAATTCTTCTACCTTTATTATCTTTAGTTTTTGATATTTTTAATTTTAAAAGCTATAATAATCTTTTTTTTTATAATAAAAATTTAAAAGTTTTAAAAACAACGATAGATATAGCTTTAAAAACTTTAATTTTAAATTTTTTAATTGGATTACCAGCTGCTTCAGTACTTTATAAAAATAATAATAAACTTCTTAAAATAGGAAATGGTTTAGTATATTTGCCTGTGATTATCCCAAGTTTTGTAATTACTTTAAGTTTACACTATGAATTTATAAAATTAAATTTAATTGAAACTGAATTTGGAGTTGTATTAGTACATACTCTTCTTACACTTCCTTATTTTATAAAATCATTAATATCAGGTTATAAAACAATTGATAATAATTATTATACTCTTGGAAAAATTGCAGGTGCAAACTCATTTGAAATTTTTTATAATATAAGTTTACCTAAATTGTTTCCATCAATAATTATAGGATCTTCTCTTGTAATTATCGTATCTTTTGCACAGTATATAACTACACTTATTATAGGTGGTGGGAGAATAATAACTCTTCCTATACTTATTTATCCTTATATTTCCAGTGGAGATTTAAAAAATGGTGCTCTTTTAAGTTCGATTTTTATTATTTTAAATCTATTTTTACTTATTTTATTAGAAAAATTTTTATCTTTAGTATATACAATTGGAGTTGAAAAAAATGCTGAAAATATCAAATATGAATAAAAAGTACAAAGGCTTTGAGGTAAAAGATTTTAATTTACATATAAAAGAGGGGGAATTAGTATCTCTTTTAGGAGAGTCAGGCTCAGGAAAAACTACTGTTTTAAGAATTGCAAGTGGTCTTAATGAAGAGTATTTTGGTGAAATTACAATTAATAAAAAAAATGTTCAACAAGCTTTAAAAGATGGAGATATTTCAATTGTTTTTCAAGAATCTTTACTTCTTAATCATCTAACATTAAAAGAAAATATTATATTTGGTATTAAATTTAAAAAAATTGGAAGTGAAGAAAGAGAAAAAAGATTTAATGAAGTTTTAAAAATTTTGGAACTTGAAGGAATGGAAAAAAAATATCCGAAAGAACTTAGTGGTGGACAAAAACAAAGAGTATCTATTGCTAGAGCTTTAATAGCAAAACCTTATATTCTTTTTATGGATGAACCATTTTCAGCTTTAGATCCACCTCTTCGTGAGAGATTACAGTTAAAAATAAAAGAAATTCAGCTTAAATTAAAATTAACAATTTTATTTATAACACATGATAGAGACGAGGCTTTTTCTATTTCCAATAGAATTGGAATTTTAAAAAATGGGATATTGCTTCAAATAGACACACCAAAAACACTATATGATTTTCCTAAAAATAGCACTGTAGCAAAATTTTTAGGAATAGAAAATATATTTCAAGAGGAAATAAAAGAAAATTCTAAAAACAATTCTAAAGAAAACTTTAAAGAAAACTTTAAAGAAAACTTTAAAGAAAATTTAAAAATAAAAGAATGGGCTATTAAAAATGAAGATTTGAGAGTGGTGAATACGTTATCTCAAAAAGAAATGCAGGAGAGCAACTATTATAGAGGAACAATATTAAGTTATAATTTTAAAAGTGGATTTTATAATATAACTATAAGTTGTTTAGACTCTAAAAAAGAGATAAAAATAAAGCAAAATAGAGTAACTTTCAACTTAGAGGAATATTCCTTAAAGAGAACAGTTGTTTATGCTACATATCGATTAGAAGATATTGTTTATTTAAATTAAATTAGTTTAATATTAATTGAATAGGAGAGTTTTATGCTAGATACACATTTAAGAAAAAATATTCAACCTTTTATACAGTCAATAGCAATTTTATTTATTAAAATAAAAATAAGTGCTAACACAGTAACAAAGTTTTCACTTATTTTAGGGATATGCAGTAGTATTTTAGTTTTTTATAATTTTAATATTTCAGCTATTATTTTTCTTTGGATATCTGGATTACTAGATGCAGTTGATGGTTCTATAGCTCGTCTTACAAAATCTACACCTTTTGGAACAGTTATGGATATAACTTTTGATAGAATCGTTGAACTTTCTATTATTGTTTCTCTTACTCTTAAAAATTCTCAAAGTTCAATTTATATGGTCTTTTTAACTGGTAGTATAGTAATATCTATGACTATTTTTTTGACCACTGGGCTTATGAGCCAAAAAATAAGTGAAAAATCATTTTATTATCAAGCTGGGCTTATGGAGAGAAGCGAAGCTTTTATTATTTTTTCACTTATGATTTATTTTCAAAATTATTTAAACATACTAACTATAATTTTCACTCTATTAATTTTGTTTACTTCAGTTCAACGATTTATAGAAGCAAAAAATATATTAAATAAATAAAAAAATGAGAACAAACTTCATTTGGAAGAGGTTATACAATAGTTACCTATTTTGTAGTCTATTCATTTTATAATCTCTACTATTGAAATTCGTTGTCATTTTTTTGCATATTAACCCTGAGTAGTTACAGGGTTTCAATAAATAAAAGGAGTTGTTCAATTAAATTTTTTTTTCCTAAGTTATTATAAACAATGGCATCATAAGATGTTCCATCATGTAAAATTCTTTTTTCTGTAAAAATACCATAAGAAGAAGAATTTTTACCAATAACAGTAAATTTATTTTTACTTTCTAAAAGTTTTTGATTTTTTAAAAAGTTATTAAATTGAGTTGTGGTAATAGTACTAATACCTATATTTTGCAGTATTGGATTAATTGGATTTAAAAATTGAGAAATAGTAATATTGTTAGGTGAAAAATTAACTTTAGCTAAGGCTTTAGAACAAAGTTTTAATTTACTTTCAATATTAACTTGCCCTTTTTCAAAACGTTCTTTTAATTCTAATTTACTTTTAATATAAGAATTATATCTTGTTTGAATATATTTTTGCTCTTTTTTATTTAGAGCTCTTTCATTAAAAAATTTAATTAAGTTATCATTTTTAGAACGATACATATTGTCTACTATGGCAAAAAGTATCTCTACGTCATACATAGAACTATGAAGGTTTTCATTGTCCACAGGAATGTCATAGAAAAGAGCTAAATCAGAAAGTTTATTATATTTTCCAATATTAATTTTCATTGCTTCTAAAAAAGTACAAAAAAATAATGGCGTTTCAAAAGTAACGAATTCACGGTCAAAAGAAAAATTATGTGCTACAAAATGATCTGCATCTCCACAAAATTCTATAAAACTATTAGAGTCCTCCATATAATATTTAGGATAATCGCAATCACCTCTAAACGCAGTAATACTTTCAGTTGTTAAATGATTAATATCAATGGCAACTTTATTTTCAAGTTCTCCAGGTGTTCTATAATAAAAACGATTGAATCTCTCTATTTCCTCAATACTATTTTCTAATACTCTTGCTTTAATAGCGGATAGTGAAAGGACAGAAGTCCCTGTAAAACCATTTGTTTCAAAATCAAAAATAATAATTTCTTTTTCTTGCATTCAATTTTCCCTTCGTTACAATTTTTATTTTAATTATAGATAATTAATGTGTTAATTTACACTTTCAAGATAATAAATATGTGAATTAATAAAATTATAAACATTAATTTACTAATTCATACTAGAATATAATGCCATAAAAGACAGAAAAAGTCAACTATAACTAAGGATTATTTTTTAAGTCTAACATCAGGTTCACAAGGTAGAGCAAATCTAGGTATATATTTATCAAAACCAGTAAGAGTTAAAAATAACATACTAACCACTGCAATCATTGCAATAAAGTTATATCTTATAATGTCAAAAGCGACAAAATTATGTAAAGGATAAACTGTAGAAGCTATTCCTATATAAAAACCTATATAAACGTGCCAAGGGATTAGCTGAGAACCAAAAACTCCCATAGCATCTCCAAATGTTGCATTTCTTAGTCTAAGTGTATATAAATCTTTAGGAGACCCCTCTACATTCTTATCAACTAGGTCCTTAACTATTGGTCCAATAGTTACTATTTGTGCCATTTCATCAGCAAGAGCGGCATTTCCTAGTATACACATAAGTGCATTACAAAACATTAATTGTTTAACATTTTTAACAATTTTAATGATGAAAAGAGATAAAGGTCTAAAGGCATCCATAATTCGCATAATACCACCAAAAGCACCTATCCACATCATCATAACAATAACCCAAGAACCAGCAGAAGCAAAACCACTGGAAATTAATCCTAAGAAAGCAGAAGGACTTTCAACCGTTCCTGCAATAGTTCCAAATCCAAAAGCACTAAATATTCCTATAAATAAACAGACAAAAGTAGAAAGTCCACTAAAGGCAGCGATAAGAACTAGAACTAAAGGTGTTACCATATATAGAGGAACCCCTGTTCTAACTTGATTTAAAAGAGTAACAGCAGCTGGTCTTTCCTCTGCAAGTTTAGTCCAAACATCAGCAGGAATTTGCCCAATAGCAAGACTAGCATTTCCAACTTGGTCAGGTAATCCCATTGTTTGACCTGCAATATAGAAAGAAATAATTCCCAATAATAAAACTAAACCTGACCAAACTCCTTGGTGTCTAATTCTTTTAATAACTTCAACATTTTGTATTCCAGAACTAACAACAGTAGTGTCTGAAATGAGACCTATATTATCACCGAAACATGAACCACCTGCAATAGCGGCGGTTGTTAATAAAATATCTCCACCTACAATATGGTTTAACCATAAAAAAATAGGAGCACAAGCAGCAAAGGTTCCCCAACTGGTTCCTGTTGCAATAGATAGAATAGAAGTTACTATAATACCTACTACCGCAATAGTTTTTCCTGTTATTCCAATATTTAAAGAGATATTAATAATAGAGGCTCCTACCCCTGTCGACATAAATGTCTCTGCCATAGCATAGGCTACCATTAAAATAAAAAATACCACTTGCATTTCTTTTACATTTGCAACGGCAGCATCCATTATTTTTTGAAATTTCATTTTTTCCAAAATCATTGCTACAAAAGCGGCATATATAGTCGCCAAAGGTGCTGCAAGTAAAGCGTCCATTCCCCCTATCATAAGTCCTGCTAAAAGAAATACTGGACTTAACTTGACTAATTCAATAAAATTCATAAATCCTCCCTAGATTATAGTGATCACTTCAATTTTCATGTTTTACTGTATATAAATAATATATGGATTATAAGATAAAGTCAATTGTTTTTTTATAACGTTACCGAAACAATTGAAAAAGCAAAAATAAAGAACTAAAAGCTAAAAAACAAACAAAATAATCATCTGATTTATCGAAATATTTTGACCAAATTTTATTTTATTAAAAATCTTCTATAATTAAACTCGAAATTTATCATAAATTATTATTTAAATAAAAATATTGACAAAACAATAAAAAAGATTTATTATTTAAGTACAAAACGTTTCATAAACGAATAAAAAGAATATGTAGAGGTGCATTTAATGTGGTAACTGATGAATTTTTTCTTCAGTGAAGGACATAATTGCCGAAAGAATTTTTTTCTTGGGTTCTATAGAAAATCTATGGAAACTGTCATAATCAAAAGATATGATTATGGAGAGCTATATATTCAAGTATCTAGTAGAAGTAAAGTGTTATTTTACTAGATACTTGAATAAAAAAAATTCATTTTTGGTTAATTATGTTTTACTATATTTAGATGCTTTTTTTATTTGAAAAATTATTTTAAGGAGGCAAAATGAAATCAATAATTAGGTTAAGAATGAGTTCTCAAGATGCACATTATAGTGGAAATCTCGTAGACGGTGCTAAGATATTAAATTTATTTGGAGATGTGGCAACAGAACTATTAATACAACTAGATGGAGATGAAGGGTTATTTAGAGCTTATGAAAAAGTAGATTTTTTGGCTCCTGTGTATGCAGGTGATTATATAGAAGCAATAGGAGAAATTGTAGAAATAGGAAAGACATCAAGAAAAATGATGTTTGAAGCTAAAAAAATAATAGTTCCAAGACCTGATATTTCTGAATCAGCAGCAGAGGTACTAGAAATACCAATAGTTGTTTGTAAAGCTATCGGAATATGTGTTACTCCTCAAAATAAGCAACGACTAACAAAGTAATTTTAAAAATCTTAAATAACTCTAAATAACTCTAAATAACTCTAAATAACTCTAAATAACTCTAAATAATCTTAACAAATTTTAATTTTATAAAAGGAGAGTGAAATGAAAAAATTGATTATAACAGCTGCTATTTCAGGAGCTGAAGTAATGAAAGAAAAGAATAAAGCTATTCCTTATTCAATTGAAGAAATTGTAAGAGAAGCAGAATCTTCATATAAAGCAGGAGCAAGTATTATTCATTTGCATGCAAGATATGATGACGGAAAACCTACACAAAATAAATTAAGATATGAAGAGTGTATAAAGGCAATAAAAAAAAAATGCCCTGATGTAATAATTCAACCTTCAACAGGTGGAGCGGTGGGAATGTCTGGAAAAGAAAGACTTCAACCCCTAGAATTATTTCCTGAAATGGCTACGCTAGATTGTGGAACTCTAAATTTTGGTGGAGATGAAATTTTTGAAAATACTGAAAATATGATAAAAGAATTTGGAAAAGAAATGATTGATAAAAATATAAAACCAGAACTAGAGTGTTTTGATAAAAGCATGATAGAAATGGCAATTAGATTAGAAAAAAAAGGATTTATAAAATCACCAATGCACTTCAGTTTTGTAATGGGAGTGAACGGTGGAATTGGTGGAGATTTAAGAGATTTTATATTTTTAAGAGGAAGTATTCCAAAAGATGCAACATATACAGTTGCAGGAATAGGACGTTTTGAGTTTAGTTTAGCGACAGCAGCAATAATTGACGGTGGACATGTGCGAGTAGGATTTGAAGATAATGTGTATATTTCTAAAGGGATACTAGCAAAATCAAATGGAGAGTTAGTTGAAAAAGTTGTAAGAATAGCAAAAGAGTTGGGAAGAGATATAGCCACTCCAGATGAAGCACGAAAAATATTAGGATTAAAAAAAATTAACTGATAAAAAAGGAGAGGAAAATGAAAAAAAAAGGATGTAAATTTGGAACTCATAGAGTGATAGAGCCATTAGGAGTACTTCCACAACAAGCAAAAAAAATTAATAATGATATGAACATATATTCTAATGAAATATTAATAAATGTTTCTGCCCTTAATATAGATTCAGCTTCTTTTACTCAAATTGAAGAAGAAGCTAATCATGATATAGAAAAAATTAAAGCCAAAATTCTAGAGATAGTTTTAGAAAAAGGGAAAATGCAAAATCCTATAACAGGTTCAGGTGGAATGTTAATCGGGACAATAGCTGAGATAGGAAGTGATTTAAAAGGAAAAATTGATCTTTGTGTAGGGGATAAAATTGCAACATTAGTTTCATTATCATTAACTCCATTAAAAATAGAAAAGATTATTGATATAAAACCTGATATAGACAGAGTTGAAATTATAGGACAGGGAATTTTATTTGAATCAGGAATATATACAAAATTACCTAAAGATATGCAAGAAACTTTGGTATTAGCAGCACTAGATGTAGCTGGAGCCCCTGCTCAAACTGCAAAAATTGTAAAATCAGGGGATAAAGTTTTAATATTAGGTGCAGCTGGAAAATCTGGATTGATGTGCTCTTATGAAGCTATTAAAAGAGTAGGACCAACTGGAATGGTAATAGGTTTAGTAAAAACAAAAAAAGAGTTGGCACTTCTTAAAAGATTAAATTCAAAAATAATCGGAATAGTAGGAGATGCTAAAAAACCACTTGAAACACTGCATTCTGTTTTAAAGATAACAGTGGGAAAAGAAGTTGATGTATCTATAAATGTAGTAAATGTTAGTGATACAGAAATGACAACTATTTTACCTGTAAGAGATAAAGGTATAGTATATTTCTTCTCAATGGCAACTTCTTTCACAAAAGCTGCATTAGGAGCTGAGGGGATAGGAAAAGATGTTGACATGATAGTAGGAAATGGATATACAAGAGACCATGTAGAAATAACCTTGGGAGAGCTAAGAGAAAACGCTGAACTGAGAAAAATATTTGAAGAACTGTATGTTTAATTTCACTATATTTTTATTTAAGTTATTTTTAAATTAAATGGAGGTGTTGAAATGAACGTAAAAAATAGAAGAAAAGAGATGTTTCCAATGATAAGTGATGAACAATGGAATGATTGGAAATGGCAATTAAAAAATAGAATTGAAACTTTAGAAGAATTGAAAAAATATATTGATTTGACTCCTGAAGAGCAAAAAGGGGTAGCAGAGACTTTAGAGACATTAAGAATGGCAATAACACCATATTATTTAGCATTAATAGACCCTAAAAATTCCAATTGTCCAATTAGAAAACAGGCAATATCAACTTCTGACGAACTTCATAAAGCAGATGCAGATTTACTAGACCCTTTACATGAAGATGCAGACTCACCTGTTTATGGATTAACTCATAGGTATCCAGATAGAGTTTTACTTCTTGTAACAGATATGTGTTCTATGTATTGTCGACACTGTACAAGAAGAAGGTTTGCTGGACAAAAAGATGGCTCTTTACCTATGGAAAATATAGAAAAGGCGATAAGCTACATAGCTAAGACTCCACAAGTTAGAGATGTTCTTCTCTCTGGAGGAGATGCACTTCTTATTTCAGATGCTAATTTAGAGCATATTTTCAAAAGATTAAGAGCGATTCCTCATGTGGAAATAATAAGAATAGGTTCAAGAACACCAGTTGTTCTTCCTCAGAGAATAACTCCAGAATTAGTTTCTATGATGTCAAAGTATCACCCAATATGGTTAAATACACATTTTAATCATCCAAGTGAAGTAACTCCTGAAAGTAAAGCAGCTTGTGAAAAATTGGCTAATATAGGAATTCCAGTGGGAAATCAATCTGTTCTTTTAAGAGGAATAAATGATTGTGTTCATGTGATGAAAGATTTAGTACATGAATTGACAAAAATGAGAGTAAGACCTTATTATATTTATCAGTGTGATCTTTCTTTTGGACTTGAACATTTTAGAACATCAGTTTCAAAAGGGATAGAAATAATAGAGGGATTAAGAGGTCATACTTCAGGATATTGTATTCCTACTTTTGTAGTAGATGCTCCAGGTGGAGGAGGAAAAATTCCAGTAATGCCTAATTATATTATATCTCAAAGTCCTAAAAGAGTAGTTTTAAGAAACTTTGAAGGTGTAATAACAACATATACAGAGCCTACACCTTATATTGATGTATGTCACTGTAAACACTGTAAAGAAGGAAAAACGAATAGCGGTGTATCTGGATTATTAAGTGGTCATGAATTGTCTCTAGAACCAGCTAATTTACTTAGACACGAAAGAAATAAACATTAAACATTAAAGATTAAACATTAAAGATTAAACATTAAAAGATTAAACATTAAAAGATTAAACATTAAAAGATTAAACATTAAATAATATAAAAATTTAAACCAAAACCAAAACCAAAACCAAAAAAATATAAAATCTATAATAAAAGGGTGAAAAATGTCTAAAATCTATAATTTAATAAATGGTTATAAAAGAATTTCAATTATAGGTATGGGGAAAAATGTAGGCAAGACGACGGTTTTAAATAAAATAATATCAAATGTAGGGGATAAAAAAAAAATAGCTCTTACTTCCATAGGAAGAGATGGTGAAGAAGAAGATTTAGTGACCAAAACTTCTAAACCTAAAATTTATATTTATAAAGGCACAATAATAGCTACCGCTAAAGAGTGTTTAAACTTATGTGACATAACAAAAGAAATATTAGATGTTACTAATTTTTCAACACCTATGGGAAATATTATTATATTGAGAGCTTTAAGTGATGGGTATGTATACATTGCTGGTCCATCTTTTAATAGTCAAATAATAAAAGTTGTAGAAAAAATGGAAAAGTTTGGAGGGGAATTAACACTTATAGATGGTGCTTTAGGAAGAAAAGGAAGTGCAGCAAATTCTGTTTGTGATGGAGTGATATTAGTTACAGGTGCTTCGTATTCAAACAACATGAATGAAGTGATTGAAAGCACTATAAATACAGTGAAACTATTTGAAATTCCTATATATAATGGTATAAAAAATTTAGAAAAAATTATTAAAAATACTGAAGATTATAGAGCTATATTTTTTTATAAAGATGGAACTTTTGAAAATATAAAAGAGCCTATATTTCTTGAAAGCTCAGAAAAATTAAAAAAATATTTACAAAAAGAAGTGAGTTTAATTCTAATAAAAGGAGCTATAACTGATAACTCAATAGAAATATTTATTAAAAATAGAAACTACTATAAAGATTTAGAAATTATTGCGATAGATGGCACAAAATTTTTTTTGACACCTCTAAATTATAAAAAAGCAGAGCTTTCAGGAATAAAGTTTAAAGTGATTAAAAAAATAAAATTAATCTTTGTAGCATGTAATCCAGTATCTCAAACAGGATATTTTTTTAAAAAATTAGAATTTAAAAAAGCACTAAGTGAGAGATTAGATTATGTAGTTTTAGATGTGTTGGATAAGGAGTGATGAGATTTTGAAGTTTTAGATATAATGAAAGAGGAGTGATTGCTATGAGATTTATAGATGACACAAGTTTAGCGAGACTTAAAATAGAAAATATTCTTAATAGAATTGAACCTCATTCTCCTTATGGAAAAGAAAATTTAAAAAAAATTTCTCCATTTAGCAGAGAAAATTTCAATAACTTAAAAAAAGAATATGAAATTATGGAATATTTTTTTAATTTTTTAGAAATATCTCCAAATATAATAAAAAAAATAACAGAAATACTTTATAAGTTAAAAGATATAAAAATTATGGTTAAAAATATAATGGATAATAAAAATAATATCTTAGAAGATACAGATTTTTTTGAAATAAAAACTCAAGGGATAATAATGGAAGAACTACAAGAGATTTTAAAAGCCTTGCCTAAAGAGTTAAATTATTTTAATTTAAACTCAGTATCTGAAATTATTAATATTTTAGATCCACAAAAAGATAGAGTACCAACATTTTATATTTATAATCATTATTCAAAAAAACTGTTAGGAATAAGAGAAAAAAAATCATTATTAGAAAAAAAAATATATGAAAATGAAAACCTGAAAGAAGTAGAAAACTTAAAAGAAAAAAGATTGATTTGTGTATTAGAAGAAGAAAAAGAAGAGTTAGAGGTTCGAAAAACATTACAATTAAAAATTAAAAAATATATAATAGATTTTAGTGAGAATATAGAAATAATAGGAAAGCTTGATTTTATTTTGAGTAAAATTTCTTTTGCTAAGATATATGGAGGGAAAAAACCTGAAATATCAGAAAATTTTGAAATTAGTGTAAAAGGTTTAATAAATTTAGAATTAAAAGAATTACTAGATAAAAAAGGACAAAGTTTTACTCCCATTGACATAGAGATGAAATCTGGAACAACGCTTATAACAGGAGCAAACATGGGTGGGAAAAGCGTTGCTTTAAAAACAATTACAGAAAATTTAATACTATTTCACTTAGGAATTTTTCCTCTTTGTAAAGAAGCTAAATTCCCAATTGTTGACTATATTTTTTTCGTGTCTGATGACATGCAAAATTTATCTCAAGGTTTAAGTACCTTTGGAGGTGAAATTATAAAGTTAAAAGAAATTTCAATATTTTTAAAATTAGGAAAAGGGTTTATAGTTTTTGATGAGTTTGCAAGGGGAACAAATCCAGAAGAAGGAAAAAAAATAACTAAGTCCTTAGCTAAATTTTTAAATAAAAAATCTAGTATTTCTCTTTTAACAACACATTTTGATGGAATTGCTAATGAAAATATTGAACATTATCAGGTTATTGGATTAAAAAATATAAACTTTGAAAAATTAAAAAAAACAATGATTTTAAATAATAATTCAATGAATACACTACAAGAATATATGGATTATAGATTAGAAAAAAAACAAGATAGTATAATTCCCAAATATGCATTAAATATAGCTACTCTATTAGGAATGGATAATGAATTTTCAAAAATTTTAGAAATGGAATACAGGGAGGAGCTAAAATGAATGGGAAGTTAAATTTAGATTGGACTCTTGTTGACGAAGCACGAAAATTAGCATCCAAAATAGCGGAAAATGCACAAGAATACATTGATAGACATAGCACAGTTGCAGTTGAAAGAACAATATGTAGATTATTAGGGATAGATGGAATAGATGAATTTGAAGTTCCACTTCCAAATATTGTAGTAGATTTTATAAGTGAAAATGGAAATATAAACATAGGAGTAGCAAAATATATAGGTAATGCCATAATAGAAACAAAGTTATCTCCACAAGAAATAGCGTTGAAAGTATCAGAAAAAAAATTAGATATTACTAAAATTTATTGGAATGATGAACTAGAAATAAAAATAGAAATAGAAAAAATAGCTAAAGAAACGGTAAAAAAAATAAAAAACAATAGAGAGAAGAGAGAGAGTTTTATAGAAAAATATGGTGAAAAACAAGGTCCATATCTATACTTAATAGTAGCAACAGGAAATATATTTGAAGATGTTATTCAAGCGGTAGCAGCAGCAAGACAAGGTGCAGATGTAATAGCAGTAATTAGGACAACAGGACAATCTCTTTTAGATTACGTACCTTACGGTGCTACAACTGAAGGATTTGGAGGAACAGTTGCAACTCAAGAAAATTTTAAAATTATGAGAAAAGCTTTAGATGAAGTGGGAGAAGAGTTAGGACGTTATATAAGACTATGTAATTATTGCTCCGGATTATGTATGCCTGAAATAGCAGCTATGGGAGCAATAGAAAGATTAGATATGATGCTAAATGATGCCTTGTATGGAATATTATTTAGAGATATAAATATGAAAAGAACACTTGTAGATCAATATTTTTCAAGAATTATAAATGGTTTTGCTGGTGTTATAATAAATACTGGTGAAGATAATTATTTAACAACAGCAGATGCAATTGAAGAGGCTAACACAGTTTTAGCTTCTCAATTTATAAATGAACAATTTGCATTGGTAGCAGGAGTTCCAGAGGAACAAATGGGGCTAGGTCATGCTTTTGAAATAGAGCCAGGAATTGAAAATGGATTTTTATTAGAACTATCCCAAGCTGAAATGGCAAGAGAGATATTTTCGAAATCCCCTCTAAAATATATGCCACCTACAAAATTTATGACTGGAAACATATTTAAAGGTCATGTTCAAAATGCTCTTTTTAATATGGTAACGATAATTACAGGTCAAAAAGTTCATCTTTTAGGAATGTTAACAGAAGCAATACATACACCTTTTATGTCAGATAGAGCACTTTCCATAGAAAATGCTCAGTATATATTTAATTCAATGAAAGATTTAGGCGCTGAAATGGAGTTTAAAAAAGATGGAATAATTGTAAATAGAGCTAAAACAGTACTAGAAGAGGCGACATCTCTATTAAAAAAAATAGAGAATATAGGAATATTTAAAACTTTAGAACAGGGAATTTTTGCTGGAATAAAGAGACCAATAGATGGAGGAAAAGGACTAAATGGAGTATTTGAAAAGGATAAAACATATTTTAATCCTTTTATAGACTTAATGCTAGGAGGTAAAAAATAATGTCCACTGGATTATATTCAATAGAAGAGAAAGCATATGATAAAAATTTAGACTATCACAATATAAAACCATATGGTGATACAATGAATGATGGAAAAATTCAAATGAGTTTTACACTTCCAGTTCCTTGTAATGAAAAAGGAA
This sequence comes from Fusobacteriaceae bacterium, assembly GCA_051652785.1. Taxonomy (GTDB): domain Bacteria; phylum Fusobacteriota; class Fusobacteriia; order Fusobacteriales; family Fusobacteriaceae; genus JAGNZR01. The sequence goes on along the minus strand of JBOFUX010000045.1, from coordinate 59,773 downwards.
TGGAGGCTGCTTTAGTAATTGCAAGAAAACTAGGTTTAAAAGATCCTGCAGTGGCTCATACACACTCATTAGATAAAAAGTTTTCTTTTTATGTTGTTTATGGAGCTATGTCAGTTGGAATAGATTATGAAAATATAAAAGTACAAGCAATTGAAATAGATACTATGGACATGCATGAAACAGAAAAATTTATTGCAAAAAATATTAAAAAACCAGTTGTTATAGTAGGGGCTAGTACAGGAACAGATGCCCATACAGTTGGAATAGACGCTATAATGAATATGAAAGGCTACGCAGGTCATTACGGATTAGAAAGATATAAAGGAATAGAGGCGTATAACCTTGGTAGTCAAGTTTCCAATGAAGAGTTTATAAGAAAAGCAGTGAAATTAAATGCTAGTGCACTTTTAGTATCTCAAACAGTAACTCAAAAAGATGTTCACATTAAAAATTTAACAAATTTAATTGAACTTATTGAAGCTGAGGGACTAAGAGAGAGAATGATTATAATTGCTGGTGGAGCAAGAATCACTAATGAATTAGCAAAAGAATTAGGATATGATGCAGGATTTGGACCAGGAAAATATGCTGATGATGTAGCTACTTTTATAGTAAAAGAAATAGTTAAAAGAAATAGTTAAAAGAAAATTAAAAAAATAAGTTATAATAAAAAAAATGGATAAATTTAAACTCGTTAAATTTATCCATTTTTACATAAAATTTTTATAAACAAACAAAAAGACTTTCAAAATAAGGTTTTTATTAGAAAGTCTTTTTGTTTATGAGAAACTGCTCTTTAGATGTAATTTAGAAATTACTTTATAAACAATTTTAAATATTGACCATAACCATATTTTTCTAGATCATCTACACCTATAAATTTAAGAGCTGCTGAATTTAAACAGTATCGAAGCCCAGTGGGTTTTGGTCCATCATTGAAAACGTGTCCTAAATGAGAATCACTTTTAACACTTCTAACTTCTATTCTTTTTGTAAATAGAGTATCATCTTCCACTAATAGAATATTATCTTTTTCTAAAATCTCATAAAAACTAGGCCAACCAGTACCAGAATCAAATTTTTCAAGAGAAGAGAAAAGAGCTTCCCCAGAGACAATATCAACATAAATTCCAGCTGCTTTATTATCATGATATTCATTATCAAAAGGTTTTTCAGTTGCATTTTCTTGTGTAACACTGTATTGAAGTGGAGATAATGTGTCTTTTAATTTCATTTTTTCTTGCCCCCATGTTTTCTTGATAAATTGATCTCTTCCAGATCTATCTCTATAATATTTATACTTAATAGTATTTTTTTTGTAATAATCTTGATGGTATTCTTCTGCAGAATAAAAATTTTTAAAAGGTATTATTCTAGTAACAATTTTTTTATTAGTAAAAGGACCAATTTTTTCTAAATAATTTTTTGAATTTTCAGCAAGTAGCTTTTCATTGTCGTTTTGATAAAAAATAGCACTGGTATAAGAAAATCCTCTATCAACAAAGCTACCTTCTCCATCAGTAGGATCTATTTGTCTCCAAAATATATGAAGTAATTTTTCATAAGATATAATACTATCATCATATAAAACTTCCACAGTTTCAACATGAGCTAATTTTCCAGGTTGAGCATGAGAATAAGTTTTATAAGTTGGATTTGTAGAATCACCGCCAGAATAACCTGAAGTAACTTCTTTAACTCCTTGATATTTTTCAAATGCAGCTTCTATACACCAAAAACAACCACCAGCAAAATATGCTTTTTTAACTGCTGAAAAAGATAAAGAAGACCCTAAAAGTAAAGCAGAAAGAATTAATTTTTTCATATGAAACCTCCTTAAATTGCTGTATAAAATTCTTCTATAAATTATTATATGACCGTTCGTCTTGAAAGTCAAGGAAAAATATTGACTTTTAAGACGAACGGTCGTAGAATATAAAATGTACTAAATATTCTATTTTTTATTTTTGCATTATAAAAGGGGGGAAATATGAGAGGATTAAAGAAAATGTTGAATATTTTTAAAAGGATAAATATAAGAATAATAGGGATAATGTATTATGGATAAGAAAACGATAAAAAAATATGAAATTATAAGAAAATCAATAAATGTAATGCATATAAAAGGATATAACGGAGTAGGAGTAAAGGAATTATCTGTTGCAGCTGGAATCCCTAAAGGATCCTTTTATAATTATTTTGAAAGTAAAGAAGACTATGGAAAAGAAGCTTTAGATTACTATTATTCTGTAATAAATCAAGAAAAATTTAATATTCTTTTAGATAAAGAAATTAATCCCATAGATAGAATAAAATTATTTTATAGAAATATGATAGATAAAATTAATCAAGAGAAAAAATTTAAATTAGGATGTTTTATTGGTAATTTAACTCAAGAAGTAAGTTGTAGCAGTGATGTGATACAAGAAATTACTAAAAAAATTCATCAAGAAATAGCAATAAAAATTGAAAACTGTTTAAAGGAAGGAAATATAAAAAATTCTAAAGAATTAGGAGAGTTTTTAGTGAATAGTTGGCAAGGAGTACTGTTGAGAACAAAATCATGTAATAATTCTGAACCAACAGAGAATTTTTATAAAATATTAGTAGAAGTTTTATTAAAGTAGTAAAACAAACAAACAAACAAAGAACTGAAAGAAATAAAATTTTAATCTTATTTATATTCAAAGTAAAGAGGGATCTTTTTTTTAGAAGTTCCCTCTATTTTTATACAATTTTATTTTTTGATATAAAAAAATTTAAGTTTAAATATAAAAAACGTATGTTTTAAAAATGGATATGATAACTAAAATAGGAAAAACTTGTAAAAAAAATTTTTTTATAATATAATTTTAAAAATACAAAAAAAAGAAATTATTCTGGAGGGTAAATGTTAAGTTTATTAGGAGTATTAATTGTCATAGTAGGTTTTGCTATGAAAAAAGATTCAATTTTAATAATTATAACTGCTGCAATTGTTACAGCTTTCACTGGTGGCTTGGGAATTTTAGGTCTTCTTGAAACTATGGGAAAAACATTTGTAGCAAATAGAGCTATGGCTATTTTTGTAATGATAATGCTAGTTACAGGGACTTTAGAAAGAAATGGATTAAAAGAAGTTGCCGCTTCACTTATAGGAAAATTAAAAAATGCAACTCCTGGAAAAGTTATAGGAGCTTATGGTGTGATGAGAATAGTTTTTGCAGCTTTTAACGTCAGTTTCGGTGGTGTTGCAGGATTTGTTCGTCCAATAGTTCTTCCTATGGCAATAGGGGCTGTAGAAGCTTCAGGAAAGATAGTAAATAGGGAACATATTGAAGAAATAAAAGGAATGTCTTCAGGAATGGAAAATATAGCTTGGTTTTTTGGACAAGTTTTATTTGTTGGGGGAAGTGGTGCTCTTTTAGTTCAATCAACTTTAGCTTCATTAGGATATAGTGTAGAGTTAGTTGAACTTGCTAAAGTAGAGATACCAGTAGCTATTTTTGCTTTAGTATTATCAGTTATATACTATTTATTAAAAGATAAAAAATTAAATATAAAATATTATCAAGGTAAAAACTAATTATATTAGGAGGAAAAATGAATTTTTTTATAAGTTCTGAAATTACATTGGGAGTAAAGTTATTAGAAATTATATTTATCATAATAGGAGGTACTCTTATTTATACAGGTGTTAAAAATTTTCTGGATAAAGAAAATATTTCGCCTGTGGGAACCGCAGTATTTTGGTGTATATTTGGAGTAATTTTAGCTTTTGGAAGATGGATGCCTGCTCATATAACAGGGGCACTGGTAATAATTATGACAATACCTGGAATTTTAAAGAAGGTAAAGGTGGGGAAAAATGATTTTCCAACTTCTGAATATACTACTAAAATGGCAAATAAGATTGGAATGAAACTTTTTATTCCTGCACTAACAATAGGTATTTCAGCACTCTATTTTGTACTGTTTACGAAGCTTGGAGCATTGGTAGGAGTTGGTATAGGAGTACTAATTTCAATAGTTATACTAATGTTATTTTCAAAGGAAAATAAACCTACAACTTTTTTAAATGATGGAAAAAGACTTTTAGATTCAGTTGGACCACTTAGTATTTTGCCACTGCTTCTAGCTTCTCTAGGAGCAGTTTATACAAAAGCAGGAGTGGGAGATACTATTTCATCTATTGTAGGAAAAATAATACCAGATGGAAATGTAAATATAGGAATTATTGTTTTTGCTTTAGGTATGGCAATTTTTACAATGATAATGGGCAATGCTTTTGCTGCAATAACAGTTATAACAGTTGGTATTGGTGGTCCTTTTGTTTTATCTCATGGAGCAGACCCTAAATTAATAGGAATGTTGGCTTTAACATGTGGCTATTGTGGAACTTTATTAACACCTATGGCTGCAAATTTTAACATAGTGCCAGTTGCCATGTTAGAAATGAAAGAAAAATATGGAGTAATAAAAAATCAGTATATAATTGCTATATTAATGTTAATATTTCAAATCATATATATGATAATATTCAAATAAAAAATATGGAGGAAAAATGAAAACAATTTTAATAACGGGGTTTGATCCCTTTGGTGGAGAAAAAATAAATCCAGCTTATGAAGCAGTTAAAGGACTAAAAGATGAAATAAAAGGGTACCAAATTATAAAAAGAGAAATCCCTACAGTTTTTGTAAAATCATATGAAAAATTATTTACATTAATTAAAGAGACAAAACCAGAAATAGTTATATGTGTAGGGCAAGCAGGAGGAAGATTTGAAATTACACCAGAAAGAGTGGCAATTAATTTAGATGATGCAAGAATACCAGATAACGAAGGAAATCAACCTACTGATATGAAAATATTCTCAGATGGAGAAAACGCATATTTTTCTAATCTTCCAATAAAAAAAATAGCTTTAGCTATCCAAGAAAGTGGAATTCCAGCAGGAGTATCTAATACAGCAGGAACATTTGTATGTAATCATATTATGTATGCTCTAATGTATTATATTGAAAAAAATAATTTAGATATAAAAGGTGGTTTTATACACGTTCCTTATCTTCCAGAGCAAGTATTAAATAAAAAGGGACAACCTTATATGTCTCAAGAGTTAATAACACAAGGATTAGAACAGTCTTTAATCTGTGCAATAAAAAATGGTAGTGATGGAAAAATTATAGGTGGGGAAATATCTTAGTTAAACATAAATTATAAATATAAAAGAAATAAATAATAAAAAAAATAAATAATAAAAAAAATAAATAATAAAAGAATTATGTTAGAATATTCAAACATCTGTGATACCATATAGAATATAATAAAATAATATATATGGAAAAAAGAGAATGGTGGAGGCAAAAATGAAAAATAGAGATGCCGTTTATCTGGCTTTTAATGGATGTGGAGCAGCGGTTCCAACAAAATCGGATGTAGATCATTATAATTTATTAAAAGGTTGGGATGCTAATCCCAATCCAAATATTAATATTAATTTTATAGAGAGTCATGATAAGGTCTGTCGGGCAAGAGATGACATATTAACAGAAGAGCTAAAGATTTTGATAAAAGAAAAATTAAAGAGGGCTAAAATTATTCTTTTAGTTGTAAGTAAAAATACAGTGAATCAAAGTGAGATTTTAAAATATGAACTGAATGAAGCTATTGATAAATTAAAGTTACCTATTATTGTAGCATATACCGATATTCAAACTATAAAATCTGCAAACGAAAATATGAGAAAAGATTTACCTCTTGTTATTCAAGAAAGAATAGTAAAAAAAGGAATAAAAATTATGTTTATTCCTTTTAAATTAGATGCTATTAGATGTGCTATGAAAATATTTAGTATAGATAAAGTTAAAGATATAAATAATGGTGTCTATGTTTATAAAAACATAGAGACTTGGGATTAAAAAATAACAGCTCTAATGAATTTTTGAAAGTATTTTTAAGGGGATTATTTAAAGTTTTGTGTAAAAACTAAGAAATTAGTATAAAAATTTTATATAAAAATGGGTAAAATTTAGCTAGTATAAATTTATCCATTTTTTTAATTATTTATTTATTTAATTATTTATTTACTTATATTTTTCATCAGATTCGTTTAAAGAATTAAAAATTAAAATATAAGACTCTAGTGCGTATTCTAAAGATTTCTCATCAAAATTAAAACCACAATTATGGAGAGCATTATCAAATTTTTTCTCTTTATTCAGTGTACCTACAAAATAAAAAACTCCTGGAATTTTTTCTTGATAGAAAGAAAAGTCTTCAGCAAGCATTTCAGGTTCAATCTCAATTAATTTAATAGTAGAAGATTTTTCTATCGCTTTTTTAAAAATATTATAATATTTTTTATCATTGATAACTGGTGGGTATCCTTCAGCGATATCTAAAATAATTTTACAGTCCCAAGAAATTTCTAAACCATGAATAATATCTTTAATTTTTTTTATAATAATAGAAAAACTTTCTTCTGAAAAAGAGCGTATAGTTCCTTCTAATCTAGTTTTTTCAGCAACGATATTTCTTACAGTACCACCAATAATTTTATTAAATGATATTAATGATGGATCAAAGGGAGAAAGTCTTTTGCTTACAAGTGTATTCATACTTTGTAAAAAAGAAAAAGCTATCTGAATTGAATCTATAGTTTTGTGAGGTTGCCCAGAATGTCCACTTTTTCCAATAATATCAATATTTATTTCTGCAGCTTTAGCCATTAGTCCACCAATTTTAGAGCCTATAGTACCTTCTGGCAAAGTAGGGAATAAATGAAAGCCAAATATAGATTTTATTTTGAACTTTTCAAAAATACCAGTTTCTACAATATTTTTAGCACCACCTGGTCCCTCTTCAGCAGGTTGAAAAATTAAAAGAATATTTGTGCTGAAATCTTCTTTTGGAAGTGTTTTAAGATAACTTGCAAAACCTAAAAGAGTAGCCATATGCCCGTCATGCCCGCAAGCGTGCATCTTCCCTGAATGTTTAGAAGAAAAATTGTGACTATTCTCTTCAATGGGTAAAGCATCCATATCACTTCTAAAAGCATAAGAATTATCCTGACCATTATCAATATAAACATATACTCCTGTTTCACATATTTTATAAGGGGTATATCCCATTTCTTCTAGTTTTTCCATAAGATATTTTTGTGTTTTAAATTCTTGAAAACCAAGCTCAGGTATTTGGTGTAGTTCTCTTCTATGAAGTATTAAGTTAGTGATTATATTTTTTGAAATAGTCATAAATTCCTCCTTAATTATAGTTTATTAATAATACTATTAACTTCTTTGACTTCTTAAATATATTTGATGTTATTATAGCTTATATTTTTTTAAAATAAAAGAGATAAAAAATATAAAACTCATAATTAAAGAAAAGATCATAAAAATCATTGTAGAATATAATTAATCTGTGCAGTTTTTTTAATTTTATGGTAAAATAAATAAAATTAAAAAAGTGGGAGGAGAAACTTGTGAGGATTGTAAAAAAATATGGCGGAAGTTCAGTTGGAACAATAGAGAAAATAAAAAAAATTGCAGAATATCTTTGCAAAATAAATAGAGATGGAGAAGAGATAATAGTAGTAGTATCTGCTATGGGAAAAGCAACGGATTCTCTTATAAAATTAGCAAAAGAAATATCTGAAACGCCAGATATTAGGGAACTAGATACTTTACTATCCACAGGAGAGCAACAATCCATATCTCTTTTGAGTATGGCTATAAAAGCACAGGGGCATAAAGCGGTTTCTCTAACTGGAGCACAGGCAGGGATAAATACAATAGGGATACATACAAAAAATAAAATTACAAATATAGATACAAAAAAAATAGAAGAATATTTAAAAGAAGGAAAAATAGTTATAGTTGCAGGATTTCAAGGAATTAATGAAAAAGGTGATATAACAACGTTAGGAAGAGGAGGCTCAGATACAAGTGCTGTAGCACTTGCCGCGTCATTAGGATGCGATTGTGAAATTTATACTGATGTAGAAGGGATTTATTCTGTAGATCCTAGGGTTTATAAAAAAGCAAAAAAATTAGAAAAAATATCCTATGAGGAGATGATGGAAATGGCAAATTTAGGTGCTGGAGTAATGGAAACAAGAGCAGTTGAAATTGGAAAAAAATACGGAGTAAAAATTTATGTAGGTGAAACCTTAGGAAGTGAAACAGGAACTTACATATGCGATAGTAATGAAATAATAGAAAAAAAAATAATAACTGGTATTTCAATAAATGAAAATGTTATTATGGTTAATATAGAAAGTTTTTCAACTTTTCCTAAAAATGTTTCAGCTATTTTTATGATCTTAGCAGAGGAAGGGGTAAATGTAGATATGATATCTCAAAATGATGTTGCAGATTTAAAAGGAAGTATAGCCTTTACTTGTCCTTTGGTAGACGAGATATTTTTAGAAAAAGCTTTGATAAAAATAAAAAAATTATTTCCTGATATAGTAGAAACAAAACTTAAAGGGGTAGCTAAAATATCTTTAGTGGGAATAGGTATGATAAGTAATTTTGGAGTTGCAGCTAAAGTATTTGAAACTTTAGCAGAAACAAATGTAAGTTTTCATCAATGTACGACATCAGAAATTTCAATATCTATGATTATAGAAAAAAATAATATTGAAAAATTTGTAGAAAAATTAGCAGAAAATTTTAGTTTATAGTAATATTAATAGATAAAAAAAAATAAATTTTTAATTAGGGGAGAGAGAATGAAAAAGTACAATTTTGCCATAGTTGGAGCAACTGGAATGGTTGGAAGAACATTTTTGAAAGTATTAGAAGAGAGAGAACTTCCAATAGATAATTTATACTTATTCTCTTCAAGTCATTCAGCAGGAAAAAAAATATTTTTTAAAGATAAAGAGATTATAGTTGAAGAATTAACTAAAGATTCTTTTACTAATAGAAATATAAAGATTGCACTATTTTCAGCTGGTGGGGATTTAAGTAAAATATATGCACCTATTGCTGTTGAAAATGGAGTTGTTGTAATAGATAATAGTAGTGCTTGGAGAATGAACTCTGAAGTTCCACTAATAGTTCCAGAAGTAAATCCAGAAGCAACTTTTCTGCATAAAGGTATTATTGCAAATCCAAATTGTTCAACAATACAATCAGTTTTACCATTAAAAGTTTTAGATAACTTATATGGTATCAAAAGAATAATTTATTCAACCTATCAAGCTGTATCAGGAAGTGGTGTGAAAGGAGTAAAAGATTTAGAAGAAGGAATAAAAGGGAATAAAGCAACAAATTATCCTCATGATATAGCTTATAATTGTCTTCCACACATAGATTCATTTTTAGAAAATGGATATACAAAGGAGGAAGAAAAAATGATTATGGAAACTAGAAAAATATTAGGGTATTCTAATTTAGCAATAACATCAACGTGTGTAAGAGTACCTGTTAAAAATTCACATTCTATATCTATGAATGTAGAATTATTAAGAGAACCTAATATTGAACAATTAAAAAAAATATTCAAAGAAACGAAAGGAATAATATTAGAAGATGATGTTTCTAAAAACATTTATCCTATGCCCATAATAAGCTCTGGAAAAGATGAGGTATTTGTTGGAAGAATTAGAAGAGATTTTAGTGTTGAAAATGGCGTTAATTTATGGGTTGTAGCTGATAATATAAGAAAAGGAGCTGCGACCAATACAATTCAAATAGCAGAACTACTAATAGAAAAATGGAATATAGGAGGATAAAATGGCAATTTTTATAGGATCAGGAGTAGCATTAATAACACCTTTTAAAGAAAATAAAGAAGTGAATTTTGAAAAATTAGAGGAACTTTTAACTTTTCAAATAAAAAATAAAACTGATGCCATAGTAATAAATGGAACTACTGGAGAAGCTAGTACACTTTCAGAAAATGAGCAACTTGAAATAATAGATAGAACAGTTAAATTTATAGGAAAAAAAATTCCAGTAATAGCAGGGACAGGATCAAATAATACGGCACATGCAGTAAAACTAAGCTGTGAAGCTGAAAAATTAGGAGTAGATGGACTTTTAGTAATAACGCCATATTATAATAAAACAAATACTAAAGGACTTGTGGAACACTTTAAAAAAATAGCTTCTGCTGTTAAAATTCCGATAATTCTTTATAATGTACCTGGAAGAACTGGAATGAATATACCTATGGAAGTTTTAGAAGAGCTAAAAGATGTAAAAAATATAGTTGCTATAAAAGAAGCTAGTGGAGATATGACGTATGCTATGAACATTGCAAGAATTTTTAATGATAGATATGATATTTACTCTGGAAATGATGATATAATTCTTCCCATGACATCAATAGGTGGAAAAGGAGTTATATCAGTACTAGCTAATGTTTTACCTCTTGAAACTCATAATATAGTACATAATTATATAGAAGGAAAAGTTATAGAAGCTAAAGAGTTACAGCTTAAATTAAATGGATTTGTACACTCGTTATTTATAGAAACTAATCCAATTCCAGTAAAAAAAGCATTGAATATTTTAGGCTGGGAAGTTGGAGGATATAGATTACCTCTTTATGAAATGAGTGAACCTGCTTGTAAAGTTTTAGAAAAAGAAATGAAAAAAATAGGTCTTTAAGAGATAAGAGAGGTAATATAAAATGAAAATAGCTGTATATGGTTATGGAACTATGGGGAAGTTAATAGTAGATATATTAAAAGAAAAAAAAAATATAATATTTGTAGGTGCAGTAGATGAAAAAGAAACAATTTATACACAGTGTTATAAAAACTTAAATTCTCTTCCAGAAAAACCAGATGTTATAATAGATTTTTCACATTTTAGTAAACTTAATGAAATTCTTGAATATGCTAATAAAAATAAAGTTGCTCTATTAATTGCAACCACAGGACACAGTGAAAATGATAAGTTAAAATTAGAGGAAGCGGGAAAGAAAAATCCTATTTTAGTGGCGTCTAATACGTCTTTAGGTGTAAATCTTCTAAATGAGCTTATGAAATATATTGTTCCCGTGTTAGAAAATTGGGATATAGAGCTTATAGAAAAACACCATAACAAAAAATTAGATTCTCCTAGTGGAACAGCAAAAACTCTACTTGAAAATATAAATAATACACTAAAAGAAAAAAAAGAATATAAATATGGAAGAGAAGGAATGGAAAAAAGAGAGACAAAAGAAATTGGAGTTCACAGTGTAAGAGGTGGAACTATTGTGGGGGAACACTCGGTTATTTTTGCTGGAGAAGATGAGGTTATAGAAATTAAGCATGAGGCACACTCGAAAAAAATATTTGCAAATGGAGCAATAACAGGTGCGATATGGTTAGCTAATCAGGATAATGGAATGTATAAAATGAGTGATGTCCTTTTAGGAAAAAAATAAATATATTAATTTGGAGGAAAAATGTCAAATATGGTAAATCATGGTGAAGAAATAATAAAATATATAAGAGAATCAAAAAAAGTTACACCTGTTAAAGTATATATAAATGGGGAAATAGATATTAAATGTAAAACTTTAAATGAAATAAAAATATTTGGTAGTTGTAATTCTTATATTTTAATAGGTGAATTTTCCATTATTGAAAAATTTATTGACCTTAATAAAGAAAAAATAACAAATTATTATATAGAAAATGATAGAAGAAACTCTGCTATTCCCATGTTAAATAAAACTGGAATAAATGCTAGAATAGAGCCTGGAGCAATAATAAGAGATATGGTTGAAATAGGAGATAATGCAGTTATTATGATGGGAGCAATAATTAATATAGGTGCTAAAATTGGTTCAGGGACTATGATAGACATGGGTGCAATATTAGGTGGAAGAGCTGTTGTTGGTAATAATTGCCATATAGGAGCAGGTACAGTTTTAGCTGGAGTGGTAGAACCCCCTAGTGCTACCCCTGTTATAGTTGAAGATGATGTGTTGATAGGTGCTAATGCAGTGGTTATTGAAGGTGTAAGAATAGGAAAAGGTTCGGTAGTAGCAGCTGGAGCAATAGTATTAACTGATGTTCCAAGTGGTGTTGTAGTAGCAGGAAATCCAGCTAGAATAGTGAAAAATAAAGATTCAAAAACAGAAGAAAAAACTGAAATAGTAGAGGATTTAAGAAAAATTTAATAGATATTTAAGAAAATTTAACTTATGAGGTGTCCAATATATGTTAGAGATAAATCCAAATTTGAAAAAAGTAGAAGTTTCTATTATAAGAAAATTTTTTGAAGAAAGTGTAAAATATAATATTGATTCTGGTAAAAAAATGATAAATTTAACTATTGGCGAACCTGATTTACCTCAATCTAAAGTAATAATAGAGGAAACTATAGAATATATGAAAAACAATAAACTAGGTTATTCAAAATTAGGTGGAGAACTGGAGTTAAGAGAGGAGATTTCAAAATTTTATAAAGAAAAGTATAATGTAAATTATAGTGCTGATGAAATAATTATTACTGTAGGTTCAACTGAAGGTTTATCTACAACCATAGCTACTTTAATTCAAAATGGAGATGATGTTATTTGTCCTTTACCAGTTTATCCAGGTTATGAACCTCTTATAACATTGCGAGGAGCAAAATTAATTAAAATTGATACATCTAGTGATGATTACCAATTAACAGTAGAAAAAATAAAAAAAAATATCACTAATAAAACTCGGGCAATAATTTTAAATTATCCCTCTAATCCATCAGGAGTTACAATTTCTAAGAAAAATAGAGATGAGATACTTACTTTTGCAAAGGAAAATGATTTGTATATAATCAGTGATGAAGTATATAGTGAATTAGTTTATAATGATGAATATAATAGTTTTTTAAGTGATAAATACAAAGAAAATGTAATAGTAGTAAATGGATTCTCAAAATCACACTCTTTAACAGGTTGGCGGATAGGTTATATATTATCTAGTGAAAAATTAAGAAAAGAACTTTTGAAAGTTCATCAATATACAGTAACGTCTTCATCAATTATATCACAGATAGGTGGACTAGTAGCTTTAAAAAAATGTAGTGATATAAAAGAAAATATAAAAATATATAAAGAGAGAGCTGAAGTTGCCTATAAAGCCTTGAAAGAAATAGGATTAAATCCTATAAAACCCCAAGGAGCAATTTATCTCTTTGTTTCTCTAAGAGAAGCTGGTGTTACTGACAGTTACGCTTTCGCTTTAAAACTTCTAAAAGAACAAGGAGTAGCAGTTATTCCAGGAATAGCATTTGGAATGGAAGGTTTTATAAGATTATCCTTAGTAAAAAATAGTGATGAAATTTTAGAAGGAATAACTAGGATTAAAAAAATTATTATTAACCTAAAAAAAATTAATAATTTACAATTAAATTAAAAAATAAAAAAAAGGCAAAATAAGCCTTTTTTTTTGAAACTGGGGTGTTTTAATGAATGTGTTACTATTAACTGTATATTTTATTGTTATATTAGTTGTGGGTTATACTTCTTACAAAAAAATAAAAGAAAGCTCAGATTTTTTTCTAGCTAGTAAGAAAGCGGGCGTATGGCAGGTTACTGGAAGCCTTTTAGCGTCAATATTAGGAAGTTCTGCTATATTAGGAAGTGTGACAATGTCATATACTAATGGGTGGGCAGGAGCATGGTTTATGCTTTGTGCTGCACTGGGATTACTTTTTCTTTTTCCATTATTAAAATATTTCAAAAATTTTAAAGGATATAATCTTCCAGAATTACTTGAAAGTTTTTATGGATATGAAGTGAAAATATTGTCTTCAGTGATTATATCAGTTGCATGGATAGGAATTGTAGCAGCTCAAATAATAGGTGCAGCTCAAATAATAGGAATTTTTACTGAAATGAGTTATACAACAGGGGTTATACTAAGTGGTGTTGTATTTATTGTTTATACTATTTTAGGTGGACAGTTATCAATAATAAAAACAGACTGTATTCAACTACTTTTTCTCATTTTTGGCGTAGTTATTTGTTATATTTATTCTTCCACAGGTAGTCTATCTTATAATGCACCATCTCTTATAAATGAAAAATTTAAATATATTGATTTGTTAATATTAATTTTGACATATTCATCTACTTTTTTAGTGGGACCTGATATATATTCAAGAATATTTTGTGCCAAAGATGAAAAAACAATAAAAAGCTCCATAATACTAGCAATAGTAGTTTTAATTCCTCTTTCTTTTATACTAGCTAGTATAGGAATAGAAGTAGCTTATTCTGCTCCAGGACTAAATACAGTTACTCAATCGCCACTTTTGTATATAGCTGGAAAATCTTTACCATGGGGTGTTAGTCTTATATTGTATTTTGGATTACTTTCTGCAGTTATTTCCTCAGCAGATACTTGTCTTTTAACCTCTTCTTCAATTTTAGCACAAGTATTTACTAAGGATTTAAAAAATAAAAATGCTATAAAATTAACAAGAATATTTATAGGAATATTAGGAATTTTTAGTATTTTAGTCGCTTTAAAATTAAAATTTATTCTAAGTTCTTTACTTTTGGCACTTACAATTTATTCTGGTGCACTAATTATACCATGTATTTTTGGACTATTAGGGTATAAAGGAGAAAAAAAATTTACAATTATAGCTATTATATCAGGTGGAGTATTAGCTTTTGGGGGTAAAATTTATGGTGGAGAATATTCAAATTATATATTAATAGGGGCATTCTTTTTAAATGGTGCTATCCTAAGTTTAGGAAAAATAAAAAAGGTTAAAATGAAAAAACTATGAAATTGACAACATACAATTTCATAGTTTTTTATCAAAATCTTATATTATAGTTTTTGTTAAATCAAATCTAAAATTTTTGTATTTTTCTCTTTCCATGGAATAAGATTTTCTTTTATAGAATAGGTATCACCAAAATTTTCTAAAATTATATAAATATCATTAAGAGTAAGTTTTTCATAATTAATTGATAGTTTATGAGTACTTTCTTCTAATAAAATATCTAAATTACTTAAAACAAAATTGTTTTCCCTTAAAATAAATAAAATTTCATTTACCATTTCCAAGGAAATATGTGTTTTTGAAGAAATCTCCTTAGTTGTTAAAGGAGTTTCATTTTCTATATAATTTTTAGTTAAAAGAATTATAATAATAGTAGTTAATTTAAATTTTGTATTAAAATTTAAATATTTAATTCCATCAATATTTAGTAAAGTATCGTTATTTTGAAGGAAATAAGTTAAATGAGAACCTAATAATATCAAGAACCAAATTATTTTTAACCAAATTAAAAATATGAGAATAATTGAAAAACTTCCATAAATTTTATTATATTCGTTTATTAAAATTTGAAGTTTTAAAAAAATAAGGTTACTTTGATTAAAAAGTAAGGAGATAAAAAAACTTGATATAATAGCAGGAATTAATCTTATTTTAGTATTTGGCATGACCATATAAAAAATAAAGAAAAAAATCCAAAGAGATAAGTAAGGTGCTATTATTTTGATAAAAGGTGGAAGATGTATTATCTTAGTTCCATTACCAGTTAAAATATTCATGGACAAAATAGTAAGTGGAAAAACCATGAAAACAGTAAGGTAATCAGAAAAACGTCTACCTAAAGCTCTTTGTTTTTTTATCCTCCAAATAGAATTTAATGATTTTTCAATAAGTGAAAACATAGAAATAACAACCCAACCTAAAAAAAGAAATCCAATACCTGCAAGTAAGCCATTTCTAGTATTGTTTAAAAGGTTTGTAGAAGCATTTAAAAGAACTCCAAGAGTTTCTTCGTTAAGTGGAGAGTTAAGATATAATTGCTTAGCTAAATAATCGTCAATTCCTAACCATCTTCCAATACTAAAACCAATTGCTAATAAAGGGACAAGGGATAAAATTGAAATATAACAAAGAGAGTTTACCCAAAGTGAGGAATTGGCTCTTTTATAATTTTTTAATGCTCCTCTAAAAGCACTATATAAATTTGAGATTTTACCTTCTTTTAAAAATTCTAAAATAAAATGTTTTAAATCATTTTTCCACATAAGATACCTCACTATTTATTTAGATATTATTTACATTATACACTAAAAATAAAAAAATTCTATAAAATTGATAAATAGTGTATAATTAAGAAACAAGAAATTGTAAATATGCAATAAAGCTATAAAAAATAATAGATAAATATCTAAATAAGGGTGGTAAAGATGAAAAATATTGAAAAAGAAATTTTAAAATTTTTAATAGAAGGAAAGGCATATAGCGATACTGCAATTAAAAAAAATTTTGGTATAAGTGATGAGGAATTAAAGATAATATACGAAAATTTAAAAGCTGAGTCTTATCTTGAAACATACGAGGAATTCGAAAAAAGAGAAAAGCAAAGAATAAAAAAAGAAGTGAATACATCTGAAACAAAAAGTTGTAATGGGTGCTCATCTGGTGCTTGTAAAAAAACACCATGTTCAGCAAATACAGATATGGATAATTCTAAAATATTAGTATTAACAGAAAAAGCATTAATGTTGAAATAAAAAAAAAATAAAAATTTATTTTATTTTTTTATTTTTATTTTTAAAAAAATATAATTTTATAAACAATGCTATATAAGAGGGGATAATCATAATTAAAACAGCTACTATAAAAGATAATGTGCTTTGTCCATAAGTAATATTTCTATCTATATAGTTCGTAAGAGCAGCCATTAAAGCTAAAGGGTCTAATTTAAAACCTTTGCTCACTTTAAAAAAACTATTTAACAAAAATAGTAGTGCATAAAATGGTAGTAAAATAATAGATAAATTTCTTAAAAATTTTGTCATAAATAACCTCACAGTAAAAGTAATAATTTATTATACCATACTATTATATTAATTGGAAAAAAAATGACACGGGCTAGACATATATATTTGATAAAATTAGAATTGAAAAGATATTAAATTGAAAAAGAATGAGATAAATTATTTTTTAATATTTTTTAAATTTAAAAGAAGGTGAAGTATGAAAAAAAAAATTCTTATAATTGAGGACGAAAGAGACCTTGCAAAAATATTAACTGATTTTTTGAAATCTGAAAATTTTGAAATTATTAACTCATATGACGGAAGTGAAGGATTAGAATTATTTTATATGGAAAAACCAGATATTATAATATTAGATATTAATCTTCCTAAAAAAAATGGTTGGCAAGTATGTTCTGAAATAAAAGAAAATAGTAATATACCAATATTAATGATGACTGCTAGAAACTCTGAATTTGATGAACTTCAAGGTTTGGAGTTAGGTGCAGATGATTATATAACTAAACCATTTAGTTTAAAAATTCTTTTAGCTAGAATTAAGAAAATATTAAAAATAGATGGAAATGGTATATATAGTTATAAAGATTTTCAATTTGATATGAGATTACAAGTGCTTTTTATAAAAGGTGAAAAAATTGAAATATCAGGAAGAGAAAGTCAATTGTTAGAGTATTTTATTAGAAATAAAAAATTAGTCTTAACAAGAGAAAAAATTTTAAATGAAATTTGGGGTTTTGATTTTTACGGTGATGACAGAGTTGTAGATACACTTGTAAAAAGAGTAAGAAAAAAAATGTTTGAATATAGTTTAAACATAAAAACAATTAGGGGGGTAGGATATATTTTTGAAGAAATATAAATTTAATTTTAAAAAAAAACTTTTATTATATTCTACTGTTATAATAATTTTAGCTATGCTTTTATCAAATATTTTTAGTTCTATATTTTTAGATAAATTTTATTTAAATAGAAAAAAAAATGAAATTCCTAAAATAATGAATAAAATTAAATCTCTGGATGAAAACTCATTTGAGTTAGAAGATTATTTTGAGGTATTAAGAGAGGAAGAGGGAGTTATTGTAAGATTAAAAAAAAATAGAAGAACAAGATCCCATATGGGACGTATAATTGATTATAGTGAGGAAGAAAACAAAATAATAATAAAAGAAGATAAAGGGAAAAGAAGATTTATTTCCTATCGTGAAAATTTAAAAACAGGGACTCAAGTACATATTTTCTCATATTTAAGTTCAACCAATAACATTAGACATGAAATTCATCTAATAAATATATTATCCTCGTTACTAGCACTATTACTATGCACATTAGTTGGAAGTTTATTTTTAAAAAAAATAACGAAAAATGTAGAAAAATTAAATATTGCAGCAAAAAAAATATCTAATTTGGAATTTAATGATATTATAGAGATAAATACAGAAGATGAAATAGGAGAGTTAAGTCACAGTATAGTGCTTATGTCAAATAATTTAAAAGACTCTATAAATAAATTGAAAAATTTTGTTTCTAATGCATCACATGAAATGAAAACACCTATAGCAATAATAAATATGACTGCTCAAAATTTAAAAAATGATAAATTAAATACTTTAAATGATAAAAATAATTCCTATGATACCCTAATAAAAGAAACAAAAGAACTTACAAATTTAATAGAAAATCTTTTAACTTTATCTAAAATCGATTCTTTTAATAAACGAATAAAAAAAGAGAAAATAAATATAACAGAATTAATTAAAAAATCCCTTTTAAATTTTGAGTTGCTAGAATTAGAAAATGATGTAAGTGTTACTGTTGAAATGACAGATATTTATTTAGTTACAAACAAAAATTTAATTAAACTAGTATTTAATAATTTGATTCAAAATGCTCTTAAATATTCCCCTTATAAAGGAGACTTTAAAATTTATAGAATAAAAAATGAAGTTTATTTTGAAAATAATATAAATTATAAAATTAGTGGTGATATTCTAAAATTAACTGAACCATTTGTTAGAGGGAGTAATACAGAATTAAAAAAAATTGAAGGTTCTGGTTTAGGACTGTCAATTGTAAAAAATTCTTTGCAAATATTAGAAATAGATTATGAAATAAAAACAACAGATGATAAATTTATATTTATTTTAAAATTTCATATGGAGGAAGATAATGAAAAAAACAAATGCTGTGAGGGAGTTAGAAGCAGCAAAGTTACATTTTAATCTTGTGGAGTATATAGTTGATGATGAAGATGTAAGTGCTATTAATGTTGCTTTAAAATTAGGCTTAGATATAACTAAATTATTTAAAACATTGATTTTATTTAGTGAAAAAAAAGAATTGTTAGTTGTGTGTATTCCTGGTAGTGACGAATTAGATTTAAAAAAATTTGCCAAAATAGCTGAGGTTAAAAAAGTTGAAATGTTAGAAGTTAAAGAACTTTTAGAACATACTGGTTATGTAAGAGGTGGTTGTTCTCCTCTCGGAATAAAAAAAAAACACAGAACATTTATTCACAGTTCAGTTCTTAAAAAAGAAAAAATTTATTTAAGTGCAGGGTGCAAAGGTTTGCAAATAGAGATGAATTCTATGGAATTAATAAAATATGCAAAAATACAAGTAGTAGATGTAATAAAATAAAAAAATCATGCAAAAATAAAAGGGATTTCACATATGAAAAAAGTAACTACTTAGAAGATAAATAAATTATCTTTCTAAGTAGTTACTAAAAATAAATTTGAGTATTATAGTTATTTATTATTAATCATGAATTGGTTCAAGTGAAGCTTGGAAATGTCTAAGAATAGGTGGTTCCCAAGTTATTTTATATCCTTTTTTTATTTTATGAGCTCTATTTTTTATTTCAATTAAAGCATCTACCATGATGTCTAAATGTGCTTGAGTATATACTCTTCTTGGAATTGCAAGACGAGTAAATTCAAAATCAGCTTGAAGTTGTTCATTTGTATCAGGATCATTCCCTAGCATATATGAACCGATATCACATGTTCTTATTCCAGCTTCTTTATACAGTTCAATTGCTAAAACTTGACCTGGAAATTCATTATATGGTATTTGAGGAAATAATTTTTTAGCATCTACAAAGACACCATGTCCACCTACTGGAGCTTGATAAGATATTCCTACATCATCAAGTCTAGCTGCTAAATATTCCATCTGACCTATTCTATATTTCAAAAATTCTTCATCAATTCCTTCGTATAATCCTATCGCTAATGCTTCTAAATCACGACCTGCAAGCCCTCCATAAGTTGTAAAACCTTCAAAACTGATACAGTTTGCCTTAATTTTTAAGATAAGATCCGAGTATTTTTTTTCATCTTTTACTCCTAGTAGCCCACCCATATTAACTATTGTATCTTTTTTAGCTGACATAGTAAAAAAATCTCCATAAGAGAATGTTTCTCTTATTATTTCTTTAATGGACATATCCTTACATTCCTCTTCATCTCTTTTAATAAAGAAAGAATTTTCAGCATAACGAGCTGCATCTATATCCAATGGTATATTATATTTTTTACAAATATTTGAAACTTCTCTAATATTTTTTAAAGAAACAGGTTGACCACCAGCTGAATTATTTGTTATTGTCATTACTACTAACCCTATATTTTCAACACCATATTCTGCTATTAATCTTTCCATTTTTTCAATATCCATATTACCTTTAAATTTACTTCTTTTAGATGGGTCTTTAGCTTCTGCTACAACACAATCCAAAGGTCTTGCCCCTGCTAAAATAACATGAGCTCTAGTTGTATCAAAAAACATATTTGAAATAGCATATTGTCCTTTTTTTAATATTGTAGGAAAAAGAACTTTCTCTGCTGCCCGTCCCTGATGAACTGGTTGAATAAAATCATAATCAAAAATATCTTTAGCTGCATTAATTAAATTAAAATAACTAGAAGCTCCAGCATAGGCTTCATCACCCCTCATAACACCTGCCCATTGTTCTTGACTCATTGCATTAGTGCCTGAATCTGTTAAAAGATCAATATAGACATCTTGTCCTTTTAAATTAAAAAGATTGTAGTTAGCCTCTTTAATTTTTTCTGTTCTTTCCTCTTTTGTTGTCATTTTAATAATTTCTACCATTTTGATTCTAAATGGTTCTGGAACATACTTGATAGCCATAACGTTATACCTCCCGTTTTTAGTCTACCCCGGTCATCTATTATTTATAGATAGGCGGACAGTATCTCTTTTATTTTTAAAACTATATCTACTATATACTTATATTTTTTGATAGTCAAGTTTTTTTTCTTTTTAAGTTCACAAAGAACTATTAAAGAACATAATAATTTTTAAAATAATAACTTTATATATGCATAATAGCATATTTTTCATCACAAAAAAAGAGACAATATAATTTTTTTATTAAAAAAATATTGTCTCTTTTTGATTAAAATTGTGATTTTTTAACATTAAAAATATTTAGATAGTAATTTATCATAAGTTCCATTTTCTTTAATCTCTTTTAGAGCGGAGTTAATCTTAGTTAGAAGTTCAGTATCTTCTTTTCTTGTAGCAATAGCATATTGCTCATCTTCAATGTCAAAATTAACTATTTTTAATCCTTTATTCTTTTTTACAAAGTTTTCAGCAGGAGCTAAATCTAAAATAAAAGCTTCTAATTTTTTATTTTTAAGCCCCATTATAGCAGCTACTGCTGAAGAAACTCTTTCTACATTTATTTCTTTTATCTCAGTAAGTATTAAATCACCAGTAAATCCAAGAACAGCTCCTACTTTTTTATTTTTAAGGTCATCTAAAGATTTAATTGTACTATCTTCTCTCACCAGTAAAACTTGTTTTGCAGTATAGTAAGGCTCAGAAAAGCCTACAAATTTCTTTCTGTCTTCACTAGCAGTCATTCCTGCAATAACTACATCAACTTTTTTCATTTGAAGTGCAGGTAACAAACCGTCAAAAATCATATTTTCAATTTTAAGATCCATTTTAATGATTTTGGCTACTTCCTCCATTATTTCTATATCGAATCCAACAATTTTACCATTGTCTAAATACTCGAAAGGTTCAAATTCTGCATTAGTACCAACATATAGAACTTTACCATAAACAGATACAGAGGCGACGATACACACTAGTAATACCTTTAATAAGTTAAATACTTTTTTCATTTTTATCTCCCATTTATAATTTTATAATTTTAAATCTAGTATTTTTGCAATTAATATTAGAATTAAAAATATTTAAATAGTAATTTATCAAAAACTCCATTTTCTTTAAGTTCTTTCAGAGCAGAGTTAATATTAGCTAAAAGTTCAGTATCATCTTTTCTAGTAGCAATAGCATACTCTTCATCTTGAGTATCTAAAGTTACTATTTTTAAACCTTTATTTTTTTTCACAAAATTTTGTGCAGGAGCAAAATCTAAAATAACGGCCTCTGATTTTTCATTTTTAAGTCCCATTATAGCAGCGGCGGTAGAAGAAACTCTTTCTACAGTTATTTCATTTATTTTGCTAACCATTAAATCTCCAGTATATCCTAGTACAGCTCCTACTTTTTTATTTTTAAGATCATCTAAAGATTTAATACTACTACCTTCTTTTACTAATAAAACTTGTTTTGCAGTAAAATATGGTTCAGAAAAACCAACAAATTGTTTTCTAACTTCACTAGCAGTCATTCCTGCAATAACTATATCTACTTTTTTCATTTGAAGTGCAGGTAAAAGACCATCAAAAGCCATATTTTCCATTTTTATGTCTATTTTCAATATTTTAGCTATCTCTTCAATTAGTTCTATATCAAATCCAACAATTTTACCATTTTCTAAATATTCAAAAGGTTCAAACTCTGCATTAGTACCTACATATAAAGTTTTACCATAGACAGAAATAGATGCAACTACACATACTAATAATAATTTTATTAAATTTAATATTTTTTTCATTTTTCCCCCTTAAAATCTTAATGATTTAAAATTTTATCTAAAAAATCTTTAGTTCTTAAATGTTTAGGATTTTCAAAAATATTTTTAGGTGTTTCATCTTCAAGTATAAATCCATGATCCATAAATAGTACTCTATTAGCTACATTTTTAGCAAATCCCATTTCATGAGTAACAATAATCATAGTCATTCCTTCTTTCGCAAGTTCTCTCATAACTTCTAATACTTCATTTACCATTTCTGGATCAAGTGCAGATGTAGGTTCATCAAAAAGCATAAGATCTGGCTCCATGGTAAGGGCTCTAGCTATTGCAACTCTCTGTTTTTGACCACCTGAAAGTTTATTTGGATATTCATTTATTTTATTTTCAAGTCCAACTTTTTTTAAAAAATATAATGATATTTTTTCTGCTTCTGCTTTAGAAAAACCTCTTACTTTAAGAGGAGCTATCATTAAATTTTCCAATACTGTTTTATGAGGAAATAAATTAAAATGTTGAAATACCATTCCAATATTTTTTCTTATGTGATTAATATTAGAATTAGAAGAACTAATATTTTCATTTTTATAGTATATATTTCCTCCACTAGGTTCTTCAAGTCTATTTAAACATCTTAAAAATGTTGATTTACCACTTCCAGAAGGTCCAATAACAGCAACAACCTCACCTTTTTTTATATTGATATTTATTTTTTTTAAAACTTCTAACTTCCCAAAGCTCTTTTCAAGATTTTCTATTTTAATCACTTTCTCTCAACCCCTTTTCTATTTTTCTCGTAAATTTTGTAAATAAGGTTGTTAATATTAAATAAATAAATCCAACTGCTAAAAGAGGCTCTACTCCTCTATATGTTTGACTTGTTATAATATTTGCAGAACGTAGTAAATCAATTCCCCCAATAAATCCAACTATTGAAGTTTCTTTTAGTAAAGTAATAAATTCACTTACTAGTGCAGGAAGAATTTTTTTTATAGCTTGAGGAATTATAATTTCCTTCATTGCTGTGGAATATGTCATACCTAAAGATCGTGCTGCTTCCATTTGTCCCTTATCCAATCCTTGTATCCCTGCTCTTATTATTTCTGCAACGTAAGCAGCAGAGTTTAGTCCAAAAGCTAAACTAGCAACAACAAAAATAGGTGTTTCTCTAAGTTTTCCAACAAAAATTAAATTTGCTAGTATCATAAGTTGAACAACAGCTGGTGTTCCTCTAACTAAATCAATATAGATCAATGATATATAGTTTAGTGGATTTGTATTTTTCCATCTTTTTGATTTAAAAGGATAAAAATTAGAGAGTCTCATAATAGCTAAGAATGCTCCAAAAACTGCTCCTAAAACCATTGATAATAAAGTTACTCCAATGGAAAAAAGTAGTCCATTTACAATATATTGGTATCTATTTCCTTCTATAAATATTTCTTTAAGTGTTCCTAAGTATTCCATATGCTCTCCAATTTAAAATTTTTTTAAAAAAAAACCACAATAATAATTTAATTACTGTGGTTAATAAACATTTTTATAATCAAAAATATTAATATAATAAAAAATCTCTTGATAACTTTTAAGATTTTCGATTTTTATTATTTTATAATATTTTATCTTTGCAAAAGTTTGTTAAATACAGTAACCAATTATTTCTAGGCAAAATAATCCCTTTGATATGTCTATTAGATTATCAAAATGAATACCCTACTCCTAAGTAATAATTTTTCAGTCACTTTATTTACCCCCTTTTTTTATATTAATATGGATATTAACATATAATTTTATTAATGTCAAATTTTTTTATAAATTTATATATTTCTTTTTTAATTTTAGAATTAAAGATATAATATCTAATTTTGTTATGTAAATACCTATCAAAACTAAAATTATACCTAAAAATTTATAAGTATTAAAACTTTCATTGAGAAAAAAGACTCCAACGATAGCAGTAGCTGGAACTTCCACCATGGATATAATACTTGCTTTAGAAGCAGTTGTATATCTTAGAGCTTTAACGAATAAAAGATAAGCAATAAAGGTAGGAAATAAACCGAATCCAGCTGCTAATAAAAAAGCTTTAAAAGAAATAATTTTAGTAGTTAAAGCTCCAATATTGAGAAAGGGAAGAAGAAATAAAGAAGCAACTAAAAAACTATAAATAGTTATTAATATAGGATTTCCACTTTTTCCAACTCTTTTTCCTAATATGGGATAAAAACCATAAAGAAGACCTGATATAGCCCCACATGCAACACCAATAAAATCAAATTTGATATTTGAAATGTGTCCTTCTGTAATAACTAATATAGCACCTAAAATAGAAAAACTAAGAGCTAAATATTTTTCTAAAGTTATTTTTTCTTTAAGTATAAAGGCAGATAAAAAAATAGTAAAAATTGGACCGGAACAAAGAAGCATAGTAGCAGTGATTGTTCCAACTCGAATAATAGAGATAAATAAAAAAATATTCATTAAACCTTGTGTAACTATCCCAATAATAAAAACATGTTTTATTAGTTTTTGTGGAATAATAAAAGCTGATAACTTTTTTTTTAAAATTCCAATATAAAGAAGCCCAAAAATTGCAGCAAAAAATAATCTTAAAAACGTAATTTCATTTCCAGTAAAACCAATTTGGTTAAGTTTAGTCCCAAAAATTCCAATAAAACCCCAAATAACACCTGCTAATAAAGAAAAAAAATAGCCTTTGAACTCCATAGTATACACTCCCAAAAAATAAAAAAAATAAAAAAAAATAATTTTAAAATAAAAATTTTATTTTATTTTAAAATTATTTTTCCCATACAAGACCCCTTCCTCATTATAAAATTCCCACTCTCCTGAAGGTTGACCATTATTAAACTCACCTAAAATGTGTATTTTTTTATTTTCGTGATATATTATATACTTACCGTGTTCTTTTCCGTTAAGATATGATTGTTCAATAATTTTAACTCTATTTTTTTTATAAATAATGTACTTTCCATTTAAAAGTCCATTTTTCCAATTTTCAATAGATTTCAAATCCCCGTTATCATAAAAATAAAGCCATTTTCCAGTAGCTTTTCCATCTTTATAAAATGCACGATCACGGTAAAAAGTGGTCATTCCTGTGAAAGGTTTATCTTTATTTTTAAAAATATAGTTAATATTTTCATCAGAAAAAGAGAGTGATGCTGTGAATAAAAATATAATCAAAAAAATATACTTATAAATTATTTTAATCATTAAAAAACTCCTTATTTAGAGAATTGAGATAATAAAATTAAAGAAAAAAAGAGTACCGAAGTGATACTCTTCTATATCTCAAGTAAGACAAATTAAAGTGCATTAACCTTTGCAGCTAGTCTAGCTTTTTTTCTTGAAGCTGTATTAGCTTTTAATACACCTTTAGAAACTGCCTTGTCTAACTCTTTGTAAGCAACAGATAAAGCTGCCTTAGCTGTTTCAATCTCTTTGTTCTCAACTGTTACTAAAACTTTTTTAGTCATAGTTTTAACTCTTGATTTAACTGCTTGATTTCTTTCTCTGTTTCTTTCTGATGTTAATATTCTTTTCTTTGCTGATACTGAATGTGCCATTCTAAAAAACCTCCATAAATTTAAATTTACATAATAAACATAATAACATAATCAATACAAAATGTCAATATGATCGTTCAATGAGAAGTATTATAGAAACACTTTTTAATATTTAACAATGGACCATTTATATTATAGCATAAAAAAAAAAGAAATCAATATAAAATATAGGGGAAATTAAATATATCTGACACATGATAAATTCTAAGTTAGAATATTAAAATATTTAATGAACCCAATGATTTAATGCAGTATCTTTAATATAATTTTAAAGTGTAGTAGCTTCATTTGATTATAATTTTAAAATAATAAATTGACATTTACAAAAAAAACACGTATTATAACAGTACAACATGAACTTATTACGTCACAATGATGAAATTAAAAAAAATAAATAAATAAATAATCTGAATAACTCAATGCTGATTATCTAACAAACTAGACTAAAAAACACTTTTTTATAAAAAAATGTAAAAAAGGAGGTAAATATGTCTACAAAGGATCTTAAAAGAACTTTAGGTAAAGGAGATTTAATGGGCATTGCTGTAGGTCAAATTATTGGAGCAGGGATTATGTCTTTAACAGGTGTAGCAATTGCAATGACAGGTAGAAGTGCAAATATAGCCTTTCTATTATCTACATTATTTGTAGTAGCAGCTGCAATTCCTCTAATCTTTGTGAATAGTTGCATTAGAATGAGAGGAGGCGTTTATACACAAACTAATATTTTTTTAGGGAAAAAATGGGCAGGAGTTTACATAATACAATATATTGTAGGTTGTATATCTATATCTTTATTTGCAATCTCTTTGGCTCAGTATATTAGAACTTTTATTCCTGTAAGTGAAAAAATAATATCTATAGTTGTACTTAGTATATTTTTCATAATAAATTATTTTGGTATATCTAAAGCAGCAAAAATACAAAAAATGATGGTTTTTATTTTGGGGACTGCTCTTTTAATATTTGTAATATTTGGAATTTTCAAAATTAAACCAGGGTATTTTAAACAACCAGATTTTACTCCAAATGGCTTATTAGGTATATTGCAAACAGCGGCTTTATTAGTATTTGCAACTGGAGGAGCAGAGGTAATAGTAGATGTTAGTTCTGAGGCTAAAAATCCTAAAAAAGATATTCCAAAAGTTGTTATTATTTCTACTTTATTGGTAGCTTTATTATACGCTATAATGTCAACAGTTGCAGCGGGAGTTCTTCCTATTCAAGAAGTAGCGAATAAAACATTAAGTGTTGTTGCTGAAAAAATATTACCGCGACCGCTGTTTTTATACTTTGTTATTTGTGGTGCAATATTTGCAACCGCAACAACTTTAAATGCTAAAATAGGAACTTGTACAAAACCTGTTTTGCAAGCGTGTTCAGATGGTTGGTTCCCAAGATATTTGGAAAAATTACATCCTAAATATAAAACACCTGTTTATTTACTTGGTATTTTTTATATAATCGGGCTACTTCCTATCTTATTTGGATTTGATATAGTTACTATTGCCAGTACAGTCGTATTTTTAGCATATAGTTTTAAAATTTTTCTTGCTTATAAGTTATTAAATCTTCCTACTCTATTTCCAAAAGAGTGGAATGAATCCCCTTATAAAGTTTCCTTAGGAAAATTTAAAATACTAATAGGAGTATCTATGCTAGGAACTTTTACACAATGCTTTTTACTTATTTTGAAGGCTAGTAAGTTGCAGTTGATAGGAACAGTTGCAGTCTTTGCCGTTGCTCTGTTATATGTAAATTATAGATATAAGTATTCCAAAAATTTTATTGAAGATAGTTTTGAAACAGAATAATAAAATAGGGATGATGAGATGAATAAAGTAAACATTTATTTATTAGGAGCAGCATTTATTTAGGCTTTAGGATTATTTTCACTTTTGTATTTAATCATATTCTCCTCATTACTGTCGTTTATTTTGCAGTTAAAAGGGATAAAAATTGTTGGACCTATAAAAGTTTCCATATATACTAATTCATCACCTGTATACTCAGTTGCCTTATCCTATCTTATACTAAAACAAACAATAACTTGGATATAATTATTTGCTATGTTATTAGTTATTTTTGGTATTATATTTAATATTAATTTTAAAAAAAAGGAGGTTACAAATGAGTAGAAATATTTTTGAGATGAAGTATGGTGTTGAGAGGCTTAATACAAACTCTACAAAATGGGATGGTATTGAAAACAAATTTGGAGAAAAAAATTTAATACCCATGTGGGTTGCTGACATGGATTTTAAAAGTTCAGAAAAAATTATAGAAAAGTTTAGTGAAAGAGTAAATCATGGAATTTTTGGTTATTATGAAATACCAGATTCATATTATAATTCTTTTATAAAATGGGAGTTAGAGAAACATAATTTTAAAATTGATAGAAAAAATATTAGATTTTCACCAGGTGTAGTAACAGGAATATATTGGTTAGTTAATATCTTGACTGAAAAAAATGATGCTATTATAGTAAGTACACCTGTATATTATCCTTTTCATAATGCTGTAAAAGAAAATGAGAGAATATTAATTACTAGTGATTTAATTAATAAAAATGGTATATACGAATTTGATTATGAAGATTTTGAAAATAAAATAAAAGAATTTAAAGTAAAAATGTATATATTGTGTTCCCCTCATAATCCGGTTGGGAGAGTATGGAAAGAGGACGAACTAAAAAAAATTATAGATATTTGCAAGAAATATAATATAATAATAGTTTCAGATGAAATTCATCAAGATTTAGTTTTTGAAAAAAAACATATTCCAACGGGAGTTATTGGTAAAAATAATTATGAAAAGAACATAATCACATTAACTTCAGCTTCAAAAAGTTTTAATTTAGCTGGACTTAAAAACTCATTTGTGGTAATAAATAATTTAGAAATTCTAAAGAAATTTGATGAATTCACAACAAAGATTATAAGGGTTACAAATGGTTCTATTTTTGGATATATAGCAACTGAAGCTGCTTATACTTATGGGAATGAATGGTTAAGTAATTTAGTTGAGACGATTAAAGATAACTATGAATATATGTATAAAACCTTAAAAGAAGCTCTTCCTAATATTATTATTTCACCACTTGAAGGAACATATTTATCATGGCTAGATTTAAGATATTATTTAAAAAATGAAGAATTAGAGCACGTAATACAAAAAAAATGTAAATTAGCTGTTGATTACGGGGAATGGTTTGGGGAATGTGGAAAAGGATTTATAAGAATAAATATAGCAACTGATAGAAAATATTTAGTTACCGCACTGGAGAATATAATTAAAGAACTCTCATAATTAAAGAATAAAAATTAAATTTAGAAAAAATCAAAATCAACTAATCTTAAAGCTATTTTGGTTAGTTGATTTTTATTTAGATAAAAGATATAAGATTATATAATTCAAATATAAGTTAAAATAAAATAAAAATATATATGAATATTTGTTGAGAAAAATTATATACTTTTGCAAAGTATTAATTGACTAATATGAATTAATAGTTTAGTATTAAACATATGGTTCAATATTGTTTTGATTAAAAGAGAAATAGGTTTAATTCCTATGCGGTCCCGCCACTGTAATGATGATGAAACTAGAATATACCACTGATAATATATAATTATTGGGAAGGTCTAGGAGTAAAGAGAATCTAAGCCAGGAGAACTACCATATATATTTTATTTATTCTGCGTGGACGGAGGGTATAAAAAATTATAATTCTAAGAGTTCTTAAAATCTAATAAGTTATATTTTATACTTTTCTCCTAAATTTAAAAGGAGGAACAAATGAAAAAAAAATTTAGTTTAGTCATTTTTTTATTAACATTATTTACTGTACCTACTTATAGTATGCACATTGCTGAAGGTTATTTAACTTTCAATTGGAGTATATTTTGGTGGGTTTTTTATTTACCATTTTTTTTCTACGGTTTAAAAAAGTTAAAAATTTCAGCAAAGACCTTAGAGAAAAAACAAGTAATTGCTTTAGTTGCTGCTTTTATTTTTGTTGTTTCAGCAATTAAACTACCTTCAGTAACAGGAAGTTCATCTCATGCTACAGGAATAGCACTGGGAGCAATATTATTAGGACCAGCTGGAATTTTTGTAATAGGTGCTGTTGTCTTATTTTTTCAAGCTACTTTTTTAGCTCATGGTGGATACACAACTTTAGGTGCAAATGCAATATCCATGGCAGTAGTGGGTGCTCTTATAGCTTATTTCCTTTATAAAATTTTCAAAAATAGAGGGCAAGAAAAAGTGGGAATATTTTTAGCGGCATTTATTGGAAATTTAGCCACTTATAGCTGCACAGCACTGCAACTTACTCTATCTCATGGAGGAGAAAATTTCATGGAAAGTTTTATAAAATTTATGTCATTATTTGCAGTTACTCAGATTCCACTTGGAATTGTAGAAGGAATTGTAAGTATAATATTAATTTCAATTTTACAAAAAGAAGAGTTTATGAAAACAGAAGAGGTGATGGGAAATGTCTAAAAAAAATATGTTCTGGCTAATTTTAGCTGTTGTGCTTATAGTTTTTATACCATTAATAGTAATAGGGGGAGAGTTTGCAGGTTCTGATGCTCAAGCAGAAGACTTAATAATGGCTATAAATCCCAGTTATGAACCATGGTTTGAAAATATATTTCCACCTTTAGGGGGGGAAATGGAAACTTTTTTATTTTCACTTCAGGCTGCAATTGGTGCAGGAATAGTAGGTTATATAGTAGGTAATATAAAAGGGAAAAGATATGCAAAAAATATTAAATAATCCTTTAAAAAAAGGACTGTTTTGCGTTTTAAATATAGTTTTAATAGGAATAAACAATAGTATTTTATCTCATTTTTTAATTTTTATATGGACTTTGATTTTATTAATATTAAAGGAAGCTCCTCTTAGAAAAAAAATGCTATTTTTTTTACCACCATTGGTATTTGTAGTTCCAACTTTACTAGTTCAAGGAATAAATTTTCAAAATGGAAAATTAATATTAGAAATTGATTATAATACTGCTGTGAGAGTTATTTCTACTCTTACAGCAGTATCATTATTTGCACTTGATATAACAATAAAAGAATTGTTTTTTATATTTAAAACAATAAAAATTCCAGATTTTTTATGTGAAATTGTTATCTATATGTTCAAATTTTTGACCTTAATGTTAAAAAATTACAAGGAAGTAAAATTAGCTTTATTAAATAGAGGTGCATTTAATTCTTTGAAAAAATCATATCGTGATACAGGATATTTATTTAACGGAATGTTTAAAAAAGTTTATTTAGATATGGGGAATTTTAATATTGCTCTTTATTGCAGGGGTTATAATAATAAATTTAATATTTATAATATGAATTATAACTTAAAAAAAACAGATTATGTGATAGCTTGTTCATATTTATTAATAGTAACCTTATTTCTAAAGGAGATAGATAAATGTTTAACTTGAAAAATGTAGAGTTTTGGTATGAAAAAAATATACCAATTTTAAAAAATATAAATTTAAATATAAAAAAAAAAGAAATTTCTATAATCATGGGGGAAAATGGTTGTGGGAAATCCACATTACTCATGTTGCTAAAAGGAATAAATAAAGTTTCTAAAGGTGAATTTTTTTATAAAAATGAAAATATACTTTATAAAAAAACTGAAAAAAGAAAATTAATCGAAAGTGTAGGTTATATTTTTCAAGACCCTGATATTCAATTAATAGGACCTGATGTGGAAAGCGATATAGAGTTTGGTCCACTTAATTTGGGCTGGAGTGATGAAAAAGTTAAAATTAAGAGCAGTGAAGTTATGGAAATATGTGATATAGTACATTTGAAAACAAAAATACCACAAATGTTAAGTTATGGAGAGAAAAGAAGAGTTGCAGTAGCTGGAGTTCTAGCAATGGATCCAGAAGTAATAATTTTTGATGAACCTACAACATGGTTAGATCCTTATCAACAAAAAAAATTAAAAAATATGATAATAGAGTTAAAAAACAAAGGAAAAACAATAGTTTTAAGTACTCATGATATGAATTTTGCAAAGGAACTAAACGGAAACTATATATTTATAAAAAAAGGAGAGATAATAAGAACTGGTGATATTGAATTATTTAAAGATGAAGAATTATTAGATTACTGCAGATTGAGATAGGTGAAAGATTAGTGAAAGATTAGTGAAAAAGGAGAGACTAATGGGAGAACACAAAAATTTGATGATAGTTGGAACTTCTTCAGGAGCAGGAAAAAGCATAACAGTTACAGGGTTATGTAGAATATTTTATAGAGATGGATATAAAACAACTCCATTTAAATCTCAAAATATGGCACTAAATTCTTTTATAACAAAAGAAGGTTATGAAATGGGAAGAGCACAGGTTGTACAAGCTATGGCTTGTTTTATAGAACCTAAATCTTTTATGAACCCTATACTACTAAAACCAACTGGGGAAAGAAAAAGTCAAATTATTGTAAATGGAAAATCTATTGGAAACATGGAATGGATGGAATATTCTAAGTATAAAAAGAAATTAAAAAGTGATGTTTTATCTATATATAATAAAAATATCCGTGACGTCTATGAAGTATGTATTTTAGAAGGGGCAGGAAGTCCAGTGGAAATAAATTTAGTAGATGATGATATTGTAAATATGGGAATGGCAGAAATGGTAGGAGCGCCTGTTTTACTAGTTGCTGATATAGACCGTGGAGGTGTTTTTGCCTCTATACTAGGTACAGTTATGCTTCTAAGTGAAAAAGAACGAAAAAATTTGAAAGGGATAATAATAAATAAATTTAGAGGGGATATAAATGTTTTAATTCCAGGACTAAAAAAAATAGAAGAGATGATAAACATACCAATAGTTGGTGTTGTTCCTTTTACACATATGGATATTGAAGAGGAAGATGGTTTAAGTGCTAAATTTCAACAAAAGAAAAAAAATAAAGGGATAAAAATATCAATTATAAAAAATAAAAGAATATCAAATTTTACAGATTTTGATCCCTTTAATATATATGATGATGTAACTGTGAAATATATAACAAGTTCTGGAGAAATAGGAAATGAAGATTTAATTATTATACCTGGTTCTAAAAATACTATTGAAGACTTAAAAGATTTACACGATAAAGGGATAAGTGAAGAAATAATAAGAGCTTCGAGAAAAGGTATCCCAATAATAGGGATTTGTGGTGGGTTACAAATGTTAGGAAATAAAATAAAAGACCCTTATGGAATTGAATCTAACATAGAAGAAATTCCAGGTTTAGGACTTTTAGAGCTAGAAACTACAATGGAAAAAGAAAAAACAACAACTCAATTTATAGGAGTATTAGAAAAGTGTAAAGGGATTTTTCATAAGTTAGAAGGTGTGGAAGTCAAAGGGTATGAGATACACCAAGGGGTATCTCTAACTTCAGAGAATAAAAAAATAATATCCATATCTAATAATAATATTTTTGCAACTTATGTTCATGGTATTTTTGATAATAAAAAATTTATAGATACAATTTTAAATATTCTAAGAGAAAAAAAAGGAATGTGTGAGATAACAGATAGTCTTTCTTTTGAGGAATATAGACAACAGGAATTTGACAAGTTAGAGAAAGTTTTAAGAGAGAGTTTAGATATGAATAAAATTTATGAAATTATGGAAATAAAAAGATGAAGTTCACAGTAATTTATTTTATAGCATATATTTTAGATTTATGTTTTGGAGATCCAAATTATTTTTTTCATCCTATAAGATTAATTGGAGTTCTTATAAATAAAGGTGAAAAAAGTTTATACAAAATTAAAAATAAAAAAATAGCTGGAATATTCCTAGCTTTATTAGTAATAATACTGACTTTTGCAATATCATATTTTTTAATTAAAATATCTATTGTTTTAGAAGTTTTTTTAATGTATACCACTTTAGCTACTAGGTGCTTAGGAGATGAAGGGAAAAAAGTATATAATATTTTAAAAAAAGGGGATATGGAAAAAGCAAGAAAAGAGATCGGATATTTAGTTAGTAGAGATACAAATCAAATGGATGAAATACAAATAATTAGAAGTACAATAGAAACAATAAGTGAAAATCTTGCAGATGGTGTTATTGCACCAATGTTTTTTGCATTTCTAGGAAGTTTTTTTTATTTTAATGATTATTCCTTAGCTTTACCTTTTGCCATGACTTATAAAGCAATAAATACCTTAGATTCTATGGTTGGATATAAGAATGAAAAATATCTAAATTTTGGAATGTTTTCTGCAAAATTAGATGATTTTGTTAACATGATACCAGCCAGATTAACAGGGTGTTTTTTGGTACCAATATCTTCTATGCTACTTTGTCTAAATTGGAAAAACTCATGGAAAATATATTTTAGAGATAGATTAAAACACGCTAGTCCAAATTCAGGAAATCCTGAAGCAGCTTTTGCTGGAGCACTCGGTCTTCAATTTGGAGGAAAAACTAGTTATTTCGGAAAAATTCATAATAAACCTACAATAGGTGATAAAATAAAAGAATTTGATATTGAAGATATAAAAAAATCTTGTAAATTACTTTATGTTTCATCTTTTGTTGGCTTGTTTTTATTAGTTATATTGAGAGTATTAATATTTATACTAGTATTAGTATAAGGAGTACAAAATGGATTTACATGGTGGAAATATCTTTAACTATGAAGATGAAAAAAGAAAACAAATAATTGATTACAGTTCTAATATAAATCCATTAGGAGTAAGTAATTTATTAAAAAAAGAGATAGAGTTAAACTTTAAACTTTTAGAAAAATATCCAGATCCTCATTATAGGGAGTTAAGAAAAAGTATTGGTATTTTTAATAACTTGGAAAAAGAAAATATAGTAGTAGGAAATGGTGCAGTGGAGGTTTTATTTTTATACCTAAAAGTAGATAAACCTAAAAAAACAATGATAGTTTCGCCTACTTTTGCTGAATATGAGAGAGGTTTAAAGAATATAAAAAGTGAACTAACATACTTTGAACTAAGAGAAGAGGACGATTTTAATATAGATGCGGAAAAACTTTTAGAAAATTTAGAAGGGGAAGAATTAGTCGTATTATGTAATCCGAATAATCCAACTGGAAAATTTATAGAGTTAGAAAAGATAAAATATTTAAATAATAAACTTGAAAAAAAAGGGATAAAACTTTTTATTGATGAATGTTTTATTGAGTTTGTAGAAGACTGGGAAAATAAAACTGCTTCATTGTTAAAAAGTAAAAATATATTTATATTGAGGGCTTTAACAAAATATTTTGGGATACCTGGTCTGAGATTAGGTTATGGAATAACTTTTAACGAAAAAATTGTAGAAAATATAGAGAAAGTTAGAGAGCCCTGGAGTGTAAATGCTTTTGCTGAACTAGGGGGAAGAATTTTATTAAATGATACTGAATATATATCCCAAACAGAAAAATGGATTTTAGAAGAAAAAAAATGGTTTTATCAAGAACTAAAAAAAAATAAAAATATTAAACCCTATGAAACTGCTACAAATTTTATATTAATTAAGTTAAAAAATATAGATGTAAATATATTAAAGGAAGAACTTTTAAAGAAAAATTTTTTAGTAAGAGATGCCTCAAATTTTAAATTTTTAGATAATTCTTTTGCTAGATTAGCAATAAAAGATAGAGAGAATAATAAAAAAATACTTGAAGCTATTGAATTAATCACATTAAAAGTTGAGATGACAAAAGAAGAGATAATCAGAAAGGAAAAAATAAACAAAGAGATAAATGAAGAAGAAAAAAAAGAAGAAAGAAAAAAAAGAAAAGGTTTTATTTTAAGTGGAGTGAGTAGTGGAATTGGAAAAACAACAATATCTATTGGGCTTATGAATATCTTTAAAAATGTTTCTGCATTTAAATCTGGTCCTGATTTTATAGACCCTACATTTCACAGTTTTGTAACTAAAAATAATAGTTATAATTTGGATTTATTTATAATGGGGGACTCTGGTGTTAAATATAGTTTATACAATCATTTAAGAGATTTTAATATTATTGAAGGAGCTATGGGGCTTTATGATGGTATAGATAATTCCTTAGATAATTATAGTGTGGCTCACTTATCAAGAGTTCTTGAGATGCCAGTAATATTAGTAGTAGACGGTGGTGGAAAAGGAACTAGTATAGCAAGTCAGGTATTAGGGTATAAATTATTTGACCCTAGAGTAAATATAATAGGTGTTATTATTAATAAAGTTAATAGTGAAAAAACATATAACTTATATAAAGAAGCTATTGAAAAATATACTGGAATAAAATCTCTTGGTTATTTAAGTAAAAATGAAGAGTTTAACATAGAAAGTCGTCATTTAGGATTACTTAGAGCTAATGAAGTGATGGAGTTAGAAATCAAAGTTCAAAAGATATCAGAAGAACTAAAAAAAAATGTAGATATAAAGTTTATTGAAAAAGAATGTTCTTTTGAAATTGAAAAGCCTGAGGATATTTTTGAAATTTATAGAGATAAATACAAAGGAATAAAAATGGGAATAGCAAAAGACAGAGCTTTTTCATTTTATTATAATGATAATTTAGAACTTTTAAAGAAAATGGGAATAGAACTTAAATATTTCTCACCACTAATAGATAAAGAAGTTCCTGATGTAGATTTTCTATATTTTGGTGGGGGGTATCCAGAAAATTATTTAGAAGAGTTGAGTTTAAATAAAAATATGTTACAATCTATTGAAGTATTTTATAAAAAAAATAAAACAATATTAGGTGAATGTGGTGGATTTATGTATTTGTCACAGGGAATAGAAAATTTAAATGGTGAATTTTTTAAATTATGTTCCATTTTAGATTGTGAAATTAAAATGTTCAATCGCTTAGATATATCAAGATTTGGTTATATAAATATTCTGTATAATGGACTAAAAGGAAAAGGGCATGAGTTTCATTATTCAAAAATATCTAAATCAGGAGATATGGATAAAAAATATGAAGTTTATAAAAAAGATGGTAGACACTGGTCATGCGGTTACAGCTCTAAAAAAATCTTAGCAGGGTATCCACATTTACACTTTTTTAAAAGTATAGATATTTTAGAGGCGTTATTAAAAGGAGTTGAGAAAAATTAGTTATATAAAAATACCAGAAAATATAGAAAAAAGAAGTTTTGAGATAATAACAGAAGAAATGGGAGATTTAGTATTAAATTATTTAGAAAATCAGCTACCAATAGTAAAAAGAGTGATACATACTACAGGAGATTTTGAATATGCAAATTTAATGGATTTTAAAAATAACGCAGTAGAATCAGGAAAAGAAGCTATAAAAAAAGGTTTCGATATTTACTGTGATACACAAATGATAGCTAATGGTCTAAGTAAAAAAACATTGGAAAAATATGGAGTAAAAGCATATTCTCTTGTTTCAGATGAGGAAGTTGTAAAAATAGCTAAGGAAAGAAAAGTAACGAGGTCAATTGTAGGAATAGAAAAAGCAGCAAAAGATAAAAATACTAAAATATTTTTAATTGGTAATGCTCCTACAGCTCTTTTTAGACTAAAAGAATTAATAGATAGTGGTGAGATTGAAAAACCAGCTCTTATAGTAGGAGTACCTGTTGGTTTTGTAGGTGCTGCAGAGTCCAAAATAATCTTTGAAAATACTGATATACCATATATAACAGTTAAAGGTAGAAAAGGTGGAAGTACTGTAGCTGTAGGAATATTACATGGTATTTTATATCAGATTTTTGCAAGAGAGGGATTTTAGTTGAGTAAGGAGTTAAAATCTGGGTATACAACTGGAAGTTGTTCTGCAGCAGCAACTAAAGTTGCCCTAGAAAAACTTTTTAAAAATATAGAATATCCGTATGTAGATTTAATGTCATTAAATGGAAAAAAATTATCTATACCTGTTCATAGTATTAAACTTTCTTCTAATAAAAGTTGTAGAGTTTCAATAATAAAAGATGCAGGAGATGATCCTGATGTAACAGATGGAATTCAAATTTGTTCTCGAGTTAAAATCGTTGAAACTTTTAAAAATATAGAAAAAGGTTTTGTTGAAGATAATATTTATATTGCTGGTGGAAGAGGAGTTGGAACAGTAACTAAAAAGGGGCTTTTAGCTCCTATGGGAAAATATGCGATAAATCCAGGACCTTTAAAAATGATTTTTCAAGTTGTAAAAGAGATATTAAAAGAATTAAAAATAGAAGATAAAAAAATAGAAATAATAATTTTCATACCTGAGGGAAAAAAAAAGGCATTATCAACTTTAAATTATAAATTGGGAATACTAGGTGGAATATCCATACTAGGTTCTACTGGAATAGTAAAACCTATGAGTGAAGAAGCTTTAAAAGCCTCTTTATATGTAGAGTTAAAAGTGATGAAAGAGAATAGTAAAAAAAATTGGGCAATATTTGTATTTGGAAATCATGGGGAAAGATTTTGTAAATCTATGGGGCTAAATACATCTCAAATAGTCATTATAAGTAACTATATTGGATTTATGATAGAATCAGCTGTAAAACTTGATTTTGAAAAAATAATATTAATAGGTCACATTGGAAAAGCGGTTAAGATAGCTGGTGGGATATTTAATACACATAGTAGAATAGCTGATGCAAGATTAGAAATATTATCAGCAAATGCTATTTTAGTAAATGAACCTATAGAAAATATAAAAAAAATAATGGATTCTAATACTGTTGACGAAGCCACAGAATATGTAGAAAAGAGAGAACTATTTAATTTAATCTCAAATAAAGTTGCTATAAAATCACAAGAATATAGTAGAGATAAACTAACTTGTGAAGCTTTGATATTTTCTTTTAGTGGTGAAATTTTAGGTTTTAGTGATAATTTTTATAAATTAGTAGGTGAGTGTGTTGAAGAGAATTAATGTAATAGGACTTGGACCTGGAAAAAGTAACTTTTTAACAATTGAAGGTAGTGAACTCATAGAAAAAAGTAGTATTATCATTGGAGACGAAGACAGATTGAATCTATAAAACATCTAGCTCAAAATAAAGAAATTTTTATTTTAAAAAAATTTACAGATTTAATTTGTTTTTTAGAAGAAAAAAAAGAGGTTGAAATAGCAGTAATAGTCTCTGGGGACAGTGGTTTTTATAGCTTACTTAACTATTTAAAAAAAGAAGTAAATCTTTGTAGACTAGGAGAGAATTTTGAATATTTAAATGTTATTCCAGGAATATCATCCTACCAATATCTTTTTAGTAAATTAAAA
The DNA here is from genome assembly GCA_051652785.1 of Fusobacteriaceae bacterium. Classification (GTDB taxonomy): domain Bacteria; phylum Fusobacteriota; class Fusobacteriia; order Fusobacteriales; family Fusobacteriaceae; genus JAGNZR01. Next base: position 20,286 of record JBOFUX010000045.1, on the reverse strand, counting down.
AAATGTTGGCACGATTATTTATTAGTAAGTCTTCACGGAAGAGAGTTCAATTATATAGATATTTTTAAAATAAGCAATAAAGGTTTAGTGTTACTCACTGATAATGTAAATACGCCAAGAACAATAGGTAAAAAATTAAGTGAAAATAGCTTGGGAAATATAAAAATCATAGTTGGAGAAAATTTATCTTATGAAAATGAAAAAATTTATTCTTTTTTAGCAAAGGATTATTATAAATATAATGATTTTTCATTAAATATAGTTATACTTGAAAAAGGAGATATATAAAATGGGACATATATACGACAAGGATTTTATAGTGGGGGCAGTTCCACTTACAAAACAAGAAGTAAGGGCAGTGTCAATCTCTAAATTAGACTTGAAAGAGGATAGTGTTTTAATAGATGTTGGAGCAGGAACAGGTTCAATAGGAATAGAAGGCTCTACATATATAAAAAATGGGAAAGTTTTTGCAATAGAAAAAGAGAAAAAAGGTTGTGATCTAATAAATGCTAATAAAGAAAAGTTTTCTTGTGATAATTTAACTGTAATAGAAGGAAGAGCACCAGAAAGTATTCCTAAAATATCATATGATAGAATGTTTATAGGTGGTTCAACAGGTTCTTTAAAAGAGATATTAAAACATTTTATAGATTATTCCAAGAAGAGTTCAAAACTTGTGATAAATATAATCGCTCTTGAATCATTGACACTAGTAACAACGTATTTAAAAGAACTAAAATTTCAAGAGATTGAAATATGTAATGTAAGTATAAGCAGAGGAAAAAAAATAGGAGAGTATACTATGATGTATGGAGAAAATCCTATATACATATTAACCGCAACAAAGGGAGATAGATGTGAATAAATTTTATGGAATAGGAGTGGGAGTAGGAGATCCTTCTATGCTAACTTTAAAAGCAATAGAAACTTTAAAAAAAATAGATGTTGTAATATTACCTGAAGCAAAAACAGGTGAGGGAAGTACAGCTTATAAAATTGCTTCTAAATATTTAAAAGAAAACATTGAAAAAGTTTTTTTAGAATTTACAATGGCAAAAGATGAGGAAATAAGAAAAATATCAAGAAAGAAAAATACTAATATAATAGAAGATTATTTGAAAAGTGGAAAAAACGTTGCGTTTTTAACTATTGGAGATCCTATGGTATATAGCACATATTCCTACATACTTCAGTGCTTAGATGAAAAATATATTGTAGAAACTCTCTGTGGCATACCAACATTTATAGACATAGCTTCAATGCTTAATATTCCTTTGGCTCTTGGAAATGAGTCTTTAAAAATAATATCATTAAATGAAGAAACAGATATTAAAAAAGAGATAGAAAATTCAGATAATATAGTCTTTATGAAAGTGTCTAGAAATTTTAATGAATTAAAGAAAGCATTAAAAGTAACTAATAATATGAATAATATCCTTATGGTTTCAAATTGTGGAAAAGAAAATCAAAAAATATATTGGAATATAGAAGAATTGGATAATAAAGATGTGGAGTACTTCACAACATTAATACTAAAAACAAGGGGGATTTCACAATGGAAAAAGTTTTCTTTATAGGTGCAGGACCAGGAGATCCTGATTTAATAACAGTAAAAGGAAAAAAAATAGTTGAAAGAGCAGATATAATAATCTATGCTGGTTCTTTAGTGAATCCTGAAATAATTGCTTGTCATAAAAATGGAGCAAAAATTTTTAACAGTGCTTCAATGACTTTAGAAGAGGTAGTGGAATTAATTAGAAGAGGAGTAAGAGAAAAAAAATTAGTAGCTAGAGTCCATACAGGGGACCCATCTATTTACGGTGCAATAAGAGAGCAAATGGATATGTTAGATGAAACAAAAATTGAGTACGAAGTAATACCTGGAGTATCTTCTTTTGTAGCTTCTGCTGCTGCGATAAAAAAAGAATTCACACTACCTGGAGTATCACAAACTGTAATATGTACAAGGCTTGAAGGAAGAACACCAGTTCCTGAAGAAGAATCGTTAGATAAACTGGCATCTCATAGAGCCTCCATGGCAATATTTTTATCTGTTCATATGATAGGAGATGTAGTTGAAAAACTTACAAAACATTATCCTAGAGAAACTCCAGTTGCCATAGTAGAAAAAGCTACTTGGGCAGATCAAAGTATATTATATGCAACATTAGATACAGTTGAAGAACTTGTTAAAAAAGCAGGTATAAAAAAAACAGCTCAAATTTTAGTAGGGGATTTCATAGGGGATAAATATGAAAAATCTAAACTTTATGATAAACATTTTACACATGAGTATAGAAAAGGAATTTAAAATATGAAAATAGCCGTTTGGACAGTTACAAGAAGGGCAGGAGAAAATAGTAAAAAAATAAAGGAAGTTATTCCAGTAGATATTTTTACTTTGAAAAAATTTAATGTGGAAAAAACTATTGAAATTGAAAATTTTACTATAGAATTAGAGGATAAATTTTTAAAATATGATGCTCATATTTTTGTTATGGCAACAGGAATTGTTGTAAGAAAAATATCATGTATGTTAAAAAATAAAGATGTGGACCCCGCTATTATAGTTATAGATGAAAATATAAATTTTGCTATATCTCTTGTATCAGGGCATTTGGGTAGAGCTAATGAGCTAACCCAAAAAATAAGTGAAAAATTAAAGATAACACCGATTATAACAACTTCGACAGATATAACAGGAAAAATTGCTGTGGACACTTTAGCTGAAAAATTAAATGGACAATTAAAATCTTTAAAAACAGCTAAAGAGGTTACAAGCTATATAGTAGATGGAAAAAAAGTATCTATACTTCTTCCTAAAAATATTATAAAAAATGGCTCAGTTGATGGTTTAATTCTAGTTTCAAACCGTGAAGATATAAAAATAACTCAAATATACCCCAAAAATATAATATTAGGAATAGGGTGTAAAAAAGGAATAAGCAAAGAAATAATATTAGATGGAATTAACGAAATTTTAAAAATAAGTAACATCTCTTTAAAAAGTATAAAACATATTGCCACTGTAGATGTAAAAAAAGATGAAATCGGTCTTTTAGAAGTTACTAAATTTTTAAATTGTGAACTTATTGTAATAGATAGAGAAAAAATTAAAACTGTGGATAATAAATTTCTAGGATCAGATTTTGTAAGAAAAACTATAGGTGTAGGAAGTGTATCAGAACCTTGTGCACTATTAAGTTCAAATCAAAATGGAGAGTTTTTAGTTCAAAAATACAAAAAAAATGGTGTTACAATTTCAATATATGAGGAGAAAATCAATGAAGAATGAAAAAAAGATATATGTAATAGGGATAGGACCAGGTAGTATGGAAGATATATCTAGAAGAGCATATAAAATTTTAAAAAATGTAGAGGTTATTGCAGGATATTCTACATATATAGATTTAGTTAAAGATGAATTTAAAGAGAAAGAATTTTATTCTTCAGGAATGAAAAAAGAGATTGAAAGATGTGAAAAAGTACTAGAAATTGCTAAAACTGGAAAAAGTATTGCTCTAATTAGTAGTGGAGATGCAGGAATTTATGGAATGGCTGGTATAATGATGGAAGTTGCAAAAGAAAGTGGTTATCAGGTTGATATAATTCCAGGAATAACATCCTCAGTAGCAGGAGCTGCCTTAGTAGGAGCGCCACTTATGCATGACTCAGCTACTATAAGTTTAAGCGACCTTATGACTGACTGGGACGTAATCATAAAGAGATTAGATAGAGCTAGTGAAGCTGATTTTGTAATTTCTCTTTACAATCCTAAAAGTAAAGGAAGAGTAGAGCAAATAATTGAAGCAAGAGATATTATGCTAAAACATAAATCACCTAAAACCCCAGTGGCACTATTGAGACACGTAGGAAGAAAAGAAGAAAACTATACATTAACAAATTTAGATGAATTTTTAACTCATGAAATAGATATGTTTACTGTGATTATCATAGGAAACTCAAAGACTTATGTATATGATAATAAAATGATAACACCTAGAGGCTATAAAATATGATTTGGATAGTAGGTGGCACAAAGGATTCAAGAGATTTTATAGAACTTTTGGAAAAACAGTTACTAGATAAAACTATCGTAACTGTTGCTACTGAATATGGAGGGAAACTTTTAGAAGAATATAAAATTAATATTTTAGTTGGAAAAATGACTTATGAAGAGATGGAAATATTTGTTAATGAGAATAAAATTGAAAAAATATTAGATTTTAGTCATCCTTATGCTGTGGAAGTTACTAAAAATGCAGTGAGGATAGCAAAGGAAAAAAATATTGATTATATGAGATATGAAAGAAAAAATATATATAAAAACAATGAAAATCATATTAGTTTTAAAGAACTAAATTCTCTTATAGAATTTTTAGGAACTTTAGAAGAGAAAATATTAGTTACTTTAGGTGGAAATTCTGTATCTGAATTTAAAAATTTAAAAAATTTAAAAAATATTTATTTTAGAATACTTCCAGATGCAGAAGTATTAAAAAAATGTAGAGATTCAAATATTTTAGCAAAAAATATTGTTGCTATTCAAGGACCATTTTCAAAAAAAATGAATATGGCTTTAATAGAAGAATATAAGATAAAGTATTTTGTAACTAAGCATTCTGGAATAGCAGGTGGAGAGAAAGAAAAAATAGAGGCTTGCAGCAAAACTAAGTGTAAAATGATTTTTTTAGATAAACCTAATGCAAATAATTATGGTTATACTTTTGATTCTGTGATAGAATTATATGACGAAATAAAAAAATTATAAAATAACTAAAATTAGTATAAAAATAAAGAGAGGGATATAAAGTGCAATTGGATAAATTTATTGTATTAGGAGTAACTCATAAAGAAGTTAACATGGAAGAGAGAGAAAACTTTATAAAAGCTAATCCAGAAAAAGTTATTCAAGAACTTTACGATACTAAAAAAATAAAAGGATATATAAATCTTTCTACGTGTTTGAGAGTTGAATTTTATATTGAACTACAAAAGGAAGATGATTTATTAGTAGTTGTTGAAGAATTTTCAGAGATTGAAAATATTTTTTATAAAAAAGGAAGTGAAGCAGTTTATTATTTGTTTAAAGTTGTCTGTGGATTTCATTCAGTGATAAAAGGCGAGGACCAAATTTTATCTCAAACTAAAAAAGCTTTTTTTTATTCTCAAGAAAATAAATGTAGCTCAAAGATACTTAACATTGTTTTTAATAAGTCTATAGCTCTTGGAAAAATGTTTAGAACAGAGAGTAATATTTGTAAAAATGCTCTTTCTTTAGAAGCTATATCAGTGAATTTTTTAAAGTATTTAGTTGGAGATATAAAGGATAAAAAAATTCTTATTTTAGGGGTGGGGGAGTTAGCACAAGGGATACTTAAAATACTGGCTAAAATGGGTCATGAAAAATTATCTATAACTAATAGAACTACTCATAAAACAATTGAAATAATGGATAAATATAACAGTAAATTTATAGATTTTTCAGATAAAGAGGAAGAGATAGTAAAAAATGATATAATTATAAGCATAACCTCTGCTCCACACTATGTAATAAAAAATAAAGAAATGACTGTACTTGATAAAAATAAAAAATATTTATTTTTAGATTTAGCAGTACCACGAGATATTGAAAGTGAAATAGGGGAAAGAGAAAATGTAACTCTTTATAATTTAAATGATATTTGGAATATATATAATGAAAATATAGAAAATAGAGAGAGTTTATTGGAGGAGTATTCTTATTTATTAGATGCTCAAATGAAAAATGTAAATAAGTCATTAAATTATATAGAGGGTAAATAAATGAAGAAATTAATAATAGGGACAAGAGGAAGTTTATTAGCAGTAGCTCAAAGTGAGTATATAAAAAAAGAATTAGAAAGTAAAAATTTAGATTTACAATGTGAAATAAAAATTATTGTAACCAGTGGAGATAAAGATTTAGTTTCTAATTGGAATAATAGTGATAAATCTCTTAAAAGTTTTTTTACTAAAGAGATAGAGCAAGAATTGTTGGATAGAACAATAGATATTGCAGTTCATTCTATGAAAGATATGCCTAGTGTTTCCCCAGAAGGGCTAATATGTGGAGCAGTTCCTCTAAGAGAAGATAATAGAGATGTTTTAGTTTCGAGAGAAAATATAAATTTTATGAATCTCCCAGAAGGGAGTATAATCGGAACAAGCTCTTTAAGAAGAACTATGGGAATTAAGAATTTAAGAGCTGATTTAGAAATAAAACAAATTCGTGGAAATATTCACACAAGATTAAAAAAGCTTGAAAATCAAGAGTATGACGCTATTGTTTTAGCGGCAGCAGGACTTAAAAGAGTTGGATTAGAAAAATCTATAACAGAATATTTTCAACCTAATATTTTTATCCCTGCTCCAGCTCAAGGTGCTTTATATATTCAGTGTAGAGAAAAAGATGAGGAGATTAAAAATATCTTAAAAACTATTCATAATGAAAAAATTGAAAATCTTGTTTTAGTAGAAAGAGAGTTTTCTAGAATATTTGATGGTGGCTGTCATACGCCTATGGGCTGTAGTGCTGAAGAAATAAATGGAGAGATTATTTTAATTGGAAATTATTTCTATAAAGATAAAGAATATAAAGATAGTGTAGTTGGAAAAATAAATGAGGGGTTAAAGCTTGCTAGTGAATTAGCCCGTAAAATAAAGGAGAAAATAAATGAATAAAGGAAAAGTATATTTTATAGGAGCAGGTCCTAGTAATATTGGACTTTTAACACTTAGGGGAAAAGAATTAATAGAACAGGCAGATTGTATTGTTTATGATAGACTAATAGATGATAGAATACTTGAATTTGCAAAATCTACAGCAGAACTTGTATACCTAGGAAAAGAAAGTATTGGTGGTGGTCTTCTTCAAAAAGAAATTAATGAAACCATTGTAAAAAAAGCTCTAGAAGGAAAAAATGTAGCGAGAGTAAAAGGTGGTGATTCCTTTGTTTTTGGTCGTGGGGGAGAGGAAATTCAAGCTTTAAATAAACATGGGATTCTTTTTGAATTAGTTCCAGGAGTGAGTTCTTGTATTGCAGTTCCACAGTACGCTGGTATTCCTGTAACTCACAGAGGAGTTTCTAACTCTTTCCATGTATTTACAGGACATCTAGCAGATGACAGAAAAGAATTAGACTTTGAAGTTATAGCTAAATTAGATGGGACAATTGTATTTTTAATGGGAATAAAAAATATAAAGAGTATAATGTCTAGTCTTGCTAAATTTGGAAAAAATATTGATACTCCAGTAGCTGTAATAGAAAAAGGAGCAACAGAAAATCAAAGAGTTAATGTAGGAACAATAGAAACTATAGCTGAAATAGCTATGAAAGAGAAAATAGTATCCCCTGCAATAATAATTATAGGTGATGTTGTAAATTTCAGAGAAGAATTTAAATTTTTAGGAATGATATAAGAAAAAAGAGGGGTGATAGTATATTAACTATTTTCCCTCTTTTTTAGTGTTAAATCTTTATTTATTTTCAAAATTAATTTTTATACAATTTTCAGCATTTTTTAAAATTAATTTAGACTCAGAATTTAAATTAATTAAATATAATGTTTTGCCATTTTGTAGATATTTTTCAGTTAAAGAATTTAATGCTTCAATAGCTGAGTGGTCCCTAATATTTGAGTTTTCAAAGTCAATGATCACTTTTTCAGAATCATTTTTTATGTCAAAAATTTCTTTAAAATAAGTTGCTGAACCAAAGAATAGAGGTCCGTCAAGTTTGTAGTATTTAATGCCGTCTATTAATTTAACAGTTGCAGAGATTCTTTTTCCTTTTTCCCAAGCAAAAATTAAAGATGAGATAATAATTCCTAAAATAACAGCAACAGCTAAATCTTCAAAAACTGTAACTAAAGTTACGATAACTATTACAAGGGCATCTTTTTTTGGAATTCTCTTCATGAGTTTAATTGAACTCCAAGCAAAAGTTTCAATAACAACAATAAACATAACACCAACAAGTGCAGCTAAAGGAATAATTTCTATTACTTTTGATCCAAAAAGAACAAAAACTAAAAGTGATAGCCCCATAGTAACTCCAGAAACTCGACCTCTTCCCCCAGAAGTAACATTGATTACAGATTGTCCAATCATGGCGCACCCACCAGTACCGCTGAAAAATCCATTTACTAAATTAGCGACTCCTTGTCCTACACACTCTCTATTACTACTTCCCCTAGTATTTGTTAAATCATCAACTAAAGACAATGTTAATAGTGATTCAATTAAACCAACAAGTGTTCCTATCGTGGCATAAGAAAATATTATCTTTAACGTTTCAAAATTTATAGGAAGATTTGGAATATGAAATTTAGGTAATCCTGCCGCTAAAGCTTCACCAGTAAAATCTTTAACATTTGGTATGTCTATCCCCAATTTAATAATAAGATATGAAAGTATTGTTGTAAAAATAATAGCCACTAAAGAAGAGGGGATTGCTTTTGTAAATTTTGGTAGATAGTGAGTTATTAACATTGTAATTAAAACTAAACCTATCATTACAAAAAGTTGAGAACCTTGCATCCAGTTTAAGTTATTCAAAGTATCTTTTACTTTGAATTGGTTTAATTGTGCTATAAAAATAACTATAGCTAATCCATTTACAAAACCGAGCATTACAGGATGAGGAATCATTCTTGAAAATTTACCCCATTTAAAAAATCCAATTAAAAGTTGAATAATTCCCATTAAAACTACAGTTGCAAAAAGATACTCAACTCCATGTTTTAAGATGAGAGATGCAAATACAACAGCTAGAGATCCAGCGGCTCCTGAAATCATTCCTGGACGCCCTCCAAATAAAGCAGCAACAACTCCGATTACAAAAGAAGAATGTAATCCTACAATAGGAGATAATCCTGCTACAAAAGCAAATGCTACTGATTCAGGAACCATAGCAAGAGATGTTGTTACTCCAGCTAAAACATCATTTTTTAAATTTTTAAATTTTATTAATTTCATAAAGCCTCCATTTTTTTACTCTAAAGAATATTATCATATTTCCTTAATAAAATAAATTGTTTTTATATTATTAAATTAAGCATTAATTAAACTTATTTGTTATGTTATATCAATGTATTTTTACAGTGTGTAAAGTTAAAAGCAATTGACTTTTAATAATACATATGGTTAAATAAAAGTATACTTAAATAAAATTATTTTATATTATAAAATATATAAATTTGGAGGAAAATAATGAAATTTTTAGAATTAAAAATAGGGATGAATGATTCTATAACTAAAACAATTACAGCAAGAGACGTGGATTTGTTTGCAGAGATTAGTATGGATAGAAATCCTGTACATTTAGATGAAGAATATGCCTCTAAAACTATGTTTAAAAAAAGAATTGCACATGGGATATTAGTAACAGGATTGATTTCTGCTGTTTTAGGAACTAAACTTCCAGGAGAGGGAGCTATTTATATGGGGCAAGAATTAAAATTTATGGCACCAGTATTTTTAGGTGATACAATTACAGCAAAAGTTGAGATTGTTGAACTAGTTTCAGAAAAAAATAGAGTAATTGTAAGTACAACTTGTATAAATCAAGATGGAAAAGTTGTAATATCAGGAAAAGCTACGCTTTTACAAAAAAAATAAAAATAAAAATAAAAATTTAATAATTAGGAGGAAAAAATGGATTTTACATTAACAAAATCTCAAGAGCTATTTAAACAGATGATAACTACATTTGCTGAAAAGGAAGTAAAACCTTTAGCTTCAGAAATTGATGAAGAAGAAAGATTTCCTGCAGAAACTATAAAAAAAATGTCGAAAATAGGATTATTTGGAATAAATATTCCCACTGAATATGGTGGAACAAGTGGAGATCAAATAATGTATACAATGGCAGTGGAAGAGTTATCAAAAGTTTGTGGAACTACTGGAGTTATTTTATCAGCTCATGCTTCACTTGGTGTTGCTCCAATTTTAGAGTTTGGAACAGAGGAACAAAAACAAAAGTATCTACCTAAAATGGCAACTGGAGAATGGTTAGGAGCTTTTGGTTTAACAGAAGCAGGAGCAGGAACAGATGCTGCAGGACAACAGACTTTTGCAAATTTTTGTGAAGAAACAAATGAGTGGATTTTAAATGGTTCTAAAATATTTATTACAAATGCAGGTTATGCTCATGTTTATATTATATTTGCCATGACAGATAAGTCACAAGGATTAAAAGGAATATCAACTTTTATAGTTGAAAATGGAACTAAAGGATTTTCAGTTGGAAAAAAAGAAAAAAAATTAGGAATAAGAGGTTCTTCAACTTGTGAATTAATATTTGAAGATTGTAGAATACCGAAAGAAAATCTTTTAGGTGCAGTGGGAAGAGGATTTAAAATTGCAATGATGACTCTTGATGGTGGAAGAATTGGAATAGCTGCTCAAGCTTTAGGAATAGCTGGAGGAGCATTAGAAGAAACTATAAAATATGTTGATGAAAGAAAACAATTTGGTAAATCTATTGGAAAATTTCAAAATACCCAGTTCCAAATAGCAGATATGTTTACAAAAGTAGAGGCGTCAAAATTACTTGTATATAGAGCAGCATGGAAAAAGATGAATAAACAACCTTATTCTTTAGAAGCTGCAACAGCTAAACTTTTTGCCTCAGAAGTTGCAATGGAAATAACTGTAAAAGCAGTTCAGTTACACGGTGGATATGGATATACTAGAGAATATCCTGTAGAAAGAATGATGAGAGATGCAAAAATAACTGAAATTTATGAAGGGACTTCAGAAGTCCAAAAAATGGTAATTTCAGCAAATATAATGAAATAAGATTGAAATCTTTTTAGGAGGAGTATAAGATGAACATAGTGGTGTGTATGAAACAAGTTCCAGATACAGCGGAAATAAGATTAGATCCTAAAACTGGAACCTTGATTAGAGAAGGTGTACCAAGTATAATTAATCCAGATGATAAAGCGGGGTTAGAAGAAGCATTAAAATTGAAAGATGAATACGGTGCACATATTACAGTTATTACAATGGGACCACCTCAAGCTGATTTAGCACTTAGAGAGGCTATAGCTATGGGGGTTGATAGAGCAATATTATTAACAGATAAAAAATTTGCAGGAGCAGATACTTTAGCAACTTCTCATGCAATATCAGCGGCAATTAGAGAATTAAAATTTGATTTAATTATAGCAGGAAGACAAGCTATTGATGGAGACACCGCTCAAGTAGGTCCACAAATTGCTGAGTTTTTAGATATACCACAAGTTTCTTATGCAAAGGAAATTACATATAACGGAAAAGATACTTTTATAGTAAAAAGAGCTGTAGAAGATGGGTATTATTTACTAGAGATGCCAACACCTGGTCTTATAACAGTTCTTGCAGAAGCGAATAAACCAAGATATATGCACGTTAGTGGAATAGTAAGTGCTTTTTCAAGAGAAGTTGAAATATGGGATACAAGTAAAATTACTGTTGATGAAACTAAATTAGGTTTAAAAGGTTCACCTACAAAAGTTAAGAAGTCTTTTACTAAAGGGGCTAAACAAGCAGGAAAAATTCATGAAGCAGATCCTAGAGAAGCGGCAAGATTAATAGTAGACAAACTTAAAGAAAAATTTATTATTTAAAAATCTTAAAATAGGGAGATAGATACCATGAATTTAAATGATTATAAAGGAGTATTTCTTTTTGCTGAACAAAGAGATCAAAAAATAGAAAATGTAGCTTTTGAACTAATAGGGAAAGCTTCTGAATTAGCAAAATCATTAAATGAAAAAGTGACAGCTGTACTTTTAGGTTTTAATATTAAAGAGTTGGCAAAAGAATTAATTGAAAATGGTGCAGATAAAGTTATTATGATAGATGCCCCTGAACTTGAAAATTATGACACAGAAGCTTATACACAAGCTTTTTTTTCTATAATAAAATTAAAAATGCCAGAAATACTTCTAATAGGAGCAACTACTTTAGGAAGAGATTTAGGACCAAGAATATCTTCAAGATTAGAAACGGGATTAACTGCTGATTGTACTTCTCTTGAAATAGGAGAAAATAAAGAACTTCTTATGACCAGACCTGCTTTTGGTGGAAATTTAATGGCAACAATAATATGCCCAGATCATAGACCGCAAATGTCAACAGTGAGACCTGGTGTTATGAAAAAATTAGAAAAAAAAGAAGGGAAAATAGGTGAAATAGAAAATTTTTCTATGATTTTTGATAAATCAAAATTTAAAGTAAAATTATTAAAAATAGTAAAAGAAGAAAAAAAGAAAGTTGATATAACAGAATCTAATATATTGGTTTCAGGTGGAAGAGGACTAGGAACAGAAGAAAATTTTGCAAAATTAAATGAGTTAGCTGGAGAAATGAAAGCAATAGTTTCCGCTTCAAGAGCTGCAGTTGATGCAGGTTGGATAGCACATGATAGACAGGTTGGGCAAACAGGGAAAACAGTAAGACCAGAAGTTTATTTTGCATTTGGAATTTCTGGAGCTATTCAGCACATAACTGGGATGGAGGAATCCGATTATATAATAGCTGTTAATAAAGATAAGTTTGCACCAATATTTTTAACTGCAGACTTAGGAATTGTAGCTGACGTAAATAAAGTTATACCTGAAATTATTCAAAAATTAAAAAAAATAAAATTAAATAAATAATTGGATAACCTCATGATTGAAGAGAATCTCTGCATATAATAGAGAATCCGATCATGGGGTTTTTTAGTAATTTTACTAATATTATAAGGAGGACAGTAATGGGGAAAGTAGTATCATTAAAAGAAGCTGGTAAACATATAAAAAGTGGAATGTCCATTATGATGGGGGGATTTATGCAAACAGGAGGTGTTAAAAACTTAGTTGATGAAATGTTAAAAAATGAAATCAAAGATATAACTTTAATTGCTAATGATACAAGTTTAATAGATAGTGACAAAGGGAAATTAATAGTAAATAAAAGAGTGAAAAAAGCTATTGTTTCTCATATTGGACTTAATCCAGAAACAGGAAGACAAATGCGTGATGGAGAGATTGAAGTAATATTAATACCTCAAGGCACTTTAGCCGAAAAAATAAGAGCAGGTGGAGCAGGTCTTGGTGGAATTCTCACTCCTACAGGAATAGGAACTACTGTTGAAGAAGGAAAACAAATAATAGAAGTTAATGGACATAAATTTATTTTAGAAACACCTTTAAAAGCAGATGTAGCAATTATATATGCTACAAAAGCGGATATTTATGGAAACTTATCTTTTGAAGGCTCTACAAGAAATTTTAATACGATAATGGCAACTGCAGCAGATGTAGTAATTGTGGAAGTAGATGAAATAGTAGAAGGAGCATTAAATCCTAATGAAATTGTGATACCAGGAATATTTGTAGACTATATTGTCCAGGGAGGGAAAAACTAATATGGAGTTAACAAAAGAAGAAATAAGAGAGATAATAGCTAGAAGAGTGGCTAAAGAATTTAAAGATGGAGATGTGGTTAATTTAGGAATAGGGCTTCCTACTGAAGTAGCTGCATATATTCCTAAAAATATAAATGTAATTTTACAATCAGAGAATGGGCTTTTAGGAATGGGACCAGTGCCTAGTGTAGGCGAAGAATCAAATAAGATAACGAATGCAGGTGGAGGATTTGTTACTCTTATTGAGGGAGGGTGTTTTTTTGATACTGCTACTTCATTTTCAATTATAAGAGGGGGTCATATAAATGCAACAGTTTTAGGAGCTCTCCAAGTAGATGAAAAAGGGAATTTAGCTAATTGGATGGTGCCAGGAAAGATGGTACCTGGAATGGGTGGAGCTATGGATCTTGTCGTAGGGGCTAAAAAAGTTATAGTAGCTATGGAACATACAATGAAAGGGCAAATAAAGATAGTAAAAAAATGTACTTTACCACTTACAGCAAAAGCCCAGGTGAATATGATTGTTACAGAAAAAGGTGTTATGGAAATAACACCAGACGGAGTTTTATTAACAGAAATAAGTCCTCATTCTTCAGTAGTAGAAATAGAGCAATTTACAGATGCAAAGCTTATAATTTCTAAAAATTTAAAAATTATGGGTGAATAATATATTGTTATGATTTTCTATATTATTTAGGAGGTAAAAATGAAAAAAATTTATGTTGTTGCAGCAAAAAGAACAGCAATAGGTTCATTTTTAGGAACTTTAAGTAAAGTTTCACCAGTGGAATTAGGTGCAACTCTTGTGAAAAATATATTATCTGATACAGGGGCAAATCCTGCTAATATTGATGAAGTTATAATTGGGAATGTACTAAGTGCAGGATTAAAGCAGGGTGTAGGCAGACAAGTATCTATAAATTCTGGAATTCCCGTAGAAGTACCTGGATACTCTGTTAATATTCTTTGTGGTAGTGGAATGAAGTCAGTAATGATAGGTGTAAATGATATTAAATTAGGGGAAGCAAAATTAGTATTTGCAGGTGGAATTGAATCAATGTCCTTAGCACCTTATTTACAAAATAATGTAAGAACTGGGAATAAAATGGGAGAAGTATCTTTAAAAGATCATATTATCATAGATGGTTTAACTGATGCTTTTACAGAGATACATATGGGAATTACAGCTGAAAATATAGCTATAAAATATAATATTTCAAGAGAGGAACAAGATAAATTTGCGGCTTATTCACAAAAAAAAGCAATAGAAGCTATTGATTCAGGAAAGTTTAAAAATGAAATTCTTCCCTTAGAAGTAAAAATAGGAAAAGAAATATTCTTGTTTTCAGAGGATGAATACCCCAATAGAAAAACAAACTTAGAAAAATTAAGTGGGCTTAGACCTGCATTTAAAATAAATGGTACAGTTACAGCAGGAAATTCATCTGGAGTTAATGATGGAGCTGCTATAATCTTGTTAGCTTCTGAAGAAGCAGTAGAAAAATATAATTTAAAACCACTTGTAGAGGTGATAGGACACGCACAAACAGGTGTTGCTCCTGAACTCATGGGACTAGGTCCTGTTCCTGCTATTGATAAAGTTTTAAAGAGTATAGGAATGTCTATAAATGATATGGATTTAATAGAGTTAAACGAAGCTTTTGCAGCACAAAGCCTAGGTGTTATAAAAGAACTAGCAAAAATATATAATATTACAGAAAAATCAATTTTAGAAAAAACAAATGTTAATGGTGGAGCTATAGCTCTAGGACATCCCATTGGAGCCTCAGGAGCCAGAATAATTGTTACACTTATTCATGAAATGAAAAAAAGAAATTCAAACTATGGTTTAGCTTCTCTGTGTATAGGTGGAGGAATGGGAACATCTATTGTTCTTAAAAATATTAAGTAATAAAGTAATATTATATAAAAAAATGCTGTATGTAAACAGCTATTTTTTTAGTACTAATAGAAAATAAGTTGATAATATAAAAGAAAAAAGATATAATAACTTACTATTTAAATTTATAAAATTAAATAGTAAGGTGGGGCTATGAATATTATAAAAAAAATAAGAAAATGTAAACTATTTGAAAATTTGACTACAAATGAAATAGAAACATTATTTATTAAAGAAGATATTTATACAAAACAAATAAAAGAAGGGGAGTATTTTTTATTTGCAGGTGATATATTAAAAAATGCTGTATTTTGTATAAAAGGTAGTCTAAAGACAGAGATGATAAGAGAAGAAGGTAAAATTATGACTATGGATAAAATAAAAGAAGGCAGTATGGTAGCACCAGCTTTTATATTTTCTGAGAAAAATTATCTTCCAGTAGATGTTATAGCAGCTACTGATACAGAAGTACTATATATAGAAAAAGAAAAATTTTTTAAAATTATATATTCTAAAGAAAAATTAATGAAAAATTTTTTGAAAATATCCAGTAAGAAAATTGAACATATATCTTCAAAACTCTCTAGTACAATAAATAAGAAAACAATAAGAGAAAAACTTAATAATTATATAGAAGAAAAGAGAATAGGAGCTATTTTTAAAATGGAGATTTCATTAACAAAATTAGCTGCTATTTTTCTAGTAGAAAGACCTTCTTTATCAAGAGTATTATCTCAGTATATAAAAGAAGGTAAATTAGAAAAAAAAGATAAAAATACTTATATAGTAAAAATTAAAAATTAGAAAATTAAAAATTAGAAAATTAGAAAATTAAAAAGGAAAAAATTAAAAAGGAAGAATATGGATAAAATAGAAAGTAAAAATATTTATTTAGAAAGAAATGCCATTCAAAAAGAGAAAGATAATGAGAATAAAAAAAATAGAAAAGAAAGTAGAAAAAGAAAAATATTGGTAATAGTTATAATATTATCAGTTATTAGTATAATGAATATATATAGCGCTAGTGTTTATAATATAGGAATGAAAAATAGGTATCTAAATTCTCATATTTTTTATTTTATTATTTCTTCTATTTTATTTTTTTTATTTTCAAATATTAATTATAAAATATATAAAAAAAATAAAATGAATTTGTTTTTATTTCTCGCCTCTTTTTGTGTTTTAGGAAGTATGCCTTTAATGGCTAATTTACTACCAAGAATTGTACCAAGAATAAATGGAGCTATAGGATGGATTAGAGTTGGTTCTATAAGTGTTCAACCAGCAGAAATTTTTAAAATATTTTTCATAATTCTTATTTCTCACAGACTTGCGATTTCAGAAAAAGAGGGAGAGAAAAATAGTAAATTAATTTTGAATAATATTATTATTCCAATAATATTTTCTATTTTAATTATGTTGCAAAATGATTTAGGAACTTTAATTCATTATGGGACAATTTTTCTTTTTATGATTTTCATGTCTAAAGTAGCAGGAAAGTGGATATTTATAATATCTACTATAATTTTAACTGGTCTCTCTTCTTTGATGGGATATATTTACTTAAAAGGAATGGATGAGTTAGGGGGTTCTGGTTACAAGATATTGAGGATTAAAAGTTTTTTAAATGGGCTAATAAATAATCAATATGATAATGACAAAGGGTATCAAGTAGGACAATCTCTTATTGGAGTTGGAAGTGGAAAAATTTTTGGAGTTGGATATGGAAATGGAATTCAAAAATACAGTTATCTTCCAGAAATACACACAGATTTCATATTTGCTTCTTTTGGAGAGGAATTTGGATTTATAGGAGTTCTTGTAATTATTTTATTATTTTGGTCACTATTTAATTTAATAAAAAATAGTTCTTCAGATTGTGATAATTTTTTTGGAAAATATCTCTCAATAGGAATAGCGGGATATATATTTATTCAATTTTTAATAAATATGTCTGTAGCAATAGGATTACTTCCTGTATTTGGAATACCAATGCCTATAATGAGTTTTGGAGGAAGTTCCCTTATAACAATATTTATATCTTTAGGAATAGTGTTTAATATAAATAAAACAAAATAGTAAAAAAAAAGGTACAGAACTTATATAAGTTCCATACCTTTTTTAATTTTTTCTATAACATCTTTATCTACAAATTTACTAGCTAAAGCAAGACCAAATTCTATAGATTTTCCAGCACCTGGAGATGTAATTAAATTTCTATCAATAACAACATCTTGTTGTTGATATTTATTACTAGACATTTCGTTTTTAACAGAAGAATGGCAAACAAAAGAATAATCATTTATTAATCCATTTACTCCTAAAACTGTAGGTCCACCACATATAGCACCAACTAATTTATTTGAGCTTAAATAGTTTTTGACAATTTCTACGACTTTAGTGTTTTCTCTTAAATTTACATAGCCAGGGAATCCACCAGGAATAACAACCATAACTCCCTCTTCAGAATTCATATCCTTTATATTAATATCAGCTAAAACTGTAACTTTTTGTGCAGATTCAACCTCCACTGAAGCATTGTCAGCAGTTGAAACCGTTATAACATTTAACCCAGCTCTTCTTAAAACATCTACTGGAGCCATTGCTTCAATAAGTTCAAACCCAGTACCTAACATAACAAAAATTTTATCTTTCATAAAAATCCTCCTCTACTAATGTTGTAATTTAATTATAGCAAAAAGAAAGGGAAAATGATAGAGAGAAATAAAGTAAAAGTAATTAAATCATAAAATCGAATAATCAAATGAATTCATGCTATAATAAAGTTAGATTATTTTAAATAAAAAATAGGAGTAAAAATAGATGAAAAAGAGTGTACTATTAATAAAAGAACAAATAGAACATTTAAAAAATAAAAATATAAATTTTAGCTCACACAATGAAGAAAAAAGAGCTGAAATATTTTTTACAAAATATAATTATTTAAATATAATATCTTTAAAATATTTATTTTCTAGTGGAAAAAAACAAAATAAAAATATTTTTAATCATCAATATTTTTTTAAAACAGATTATAGAGTTCTCGAGAAAAAATATAATGAATTATTAAAGTTTGAAAATAGAATTAGAGAAGGTGTTTTACTTTATGAAACAGAATTGAAAGTTCATATTGTAATGTTTTTTAAAGAAATTTTAGAAAAAGAGGGGATAAGTTTTAGAGAATTTATATGTAATTTATTAAAATATGACAAACATAAAAAAACATATAACTCTGAATCTAATGTTATTCTCCTTTTGATGTGGTTTCTGTAAAAATATTATATCATATTAGGGAAAATTCTCTTCTTTTTTTTGCCTACAAATATTGTACACTACCAAAATACACGCTTTTTTAGACTACTAATATTGTTAAGAGTATTAAAAATGCTGAACTAAAAGGAACTAAAATAAAAATACTAACAAGTGATTATATGGGAGTTACAGAACCAGTGGCATTGTACAGACTTAAAGAGTTAAAAGGAACTAAAATTTTTAATAATGAAAAAAATATATCCTTTCATCCAAAAACATATATATTTAAATACGATAATGAAATAACAGAAGTGTTTATAGGCTCATCTAACATTTCACATTCTGCGTTAATGACTGGTGTAGAGTGGAATTATAATTTTAAAGGTAATGCTAAAGATGAAAAAATAAAAATTATTTTAAAGGAATTTGATGAACTTTATGAGAAAAATAGTTATGGATTTTTTTGAATTAATAGAAAAAACAAGTATGACTAAGTCCTATAAAATTCCTTTGTTATTATCATTATTTGGAAATAAAATGAAAAAAGAGGTTACCCTTAAAGAAATTTCAAATAACTTTAAAGTTTTTTATTCAGAGAAACTTCATGAAAAAGATTTGATAAAAATAGGCTTAACTGCTAAACAGTATGAAAAACTAGCTTTAGATAATCCGATAAAATTTATAACAACAAGTGCAGATGATTTTTTTTCATTTGAAGATAAAAAATTTAAATTAAATGAAGAACTCTATAATGAGATTAGAGATAATTCACAAATTTTTCAAGAAATAAAAATTAGAATAAAATATAGAAGTAAAAATTATTTTAAAAGAAAATATATGGAAGAAGAGGAGTAAGAATGAATGTAGATTACTATAATAAAAAATCGAAAGAATTTTTTAATGATACTGTTAGTGCAGATATGTCAGTTCAGTATAAAATATTTGAAGAATATTTAGCATTAGGGAATATTATTTTAGATTTAGGATGTGGAAGTGGTCGAGACTCAAAATATTTTTTGAAATTAAAATATCAAGTAATAGCAACTGATATAGCAAAAGAGTTAGTAAAAAAAGCTACTAACTATATAGGGCAAGAAGTACTTCTTTTGGATATGCGAGAGATGAATTTTGAAAATAAATTTAATGGAATTTGGGCATGTGCTTCAATTTTACATATAAAAAAAAGTGAGATAGATATGCTTCATTTAAGTATGGAGAGATTGACTATGAAAAAGATGGCAGATATTTTTCTTGTTTTACAGAGAAAAGTTTTGAAAAAACTATTTCTATAAAAGAATTTTCTCTTGAAAAAATATGGATAACTAATGATGTAAGAGAAGGAAGAACAGAAAATGAAAAATGGTTAAATGTTATTTTAAAAAAGAATTGAAGGAATCTCTAAAGAGATACAATCCCTTGAATAAATTAAAAAAGTTTCAGGTGAGAATAAATTTTTTTTAATCATCATAAAATTTATCTATAAAAAATCCCAAGTAAAGTGTAGTTTAATTCTACAATTACTTGGGATTTCATTCTCTAATTACATTGCATTTTTAAATATTTGAATAATTTCTTCTAATGTTGCCACTTTAGGATTAGTAGCACCACATGCATCTTTAAGAGCATTACCTGCTAATATAGGTAATTCCTCTTCTTTTGCTCCTAACTCTTTTATTCCTGAAGGGATTCCAATATCAGAAGAAAGTTTCT
>JBOFUX010000044.1:0-9659 GCA_051652785.1 Fusobacteriaceae bacterium | reverse complement strand
GGTTCATTTTCCAATTTTCCAAAAAGTCCTACTTCTGTTATAACCACTTCGGACACAAAATCTTTATTAGTGAAATATGACGTTGCTTTTATAAGACCAGTATCTGTCATTTTTAAACTAGATAATCCTATATTCATATAAAAAGCTACTAAGTCTGTAAGTTCTTCATATTCTATTATTGTGCTTTTGTTTCCTGTCCCTATTTTCATTGTTGTAAAATCAACTTTTTTTTCTTGTGCTAAAGCTTTTTTTAATAAATTTAATCCTGCGTTCGTAAAAATTAATTCTTCAGTTCTCAATAATTCACCGTCCCTATATTCTTTTTATACGTGCTCGAATAATTGCTAGAAAAATATTTGTTTTCTCCAACATCTTTACGTTCTTTTCTATATTTTCTCTTATCTAATTTATGGGAAAAATTAAAATTTATTCCAAATATTGTTATATTTGTAGAGTTTATTTCTACAAATTCTAAAGTTTCTAAATGTTGACTTGCTCTTTTATATGTATTAATCATATTTATAATTCTTTTAGTTTTATTGTGATCTGCATTTGAATCTGATATTTGAATTTTGAATGTTCCGTTTTTCCCACCATATTCAAACCATTCTATTATATTTGATTCTGAAAAAAAGATATCTAAAACATCTTGAACTGATTCTCTAGTTCCTTTTCCCATATGCAGTTCTAAAGTTTTTTTCACTAAATTTCTTTTTTCTTCTAAATCTAATGTAATCTCATAAAAATCTACATGTAATTCTATTGCTAATAAATCTATTTCAAAATTTTCTAATTCTTTTATCCGATCCATAAGAACTAGTTTTTTTATATTATTTGCTATATGCTTTTGGTACAAACTATCAATTACCAAAAGTATGTCTTTATTGTTTCTTTTTAATAGCGAGGGTGCTAAATTGAATATATTCTTATCGAAAATAGTTTTCAATTATTCCACCTCATCTAATACATATTTTAGAGAAATAGAATTACATTTTGCTATTTCAAGTTCTGATATTTTTATATCTTCTAATGATTTTAAATTTACTCTTTTTACTCCTTCGTCTTTAAATATTTTTATAATATCCTGTATATTTAAATCTTCCCCTATTTCAAAATTTGAAGTAAATAAATTTAATTTTTTTATTAGAGTATCTTCTAATATACTTTTACTCATTATAGAATTATCATAGGTTGTATATTCTACATCAATTTCATAATTTCTAAATGTTGGGTCTAGAACAGTAACTTTATCACCTAAAGGTCTCACTTTTATGGAATTCACTTCTGAAAGTATTTTATTTTTCTCTTCCACTGATAATTTTTCTATACTTTCTCCAATAACGTAAATATTTATCACGTTAGGAATTGGAGAATTAATTTTCACTTGTGTTACTAAAGAAGAGGATTTTTTAACTGCAAAAACATAGGATTCTTCTGACCCTGCAGTTGTAAAAGATTCAGGAATCAGTCTTATTCTTTCCCTATATCTTTCATCATCTTCAATATTTGCTCCACCTACAACAGGTGTTATATTTTCACATTTTTGATAATAATCATATCTATCAATTGAAGTTTTTATTTCTCCAATTAGTATTTGAGCTAACTCCCCTTCTTTTTCTGAAACAACAGCGATGTCTGCGAATAGTGTTCCAGATTTTATTATTCCTATTTTTTCATTTCTAAAAATTAAATCATCTTTAGAAAATCTACTTCCTATTGGAATAATTATATCTCTATCAATAATATCAGATATATAACATCGTATCGTTGTTCTTGCTTTATTTGCCGGTAATCTATCTCCTCTGATGCCAAATAAATCACCTTTTAAATCTAATCTATCTCCTTTTGCATATTTCAAATAATTCCCTAAAGCAACTTCATTCATTTCTGCTTTTGCTGCTGCAAGTGCTGCTGCAACAGTTGAGTATATGAAAGTTATTTCTGATCCTACAGGTAATTTATCACCTGTTATTTCCTCATGAAACGATAATGCGTCAGTTAATATTTCTTTCGCATCAGAATTGATTAATACTAATTCATCACTCATATATTTCTACCTCACATTTTATATTTAAGTTATGATCTGTTTTTTGCAACTGTATATTTAAGAGTTTTAATCCAGGTATATATTTTTTTATTTGATTTTCCAAATCTATAAATATACTGTTTTGTATCATTGTAATTGGTTTATCCACCATTCTTCCATCTAATCCAAAATCTCTGAATAAAGGTACTTCTCCACGAACTGTGTTTAATAGTATGTATAGTTGTTTTAATATTTCTATTTTTGGTACTTCTTTACTATCAACTATCATATTATTCCCTCCAGTCATTTATTTTTGAAATTGTTTCTTTCACTTTTTTATTTGCGTCTTTCACTACATCATCTGCAATTTTTTTTATACCTTTTTCTATTACAAATTTATCTGTTCTTCGTTTTTCTATGTTGTTTATATACTCTTCAAACTGCAGTGAACATTCTGCGACAATTGGGACTCCTGCACCGTTAGTTTTAGTTATTTTATAATTAAAACTTTTTATTATAAAATGCTGATCTCCAATCTTTTGATTTCCAACTATAAGTGTGTAGTGTTCTCCTAATTCACACATATCAATTAATTTATTTATATTTCTTTGAACTGGAGCTAAGGTATATATTAATTTTATATCCATATTTAATGTTTTTAGCTTTCTATTTGTATATTCTGTTATTGGTGGCGAGCCTATTCTTGAATGCGATATAGTCTCATTTCCTACGCTTACAGAGTAATCTTTAGGAACTAAAGTTTTATTTTGACCGACTTTGAATGTAATACCCCCAAAACCACCAAGCCTTCCTAACGTGCCTAAGACAGGTATATCGTTCAAATAATCATTTAAAACACCGTCTTTTACTTCTCCTATTAAGTTTTTTATTATCTTCATATCTTTATAAAATCCTTAGCTTTTATTATATTTCCAGTTGTCATTTGACCTGATTCATCTACTGAAACTCCGCTTGAAGTCGATAAATTCTTATTTAATGCTAAGTCTCCATTTACAGTAGTTTCTCCATCTAATACTATCTTCCCTGTTATTTTTGTTTCGTCTGATTTTATTTTTAAATTTTTGGAATTTATATTTATTTCCTCTGAGTCAATTTTTATTGTTTTAGATTTTATACTCATTTCTAATGCCTCAATTTTTATAACTCCAGTTTCACTTATAGTGATTTTACTTTTCTGATAATTTATTATTTTCTTTCCTTTAGACAAATCACATGTGTTTTCATCTGAGTATCTCCCCCCTAAAACAACTCCTCTCTCATTCCCATCACTAAACATTAAGACTACACAAGGAGTCCCAACATCTGGTAACTGTGATTCTTTGTTGTTTAAGGTAATAGGAGCTACTATCTGTAAATCTCCAGTTAGTATTCCATCATCCTCATTTAATTTTACTACTGCTGTATAATTTTTTTCATTAACACTGTGAATTTCTCCAAATCCTATTTTTGATGTAACCATTCTCTGCTCCTTAGTAGTAGCTCTCTACTAAATACGACTCTATCTCAAATTTAAACCCTGGTATATTTTTTATTATTTTATTTACAAGATATTTGCCGTTGAATATTCCTGCTTCAGTTAACTCAAAAGTATCTCCTGAGTATATTCCCATATCGCCAATAATTGAGAATGAAATTTCTACTCTTTTTGTGTTTTCTTTTTTTAGTTTTTTTCTTGCAAATTCTGCTAAATCTCCACTTTTACTTCTCTTATTTAGCTTCAATATTTTAGCGTATAGTTTCACCTTTTTTTTGGGTTCGGCAGTTTTTTTCTCAGCTTCTCCAAAGTATTTTCCATAAGGATTACTCTCTGTTTTTGTTTCCGTCGCTCCAAAATATTTTTCATAAGGATTAGTTAATTTTTTTTTAGTAGCACTTTTAATTTTATTTATAGTTGTTGCTGTTACCATTACTTTTTCTGTTCTGTTTGTTTTTGGATCTATATATGTTACTTCTGCAGCATCATATATTTCTTTTGTTTTTTCTGTAATTCTATAATCTAAATCATTTATGCTTAATTTAAATTTTGGTGCTTTTTCTTCAAATTTTGTTTCATCAAATATAATAAGATTATTAAACGCAATTTTTAGAATTGCTCCCTCATCA
The DNA here is from genome assembly GCA_051652785.1 of Fusobacteriaceae bacterium. GTDB lineage: Bacteria > Fusobacteriota > Fusobacteriia > Fusobacteriales > Fusobacteriaceae > JAGNZR01. The sequence continues at coordinate 5,509 of JBOFUX010000044.1, read as the reverse complement.
CTTACTATTTTTTTTAAAAATGAAAAATCTGTTTCTTTTTCTTGTTTTACATTTTTTAGGATAGGATCGTTATCAACCATATATTTAAATTCTAAATTATATTTATTTGCAATTTCTAATCCTAGTTTTGACATTGATATTTGAACCCAAGACTTAGAATTAGTTTGGTCTTGAGCTTCTCCTAGTGGAATAGCTAATGCTTTTATTCCTACTGAATTTCTTGAGAAATCTCTAGAATCAATGTTGTATATTCCAACTGGATATACAATTTTTCCTTCATCTTCTTTTTTCCAATTTTCAGTGATTATAGAAATATCTAGTTCTTCATAAACATCTAATGCCCAGTTAGGCTTTAAAAAACGATTAGTGTCATTTCTTAAAGCTATACTGACATCATCTATCTGGTCTTTAAAATTGTCTGTTACAGTGATTTTAGAGATGTATTCTTCTAAATTTTGTGTGATATCATTTCCTGCATATTTTACAATAGCATTAACTCTTCTTGTTAAAGCCATGGTGGTAACTCCTCTTTTAATATTTTTTCAACTTTCGGTATTGTTAAATGAACTCCTGCAGGAAATAAAACAATTTTCATGAAATCTTTATTCGCTTCTTTTATCTTGTTCATTAAATATTCATCACCATAAACTTTGTAAGCTATTAAATCCCAAGTATCATTAATTTCTGTTATATAAATGTTATAGTAGCTTTCTTTGTTTTTCATAAATAGCCTCCTTTAACATTTTTTCAAATTCATCTTTCATACTTTCCATTTTTGTTGTTAATAAGTCTATTACACTTGTATCTGCATTCCCAGTTATATTAATAACAGGATTAAACACAAGAGTTGGAGAAGAACTTTGAGTATTGTTTACGGTATTAGAAACACCGCTTGCTCCAGATGACAAACTTGCCAGTAAACTTCCTTTATTCTCCTCTGCCGTTAATACCCTTTCCCCTTTGTGAAGCTCAGCTATATATCCATCGTAAGGTACATAGCCTAAGCCTCCCCTATGGCTTCCGTCTGGAGATTTTACTACGGGGTCTACTGTTTCTGTCATGCCTACAATTTTTAGCATCCAATTTGGTGGTGTAGGAAGCTTTATCATTTCTTTTATCTCAGTAAATTTTGTAGTTATTCCTGTTATAATTCCTGAAAAAAATTCTGTTACTCCTGTGAAAGTTCCTTTTATGCTTTCAGCTATTCCTGTAAATATTCCTACTAACGCATTTATTAGTTCAACCGCTTTTGCTTTTATTACATCCCAGTTTTGATATATCCTAATTCCTGCTGCAATTACCATTCCTATAGGTCCTAGTATTAATATAAAAAGCTCTGGAAATTTAGTGAATATCTCTTTTGCTTTTTCATACACTCCTATAAAAAATGCTTTTACTGTATCCAAATTTTTGTAAATTATAAATGCTGCTGCTACAAGTAATGCTCCTATCCATACAATAGGTCCACCAAGTGCTAGCATAGCCATTTTTATCACTCCTAATATAACTGGGATAGTTCCCAGAATTCCACCTAAAGTTGACACTGTTGCTATTACAGAACTTATAGTTGCAACTATAGTTATTATTTTTCCAATTGCCATAAATGCTCCTATAAATATTAGAATATTATCTACTCCAATTTTTCCCAGTATCTTAGTTATAAAATTTATAACAGGAGTAAAAACTTTAAGTAGTGTTGATACTACTTTTGTTGCAGTGATGACTAATTTCATTAATCCTTTTATGAAACCTTGTAAAAAATTGCCGTCACTTGGGAATATAGTTTTAATTGCTTCTAATCCAGGAGCTAAGGCTTCTTTGAAAGAATTAATAAAACTTTTAGCACTCCCAATAACTTCCTGCCAAAATATATTGACTGGTTCATCTGAGAATGTTCCGTTTATAACATTAGCAAGCTCTGATATATAAAGCGTTACTTTTTGTACTTGTTTTAACACATTTTCTGATAACATCTTTTTTCCTATTGCTATCTTCATACCATCCATAGCTGATAAGAATAAAATTTTAGTTCCATTAGCTCCTTCAAGCATTGTATCTCTCATTTTACTAGCGGAATTAACACTTTCTACTGTTGTTTCTTCTATCATTCGTTCAACCGCTGCTGCTCCTTTATAAGTTACTCCGTTAATTGTTTTTTGAGCTGTTAGCAGTTTTCCAAAAGATAATGCACCTTGTTTTCCTAAAACATCATTTAGAAAGGCTACTCTTTCTACTTTTCCCATGTTTTCCATTTTTTTTTCAAATTGTTTTACAGTTTCAGCTATGCCTACAAAATCACCTTTATCTGTCGTTACTTTAATCTTTATTCCTTTTAAAGCTCCTGATTTTTTAGCTAAATTTGTAAATACCTCATTTAATCCTCTTCCTGCTTGACCACTTTTAATTGCTTGGTCTCCCATTAGTCCTAAAACTGAAGAAGTTTCTTCTAAACTAACACCTAAAGCACCAGCTCCACCTGATGCGTATTTAAATGATTCTCCCAACATATCTACATCTACATTGGTTTTACTCATTGTATACGCTAATACATCAGCAAAACGTCCTGTATCTTTAGCTGTCATATTAAAAGGTATTAAGTTATCTGTTATTATGTCTGAAACAAGTGCTAAATCTGTTCCTGATGCTGCTGCTAAATCTAATACTCCAGGCATCCCTTCTAGTATTTGTTTTGTGCTAAATCCCGCTAAAGCCATTTTCTCCATAGCCTGTGCTGATTGAATACTTGTAAAAGAGGTAGTAGCACCAAATTTCATCGCTGCCTTTTCTAAAATGTTAAAATCTTCTGTTGAAGCATTTGAAATTGCCTGAACCCTTTTCATTTGTCCGTTGAAATCTGAATAGGCTTTTGCAGACTGAACTGCTCCATAGCTAAGAGCTATTGTTCCGGCTACTGCTCCTACTGCTGCTACCTTACCTACTTTCTTTACTGCTCCACCAACTGCACCGCCTACAGCCGACTTGATTTTACTCATTCGAGAGTTTACAGCTAGTTGTCTGTTTAGTATAACTAAACTTTTAGTATTTTTCTTATACTGCCCATCTAATTTATCCAATGGAATTTTAAGCTTTTGAAGCTCCATTTTTGAACTTCTGTAAGCATTTTTTTGGTCGCCCATTTTTTTATTTAAATTATTAACACTTTTGCTTAAACTACTATACCTAGCTTCTTCTTTTTTAGTTAAGCTCAGTCCAGAGTCTTTTGCTTCTTTTAGCATTCTTAACTCATTTCTATTCGCTCTATATAAAGCTATGTTTTCTCCTAACTTTTTTTTCAAATTATTATGATTATCTCCAGCTTTTTGAGATGCTTTTATTTCTTTTTGTTGCTTATTTAATAAACTCATTTCTTTGGACACATTTCTTAATGAAGTGGGTAGTTGTTTGTCCACCCTAGCTGATAATTTCATTACTAAATCCATATACTTAGATGCCATTTTCACCCCCTAATATCTTTGAATTTGTTTTCTTTTTTATTTATTTTGTTTTTTATTTATTTTTTTCATAATATTCATTGCTCATGTTTATTAAGTCTTCTAGTCTAGAAAGTTTTGAATTATATAATGTTTCATAAGATATATTTAAGTTTAAGCCCCAAAAATTGTTTATCCTTGGGGCTAACATATCTATTAATTCTGTTATATATTTTTCATGGTCACTTCCTAGTCTTGCGTCAAAAAACCTTTCACAAAAACCATTACCTCATTAAAATCTTTGGCTTTTAAATCTAAGAAATAACTAGCTCTTTGATTAGTTATTGAAGCAGCTACTAGTGTGTAATAATAATCATCTAGTTCTGCGAACATTCCAGCCTTTCTTTTTCTTAATCTGAAATAGTCGTCTTTTATTCTCAAAATATCTCTACCTGTGATATATCCTACATTAAAAGTTATTTCATCTCCGTTAGATAATGTTATTTTTGTTATTTCTTCCTCACTGTTATCTTCTAAATCATTATTTCCTGAACTTTTTAAGCCTAATTTATTTTCTGCTATTTCTAATTCTTCCTCGTGTGTTAATACTTTTTTCATTTTGTTCCTCCTAATAATTTTATCTTCCTAAAATACTGTTTACAGCTTCTAAAATGTTTTCTCCATCTATTACTGCTATTTGATTGAATACATCTATTTCATAATGAACATCACCATCCACTTCTAGCTTGTAATAAGTTAGTGATAGAGTTCGTTCAGGTTCAATTTTTCCACCTTTTGATATTTCTCCTTCTTTAGATGATTTTATTGTACCTTTTACTGTTATCAGGACTTTTTGTGTTATAGCTTCATGATTTTGTTTATCTCTGCCTTGAATTGCCGCTGTTATCACAAGTCCTACAGACTTGCCTTTTGTTTTTATATTGTTTTTTGCCATTCCTCTGAATTTTAAAGTAAGTGACATGGAGTTATATAACCCCGTTACTACTTCCTCAAAGTTTCCTACTCCTAAACCACTCATTTCCTCTGTTTTACCTTCTATATCTGGTAATGTTACTGTTGCTACTCCAACTAGTTCTTCTGAACCCTCGAGCTTTACAATAGCATCTACAATTGTACTTGATAAAAATGACATCTTACACCTCCTAGTTAATTAAAAAATCCTGTTGCATAATTAGTATCATATTCTAGAATATATTCTAGTGATTCTCCTGGCATTACTATCCCTAGATATATGTGCCATTTAAATCTCCCATTTGTAATATCTACAAGAGGATTTTCACTTTCTAAAAACTCTACTCTTCCACCTAGTAATTTACCTTCTGAAGTTAAACCATTTAAAAACATATTTAATTTCATTTTTATATTTTCAGCTTTTGAAAAAGTCATAGGTCTATCTACATCTGCTTCTGTATTAAGCATTATAGTGTTCGCAATATATTTAAACATTCTTTTAGCTGGTATAAAGAGGTCTTTTGCATCTGTTATCCCTCCTGGTTGCTGTGCAGAGGTTCTATTACCCCACGCAACCGTTCCGTTCGGTCTTTTTATTATTGTTACTATTCCGTTTTCGTTTAGTAGGTTAGCTTGGTTTTCATCTAAATTTAACTCTACAAACTTTTCTCCATTATTCCAACTTATCCCTTCAACTTTTATATTTTTGTTTGAAGGTGATTCAAATGGAATTCCATCATTTGTAAAATCTGTTGCACTCATAAGTGCAGCTAAAAGAATATCTTGTGGAATAAAATCCTCTCCTATTCTTCCCATTCCATAAGTTAAAATTTGGTCTTCATCTATGAAGTTTTTTTCTTTTTTATATTCTATTAATTCGCCATATTTTAATTCACTTGGCAAATCAACAATTGACATTGCCCCCCACTTACCACCAATTTTACTAGATTTTGTATCTAATATAGCTCTAACATCCGGTTCATGAGAAAAGCCAGGAACTATTACTAAGCTAGGTATCATAGAATACTTTTGGAATATGCTTCCAAGCACTTCTAAGCCTTTAGCTTCTAGTGTTGCTGTATCTATTCCACCTATAATATCTTCCT
>JBOFUX010000043.1:0-9526 GCA_051652785.1 Fusobacteriaceae bacterium | reverse complement strand
ATAGTTTAATACCTACTCTCAAAAAAGCCGTGGTGAGCCTTTCAGCTATCTACTGTGATTGATGAAAGAATTGAGAGTAGATATGAATTTATAAAATAAGGAGTGCTCACCACGCAACTCCAAAAGGAGGAACAAATGGAAACACCTAATTATTATGGAATTTTACCAGCAAAAATAAGATACGATAAATCTCTGAAACCTATGGAAAAAATAATGTACACGGAAATTACAGCTTTATCTAATTCTAAAGGATATTGCCATGCAAAGAATAGTTACTTTGCAGAACTTTATGAAGTTCATAAAAATACTGTAGGAATTTGGATTAATAATTTAGCTAAAAAAGGGTATATCTCTATAAAATTAATCTACAAGAAAAATAGCAAAGAAATTGAAGAAAGAAGAGTATTTATAGACGGTAACCCTATCAATGTAAATGTTGCTACCTATCAACCAAAAGATTGTGGGGGGTATCAACAAAAAGATTGTTACCCTATCAACGAAAACGTTGAGGATAATATTACAAGTAATAATAATATAAATAATAATAATACACACAAGGAAAAAATTCCAAAAACTTGCAATAATTCAAAAGATGAAAACACACCACAACTAATAAAGCAGATTTTGAATAAGTATGAAGCTTTAAGATTACCAGCATATAGCCATGCTCCTAGTAACTATGTAATAATGGAAGTTTATAATATTCTTGGTGCTAAAGAACTATTTAAAGCTTTAGAGAATATGAGTAAATCTGAATTTGTGAAAAATAATTTAAGTATTAATTCAATTTTCAAATTAGATAATCTCAAAAAATCATTGAACGGAAGCTTTAAAGAAAAAATAAAATCAGATAAAGTTAAAACTAAAGAATTTGTAGAAACTAAATATAGTGATGCAGGAACTGAAGAATTATTAAAAAAATGGGGGCTCTAAATGAAAAAGTGTGAATTATGTGGGGAAGAATACAAAGAAAATAAAAACATAATTTATTTTATGCCTAAGAATTTAATAGAAAAAATTAGATTTATTCCCAGTTGTGAATGTTACAAGAAAAAACAGCAAGAAGAATTTGAAGCTCAAGAGTTAAAATTAGAAAAAGAAAGAATAGAAAATAGAATAAAAAAATATTTAAATATTTCAGTTGTAGATAATAAATTTAAAGAAGCTAGTTTCATAAATGCAGATATGGAAGAAACAGCTATGATAATAGCAAAAAAATATGCGGAAAAATTTACAGATAAAAATATTGAAACCGGAATTATATTTTACGGTAACCCTGGAACAGGAAAAACTTTTGCTAGTGCATGCATATCAAACTTTTTAATGGATAAAGGTAAAACAGTATTAGCTTTAAGCTTGAGTTCTTATTTATCAAAACTTAAAAAAGAATGGGGAGAAGCAGAAGCAGATATATTAAAACATGTCAAACAATGTGATTTATTAGTTTTAGATGACTTTGGAAGCGAACACAAAACTGATTGGGCAATAAGTAAAGTGTTTGCGTTAATAGACACAAGATACAGAACAGGAAAACCCATGATAATAACAACGAATTTAGATTATCAAGAAAATAACAATTGTGAAATAACTAAAAATTTCAGTATAGATGGGAAGGACAGGATAAAAGACAGAATAAAAGAAATGTGTTTTCCGGTTAAATTAACAGGTGAAAGCAAAAGAAAAATAAATAAAGATGATTTCATATCAATGTTAATGCAATAAAATTAAGTAAAAGGAGAAATAAAATGGATTTAAATAGAATTAAAAATTATACAAAATTAGCAAAAAATGTAACAACTCAAGCACAAATAAACAAATTGTTTGAAGAGTTTAAAGAAATTGAACATGAATTTTATGAGACTTCAGATAAGAAAGCTATAATTTGGTGAAGCTTTAGATTTAATGACTGCAACTTATAACTTATTAAACAACTTAGGATCTACAGAAGATGATATGCAACTTCATATAGAGAAATTAGATTATTACTTAGAGACTAAATACAAGGAGAAAACAAATGATTGAGTATGTAATAATATTACCTTTCGTTCCACCGAGCACTAACACATACTACCGCAGAAGCGGACACCACATGCATATTTCAAAAAAAGGTCAAGAATTTAAAAAAGCTTGCATAAATATTTTTAAGAAAGAATTCCTTGAAGATGAACCTTTCAAAGGAAATATAAAAATGAAAGTAGAATTATTTTTTAAAGATAAGAGAAGAAGAGATATAGATAATTACCAAAAAGCTCTTCAAGATAGTATGAATAAAATAATCTTTGATGATGATTGCCAAATAATTGAACTAAAATTAATTAAAAATATAGCTTGCGGGGAAAACAAGACTATAATCACAATATCAGAAGTATAAATAAACAATTAAACATATTCAAGGATTGATTAGAGGGTTCATTTGAGAGTTTAAATAGTTTTGTTGAATAAGTTATCAAGTTGATATGTTTGATAGCTTAAAATCGATTTAAGGAGGTTAGAAATATATGAGTGGAAAAATGGGGAAAGAAACATTAATTTTAAGAAAAATAATCAGAGAAATAGAGGTAGAACTAAAAATAAAAAATAAATCATTTAGAGAGTTAAGAAGTAAAAAAAGTTGTGTAGAATATTTAGTCTCGTTGATTAAAAATGAAGATATTCATAGTGGTTTGTATAGTGAGTCATATATTGAGAAAATAAAAATTTTAGAAGATGAACTCATAAATAAACAAAATATGAGAAATTCTGAAATAAATAATCTAGAAAGAAAATTTACTAAAAAATATCATGACATTGAAGTTGAAAATGAGTTTATTCTTTTAATTCTAAAGAATTTAAGTTTTTGGAAAAGAATATTTAATTATAAAAAAATTTTTGATGATTTAATTTAATTGGAAAAAGTGAGGGTGATTTGAATGGAATTATTACTAAAACCTAATGTAATTGAAAATTTGAGACCAGATAATTTTTTATTAAATAAGAACCCCACTAAGGTTTCTATATTATTAATGAGAAGACTTATAAGACATAACAATTTGATTCTGATGGAATTAAAAATGTCCAAACTTCAGAAAGAAGTCTTTTTATTGAAAGAGAATGGATGTAGATATAGAGATATAGTAGATGAATTAGAAATAGGTGGTAAAAATCAAAAGAACAAAGAAGCTTATGCAAGGCAAATATATATGTCTGCTAAAAAGATTGTCATGAGTTCAGAAGAAATTTTTAAAAAGCAAGATTGGAGTTTCATAGAATTGTATGACACAAAAGACTAGGTAATAATTTTATCTAGTCTTTTGTGTTAGTTGAAACTACTAACATAATTTTAATAGTGACATAACTGTTTTATTTTGGAGGTGATTAAAATAAGTTGGATAAATTATCAAAAGAGGATTTAAAATTAACAAATAAAGAATTAGCTAAAAAATATAATACTTCAGAAAGAACTATTATGAGATGGAAAAAAAAACAACAAGATAGTGACACTAATAATGTCACCTCAAATGTCACCAAGAAAAAAAATGAGAAGACTATAAATAAAAACTTTTATAAAAAAGTGGATAACTCTGATTTGAATGCTAGACAAAAGCTTTTTTGTGTATATTATATTCAAAATTTTAATGCAACTCAAGCAGCTTTAAAAGCAGGGTATAGTAAGTCAGGTGCCTTTGTTGATGGACATAGATTACTAAAAAATACTAATGTTAAAGCATTATTAAATGAATTAAAAGAGTTACAATTTAATGAGCTATTGCTAGACTCTAATAAAATACTTATTAGACATGCACAAATAGCATTTAGTGACATGACAGATTTTTTAAATGACAATGGAAGCTTGAAAAAATTATCAGAAGTAGACGGAACTTTGTTAAAAAAAATAAAAATTAAAGATACTGAATTTGGAAGAGATATAATTGTTGAATTAGAAAATAGGGAAAAATCATTAGATTTTTTAACTAAGTTTAAAGGATTAGATTTAAAAACAGATATAGAAGAAGATAGTTCACGAAAGCTTATTATTGAGGTTGAAGATGATAAATAAAATGAAGATAAGAAGACATTTTTATAATGTGTTAAAAGATGAGAAATTTGATATTTTTCTAATGATAGGTGGTTATGGTTCGGGAAAAAGTTTTACAGGATTTTTAAAAACTGCATTAAAAGCAACACAGGAAAAAAGAAAAATTATGGTTGTAAGAAAGGTATTTGCAACAATAAAAGAAAGTTGTTATGAGGACCTTAAAGAGGGTTTGGATTTGGTAGGTATGCTAAATGACTGGAAGTTTATAAAATCCCCGTTGGAAGCAACTAATACGAGAAATAATTCAAAAATTATATTTAGAGGAATGGATGATTTTAGAAAAATAAAATCTATTAAAAATATAGATTATATAATTGTAGAAGAAGCAGATGAATTAACATTGAACGATTTAAAAGAATTAAGAAAAAGGTTGAGGGTATCGAATATAAAAAAGCATATGGTTCTTATGTGCAATCCTATATCAAGAGGTAGTTCAGTATATCAAATGTTTTTTACTAAAAATGGTTTTAATTTTGATGAGGAAGAACTATATAAAAAACGTACTTTAGAAAAAAAGGAATTTATAAAACTAGATAATGGAACTATTGATGAGATAATAATAAAAATCCATCATTCCACATATAAAGATAATCCTTTTCTACCTGCAAGCTTCGTATATGAGCTCGAAAGTGAAAAAGACCCTAGAATAAAAAGAATAGCTTGTGAGGGGAAATTTGGAGCAGATGGAGATTTAGTACTTCATAATGCAGTTTATGAAAGCCAAATTTATGAAAAATATGTAGAAAATAAACTAGGAAAAGAATGTCAATACAGAGGAATTGACTGGGGATATTCTACTTCATATACAGTTGGACTAAAGATGGCCATAAATGAAACATTAAATGAATTATATATTTATTGGGAATATTACAATCGTAAACTAACTACTAAGGAATTAGTAATAGGACTAGAACCTATGAAAGAAGGAAGAGTTATTATTTATGCAGATAATGCTGCAGCTCAAACAAACGCAGACTTTTATCAAGAGGGATACAGAATACACCCTTGTGATAAGAGTTTAGGAATAGAACATGGAGAACAACAACTTAGAAATTTTTCAAGAATAGTAATAGATAGAGATAGATGTCCTAATACAAAACTAGAGGTAGAGGAAACAGTTTGGAAAAAAAATAAATGGGACAACATTATTCCAGGAGAATACAATATAGACCCACACACTATTGATACAATGAGATATGCCTTGAGTTATAGGAAATATATACCGTTAAAGAAAAGAAGTAAATCTAGAGCTATAGGAGTGTAAAGGAATGAATAAAAAAAATAAAACTAGCATAGAATCGGATACACTAAATTTATTTAAAGAGTTACCACAGATAAAATCTGAACTAGATATAGAGAGCATAGAAAAAATAATTAAAGATATTGATATAAATAGTGCTTTAAATAAAATAAGTAGAGCGGTAGCCGGAAGAGAATACACAATCGAAACAGATAATGAAAAATTAAAAAATAAACTTGAGGAAATACAGTTATTATTTAAAAATATAAAATTTAATAGAATTTTTAATTTTATGTTAAAAGCTAGATTATATGGTTTTTCTTGTTTTGAAATTATATACAATGAAAATTATGAAATTGATTCATTGATTCCAATTCCTCATAAAAATGTATCATATAATGATAAAGAAAAAAAATGGGAATTAAAAATAGGAGATAAAGTCATAGAAATAACTTATGATAAGTTCTTATTGTGCATTCATGAATGGACACCTTCGAAAATTACAGGGCAAAGTATATTAGAATCTTGTAACGCAAGCTTTTTAGATAAAGAATTATTTAAAAATCAACTGAGAGGCATTTCTAAAAAATATGGAGATGTAATAGTGATGTTTCCTTTTGAGGCAGGAGAAGATGAAAAGGAAACTAGACAAAGAGCAGAAGCTATAAAAGAAGCTAAAGGTGGAAATGTAATAGGTATTCCCATTGAAAATTTTGGTGGTTCAAATGGCTCTAATTTGAAAGATAATTTGCAATTAATAAAATTATCAGATTTAGATCCAGAGATTTATACAAAATTAGAAAAAATAGAAAAAGTAAAAATAATGCAAAATATTCTAGGCTCAACCCTTACAATGGATGCAGGAGAAAAAGGAACACAAGCTTTAGGGACGATTCATATGGACGCAGAGACACAAGTAGTGGAAGAATGTTGTTCCTTTATATCTGATAGCTTAGGAAATCTATTTAAAAGCTTGATGGTTATAAAAGGAGAAGATTATTCTGAATTTTATTTTAAATTATCTCCACCAAACAATATAAATATTCAATTGGAAATAGAAAAAAAAGAAGAGGAAGTAAAAAGTTTTAAACTAGATAATTTTTTAAAATTAAAAGAAACAGGATATAAAGCAAATTTAGATTTTATTTCAGAGTCATTAGGTATAGATAAGAAATATTTAGTTGAAGAATTAAATTCAATTGAATTTTCTAAAAAAAAAAATCTAAATGATTTATTAGAAAGTGAAAGAGCATTTAAAATCAATATTTTAAAAAAAGCAGAAGAAGCTTTTATGAAAAAATTTCAAAATAGTCTTTACGAACAAACAAAAAAATATATAACAGAATTAGATGAAAATAATATAAAACCTATAAATTTTAATTTTGATGATTTTGAGGAACATTCGTTTATAGTTCAACTTATTTCAGAAATTGGGATAGAAAAAACAATAGAGTTTGAATCGGAAATAAATCCTTTTAAAATAAAATTTAGTGAAGCAATAAGTTATGCAATGTCAAAGAAACCTGTACTTTTTAATTCTATTGATAGTAAACAAGAAAAACTAAAGGATAATGTATTTTGGATTAAAAAATCTACAGATATAAAAGCAACTGAAAAAGTTTTATCCAGTTTACAAAAAAGCGTTGAAACTGGGGGAACATTTAAAGAATGGAAAAAAGATATTGAAAATGTAGCAGATAAAGCAGGGTTGGGGAACGAGGGATGGTATAGTGCAAATATATATAGAACTAATATGAGTACATTTTACTCTGTAGGAGAGTATGAAAAAAATATGGAAAATAAAGCTAATAAACCTTATTGGTTTTATGATGGAATACAAGATAATAGACAATCTTCAACATGTCAACAATTAGACGGTAAAATTTATAAAAGTGACGATCCTATTTGGAGTTCTATTTATCCGCCAAACCATTTTATGTGTAGAAGTAAGGTTACGGCTTTAGACAATGAGGATTTAAAGGATTATGATTTAAAGGTATCTAAGCCTAGTGCTGCTATAAAAAAATTAGATTTAGGAGATTTTAAAGGAAATCCTGCTAAAGGTTACTGGGAAAATCTTAAAAAAAATGTTAAAATAAAAGAAACAAGGCTAACAGAAAAAATAAATGTAACTAATTTTAATTTTAAAAATTTAGATGTAGAGATGAAAAAATTATACGTAGATACATTTAAAGAATCTCCTGATGATGTTAAAAAAATAGTTTCAAAAACTTCAGACAGAGTAAAGACTGTTAGTGCTAAGGGAGACTATTATATAACTAAATCAGATACTATTTATTATAGTTTAAATGGTAAAAATACATCAACTATATCTCATGAATTTGGACATTTTATTGATTGCAATGTTTCAAGAAAAATAAAAAATTCATCTTCAAGTTTTTTTTCTGAATCTAATGCAAAAGAAATAGGAGATTTTTCATCTCAAATATTAGAATGGCAAAAGAATTTTAAGGGTAAAAAGGGGACTATTTACAGAAAAGAGGTTGCTCAAAAAATGATGGATACTTTTGGGAAAGAAAAATTAGTAAAAGTTGAGTACGGTGCGATTCAAGATATATTTGAATCTATGACGAAAGCAAAAGTTCAGTTGTATCGTGGACACGGAGCTACATATTGGAAACAAACTGGGAATATAGAAGTTGAGACTTTTGCTAACATGTTTAGTTTAAAAGCTTTAGAAAATACAATTGAAGCAAAAGAACAAATAGAATTTATAAGAACACAATTTCCAAATTTTATGGAAGTATTTGAAGATTTATTAAAACATGTTGCGGAGGTGTTATAAAATGGAAAATGAGTATGAAAGAACTGAAGAATTTTGGAATAAATTTGAAGAATATAGGGAGAGATTTAATGAGTGTGTTCCTATGTTTTTAGTAAATGGGTTCACAACAGATGAACTTATAAGGAAAATGGATTTGTGTTTATTAAACGATGTAACAATTGAGCATTATTTACCTGAAATACCTGAAGGCAGAGTATATTAGTATGATAAAGGGAATAGATAAATTAATATACAAACTTAATGTAATAGAAAAAAAAAGCAAAGATTTGAGACCTTTATTACAAAAAATAGGGGAAGATGCTAAAACAAAAATATCATTCAATTTTAGAAGTGAAAAATCTCCAAAAGGTGTAGCTTGGAAAAAATCTAAAAGAGAAGGGAAAACATTATCTGATACCGGTTCTTTGAAAAAATCTCTAGGTTATACAATTACAGAAGATAGTGTAGTTATAGGAACAAATAAAAAATATGCAACCACAATGCAATATGGAGCAAGAAAAGGAAGTTTGGGGAGTGGCGTTGCTAATGTTAAAGCTTTTACTAGGAAGAATGGAACTAAGGTTAAAGCACACGAAAGAAAATTCTTAGCTCCTTGGGGCGATATTCCTGCTAGACCTTTTATAGGATTTAGTGAAAAAATGAGGGATAAATATAAAAAAATGACAAAAGAATATTTTTTAGATGAATAATAAAAAAACCTCAATTTAATTATTGGGGTTTTTGCTTTATATTTGGTTTTATAAAAAAAAATGTTGACACAAAAACGTAAACGTGTTAAATTGTTTTTAAGTTACGGAGGTGATTGAATGAAAAATATTTCTTTCAAAGTAGAAGATGAATTTCACAAAGTTATAAAAATAAAAGCCACAGAAGGAGGTAAAAGTATTAAGGAATTTATTTTAGATTTGATAAAACAGGAATTAAAGAAATAAATAAAAATCGCCTCAAGCCGTAACTTGAAGCGAGGTAGCTTATTGTATAACAATAAACCGTGACAAGTATATTATACAGTAATCAACCTCTAAAATCAATATATTTTAGGAGGTATTTATATGAAATTATCAATTAATGAAAATGAGTTAGGTCAGGTTATTAGTGCAAGAGAGTTATACGGATTTTTACAAGTTAAAAGAGATTTTACAACTTGGATTAAAGCGAGAATCGAGAAGTATAAGTTTGTAGAAAGTGAGGATTATCAAGTGAATTCTAGTTTTCCCCAAATCGGGGGAAAAGGTGGGCGACCTAAAGACGACTATCTACTCACTCTAAATACAGCCAAAGAATTATCTATGATTGAAAACAATGAAAAAGGTAGACAAGCTAGAAAATATTTCATTGAGTGTGAACATAATTTAAAACAAATCCAACTTTCAATTAAGGAAATGGAAACTAAAGATTGGGGATA
>JBOFUX010000042.1:0-46423 GCA_051652785.1 Fusobacteriaceae bacterium | reverse complement strand
TTTCCTTTAGTTTCAACTAATTTTTTTATTACTTGATATTTAATAATTTCATTTTCTCTTAATTCAATCTTTTTAATTTTAACTCCCCCTTAAAGTAATATTGAATATATTATATTCTAAAAATATTTTGTGACATTATTATTTTCTATTATATTAAGACATTATCATTTTTTATTCACATTTTTTATTTTTTTATTTCAAAATGAGTTGACAAATATAAATTAATGGTATATTATAAATAAAAATTAAATAAACATCAAGAGAGATAGAGGGGCCGGCCCAATGAAATCTCAGCAACCTACCTAGTGTGTGGTGCTAATTCCTGTTAGATGTGAAAAGTAGCTATTAAGCAAACTCTTTTATCTAAATAAATAGGATAAAAGAGTTTTTTATTTATAAAAATTTAGGAGGATTTTATGATAACTATTAAAAATTTAAATAAAAAATATAACAATTCATTTTATGCAGTGAAAAAAATTAATTTAAAAATAGAAAAAGGTGATCTTTTTGGAATTATAGGGTTAAGTGGAGCAGGGAAATCTTCTCTTTTAAAAATGATAAACAAATTAGAAACTCCAACTAGTGGAGAAATAATAATAAACGGTGAAGATATTTTAAAAATAAACAAAAAAAAACTATTAGAAAGAAGAAAAAAAATTGGAATGATATTCCAACATTTTAATCTTTTATCTTCAAAAACTGTAAAAGGAAATATTGCCTTTGCATTGGAAGTTTGTGGTTGGGAAAAAAAAAAAATTGATGAAAGAGTAAAAGAACTTTTAAAACTTGTAGATTTAGAAGATAAAGAAGAAAGCTATCCTTCACAGTTAAGTGGTGGTCAAAAGCAAAGAGTAGCCATCGCTAGAGCTTTGGCAAATAGTCCTGATATTTTACTATCAGATGAAGCGACTTCAGCTCTAGATCCGAAAACAACAAAATCTATATTAAATTTAATCAGAAATATACAAAAAAAATTGGGAATAACAGTAGTATTAATAACACATCAGATGGAAGTTATACGTGATATTTGTAATCGGGTTGCTATTATGTCAAATGGAGAAATAATAGAATCAGGCTTAGTGCATGAAATTTTTTTACAACCTAAAAATGAAATAACAAAAGAATTAATTTCTTATCTTCCTATTGAAGAAAAAAAAGAAATAGAATTTCAAAAAATAAAAGGTAAAAAAATATTAAAATTAAATTTTATTGGAACTGCAGCAAATAAGCCTATAATTTCCGATATAATAAAAAAATACGGTATAGATATTAATATAATTTCAGGAAGTATAGATGAACTTATAACTATGAGAATAGGGCATCTGATAATTGAATTAAATGGAAGTGAAGAACTTCAAAACAGAGCTGTAAATGGATTTTTAGAAGATGGAATAAAAGTTGAGGTGATTTTTAATGGATAATTTGATATTGTTAGGAAGAGCATTTGGAGAAACAGTTTATATGGTATTTTTTTCATCATTTTTTTCTATTTTACTGGGAGCACCTTTAGCTGTACTTTTAGTAGTGAGCTCTGAAAATAATTTATGTCCCAATAGAAAATTAAATAATATTTTAGGAATATTGATAAATTGTTTTAGATCGTTTCCTTTTATAATATTAATGATATTAATATTTCCACTTTCACGAATAATTGTAGGAACATCTATTGGAAGTACAGCAGCTATAGTTCCACTTTCAATATCAGCAGTGCCTTTTGCTGCAAGAATTATAGAAGGAGCTCTAAAAGAGGTAGATAAAGGACTTATAGATGCTAGTTTAAGCATGGGAGCTTCAAATATTTTTATAATAAGAAAAGTGCTAATTCCAGAAGCGTCTCCACAGTTAATCAATGGTCTAATTATAATAATAATAAGTTTAATTGGTTATTCAGCTATGGCAGGTGCTATTGGTGGTGGTGGATTAGGGGATATTGCTATAAGATATGGTTATTTAAGATTTAAAACAGATATTATGATATATTCAGTTCTTTTTATAATTCTTTTAGTTCAAGTTATTCAAAGTTGTGGTAATTATTGTATAAATATAATAAAAAGAAAAAGGGGGTAATTTTTTATGAAAAAATTATTAGGCGTTTTGTTATTAGGAGTTCTTTTGGTAGGGTGCAGTGAGGATAAAAAGGATAAAACATTAAAAATAGGAGTTTCACCAATACCTCATGGGGAAATTTTAAATTTTGTAAAAAATGATTTGCTTGAAAATGGAATAAATGTGGAGATTATCGAGTTCACAGATTATGTAACGCCCAATATCGCTCTTGCTTCCAAGGAGATAGATGTAAATTTTTTCCAACATTTACCTTATTTGAAAACATTTTCAGAAGAAAAAAAATTAGATTTAGTAGGACTAGATGGAATTTTTGTAGCTCCGATAGCTCTATATTCTAAAAAGATAAAAAATATAGAGGCGCTATCTATAAATGCTACAATTGCTATACCTAATGATCCTACTAATGGAGGACGTGCCTTAATATTATTACATAATTCAAAATTAATAACTTTAAAAGATGAAAAAAATTTATTAGCAACTGAAAAGGATATAATTAGTAATCCTAAAAATATAAAAATAAAATCTTTAGATGCAGCACAGCTACCAAGAATTTTAGTAGATGTAGACGCTGCTATAATAAACGACAATTATGCTTTTGAAGCAGGTTTGTCATCAGAAAAAGATGCCTTGCTTGTTGAGGGAGAAGAATCTCCTTATTCAAACATTTTGGCAGTGAGAAAAGGTGATGAAAAAAATGAAGATATATTGAAACTTATAAAAGTTTTAAAAAGTGAAAAAGTTAGAAATTTTATAATTGAAAAATATAAAGGAAGCATAGTTCCAATATTTTAAATAAAAAATAAGGAGGTCCATTTTAAAAAAAGGAGCCTCCTTATTTTTTATATTTTATATTTTATTAATTTATAAAAAAAGTTCTATTAGTTTATAAGCCACTGCATCTTCATTGTTAGTCCCTATAATTTCATTATGAGGTAAAGCTTTTTTAAGACTAGGGTTATGATTACCCATAATAAATCCTTTATCAACAACTCCTAGCATTTCAAGATCATTCATTCCATCACCAAAAGCAATAGAGTCATCTAAGCTTATTCCTTCAAGGTCTAGCATTTTTTTTATAGCGTTTCCCTTGGATACTCCTTTACACATTACTTCTAAACAGTCCTTCATAGAAAGAGTTATTGCAACACGATCCCCCATTTTATTTTCTATCTCTTTGTTTAAAATAGAAATTTTTTCTTCGGTAGGTCCCATAAAGAAAAATTTAATAGTTTCTTTATTTTTTAGTGTTTCAAAAGAAGGAATTACTGTTTGTATAAAACCAGATTCTTTATGATATTCAATAGCATGAGAAAGTGGTTTTTCTGAAATCCAATAATCGCCCATATATATATTTTTATGTATTTCATCATCAATAGATAAATTTATTAATTCTGTAGTTATATTTTTGGGTATATTAACAGAAAAAATTTCTTCATTATTTTCATTGTGAACTCGAGCACCATTAGAAGAGATTAAAAAAGAATTTAAACCTAATATATTTTTGTATTCTAATGCATCCATATGATGTCTTCCAGTTGCTATATAAAATTTAATACCTTTTTTTATAACTTTTTTTATAGTTTCCTTTGTGAATTCAGAAATCATGTGATTGTTATTTAAAAGTGTTCCATCTAAATCACAAATTATTGCTTTATATTTTTTCATGCTTCCTCCGTCTTTAAGTATATTAAGTACAGTTATTCATATCTCTTATTATAGTATAGCAAAAAATAAGGATAATTAAAAGAAAAAAATAATTGACATTAATTTGTGATTATGATATGATTATTCTTGTCTAAATAGCTCGGAATATAGCGCAGTCCGGTAGCGCACTTGCCTTGGGAGCAAGGGGCCGCAAGTTCGAATCTTGCTATTCCGACCATTTATTTTGGGCTGTCGCCAAGCGGTAAGGCATCAGACTTTGACTCTGACATGCGTTGGTTCGAATCCAGCCAGCCCAACCAAAATAAAAATACACTTGAGAATCTTTAGATTCTCTTTTTTTTATTATGATAATGTGATATAATCTTATATAATTAGAGCATATTTTAGTGTAGAAGATAGATATAAAAATTTTTAAAATCATATGTTAAATATGATTAAAATATAATTTCGGAGGTGAAAACCGTTACTTTAATGATAACGGTGTATTATGAGTTTTTTAACAAAAATATTATTAATATTTTTATTAATAGGAATTAGTGCTTTTTTTTCCATGGCAGAAATTTCTCTTGCCGCTGCAAGAAAATTAAAGTTGAATGTTTTAGCTGATGATGGAGATAAAAGAGCAGTTAAAGTTCTGAAGCTTCAAGAAAATTCAAGTGATTTTTTTACAATTACCCAAATAGGACTAAACTCAGTGAGTATACTTGCAGGTATAGTAGGAGAAGGGATTTTTAATGAATATATATTAGGTTATTTACATTCTAGTTTTTTAAACTTTAAGGGTATAGAAATAATCGCTAGTTTTTCATCTTTTCTTTTTGTTACTTCATTATTTATAGAATTTGCTGATTTAATCCCTAAAAAAATTGCCATGGTAAATCCTGAGAAAGTAGCAATCTCTCTTGTTGAAGCAATGAATATTTTTTACATTTGCTTAAAACCCTTTGTTAAAGTTTTTAGTGGGCTATCCAATGTAATATTTAAAGTGTTACGGTTATCATCAGTGAGAGAAGATATGGTTACCTATGAAGATATTGTAGCTATTGTAGATGCAGGTGCTGAAGCAGGAGTTGTTCATAAAAAAGAACATCATTTAATAGAAAATATATTTGAATTAGAAGAAAGATGGGTCTCCTCTGTTATGACTCCAAGGGATGAAATTGTTTTTTTCAGTTTAGAAGATGATTCAGAAGAAGAGATTAAAAAGAAGATAGCTGCTTATCCTCATTCAAAATTTTTAATTTGTAAAAATAATATAGATTCAGTTTGCGGTTACGTAGATTCAAAAGATATATTACCACGAATAATTATGGGCGAAGTGATAGGATTAAAACGATTAGAAGAGATACGAAATAAAAATTTACTAATTATTCCTAACACATTGACTCTTTCTGATGCACTAGACCGTTTTAATGAAGCGAGAGAAGACTTTGCTATTATTTTTAATGAATATGCTCATGTAGTAGGTTTAGTTACCCTTAATGATGTAATAGCCACTCTTGTAGGAAATGTAGTTTATCCAGCACAAGATGAAAATATAATAAAAAGAGATGAGAACTCATGGTTAATAGATGGTTTAACTGCGACTGAAGATGTAAAAAAAGTTTTACATATAGAAAGATTTCCTGAAGAAGAAAGCTATGAAACCATAGCAGGATTTATGATGTATAGTCTTAAATCAATACCTAAAAAAGCTTCAAAAATAGAGTTTGAAAATTATCTTTTTGAAGTGGTAGATGTTGATCATTTTAAAGTTGATCAGTTATTAGTTACTAAAATTAAAAAAATTGAAGAATTATCTAAAGAAGTATAAAAAAATCTAAAAAAAGTTAAAATAACTAGACATATGGGCTCTCTTTCTGTATAATGCTTTCAACATAGATTAATAAGGTTGGTGATTTTAATGTTAGGGTTTGGAAGTATGAAAAATAATGATGGTATTTTAGAGATAGGGGGAGTAAAAACTACTGAATTAGTAGCTCAATACGGTACTCCTCTCTATGTTATGGATTATTTATTAATTGAAGAAAATATTTTGAAATATAAATTATTTTTTCAAAGTAAACACTTTAAAACTAATATAATTTATGCTTCAAAAGCTTTCCTTTGTAAAGCAATGTGTCAAATAATTGAAAAATATGATATTAGTATTGATGCAGTTTCAGGTGGCGAACTTTACACAATAAAATCTAGTGGTATAGATATGCAAAGAGTTCATATGCATGGAAATAATAAATCTATTGATGAATTAGAGATGTGCTTAGAAAATAATATTAATAGTATTATTCTTGACAATGAAGAAGAGATAAAAAAATTATCTAAGATTTGTCAAATAAAAAATAAAAAAATGAAAGTAATGTTAAGAATGAATATAGGAATAGATGCCCATACTCACGAATATATAAAAACAGCAAAACATTCATCAAAATTTGGTGTTTCTATTTTTGAAAATAAAATATTTGAAATACTTAAAATGATTTTAGAGGACGAAAATTTAGAATTTTTAGGTTTTCATTGCCATATTGGCTCACAAATTTTTGAAATTAATGCATTTTATGAAGCCATAGAAATAATGGTTAAATTTACTAAGTCTGTTTCTGAAAAACTAAATATTGTAATTCCTGAAATAAATTTAGGTGGAGGATTTGGAGTATTTTATACAGAATCTGATGTACTATTGGATATTGAATATTTTATGAAATCTCTTATAAAATGTTTGGAAGAAAATTTAGAAAGAGAACAATTAAAAATAGAAAAAATATCTATTGAACCAGGAAGAAGTATTGTAGCTAATGCAGGAACAACTCTATATAAAGTTGGAGCTAGAAAAAAAACATTTGATGACACAAACTATATTTTTGTTGATGGAGGAATGACTGACAATATAAGACCTGCTCTTTATAAAGCAGAATATACAGCACTAGCTGCTAATAAAATGAATGATATAAAAAATGAACTTGTTTCAATAGCTGGAAAATGTTGTGAATCTAGTGATATTATAGCGAAGGATATAAACTTTCAAACAACTGTTGTTGGGGATATAGTTGCTATTTGTACTACTGGTGCTTATGGTTATTCAATGGCTAGTAATTATAATAAATTAAGAGTTCCTGCAGTTGTTTTTGTCAAAAATGGAAAAAGTTATTTAGGTATAAAAAGAGAAACTTTTGAAGATTTGGTTAAAAATGATCTTTTTATTGATATTTAATAAAAATAAATTTTTTATTTTATAATATTTAATAAAACTTGATAAATATTTAAAGATAACTTATAATACTATATCTTATTTTAATAATATAAAATTAACTTTATAATAAAAATATAGAAATACTGGAGAAGAAAATATGAGTAATTTATCTAATTGTCCCCAATGTAAATCAGAATATACTTATGAGGATAGAGGAATGCTTGTTTGCCCAGAGTGTGCTAATGAGTGGAATAATGAAATTGAAAAAGAAGAAACAAAAGAAAAAATAACGAAAGACTCATGTGGAAGTGTTTTAATTAATGGGGATAGTGTTACAGTAATTAAGGATTTAAAAGTTAAAGGAAGTTCTTTAGTAATTAAATGTGGAACAAAGATAAAAAATGTTCGTATAATAGAGGGTGACCACGATATAGCTTGTAAAATTGATGGAATTGGAGCAATGAATTTAAAATCTGAATTTTTAAAAAAAATATAACAATATAATAATATCCATATATCCTTCAAATACGGTGAAGAGTTTCTACGAGTTACCTTAAATAACTTGCTATGGGTCATTAAATGCATAATTTTTTTATGTTTTTATTTAGGCCTGTACTTTTATATTGTACAGGCTTTTTTTATATATAAAATTCAAGCAACTGGAGGAAACATGGGAAGTATAAGGAATTTTTTTAAACTATCTGAGAATAAAACTAATATGAGGCAAGAAATTGTAGCAGGGACAACAACATTTTTAGCAATGGCATACATAATTTTTGTAAATCCCTCAATTTTAACCTTATCAGGAATGGATAAGGGAGCGTTAATAAGTGTTACTTGTATTGCCGCAGCAATAGGGAGTATTTTAGCAGGATTATGGGTAAATGTTCCTTTTGCAATGGCACCTGGAATGGGATTAAATGCATTTTTTACATTTACCTTAGTAAAAGGAAATGGTGCAACTTGGGAAGAGGCACTGGGAGTTGTTTTTATTTCTGGTATTTTATTTTTAATTCTAACCTTTGCTGGAATAAGAGAAAAAATAGTAGAAGCTATCCCTTTGGAGTTAAGATTAGCAGTAGGTGCAGGAATTGGATTATTTATAGCATTTATAGGTATGAGTAGAATGGAACTTATAGTGGCTAATCCAGCAACTCTTGTGGGGCTTGGCAAATTTGATATAAAAATAGTTTTAGGTCTATTAGGTTTTGGAATAATGGGACTTTTAGAAATAAAACGTATTAAAGGTGGAATTTTAATTGGAATTGTAACTACAACTATATTAGGTATGATATTTGGAGTTGTTGCAGTCCCAGACTCAATAGTTTCACTACCACCAAGTATAGAACCAATAGCTTTTAAATTAGATATAATGGGTGCTTTAAAACCTTCACTAATAGGTGCAATTTTTTCTTTTATGTTTGTTGACTTGTTTGATTCTATTGGTACGATAATGGCTTGTGCCAATGAAGCTGGAATGGTAGGAAAAGATGGGAAAATAGAAAAAGTGAATAAAATTTTAGAGGCTGATGCTATGGCAACAGTTATAGGTGCCCTATTGGGAACTTCTACAACCACAACTTTTGTAGAATCTGCATCTGGAATAGCAGATGGAGGACGAACAGGACTAACTGCAGTAACTACAGGAATTTTATTTTTATTAGCTCTTTTCTTTTCACCAATAATTGGAATAGTACCTGCTTTTGCTACTGGACCTGCTCTTATGTTAGTTGGTGTATATATGTTTAAAAATCTATTAAACATTAATTTTCATAAAATAGATATAGCAATTCCTTGTTTTCTAATTATTATTATGATGCCTTTAACATATAGTATTTCCACAGGTATAGCTTTTGGATTTGTTTCCTATATACTGGTAAGTATATTTAATGGAAAAATAAAAGAGCTAAAATTTACTATGTGGATAATAGGAGTATGCTCACTTTTAGAATTGATATATTAAAAATATAAGGATAATTGCTTTTTTATTAAAATTAATATATAATTTCTTAATAGTTAAAATTCATAAGTTTTAAAAATATAATAAAAAAAGGGAGGAATATGGTTGATAGTTATATTAATCATATAATTAAAATGGAGAATATGCTGGATAGTTTTGGAGAACTTTGTTTTACTGAAGATAAATTAAAAAAAAGAATATCAGAATCTTTTTTTAAAGAATTTAAAAAAGTACAAAATGGAGAAAAATTATTATCTATTGAAATTGCTGATGCCATAGCTAATGCAGTTAAAAATTGGTCTTTAGAGAGAGGGGCTACACACTTTACTCATTGGTTTCAGCCTTTAACAGAATTAACAGCAGAAAAGCATGACTCATTTCTAGCTCTTTCCTCTGATGGAAGTTGGATTACTGAATTTTCAGGAAAAGAGTTAATAAAAGGTGAAGCTGATACTTCTTCCTTCCCTAATGGCGGAGTTCGATCAACTTTTGAAGCTAGAGGTTATACTGCATGGGATTGCAAATCTCCAATGTTTATAAGAGGGGATGGATTATGCAAGTCTCTTTATATTCCCACGGCTTTTATTGGATATAATCAAATGGCTTTAGATAAAAAAGTTCCCTTATTAAGATCATTAGATTTTATAACTGATCAGGCATTAAGAGTAAAAAAAATAATAGACCCAACTTCTAGCGTTAAATCTATTGTTAATAATTTAGGTTTAGAACAAGAATATTTTTTAATAGAAAAAAAATATTGGGAAAAAAGACAGGATTTAATGCTTTCAGGAAGAACAATTTTTGGTTCATTACCTCCTAAAGGACAAGAATTAAATGACCATTATTATGGAAGTATAAAAGAAAAAGTAGAAAACATAATGGGTGAAATAGATATTGAACTTTGGAAAATAGGTATAGTGGCAAAAACTAAACATAATGAAGTTGCACCTAATCAATTTGAATTAGTACTAATGTTTTCGTCAGCTAATGTTTCTGTAGATCAAAATCAATTAGCAATGGACATAATAAAAAAAGTTGCTAATAGACATGAACTAGTAGCTTTACTTCATGAAAAACCTTTTAAAGGAATAAATGGTTCTGGAAAGCACTGTAATTGGTCACTATCAACAAATTTAGGGGAAAATTTATTAGAACCTTCATCTTTAACAAAAAATAACCTTCAATTTTTGCTATTTTTAATGGCTATAATAGAGGGAATTGATAGATATTCAGACATTTTAAGAGCTTCTTGCTCAACACCAGGAAATGATCATAGATTGGGTGGACATGAAGCACCTCCTGCAATAATATCTATTTTTATTGGAGAAGAAATAGAGAATATATTAAAAAATGTAAAAACATTTTTAGAATGTGATGAAAATAAAAAAAGCATGTACTTTGGAGTTAGAAATTTTACAAAAATACCTAAAGATACTTCTGATAGAAATAGAACTTCTCCATTTGCCTTTACAGGAAATAAATTTGAATTTAGGATGCCAGGTTCAAGTGCCTCAGCCTCAACTCCTACTTTTATAATTAATACTATTGTTGGAACAATATTAAAAGAATATGCTGATTTTCTTGCTACGATTTCAAAAGATAATTTACAAGTAGAAATAGCTGATTTAATAAAAAATAAATATGAAAAGCATAAAAGAATTATATTTAATGGTAATGGTTATGATAAATCTTGGAAAATAGAAGCTGAAAAAAGAGGTTTAAATATTCTTAAAAATACAGCAGAAGGATTAAAAGTTTATCAAGATGAAAAAATAAAAGAACTTTTTGAAAAAGCAAAAGTTTTGACTCCAGAGGAATTGGAATGTAGATTTTTTGTTTATTGTGAAAGATATATAAAGCAAGTTAATATAGAAGGAAGCTCAATGATAAGAATTGCTAGAAATGAAATTTATCCTTCTGTTATAGAATACACGACTAAAATTGCTAATAGTATTATTGCTATAAAAAATGCTTTAAACACAGATGAGTTTTTAAATGTTGATAAAGCTCATCTAATTAAAATTTTAGCCGAAAAAGACAAAATGAAAACTTATTTATCACAGTTGGAATTACAACTTGCACTAGGTTATAAAATTCAGAATTCTTATGAAAAAGTCGTGTTTTTTAGTGAAAATATTATACCAATATTGGATTATTTAAGAAAAACAATAGATTTTTTGGAACATCAAGTTGAAAAGAAAATTTGGCCGGTTCCCACATATGAAGATATGTTATTTAGATTATAAGAAAAATCAAATTATAAATAAAGAAAAAAGAAATTGATTTTTACATCAGTTTCTTTTTTTTGATTATTTTATAATAATTGTTGATATTAATGATTTATTTTTTATTCTTTATTGTTTTTTCATATTCAACTAATTTATTAACTGCCTCATTGGAAAGTGGTAATATACAATATAAATTTATTAAAGTCATTACTCCTAAACCAAAATCTGCTAAAGACCAAACTGAATAATTTTGCTCTATTCCCCCGAAAAAAACCATGAGAATAATTAAAAGTTTATATCCAATATTTAAATATTTATTATCATTAATAAAACCAAGTGCATTTTTTCCAAAGAATGTAACACCTAAAATAGTACTAATAGAAAATAAGAATATTGTAATTACTGAAAATGGAACTCCTATAGATCCAATATGATATTTTAATGATTCTTGAAATAAAATCATACCTGTAAAAGAATTACTAATAGAATTTTTTGCAAGAAGAACAACAAATCCACTAGCACTACATATAATTAATGTATCAACAAAAACACCTAATACTTGTAACATACCCTGTTTAACAGGATCAGCATTGTCAGCAATTGCAGAAGCATAACCTGAATTTCCACTTCCCGCTTCGTTGGAAAAAAGTCCTCTTTTTACACCTTGCATAATAGCTCCACCAAGAATACCACCTAAAAGTTGTTTTCCACCAAAAGCTTGAGATACAATTTCAACAATCATATTTGGCATTAATGAGATATTTTTTAAAATAATAAATGTAATTACTCCCAAATATAATACTGACATAACAGGAATCATTTTATTTAAGCTTGAAATTATTTTATCTTTTTTACCAAAAATAGTAAAACTAATTATTATTACTAAAAAATATGCAATATATTTTTTCTCTAATAAATAAGCACCATTAATGGACTCAGTGATAGAGTTTGACATAACCTGAATAACTCCAATATAGCAAACAATAGATACAAGAGCATATATAATACCTAACCATCTTTTATTTAATCTGTTTTGTAATATCCAAGGAGTTCCTCCTCTGTATGAACCATCTTTTTGCTTAGTTCTATACATAACTGCAAGAGCACATTCAATAAAGGCAGTGGAAGAACCTAGCAAAGCTACAACCCACATCCAAAATAGAGCTCCAGGACCTCCAACTGAGATGGCAGCAACGACACCAGCTATATTTCCAGCACCTACTCTACTAGCTGTTCCTAAACAAAAAGCTTCAAATGAACTAACACCATTTTTTTTATCAGAACTTTTAAAAAGTGTTTTAAAAATTTCTTTAATTAATCTAATTTGCATAAATTTTGTTTTAAATGTAAGGAAAATTGCACTTCCAACTAGTAAAACTATTAATATATTTTTTCCCCAAAGTATATTGTTTACAAAATCGATAATTTCATGTACCATATTCATAATAACTTCCTCCGTTAAAATTTAATTTATTTGAATAATAGTACCATTTATAAACAATAAAATATAGATAACAATATTTTATTTTATCTGTTCGGAGAAAAATAAAGAAAGTATATGAATTAACTTATGTTTTCTTGATTTTACTAATAAGATTTTGTTCGTATGAAAATTAAAAAAAAAGAAATAATAAAATATAAAATAATAAAGAGGACTAATATGAAAAAAATAAGAGTTACTATTTCAGAAGATACATGGGGTCTTTTAAAAAAAGATTCAGAAGAATTTGGTATAAATAATAATAAACTCTGCAATTTTATTTTAGATAAATTCAAATATAATAAAAAAATTGAATTAGATAAAACATTAGAATCTCAAAATAAATCTGTAAAAAAAATTATTCAGTTTGATTTAAATGTTTCAAATAAAAATATATATTATGATATTTTAAAAGTAAATAAAGTAGAAATAGAAGCTGATTTTTTTAGAGAACTTTTTGATATTTATATTTCTAAATTTAAATATCAAAGAGAACTTTTTATTTTTTCAGATAAGGTTAATAAAATTTTAGAAGCTATAAAGTCTAAAAATAAATTAAAAATAATATATTTAAAAAACATATATACTGTAAATCCATATTTTATTAAAAGAGAAAAACAAGGAGACGAAAATTTTCTTTTTGTCTTTAATGAAACAACTCAAAATTATGAAAACTTTAAATTAAAAGAATTAGAAATAGTTGCTATTCTTGAAGAAAAAATAATTTTAATTAATAAAAAATACATAGAGCAAGTAAGAGAAAACTTTGATCCTTTTTTAGGTCATGGTAATATAGTAAAAGTAAAGCTTACCCCTGTAGGTGAAAGTTTATTGAAAAGTTTAACTAATTATAGACCAAAATTTATAAAGAAAGAAAAAGATGTATTTCATTTTGAAATTTCCAATGAAAATGCTAAACTATATTTTGCTTCATTTATGAAAGAGGCAGAGATAATAGAACCTTCAGACCTAAGAGAAGAAATTAAGAAATCTTTATATGAAACATTAGGTTTATATAAATAATAATTTTAAATTCTAAAGCAAATTTTTTTATTTTATTTTATGAGTTTTTATGATATAATTTATATGGAATATTAAAATTTATATTCTAGCTTTTAAAAATAACGTATGTTATACTTTGTGAAGTGGTAATATTAGGAATCACTTATTAAAAAAAAAGTATCACAGGAGGAAAAAATTGAAATTTGGTAATTTAGAAATACAACTCCCATTAATACAAGGCGGAATGGCAATAAGAGGTTCTTTAAGCACTTTAGCTGCAGCAGTTGCAAATGAGGGTGGAATAGGTTGTATAGCTGGAACAGCGATACCTATGGAAGAATTAAAAAATGAGATAAAAAAAGCTAGAAAATTAATAGTTAACAAAAGTGGAGCACTAGCTGTAAATATTATGTTTGCTGCCAATGACTTTGCTGAAGCGGTTCAGACATCAATTGATGCAGGAATCGATATTATAATAACAGGTGCAGGTTTTTCAAGAGATGTATATGAAATGGTAAAAGGAACAGATGTTAAAATATTTCCAATAGTATCTTCTGCAAAATTAGCTAAGCTTGCTCAAAAACTAGGAGCAAGTGCTATAGTTGTCGAAGGAGGGAATGCTGGTGGACATTTAGGTACCGAGCTTGATTCATGGGATATAATTAAAGATGTTGTGGATAATGTAACTATCCCTGTTTTTGGTGCTGGTGGAATTATTACTCCTGAAGATGGAAAAAGAATGTTAGATTTAGGAGCTAATGGGATTCAAATGGGAAGTAGGTTTATTGCTTCCACAGAATGTGAAGTTTCTGATGTATTTAAACAGACATATTTAGATGCAAAAGAAGGAGATATTGTAACAATTATGAGTTCTGCTGGACTTCCCGCTAATGCAATAAAAACTTCATTTGTTAAAAAACTTTTTAATGATGAAAAAGATATATCCCCTAAAACATGTACAAAATGTTTGAAATACTGTAGTTATAAATTTTGTGTAAATGATCGTCTTGTAATTGCACATGAAGGGAATATTGAAGAAGGAGTAATATTTGCAGGTAAAGATGCATGGAAAATTAACTCAATAAAAAGTGTAAAAGAAATATTTAATGATTTTAAAGAAATATTTATATAAAAATATTTCTAAATTAGGAGGAATTAAACTATGCAAAACAATCAAATTTGCAAACTACTAGGGATTAAGTATCCAATAATTCAAGGAGCAATGGCTTGGATTTCAGAAGGGAATTTAGCTGGTCATGTATCAAAAGCAGGAGGATTGGGGATAATAGCAGGAGGTGGAATGCCTATTGATATACTAAGAGCTAATATCCAAAAGGCAAAATCAATTACATCAAACCCTTTCGGGGTAAACCTTATGTTGATGATGGCAGATGTAGCACAGCAAATTGATGTTTGCATAGAGGAAAAAATTTCAGTTGTTACTACTGGTGCAGGAAATCCAGGACCATATATGGAAAAATTAAAAGCTGCAGGGATAAAAGTTATTCCTGTTATAGCTTCAGTTGCTCTAGCTAAAAGAATGGAAAAAATAGGTGCTGACGCTGTAATAGCTGAAGGAATGGAAGCTGGTGGTCATATTGGAGAACTTACAACAATGGCTCTTTTACCTCAAGTAGCAGCAGCAGTTAATATTCCTGTTATAGCTGCTGGAGGGGTAGCTAGTGGAGAACAATTTTTAGCTGTTCTTTCAATGGGAGCCTCAGGAGTTCAGGCAGGTACTATATTTTTAACTGCTTATGAATGTTTAGTACATGAAAAATATAAAGCAGCTGTGATAAAAGCTAAAGACAGATCTAGTGTAGTAACAGGTAATTTTACTGGACATCCTGTTAGAGTTTTAGAAAATAAGCTAACTAAAGCGATATTAGAAAGAGAAAAATGTGGTGCCTCTAAAGAGGAAATAGAAGAACTAGGAAAAGGTAAATTAAAATTAGCCGTTGTTGATGGAGATATAGTTGAAGGAAGTGTTATGGCAGGACAGGTAGCTGCTATGGTGACAAAAGAATCTTCTACAAAGGATATTATAGATGAGCTAGTTTCAGGATTAGAGATTGCTAGAGCAAATTTACAAACAAGAATTGAAAGTTGGTCATAGAATAAATTTTAAATATTAAGTATTTGAAATTTTATATAAAACTAAAAATAGTGTAAAAAATTTATATAAAAATGAGTAAATTTAAATAGTTTAAATTTACTCATTTTTTGTAGTATTTTTATTAAAATTTTAACTAAAATACTATTTAAATATTTCCAATGATTTATCTAAAATTCCAGTAATTTCTGCAATAACTAAGCCATAATTTGTTATGGGAACTTTACACTTTAAAGAATCATCAATACGATTTTGCATAAGTTTTTTATTTATCATACAAGCTCCACAATGAATAACTAAGGAATATTCAGAGAGATTTGCAGGAAAATCTTTTCCTGCAACAAAATCAAATTTAATATCTTTTCCGGAATATTTTTTTATCAATTTAGGTATTTTTACTCTTCCGATATCCTCATGAGATGTATTATGAGTACAAGTTTCAGCTATTAAAATTTTATCTTTATCTTTTAAATTTTTTAGAGTTTTTACCCCATTAACTAGAGAGAATAAATCCCCTTTTTGTCTTGCAAATAAAATAGAAAAACTTGTTAATTTAGCTCGATTATTCAAAATTTTATCAACATTTTTAAAAGCTTGAGAATCTGTTACAACTAAATCTATATTTTTTATATCTTCTAAGGCACTTTGAAGCTCTGTATCTCTTACAACATAACTCTTTATCCCATGATCTAGACACTCTCTTATCAGTTGAACTTGTGGAAGAATTAATCGTCCTTTTGGAGCTTCTGAATCCACTGGAACGACCATTAAAACCTTTCCATTGTATTGAACTAAATCTCCTAATAATTTAGGTTCCTCTTGTTCTTTTTGTATTTCTTTTAAAATCTCATCTTTTAAATTTAAAATACTTTTTTTATTTAAAGTAGAAACAAAAATTCCTTTAGGAAAAATATTTTTTATTTTTTCTATTTCTCCAGCCGTTATAAGGTCAACTTTATTTAGTACTAATAAAAATGAAATATTATATTTTTTAAATTGTTTTTCTTGTTCTTTATAAAAAGAGAAATCTATTTTAGAAGCATCTATTATTAATATAGCAAAATTACATCTTTTAAGTTCTTCTAAAGTTTTTTTTAATCTTAATTCTCCTAGAGGAGTATGATCTTCTAAGCCAGCAGTATCTATAAATAAAACAGGTCCAAAGGGTAAAAATTCCATAGCTTTAGTAACAGAATCAGTGGTTGTGCCCTCTATTTCTGAAACTATGGATATGTTTTGTTCTGTTATAGCATTTATTAAAGATGATTTTCCTGAATTAGTTTTACCAAAAATACCTATATGTAATCTGTTTGAATTAGGTGTATTATTCATTATTTCTCCTTAAAGATATAGGTCTCTTTCACCATTTTTAATCTTTTCTAATTTTTCAATTGTCAATTTTTTTATATCTTCTCTATTTATATTTTCTAATTCTCTAGCTACAACTTTTTTAACTTTTTCTGTTAATTCCAAATCTCCATAGTCCATTGCATACTCCATTAATGTTAAAAGAGCATTAGGTGAACAAACATTTTGTATGTTTCCACTTTTGGCAAGTTGCATAAATCTATCTCCAGTTCGTCCCATTCTATAGCAAGCAGTGCAATAACTTGGAATATAATCTTCGTTTAGAAGTTCTTTTAGAATTTCAAGAGGAGTTCTATGATCAGCTAGTTCAAACTGAGTTCTAGCTTTACCTTCTTCTCTATCAGTATATCCTCCTACATCAGCTGATGAACCTGCACTAATTTGAGATATTCCATATTTAATTAATTCTCTTCTAAGCTCAGCTGTTTCTCTTGTAGAAAGTATCATGCCAGTATAAGGAACAGCCAGTCTCAAGATAGCAACTATATTTCTAAAAGTATCATCATCTATTTGGTGTGGGAACTCTTCTAAACTCATACCTTCAGCTTTCTTTATTCTGGGTACAGAAACCGTATGAAATCCAACACCATAATTTTTTTCTAAATATTCGTTGTGAATCATTAAAGCTATTATTTCATATTTATAGTTAGCTAAACCAAAAAGAACTCCACCACCTACATCATCAATTCCACCTTCCATTGCTCTATTAAACGCTGTTAAGTGATATTCATAATTTCCTTTTAGAGATTTAGGATGGACTTTTTCATAAGTAGGTTTGTGGTATGTCTCTTGAAACAAGATATAAGTTCCTATATCTGCAGCTTTTAATTTTTTATAATTTTCAACAGTTGTAGCGGCTATATTTACATTTATTCTTCTTATAGAACCTTTTTCAAATTTTGTGCTATAAACAGCCTCAACTGCTTCTAAAGTATATTCAATAGGAAGATTTACAGGATCTTCCCCAAGCTCTAAAGCTAATCTTTTATGACCCATTTTTTCTAAAAGTTTAACTTCGTTTTGTATTTGTTCTCTTGAAAGTTTTTTTCTAGGAAATTTATTATCTTTTTTGTATCCACAATAAGTACAATTATTTACACAATAGTCACTTACATAAAGTGGAGCAAAGACTACGATTCTATTTCCATAGATAGATTTTTTTAATTCACCAGCAATCTTATAAAGTCTTTTTTTTTGCTTTTCATCTTTAATTTCAAGAAGTGATGCTACCTCTTTATGTGTTAATCCATTTTTATTTTTAGCAGCAGTTAAAATTCTTTCTATCTCTTCATATTTTGTTTCTTCAGCTTCCTTTAACAAATTTTCAATATATATTTCATTTATAAAGTTTACATCTTTTTTCATATTTTGTTATCTCCTTTCTCAGTCTTTAGTAAAATATATTTGTATTTAGTATAATTATATCATAATATTAATTTAAATAATTATACTATTTTTTATTAAAAAAAAACAAGATATATTTAATTTTTTAAATATCTTGTTTTTATTAAATTATTTAACATTGTAGTTAGCTCTATACTCCATTTCATTCCAGTTAATTCTTTCTGCTATTTTTGCTTCAGAATTTACTTTAACATCTTTTAACATAAGTTCTTTAAAAATTTTATATCCAGCCATATCCATTAGATGTCCCCCATGAAGATATTTAGGTGACCCATTTAATACATGAGATGAAAAAGATTCCCAATTTTTAAGAACAGCTAATAAAGTTTCTTCAGTTATAAAATCTAAAAATATTTTTCCAACTCTAGGAGATTTCTTACTTGTTCTTCCCCCTATTAATACTCTATAAAAAATGATTCTAATTTTAAAGAACTGAGAAGTAATGTTTTATATTCTCAAGATAAAACTTCTAAAATTAGAAAATCTCATAAAAATCCTGAAATGATAGCTATGTATGAAGATTATATAAATAAAGAAAAAGAAAGAGCTCATCATTTATTTCATACGACTTACAAAAATAGAAAAGATGTATAGTACTGAAAAGTAGTAAAAAAAGAGAGAATCATGTTAAATTCAGATTCTCTTTATTTTTATTTCGGTTCTTTATGTAATCTCCAAAAAGCACCTTTATGCCAAATAAATGAGGCTAGTATCCAATAAATAGAGGCTAGTATAACAAATAAAAATCTAGGACAAAAAGAAACTGTTGTATATTTTATACTCATATCTAAACCATCTTTTACTTGTTTAGCCATTTTAAAAAGATTTGAAAATAAACCAATATTCCAAAGAAAAAAAAGAATGATTTGAATAACAAATATATATGGAAAAAAATTATCCAAAACAGAAGCTTCATTAAAATTATCATTAATAAATCTAAAGAAAATTTTAGTAAAAATTTCAAGGAGAAAAGTTATGAATCCAAGAGGAATAAGTGTTCTAATAAAAGATAACATAACACCAGAGCCAATTCCAAGTCCACCATTAAAAATAAATCCACATCTATTACTCCAAATTTTAAATGTATTAAGAGCCAGTTCACACTGTTCCCCTTCATAAAAACCACAATTTACTAGAGCATAAACTTTTAATGAAATTTTTTTATTCATAATATAATTTTCTATTTTTTCAAGATAGACTAAAGCAGTTGCTGGAATTGTGTCTACGTAGACAGGAGTAGAAAAAATAAGATTATTAGCACTTTTGAGCTCTTTTTCCAATTGAAAATATTGGTTTTTAGTTTTAAGTTCAAATATAAATACCTCATCTTTTGATAGAAAAAATTTTAATATTTTTGAAAAATACATTGAGGCACTAAATTTTTTTCGTGGACTTAATATAATAATAATAGTTTTCATAGACTGACCTTACTAAAATCTATGCTCTTAATATATATAATTTCATTCTGAATTGAGTTGTAATTTATACTCATAGCTTCAATATAATTTTTACTTTGTTTAATTTCTTCTTTGCTAGAATTTTTTACATTATAAAAAATAGTTTTAATCGATATTTGTGTTTTATACCTTAGTAAGTGATGAAGTTTGCCATATCTCTTTTTAAAAAAAGGTGTAATTCCTGGAATTGATCTATCTATTACTTTTTTAATAGGAATTGATAAGCCTCCATAGAGTAACTGAGTAATAATAATTAATTTTTCACTTGAAAAAATAATTTCTCCAATATTTTCAAATTTATCTTTAAATTGACATATACCTGGTGTTTGGAGCCAACATTTAAAGCAACCATTACAACTAGCAGACTTTATATTAGCATTTATAATTTTATAATCATCATTTAAAAATAAAAACAATTCTCTTGATAAAATATCAGGCAAATCATGAATAATTACTTTTTTTCTTTTTACCATGGCGAACTCCTTCTTTTTCACTTTTAACATAGGAATTTTTACAATAAATTTTTTTTAAAATAAAGTAGTAATATTTTATTTTACTACTGTTAACCAATTTTTATATTTTTCATTCTCTCCAGAGGCAATTCTGAAAAATTCCTCTTGAATAATTTTAGTTATTTTACCACACTTTCCACTACCAACTAGAATTCTATCTACAGAACTTACTGGTGTTATTTCTGCAGCTGTTCCAGTTAAAAATATTTCATCTGCTAAATATAAAAATTCTCTAGGTATAGTTTCAGTTTTCAACTTATATCCTAAGTTTTTTGCAATCTCTATAACTGTATCTCTCGTTATTCCAGCTAAAGCTGATGCTCCCATGGAAGTAGTATAAATTTCGTTATTTTTTACTATAAAGATATTCTCTCCACTTCCCTCACTTATATTTCCAGAATAGTCTAATGCAATACCTTCTTCATAGCCGTTTTCTAATGCTTCCATTTTAATAAGTTGTGAATTTAAATAATTTCCAGATGCTTTAGCTAAAGAAGGCAATGTATTAGGTGCAGGTCTTCTCCAAGAAGAAACACAAGTATTAATACCATTTTTAAGTCCATCTTCTCCTAAATATGCTCCCCAATACCAAGCTGCAATTACTACTTCCACAGGATTTCTTAAGGGATTTACTCCTAGTTCATTGTAACCTCTAAATACAAGAGGTCTGATATAACCACTTTTAAGTTTATTGGCTTTTACTGCATCCAAAATTGCCTTTTTAATCTCTTTTTTATCATAAGGTATTTGCATTCTATATATTTTACATGAATCAAAAAGTCTATCTATATGCTCATCAAGTCTAAAAATTCCTGATTCGCCATTTTTTAGCTCATATAGTCTAATTCCTTCAAAACAACCTGAACCATAATGCAGAACATGTGATAAAACATGAATTTTAGCCTCATCATGTTCAACCAAACTTCCATTAAACCATATTTTTTTAGCATCAATCATAAAACGCCTCCTTTAGTATACATATTATTAACAATAGTATAATATGTATATTAAAAAGTCAATAAATACTTCCTAAAATAAAATATTAAACAAATAAAAATTTTTATTGACTTTAATATTTTTTTAATGTATTATCATATAAATAAAAATATTAAAAGGAGAAATATTATGATGTTAAAAAAATTCAAATACATATTAGCAATTATTATTGTCATTATAGTTAGTTCTATGGTTTGGATTTAGCGGATAATTTTCCCTATTAAAATTCAAGCCTTGTTTCGTTACAAACTATTTAGGCTTGAGCAATTATAAAGACAACAGCGCTTAGGTCATCATTTATTTGATACTAAGCGCTTTTTATTTTACAAAGGGGGGTTAATGAGAAGTGATATATTAACAAAAGGAAACACTCGTGCACCACATAGAGCTTTATTATATTCTATGGGGCTTACTAAAGAAGAAATTGATTTACCTAAAATAGGAATTATTAATTCTTTTAACGAAATAGTCCCTGGACATTGCCATTTAAATGAAATTTCTAGTGCTGTTAAAAATTCTATTTTACTCAATGGAGGATTTCCCATGGAATTTAACACTATTGCAATATGTGATGGTTTAGCAATGGGGCATTCTGGAATGAATAGTTCTTTACCAACGAGAGAAATAATTGCTGATAGTATTGAAGCTACAGTATCTGCAATGCCTTTTGACGCACTTGTTTTTATTCCTAATTGTGATAAGGTCGTTCCTGCTATGCTTATGGCAGCAGCAAGATTAAATTTACCTTCTATTTTTATAAGTGGAGGTCCTATGTTAGCAGGGGATTTTCAAGGTAAAAATATAGGTATATCTGATCTTTTTGAATATGTAGGAAAAGTTGAAAAAAATATAATGACTTTAGATGAATTAGAAGTAGCTGAAATTTCTGCTTGTAAAACTTGTGGTTCTTGTTCAGGAATGTATACTGCAAACACGATGAACTGTTTAACAGAGGTATTAGGGCTTTCTCTTTCTGGAAACGGAACTATTCCAGCTGTTTTTTCTGAGAGAAAAAGATTAGCTAAAGAGACAGGAAAAAGAATTATGCAATTATTAAAGAAAAATTTAAGAGCAAGAGATATTTTAAATGAAAATAGTTTCTATAATGCTGTTATGGCAGATATGACTCTTGGTGGTTCTACTAACACAACTTTACATCTTCCTGCAATTGCTTATGAAATTGGTTTTAAATTATCTCTTGAAATCTTTGATGAACTATCTTCTAAAACTAAACAAATAGTGAAACTTTCTCCAAGTGGTGGATATTTTATAGAACATCTTCATAATGCAGGGGGGATAAAAGCTGTTTTAAAAGTTTTAAAAAATAACAATTTATTAAAAAATAATCCTACTGTAGGAGATGATATTTTTCAAATAGCAGATAATGCTATAATTTTAGATCATGATGTTATAAGGAATTTTGATAATGCGTACTATCATTCTGGAGGAATTTCTATTCTCAAGGGGAATTTAGCTTCTAAGGGAGCTGTTGTTAAATCAGGTGCAGTAGCCAGTGAAATGCTAAAACATAAAGGACCTGCTAAAGTTTTTAATTCTGAAGAAGAAGCTACTGAGGCAATTTTAACTGATAAAATATTTAAAGGAGATATTATTGTTATAAGATATGAAGGAGCTAAAGGGGGACCTGGAATGCGAGAGATGTTATCTCCTACTGGTGCACTTGTAGGGGTGGGATTAGATAAATTTTGTGCACTTATAACTGATGGAAGATTTTCAGGAGGCTCTAGGGGAGCTGCTATTGGTCACATTTCACCTGAAGCAATTGATGGAGGCTTAATTGCATTTATTAAAGATGGAGATTTAATAAATATAGATATTCCAAATAAAAAATTAGAGCTTTTAATATCTGAAAAGGAAATAGAACTTAGAAAGCAAAATACTAAAATTTTACATAAACCTACAATTAGCAGAATGCTTCAAAAATATAGAAAACTAGTCTCAGATGCAAGCACAGGGGCTATAACAAGGTAGGAGGAAGGTTTATGAAAAATAGAAATATAAATGGTGCAGAAATTATATTAGAAGTTTTAAAAAGAGCTGGAGTTACAGATATTTTTGGTTATCCAGGAGGGACAGTCATTCCTATTTATGATGCTCTTTACGATTTCAAAGGAATAACTCATTATCTTGTAAGACATGAGCAAGGAGCAATTCATTGTGCAGATGGATATGCTAGAACCAAAAAAACTGTTGGTGTTTGCTTTGCAACATCTGGACCTGGGGCAACTAATCTTGTTACTGGTATAATGACTGCTTATATGGACTCAATTCCTATTTTAGCAATAACAGGACAAGTCAGTAGTTCCTCTTTAGGAAAAGATTCTTTCCAAGAAACAGATATATCTGGAATTACATCTCCCATTACAAAACATAATTATTTGATAAGAGATATTAAAGAATTACCTTATATATTAAAAGAAGCGTTTTACTTAGCAAAGCATGGTCGACCTGGTCCAGTTCTAGTTGATATTCCAAAAGATATTCAATTAGAAATAATATCGTATGAAGAATTTGAATCACTATATAGTATTAAAATAAAAAAAATAGAAAAATTTGTAGAAAAATATACTTTTTCCGAAGTGTTAAAAGTACAAGAATACATTCTTAATTCTAAAAAACCACTTTTGATTATAGGTGGTGGTATACTCTCTAGTAATGCTGTAATTGAGATAAAAAAATTATCTTCAAGTTTAAATATTCCAGTTGTTTCCACTCTTATGGGACTGGGAATTTATTCAAAACAAGAAAAAGAATTTTTAGGAATGATAGGAATGCATGGTCTTATGGGAGCGAATCAAGCTCTTCATAGATGCGATCTTCTTATTGGAGTTGGATTACGCTTTGATGATCGTATTATAGGGGATAAAATAAATTTCTCACCTCATTCTAAAAAAATTCATATTGATATTGATAGAGCAGAAATAGGAAAAAATATTATTCCTGATCTTTTTTTAGTTGGAGATGCAAAAAAAATACTAAATGAAATCTTAGAATTAAAAATAAAGAAAAATTTCTTTAATTGGGTAGAACATTTTTCTAAATGTAAATTATCCAAAGAGAAAACTTTAAATCCTATTTCTATTCTTAATACTTTAAATGAAATAATTAATGAAAATTTTATTATTGTAACTGATGTAGGACAGCACCAAATGTTTACAGCTCAACATATTAATATTTTAAAACCTTATCAATTTTGTACTTCTGGTGGTGCAGGTACTATGGGATTTGGACTTCCTGCAGCAATTGGAGCTCAAATAGCTAATCCAGATAAAAAAGTAATTGCTATTTTAGGAGATGGAGGATTTCAAATGACTCAACAAGAATTAATTCTTTTAGCTCAATATAAACTTCCTATTAAAGTTCTAATTTTTAATAATAATGTTTTAGGTATGGTAAAGCAGTGGCAAGAACTTTTTCATAACAAAAGATATTCTCAAGTAAAATGGGAAATAAATCCAAA
Organism: Fusobacteriaceae bacterium; assembly: GCA_051652785.1. Taxonomy (GTDB): domain Bacteria; phylum Fusobacteriota; class Fusobacteriia; order Fusobacteriales; family Fusobacteriaceae; genus JAGNZR01. Next base: position 21,503 of record JBOFUX010000042.1, on the reverse strand, counting down.
TTTTATTAAAATTGCAGAAGCCCACCATGTAGCTGGAATTGCTATAAATAATTTTGAAGATTTAAAAAATTTAAAAACTTATATCCACTCTTCTAAACCCATGCTCATAGAGTTAAAAATACCTGATAATCAAAATGTATATCCAATTATTCCAAGTGGGAAATCTTTTGAAAATGTTATAGTGGATGATTTTTATGGAGAATAGAAGAATACTTTTACTTATGAAAAATAAATCAGGTGCATTAAATAAAGTTTCAGGGCTTTTTCAAAAAAGAGGGATTAATATTGAAAATATAACAGCTGGTAAATCTTATCCTTCTAATATAGTAAGAATGACTATCTCTGGATTTTGGGACGAATATACAGTTAACCAAGTTATAGTTCAAGCGGAAAAACTTTTTGATGTAGAATTAATAAAAGAATTTTCTGAAGATATTCTAAATAGAGAGCTTGTGTTAATTAAAATTAAGATAAATAGTGACAAAAGAAGCGAATTACTTGAATTATTAGAATTATATAGAGGAAGTGTTATAGATGTTTCATTAGATAATATAGTAGTTGAAGTAACGGGAAGTACTAATAAAATAGATGGATTTATAAATCTTGTGGAGAATTTTGGTATTTTAGAAGTAGCTAGAACTGGAGTCATTGCTATGTCTCGAGGTTTTAATATGTAAAATAGGAGGAAATATATGAATGATTTAAAAAACAAAAAAATTGTTGTTTTTGGGTATGGATCTCAAGGTCATGCACACGCTTTAAATTTAAAGGATTCTGGTTATGATGTTAAAGTAGCTCTTAGAAAAAATAGTTCTAATTGGTCAGTAGCTGAAAAAGCAGGTTTTATTGTTGTTGATTTTGAAAAAGGAGCTAAAATAGCAGATGTTGCCATGCTTTTATTACCAGATGAGGTTCAACCAGAAATTTATAATGAGTTTTTACTCAATAATCTTTCAAATAATGCTTTTTTAGGTTTTGCACATGGATTTAACATTCAATACTCTCAAATAGTGCCTAGAAAAGATCTAAATATTTTTATGGTTGCACCTAAATCTCCTGGACATAAAGTCAGAGATAAATTTTTAGAAAAAGAAGGGGTTCCAGCTCTTATTTCAGTGTACCAAGACCCTTCTGGATACTGTAAAAATATTGCTAAGGAATGGGCAAAAGGTGTTTGTCTAGATTTAGGGACTTTAGAAACAACTTTTGAAGATGAAACTGAAACAGATTTATTTGGAGAACAGGCTGTTTTATGTGGAGGAGTTGTAGAACTTATGAAAGCTGGATATGACACTCTTGTAAATGCTGGTTATAATGAAAAATTAGCTTATTTTGAATGTGTTCATGAAATGAAACTAATTGTAGATTTAATTTATTCTCAAGGTTTTGCAAGCATGAGAAACTCTATTTCAAATACAGCAGAATATGGAGATTATTCAGCAGGAAAAAAGATAATAACTCAAAATACAAGGGAAACTATGAAAGAAATTTTAGATGATATTCAAACGGGAAAATTTGCAAAAGATTTTATACTTGAAGGAAAAGCAGGATATCCAGTTTTGAAAACCATGAGAAATAAATGTAAAAAAGATAAAATTGAAATAGTTGGTAATGAACTAAGAAAAATGATGTTCGAAAATAAATAAACTACAAAGAAAAACCTCTAATAATTTATTAGAGGTTTTTCTTTGTAGTTTATTTATTTTTTATAGTTTCCTTTTAGAATAGTCTCACCTAAAATTTTTCCTTCCATTTCTTTATATAATTCATTTAGATAAAAACCTTCTTTTAAATTTATCTCTTTTGAAAGAGCATAAATTTTTACAGTATAAGTATGGTCTGCATCAGGTGGAGCTGCTCCTCCAAAATGAGACGCTGTTTCTTTGTCTAAATTACCTAAAGGTGATAACCAGCTATTAACTCCTTGAACTAATTTTTTATCATTTTGACTTGCATTCTCTACTAATGAATTATATGTTCCAGGAATAAGAGTAACCCAATGAATCCAACTAAAACCTACAACTGGAATAGCATCATAATCTTCCATAACTAGAGCAAAACTTTTAGTTCCTTTAGGTGCATCTTTCCATTCAAAAGGTATTGAAAGTGAAGGCATTCCATTGACAAACTCAGTTCCATGTTTTCCATATTTGTCTTTAAAATACCCTTTTTCTAAACCTTCACTTGTTAATGTAAAAGCAGAAGCTAATAAGCTTACTGTACTCATAAATACCACCATCCATTTTTTCATATTTCCTCCTTAATTCTTAGTTAAAATATTTTTTAACTTTGATATAGAGATGATAACATAAAAAAATTTAAGTGTAAATAACACACATTTTTATAAGTATTAATTTATTTTCTATTTACTCTTTTCATTAACCAATATATTGGAGCTCCAAATAGTAATCCACCTAAACCTATCAATATTTTATTTATATCTGAGTTGTATAGTAACCAACAGCTAACAACAACAGCAAATATAGGTATAATAGGACCAAATGGTATTCTGAAAGTACTTACTAATTCTGGTCTTTTTTTTCTTAATATAGGTATTGCTAAACAAGTTGGTAAATACTGAACAAATCTTGATATAACAGAAATAGCAGCTAACTTTTCAAAACTTCCTGAAAGTGCTAGTAATATGGCTAATACAGCAGTAATAATAATTGCATAAACAGGTGTTCCATTTTTCCCATTTTTCCCAATAATTTGAGGTAAAATTCCATCTTTAGCTAAGGCTACTCCGCTTCTAGGAGTTATGAATGAGGCGGCTATATTTATTCCACCAATGGAAATTAGCGTTCCTGCTGTTACAATTGAGGAACCGATCGGTCCTAAAAATTTCCTTGCAGCATCTGCTACAGGCGCTATACTACTTCCTAATTCAGGTCCTAAAGTTCCTATTGAAACTATTAATATTAAAATATAAAATGATGAAACTATAAGCATAACAGTAATTATAGCCTTTGGAAGATTTTTTTCAGGATTTTCCATATCTTCTGCAGCTACTGCTATTGATTCAAATCCTGTAAAAGCATAAAATAATAGTAGTGCTGCTCCTGCAAAATTATTTGAAACAGTAATATCAGATGGTATAATAGGGATATAATTTACTTTTTCTATAAAAAATATTCCGACAGCAACAAATAAAATTAAAGGTAATAATTTTCCTATTGTTATAATATTATTTAAAATTTTAGAAATATTAACTCCTTTGATGTTTATAATTGCAAGTCCACCTATAATAAATATTATAATTATAGTTTTTGTAGTATTTTCTTGAGCTCCTATCCAGACTTTACTTAAAGCTTGGACAAATGCAGCGGCCATAGCTGACCAAGCAATAATTCCAATAATCCATTTCATAAATCCAACTTCAAATCCTATAAATTCTCCAAAAGCTTCTTTTGCATAAATATATGGTCCACCATTTTTTTTAAACATTCCTCCCGCTTCTGCAAAACAAAGTGCAATACTTAAAACAAGAATCATGTCAAAAATAATAACACCGATACTCCCAACACCCATTAAATTATAGGCTTTATTTGGTAATAAAAATATTCCTGAACCAATTATTGCGTTTATTCCTAAAAGAACTATACTCCAAAATCCTAATTTATTTGTTTTTTTCATTTTTCCTCCTAAGCTTTATTATTTATTAGTATTTTTTTTGCTTCACTAATTAATTTTTTAAATATTTTTAGCATATTTGGATAATTTTTACTTAACATTTCTGGATGCCACTGAACACCCACAACAAAAATATCACCTTCTTTTTCAATTGCTTCTATAATTCCATCTTTAGAATATGCAACTGCTCTAAAATTAGGTGCTATATCTTTTATTGCTAAATGATGAAAGCTATTGACTATAGTTTCTTTTCCTAGCAAATCATATAACTTAGAATTTTTTTCTATAATAACAGTATGTGTAGCAAAATTAGGTAGTTTTTTTTGATTATGTTTAATGTAACTATTGTGAGAAAATTTTAAATCTTGATATAAGGTTCCACCATTGGCTACGTTTAAAATTTGTTCACCTCTACATATTCCTAATATTGGTTTTTTCAAATTCATAACTGTTTTTATCAAAGAAATGTCAAAAGTGTCTCTTTTAGGTAATATCCCTCCTAATTCATTGCAAGGCTCTTCACCATAAAGTAGAGGATTTACATCATGTCCTCCTGACATAATAAGTCCATCTATTAATTCTGCATGTGCTAAAATAATATCATCATCCTCAACAAGGGGAATAATATATGGTATTCCCCCTGCACTTATTACTGAAGTTATATAATCATTGTTAACATAAGCTCTTTCATAACCTGCAAAATCTCCATCTTCATCTGTAAGTAAACTTCCAGAAATTCCTATTATTGGTTTTTTCATGATACTCTCCTATAATGATAATAAATTTAATTAATTTAAAACAGTAGTAAAATTTTTTTATTTTTGTTTATTTAGAACTATAATATAGTACAGAGTATACATCTTTTTTTAGCTTATTACAACAAAAAAAAATTATTAATTGACAACTAAGCATTTTTATTGTATATATATAAGTATATTTATATATATACAATATATCAAATATATAAATATTTTTTATTAAATAAATGGTGGTTATACTAGGTATCCAATTTTTATTAAAAAAATTTCAAAATTATTGTAAAATTTATTTTAGGAGGATTAAAATGAAAATAAAATACAATTTTGTATTGTATTTAGGATTAGTTCTAAGTACTATGTTTGCTATAGGATGTTCAAAAAAAGAAGATATTATAAAAAACACATTAGTTTTTGCTCAACTTTCTGAACCAAAATCTTTAGATCCACAAAATTCAACGGACACTTATTCTCAAAATGCAATAGCACAAATTTATGATAGATTATTTGAAATCAACGAAAAAAATGGAGAACCTATTCCTAGTTTAGTAAAAAGTTATGAAAAAATTGGAAATAATAAAATAAAAATTAAATTAAATGAAAAAATTAGATTTCATAATGGAGATTTTTTAACATCAGAAGATGTTCATTTTACAATTATGGAAAGAGCAAAAAAAAATCTTAGAGTTGCACATTTATATAAACTTATAGAAAATATAAATATTATAGATAATTATACTTTTGAAATAATTACATCTGAAGCTTTTGCTCCACTGATGAATCACTTATCTCATAAATCTTCTTCTATACTAAGCAAAAAAGAATTTGAAAAATTAGGTGAAGATAAATATTTTCAAAATCCCGTTGGAACTGGTGCATATAAAGTTAAAAGTTGGGATTTAGGAGATAAAATAACTTTAGAAGCTGTTCCTAATTATTTTAAAGGTGATGCAAAAATAAAAAATATAATTATTAAAGGGGTTCCTGAAGAAAATAGTAAAGTTATAGGACTTGAAACAGGAGAACTAGATATGATTCTAGATATTCCTGCAATATCTTGGGAAAGTATAGAAAATAATCCTTCTTTGACTTATGTTAAAGCTCCATCTACTACTACTGCCTATATAGGTCTAAATGTAAAAAAAGGAATATTACAAGATAAGGAAGTACGACAAGCAATAGCTCTTTCCGTAGATAAAGATGCTATTATTTCTGCAGTTTTTTCAGGAACAGTGGAAAAAGCGGAACAATTTTTAGCACCTCCTGTTTTTGGATATGATAGTACAGTAAAAGCACAAAAATTAGATATTGAAAAAGCTAAAAAAATTATTGAAACTAAAGAATTGGTAGGCACTGAATTAAAAATTATTGTAAGTAGTCCTGAAAGAGTTCAATTAGCTACAATTCTTCAAGATCAATTGAAAAATATTGGTTTAAATTTAAAAATAGAACTTTTAGAGTGGGGAACTTTCTTAGCAGAAAGCGGAAATGGAAGTAGTGATATGTTTATATTAGGATGGGCTCCTTCTACTTATGATGGTGATTATGGTTATTATCCAAATTTTCATTCTAATCAATTTGGTAGTAATGGTAATAGAATGTTTTACTCCAATGAGAAAGTTGATTTTTTATTAGAAATGGCAAAGAAAGAGATGGATCTTGAAAAAAGAAGAGGATTTTACAAAGAAATCACTACTATTTTAATCGAAGATAATCCAGTTATTCCTTTATATCATGGTAATGATGTTTTTGGAGTTTCTAAAAAGTTAAAAAATGTAATAGCTAGCGGTTATCCAGAATTTTATAAATATGAATTTATAAATGAATAATATTTTCTTTAAATTTAAAAAAAAATGTAGTATAATATTTCTAATAACATATATTTTGTTATACAAATAAAATATTACGGAGGTTTTTTTGAAAAGATTAATATTTTTAACTTTAACTTTATCTAATATTATTTTTGCTAATAATTTAAATATCAATATTAATAATAATAATATTACAGGAACTGCATATTTATTTATCTATAACAATAAAGAGTATTTTTTAAAAGAGAAAAAAGCATATAAAGTAGTAAAAATAGATTTACTACCTGAAAGAACAGAAATTCTTATACCTAATTTAGATATGGGAGAATATGCATTTACACTCTATGCTGATACTAACTCTAATGGAATGTTAGATAAAAACTTTATGAAAATTCCTAAAGAACCTACAGGATTTTCTAACAATTTTAGACCTAAATTTAAACCTAATTATAATGATTTTAAATTTACTATTTCTCATGATACAACTCAATCGATAGATTTAAAATAATGTAAAGATACAAAAATTAATATCCGTATATTTTAACTGAAAGCTTCTTTAGAGATAATAGAAGTGATTGCTTGAAAATAGAAAGTGCTAAAAATTTTAGCTAAAGTATTTGTAGATTTTTTGAAAAGTTTATTAATTTATTAAAAGGGGCTTTATAGCCTCTTTTTTTATTTGATTTTATAGAAATAATATTATGAGAGAAAAGTTTTAATGAAAAAGAGCCAAAATAATATTTGAATTATGATGAAATTGTGCTATAATTAAATATATCTCCCAGAAAAAGAAATTCTATGGGATTGAGAGTACCCCAATATTGAAGGGGACTAAAACTTACTGTTGTTAGATGTTTGAACCCTCTAAACGATTGAGACTACCCCCAATATTGAAGGGGACTAAAACTCTTTTTCTGTTAATTTGTCCCAGCCTTTATGATTGAGACTACCCCAATATTGAAGGGGACTAAAACTACCCATTCTCGTTGGTGCCATCATGATTAGCATTGAGACTACCCCAATATTGAAGAGAAGTAAAACTTAATTATTAATGTACAATTTTTAAAGATATTGATTGAAACTACCAAATAAAAAAAAAGAGATTCCAATTAAAGAATCTCTTTTTTTATATGATTTTATTAAATTTAAAATTTAAATAACTTATAAAAATAATTTTTCTTGAAGATGAAATTGCGTTGAAATAAAAAAGACAATACTTTTCTGAGTATTGTCTTTTTTATTTATAAATCTATTCCTATATATATTCTTCCGTCCTCATAATTTATAGAAGTAACACCAATTTTAGCAATGGTAACAGTTTCATAATAATAGTTTGGAACTTTATACTAAGTTATAAAGTGGTATGGTGCCCGTGGCAGGGTTCGAACCCACAACCCTCTGATCCGAAGTCAGATGCTCTATCCAATTGAGCCACACAGGCATTCTATTAATATTACCACATTTCTACCATAAATTCAAGCTTTTAATAAAAAAAGACTTATTTTATAATAAGTTTTTTTTTACTATTCTTCGAAAAAAATATCTAATGTTTCTTTATCACTAGGTTTTCCTAAAAGAGAACCAAGAATAAAAACAATAATAGATAAAAATATAACTGGAACAATTTGATGCGTTCCAAAAAAACTAATTTTATATATAAAAAGATAAAGATAAAAACCTAAACCAACTATCATGGAACAAATGGCTCCAGTGGCATTAGCTTTTTTCCAATAAAGTCCAAAAACAATAGGACAGAAAAATATTGCTTCTTGACCTGCTAAAAAAATTAAATTCATAATAACTAATAATTCAGGTGGATTTAATGCTAAAAAAAATATTATTATTCCTAATAAAAGAGATGTTCCTTGAGAAATAATTTTTACTTTTTTAGGTTTTGGTTTAGCTCCTTTAAGTATATAATAAATGTACAAATCTTTTATAATTGTGGCTGAAGATAAAATTAAAAGAGAATCAATAGATGACATAATAGCCGCTAATGGTCCGCCGATAAAAACTCCAGCAACAATGGGATGAAGATTTTTTAAAGCTAAAATTGGAATAGCTTTATCTCCAATTTCTATATCAGGTTCAATTGCTATCCCCATTACTCCCACAAGATGCATGCCAAGCATTAACACACCAACTATTGATGTTCCTATTATCATTGCATTATGCATTGATTTAGTATCTTTAAAAGCCATACACCTTACTGCAGTAGGAGGAAGTCCTAAAACAGCTATACCTACCAACATCCAAAAAGACAAAATAAATGGAATAGGAATATCACCACCACTAGTAGGAGTTAAAAGATCAGGATTAATTTCCATAACCTTTCTCATAATATTTTCCATTCCTCCCCCTTTATAAAGAAGAGCAACAAATAAAATAAGAGTTGCAATTAACATAACTATCCCTTGAATTGCATCAGTTAAAGTTACAGCTTTAAACCCTCCAATAGTAGTGTATATTATGACAACAAAGGTGAAAATAATAAGCCCTATATAGTAGGGAAGTTCAGTCACAGTTTCAAAAAGACGAGCTCCTCCTACAAATTGGACAACAACAGCACCAATAAAAAAGATAACCATGGAAAGTGAACCAAAAATAACAACAAAATCATTTTTATAACGTGCTCTAAGATAGTCAGAAATAGTAACACCTTTTATTTTTCTTGAAACAATAGCAAGTTTTTTCCCCAAGATACCTAAAGTTAAAAAAGCAGTAGGAGTTTGAATACAAGCTAATAGAACCCAACCTAGCCCTTTTTTATAAGCAACTCCGGGACCACCAATAAAAGAACTTGCTCCAATGTAGGTTGCAATAACGGTCATAGCAAGAACCACTCCTCCCATACTTCGGTTTCCTATAAAATAATCTTCAATAAAATCAGATTTTTTGTTATTTTTTTTATTACTTACATACCAAGCAATAAAAAGCATAATAATTAGATAAATACTAATTGGAATTAATGCTTTATTCATTTTTAACTTCCTCCTAGTCCAAATCCATGTCTTTAAAAAAAAGTTTAACAACAATAAAAAGCAAAATATTTATAACTACTAAACCAACTACACAAGACATAAAAAACCAAAATGGTAAACCTAAAATAAATTTATATTTACTAGGGTCATTACTCTTGTAGTAAGCAAAAAAATACCACCAAAAAAAATAAAAAAGATATAATCCAATTGTTATTTTAGCCTCTTTATTTATTTGTTTATTTCTATTTTTCACAATCTATACTCTCAGAATCAATTTCTTTAGACAAAATTTTACAAGCCATTTTTTTTGCAAGATTTTCTAATTTAATATAATCTTCTTTTCTAGGAGCTCCTTTAACTTCAATAGATTCTCCAATAACTTCTATTCCTGATAGGGAGTCAGCAAAAGACTGTATTCCTCTAACACCTCCACCACTCCAAAGCATATTTCCAAAAATACCTAAAAATTTATTCTTAAGACCATAATTTTGTAGTTTGCTTAAAATAGGTTCAACTTTAGGAAACACTGCATTATTGTGAGAACAAGATCCTATAAATAATCCTTTATATTTCCAAATATCGCTTATGATAAATGAGGCATCAACTTTTGAAGCATCATATACTTTTATGTTTTTTATTCCAAAAATATTTAAATCTCTAGCAAGAGCTTCTGCCATTTTAGCTGTATTTCCATACATAGAACCATAAACAATAACTACTCCTTCTTCATCAGGAATAAATTTAGCCCAATTATCAAAAAAATGAATAACTCTATTAATATCTTTTCTCCATAAAATACCATGAGATGGGCAAATATACTTTATCTCTAAAGTAGATAATCGTTTAATAACATTGGAAACCTGAGTTCCAAATTTTCCTACTATATTAGAATAATATCTTCTCATTTCATCTTCATATTTTGTAACATCAATTTCATCATCAAAAATACCACCGTCAATAGCACCAAAACTTCCAAAAGCATCATTTGAGAATAAAATTTTCTCTGTAGTATCATAAGTTGCCATTGATTCAGGCCAATGTACCATAGGCATCATAGCAAAAGTTAACTTATGATATCCTAAATCTAGAATTTCACCTTCACTTATAGTCCTAAATTTAGATTCATCAAAATTATGATGAAAACATTTTATTATATCTAAAGTTTTTTTATTTCCAACAACTTTCATTAAAGGATAAATTTTTGTTAAATCATATATAGCACCACTGTGATCAGGCTCCATATGATTAATAATAAGAAAGTCTAAATTTCTTCCATTTAATAAATGTTCTATCTTATCAAAATAACTTCCTTCAGTACCAAATTCCACAGCATCAATAACACAAGTTTTAGTATCATTAATAAAGTATGAATTATAAGTTACACCCTCAGGGAGTGGTAAATAGTTTTCAAAACGGTCACTTTTTCTATCGTTAACGCCAATCCAAGAAATAAGCTCTGTAATCTTTGCGCAAAAATGCATAAATAAAACCTCCAAAAAATAATATAACAAAATTAGTAACTAAATTACTAATTAAAGTATATCAAATTTTTAATAAAAATTCACTTTTTTTTTTTAATATGATATAATTTTATATTATATTTTTATAAAACATTGAATTAAGGAGTAGATTATGAACCCGATATTTTTAGAACTAGGACCAATTAAGATATATTATTATGGATTGATGTATGCACTTTCCTTTTTTATAGGATGTGAACTTGCAAAACGACGAGGAATAAAACAGGGAATTTCTGTAAAAATAATAGAAAGCTATGCTTTTATTGCTATGTTTTCTGGTCTTATTGGAGGACGATTATACTATGTAGCTTTTAATCTGCCTAACTATCTTTCAGAACCTTTTCAAATCTTAGCTGTATGGAATGGTGGAATGGCTATTCATGGTGGGATTATAGGCGGAATTATAGGAACGATTATTTATTCAAAAATAAAAAAAATTAATGCTTTTCAAATGGGAGATATAGTAGCGCCAGCCCTTATACTTGGACAGGCTCTAGGTCGAATTGGAAATCTTATGAATGGAGAAATACACGGAGTTCCTACATTTACTCCTTGGAATATTATTTTTACAATCAAGCCTAAATTTATTCAGTGGTACAGTTATTATAATTCATTACCTATAGCTGATAAAATAAATTTTAAAGAATTAGTTCCTTTTGGTTTAGTTTTTCCAAACTCCTCTCCAGCAGGGGTAGAGTTTCCAAATTTATATTTGCATCCTGCTATGTTATATGAATCTATATTAAATCTTATGGGATTTTTATTTATTTGGTTCATACTTAGCAGAAAAAAATATGCAGCTGGTACAACTTGGTGGTCTTATATAATTATATACAGCTTCATTAGAATTTTTGTTAGTTTCTTTAGAGCTGAAGATTTAATGATGTATGGAATAAGAGCTCCTCATTTTATCAGTATATTATTAATAATAATATCAACTGTAATTATTATTTTTATTAATAAAAATAATAAAAATAATTCATAATATTTTATAAAAAAAGAGTACATCTTGAATTTAATTTCATAATGTACTCTTTTTTTATCATATTTCAAAGAAGATTCCATTCTGTTAAAAACTCATCTAAAAAAATTTTCATAAAGTTATCTTTTTTTTCTGCTAATTTCATGGCAGAAACTGTATTCATTTTATTTTTTAATAATAATAATTTATCATAAAAATGTTGTATTGAATCTGAATTATTATTTGAGTTGTTAAGATTATTTTTTTCAGGGTTATATAGGGCTCTATTACGGTTACCTCCAAAAGCAAAAGTACGAGCTATGCCTATCGCTCCCATAGCATCAAGTCTATCTGCATCTTGGACTATTTTCCCTTCTAAAAGTTCTGGTATTTTTCCTTTGGAAAATGAAATGGAATTTACAATATTAACTATTTTATTTATTTTCATATTTTCAATATTTAAATTTTGTAATAACTTAGTTATTATATTTTTACGATCATTATCTGTATATCCTTCTTTGTGATCTGCAATATCGTGGAGAAGAGCAGAAACTTTTAAAATAAATATATCAATATTAGGATTATTTTCCATATTAAAAATTTTAATACTATTCTTATACACTCTATATGTATGCCACCAATCATGTCCACTAGATTCTAATAAAAATTTTTCTTTAACAAGTATTTTCAATTTTTCTATAACTAAATTATTTTCCATGTTTCCCCCTTTGATTATATATTATAGAGATAAGTTTATCATATAAATGATTTTCTAGCAAATACTATATAAATAAGTTATAATATTTTATAAAGAAAAATACTATATGCAATTATTGATAAATAAAGGAAGATGATATAATGAACAAAAAAATAAATAAATTTATAGGTGCTCATATGAGTATAACAGGTGGATTATTCAATGCACCTTTAAAGGCTAAAGAAATAGGTGCAAAATCTTTTGCTATGTTTTTAAAAAATCAAAAAAGATGGGAGTCAAAACCTTACACTGAAGAGGATATTAGAAAATTTAGTGAGATGTTACAAAGTTGTGATTATGACGTTAAATATATACTCCCTCACAATGGATATTTGATAAATTTAGGAAATAATGATATAGAAAAAAGAGAAAAATCTCTTTTGGCATTTATTGATGAAATAGAAAGAGCAAACCAATTAGGGCTTATTTATCTAAATATTCATCCAGGAAGTCATTTAAAAGAAATGGAAGAAAAAGAGTGTTTGTATTTAATTGCTACTTGTATAAATATAGCAATTGAAAAAACTACAAATGTTAAGATTCTTTTGGAAAATACAGCAGGTCAAGGCTCTAATTTAGGATATACTTTTGACCAACTTGGTGAAATTATAAATTTAATTAAAGATAAATCAAGAATTGGCGTTTGTCTTGACACATGTCACACACTTGCTGCTGGATATGATCTTAAAACTAAAATAGGTTACGATAAAACCATGAATGAATTTGAGGAAAAAATAGGTTTTAAATATTTATGTGGCGTTCATTTAAATGATTCTAAATTTGATGTAGGCAGTAAAAAAGATAGACACGACAGTATTGGAGTAGGAGTTATGGGAGTAGAATTTTTTAAAAGATTTATGAATGATACTAGATTTGATAATATTCCAATTATATTAGAAACAATTGATGATTCAATTTGGGAAAAAGAAATAAAATTTTTATATGATTTAATAGATTAGTAATGAAAAAATAAAAGTCACTTAAAAAGGTCTTATAATTTTAAATATGGAAAAAGGAGTTGATATAATGTTTGAATTTTTAGAAAGACGGTCTGTTAGAAGATTTTTAGTAGATAATATAAAAGAAGAAGAGATAAAAGAAATATTAAAAGTAGCTCTTGTATCTCCTAGTGGAAGAAATATAAAACCTTATGAATTTATATTAATAAAAAATAAAGATGTTCTTAATAAATTATCAGAATCTAAAAAAATGGGTTCAAAATTAATAGGTGAAGCTCCCCTTGCAATAGTTGTTTTAGGAAATAAAAATGCTACAGATCTTTGGATAGAGGATTGTTCTATTGCTTCAGCTCTAATTCAATTAAAAGCGTGGGAGTTAGGAATTGGCTCTTGTTGGGTCCAAATAAGAACAAGAGATAGTCCTATGAATGTTTCTTCTGAAAATGTGGTTAAGAAAATTTTAGATATACCAGAAGAATTTGGAGTTTTGTGTATTATTGCATTGGGATATTCTGATGAAACAAAACATCCTTATGGAGAAAATGATATGGATTTTAAAAAAATTCATATGGAAAAATACTAATTATATATACGAGAGGTGGTTAAAATAGAGTTATTTGTTAATAAATTAAGTAATAAAATTATTTTTAAACGTAGTATGAAATTTCTTTTTTTAATTCTGATTTTAATTTTAAATATATCTTGTAAAAAAGAAAATTTTAATAATTCTATTGATAGAAATATAAAATATGGAAAAAAAGAAAAAGAACTTATAGTAGCACAGGGTAGTAAACCAAAATCACTAGATCCGTATAAATTTAATGAATTTCCTGCTCTAATAATAACAGAACATATATACAATAGTCTTTTAAATTTAGATGATAATGGAGAGTTGATTCCAGAACTTGCTGAAAGTTGGGAATATATAAATGATAGAGAGATTCTTTTTAATTTAAGAAAAGATGTTAAATTTCATAATGGTAATACCTTTGATTCTAAAGATGTAGTTTTTAGTTTTCAAAGAATGAGTAAAATGCCTGGAAGTTTGAGTTTGACAAGTAATATTAAAAGTATAGAGATTATTAATAGTTATTCGATTAAAGTAAAATTAAAGGAAGTTTCTGCCCCTTTTTTATATAATTTAGCTTCACCACTAGCAGCAATTATGGATGAAGAATACTCTTTAAAAAATGAAAAAAATATAGGAATTGCACCTAACGGTACTGGACCTTTTATTTCAGAAAAATGGTTAAATGGTGAAAAATTTATTTTAAAAGCGAATAAAAATTATTTTAAGGGTTCTCCAATAATTGATAAACTTACATTTTTGATAATAACAGAAACAAGTAATAGGATAATTGCTTTGGAAACTGATGAAGTACAAATAGCTTTAGGTATCTCTCCCTTTGATGCAGAACATTTAAAGGAAAATAAAAATATTATTTTAGAAACTAAGCTTACAGCTACCACTGATTACATAGCTCTTAATACAAAAAAAGAAGATTTAAATAACAAAAATTTAAGAAAAGCAATAAATTTAGCTATTGATAAAAAAGGAATTATTGATTCTATTTATTTTGGAAGAGGTCGAGTTGCAGAATTTATTGTAAATCCAAAAATATGGGGAAGTATAGAGGGTAAAAACTTAGTTAATGAATATAATGTTGAATTAGCTAAGGAGTTAATAAAAGATATATCACCTATTAAAAGAACTTTATCACTGTGGGTTAGTGATAGTCCTATAAGATACCAAATTGCACAAATAATACAAGATAACTTGTATCAAATAGGTATTAAAGTTGAAATAAACGCTGTTGAATGGGGAACATTTTTACAAAAGACAGGAAACGGTGAGCATGATATTTTAATGTCAACATGGTATATATCAGCTTCAGATGCTGATACTATTCTTAGAAATTTAACTCATTCTGATTCTATGGGAACAGCTGGAAATAGAAGTTTTTATGAAAATGTAGAAGTAAATAATAAATTGGACTTAGCTACTAAAACTTTAGATAAAAAACAAAGAATGGAATATTATTCCAGTGTTCAAAATATTTTAAAAGAAGATGTCCCTATTATTCCACTGATACATAGATATGATACTATGGGAATGAGTAAAAAAATTAAAAACTTTTCTTATAATAAAGCAACTTTAAGAAACTTATTTGAACTTATAGATATAGAAGAATAAAAAAAAGCTAACTTTTAGTACATAAATGTACTTGAAGTTAGCTTTTTAATTTTTACCATACGTGTTCAATAGAAGCTCCAAAACCTGAAGATGTTGAATAATATTTTGCATCAACGATCTTATTCTCAAAAGTAAGAATAAGTCCTTTTGTTTCTAGTATTGCTTTATTACTTAGAGAATTTTCATTGTTTCCGTTATAAACTTGCTCACTTGATGTATCATTAATATGATAGCCATAAGCTTTTTTTCTATTAAGTTTAATTTTTCTTACAGCATATGTTCTTGCAGCAATAGCTTGAACTTTTAAAGGTTCTATCCCGTAAGCAGAAGACATCTCACTTGGAATTACATTTTTTAAATATTCTTCTAACTTGATTTGATTTATAACTCTTAATTTATTAGAAGCTTTTGAAGCTTTTATTTCAAAACTTCCTCGATAACTCGGATGTTTACTTTTTATTCTTGCTCTTGTAATAGAGTTTACAGTAATCAGACCTGAGCTGGTTACTGTGGCTAATTGAGTCGTAGAACTTATAATTTTTCCTCTGAATGAAGTTTCAATTTTGTTTTTAGAACGTTTAAAGGAAACTTGTTCTTTTGGTGGAATCTTATAAACTTTAGAATTTTGTCTGATAGTCATTGTTCCATTACTAGTAAGAGAAACTTTATCATGCTCTAAAGAACTTTTTGTTGTTGTTATAGCCACTCTTATTTTATCATAATTAGTTTTAGTTATATGAGTTCCTGGATAATAAAATTTTAAAATTTCCTTATAGTTTTTATTATATTTATTAGCCATATTTTGAGCGCCCTTTTGAGACATACCAACTCCATGACCATAACCACCACCATAAAATACATATTCTTTATCTTTTTTTTCAAAAGAGAAAAAAGAAGAAGGTAGATTACCGGGAGATGAAAGAACTTTTTTTTGAGTCATAGAATTTACAATTTCAAAATTTCCACCTGCTAAAAGTTTTCTAATATTGTATTTGTTATATACAACATAACTACCATTGGTTCCTTGAACCAAAAAGACATTAACAAGACCAGAAGGAGCTCTTTCAACAATTGATAAGGCGAGGATATTTCCTAAGGGATTTTTAGGAAGATCTTTTACTATCCAATTATCATTTTCTAATGATAAAATATCTTTAGGTTTAGATTTTTTTATCATTTTTAAATTATTGTTTAAAACTTTTTCAAGATCTTCATCAGTTCTTTTAAATGTCCATCTAAACATAAGTGAGTCACTATCATATGACTCGATAGTTGTATCTTTGTAAAAATTTAAAAATTCTTTTTCACTCATTTTTAATTTTGTATAAGTTTTATTAATAAGATGATTGGTAAAAGTTAAATAAGGTGTTGCTTCTCCTAACCTACGTTTAGGTATCATAGGAAAAAGAGATAATATATTTTCTTCCTTTTTTATTTTTTCAATTTCTTTTAAAGTTTCAATTTCTTTTAAAGTTTCACTTTTTATTTCACTTTTTTCTTTTAATGAACCACAGGAAAAAAGAAAAAAAAGTATTGTGATTAAATAAAAAAATTTTTTTTCTAAAAAATATAATTTTATTTTCAAATTCTAATGCCTCCTGTATAAAAATAGTAACTTTTATATTTTAACATAATTGTCAATAAATTAATAGTTATATAAATATTAATTAGAAGATCATTAAAATTGAATAATCATTTTTTTTTTATAATACTCTATTTCTTTTAAAATTATTTCTTTATATACTTGAGGAAGATAATCTTTTATTAGTTTAACTCTTTTTAAAACTTGTTCTTCTTTTACATGATATTTTTTCCATGTATGGCCATTAGAAGTTAAATTTTGTAAAAAACCTTGAAATATATCACAACAATTTGCAAAAATAGACTCGGAAGTTTTTTTCTCTTCAAATTCTAACCAAAGATTCATTAATTCTTTACCTTGTTTTTTAGGTAATAATCCAAATATTTTTTTTGAACTTTCTAATTCTTGATAATATTTTTTAGGATTAATAATTCCAAAACAAGGATTATCACCTGCATATATTTCCACAATATCATGAATCAATATCATTTTTAAAGTTTTCTCCATATCTATTGAGTAATGAAAATATGCTTTTAGAGTAAATGCTGTCATTGCCATGTGCCAGCTATGCTCAGCATCATTTTCTTGCCTTTCTCCATTTAAGACAAGAGATTGTCTTAAAATTCCTTTTATTTTGTCTATTTCAATAAGAAAATCTAATTGTTTTTTTAATTCCATTTTTAACCTCCTAAAATTTAATAAATTATACTATCTTTTATTAAATAATGCAAAGGTAAAAAAAATATGTTAAAATAAGAAATAAAATAAGAAATAAAATGACAAAAGAGGTTATATGAGATTAGAAAAATATCTTATTCAGTGTGGTATAGATAGTGGCAAAAAAATAAAAAAATTAATTAAAAATGGTGAAATACGTGTAAATGGCATTATTGAGTTAGATATTGGAAAACAAATAGATGAAAACATTGATAAAATCACATATTTAAATGAAATATTAAAAGAAAAAAAACTAAAATATTATGTGATGTATAAACCTGCTGGATATTTAACTGCTATGTCAAATCCAGTTAACGATAAACCTACTGTTGCTGATATTCTTCCAGAGTGGTTAGATAAAAGAGGGATAGCTCCTGTAGGAAGACTCGATAAAGATACTGAAGGAGTTTTAATTTTTACTAATGATGGGAATTTAAATTATGAATTAACTTATCCTGATAAACAAATAGATAAAGAATACTACGCTGAGTTAGAGCGTATCATTTCCGATTCTGATATTCATAAACTAGAGAATAAAATAATAATTGATAATTATCAGTGCAAGCCGTCAAAGGCCAAAAAAATTACTAATAATTCTATAACTTTAACTATTGTTGAAGGGCGTTATCATCAAGTCAAAAAAATGCTAAAAGCAGTAAATAATAGAGTGACTTATTTAAAAAGAATTAGATTTGCTAAAATAACTTTAGATAATATGAATTTAGGTGAATTTAAAGAGATAAAAAAAGAAGATATTATATGAAAATTGAATTATAAAAGATTATTTAAGAATAATTTGGGGAGTGTTTCAAGGAAGGGTTACGTAATTTTTGAAAAAGACCCAAGGAAAGCCCTCCCACAAGTTTATTAGTTTTATTGGTTTACAAGTTTTCTTAAAGATTTTTCCAACTCCTTTTGAAAAATTATTTTAGAAAATTTATTTAAAAGCCAATTATATTCTTGATCGTTTAATTTTAATTCTTCTTTAATATAAAATTCCAACTTCTCTACCTCTCCTGGTAATAGTTTTGGTTTTAAAGAATTATTAATTTCTTGAATTGTTCCTTTTCCATCAAAATAAGAAATAAGTTTTTTCCAATTCATGAATAAATCAACTTTTCTAAGGAGCATAATAGATGTATAGTCCATTTGAGGTATTTCTTTATACCCATTTCTTTTTAATAAAGTTTTTATCTCATCATCTTTTTCACTTAAAAAGATCACTTCTCCAGCTTTTTTGGCATTCATTATTTTAGGAGTCTTTGAAGTTCTATTTATGCTTTTTAGATATTTAGATAAAGGAACAATTTTAGATATTTTATAAAATTCTACTACAAATTCATTAAAAGTTTCTCCCACAGGAATTTCACCTTTTTCAATAATAGTGATGTAATTTTCTAATTTTTTAAAATCAACCATTTCAACTCCTATAAAATATTATTTTCTATATTATAGTTTAGAAAAAGTAAAATGTCGATAAAAATTTATTTTAAATTTAAAAAAACAAATAATTGAATAATTATGATATAATTAAGTTAGATAAAAAATTTAATGGTAAAATTAAAAAATATTTATTTTCCATAATTTTTATAATAAGACTTTTGGGAGGTTTTTTTTGAGGTTAGATAAATTTTTAGTAGAATGTGGTTTAGGAACTAGAAAAGAAGTAAGAGAAATAATATTAGAAGGAAATATTTTTATTAATGAAGTACGAGGAAAATCTCCACATACTATTATTAATGAAATTAAAGATGAGATATATTTAAATGATGAGAAATTAGAATATAAAGAATTCAGATATTATGTATTAAATAAAGAAGAAGGATATATAACTGCTTTGAGTGACAGTAAAGACCGTACTGTTATGGAACTATTACCTGAATGGGTAATATTAAAAGATTTATTTCCCGTTGGACGTTTAGATAAAGATACAGAAGGATTATTACTTTTTACAAATAATGGAAAATTTGCTCATCAATTAATTTCCCCTAAAAAACACGTTGATAAAATATATTATGCTGAGCTTAAAGATAGCATTACAGAAAAAGGAATGGAAGATTTAAGAACAGGAGTAGACATTGGTGGGTATATTACAATGCCTGCTGAAGTTGAAAAAATAGAAGATAAAATAATTCACTTGAATATTAGAGAGGGAAAATTTCATCAAGTCAAAAAAATGTTACAAGCTATTGGAAATGAAGTAATTTATCTTAAAAGAATTAAATTTGGAAATTTAGAGTTGGGAGATTTAGAGATTGGAGATGTTGTTGAAGTTAGTAAAGATGATATAATATAAACTTTATTTTTAACATTAATTACAGTTAATACAAAATAAAAATTAGTTACATAATTTAAAATATTATGAGGTGATTTAATGTCTTTAATAGAAAAAGAAATAAATACTCTTACGACTTCAATTAGAAAAAAAAAGAAAAACAAAGAGGATAAAAAAAGTATTTTTGATATTTATAGAAGCAAGAAAACTTTAAAAGATTATTTTTATTATCTTAATAATTTTTTAAATTATGTTTATGAAGATGATGGTGAAATTCAACCTGAAGAAATAATTAAGCTTATGAGCGAGATTGAAAAAGAGGATATAGATGATTATTTAGCCTATTTAGTGAATGATAAAAAATTAAAAAAAACTTCTGTTAATACAATTCTTTCAGGACTTAAATCATTATTTAAAGAACTAGAAAAAAATGGATATTCTAATCCTAGCAGACATACTCAATTATTTAAAACAACTAGAAATTTAGATAATATTTTAAAATTATCTTATGGAGATATTAAAGAAATTTTAGAGAAATATCCTGTCTATGGTGATAAGAGTTATAGAAACATAATAATTCTTCAAATGCTTTTTTATACTGGGATGAGAAGTTCTGAGCTAATTAATTTAAAATTTAAACATATATTAAAAAGAGATGATGAGTATTTTATTAAATTAGAAACAACTAAAAGTGGAAAAGAACAGTACAAACCTATGCACGAATTTCTAGTAAATAAAATGTCCGATTATAAAAGTTATGTAAAAAATATGTTTTTAGTAGAAATTGAAGAATTAGAAGATTATTATATTTTTCCTTCTTGTTTTGAAAAAAATATAAAAATGTCATATAATGCCCTTTACTCTTTAATCCAAGAAATGGGAAAAGTTATAAATAAAAATATCAGTCCTCATAATATTAGACACGCTATCGCAACGGAGCTTTCAATTAATGGAGCTGATATTTTAGAGATAAGAGACTTTTTAGGTCATGCTGATTCTAAAGTAACAGAAATTTATATTAATGCAAAAACAATACTAGAAAAAAGAGTTTTAGAAAGAATACCAGTTCCAAATTTGGAAAAGTAGTATTAACCTTTATAAACATTAGGTTAATACTACTTTTT
The DNA here is from genome assembly GCA_051652785.1 of Fusobacteriaceae bacterium. GTDB lineage: Bacteria > Fusobacteriota > Fusobacteriia > Fusobacteriales > Fusobacteriaceae > JAGNZR01. Next base: position 234 of record JBOFUX010000042.1, on the reverse strand, counting down.
TTTACAAAAGAAAGATATAAATTATCAGAAATAATTATTATCTAACTAACGTAAGTAAATATAATTAACATTATATTTACTTACGTTAGTTAGATTCAACGAATAATAATTACTTCTAATAATTTTTGATAAGGGATTTTTTTTATTTTGTTATTTATCGAAATTTCACGAGTTAAGTTTTTATTTTTATAAAAAATAAAAACTTAACTCGTGAAATTAATCAACTAATTATTA
>JBOFUX010000041.1:0-74052 GCA_051652785.1 Fusobacteriaceae bacterium | reverse complement strand
AAAAAATAAATATATACTTTTAAATGTAAAAAAATTTTTAACTGTCATTTTATCTCTCTTTCTCCATATTAAAATTAAAATTCTACTTTTATAATTTTATCATATAAAAAAAGAGTTTTCAAGAAATATAAAACATGTTATAATTTAAATATTATTATTTATTGAGGTGAGTTTTGTGATTAGTAAAGGAATTATTGAAAAAATTGAAAAAAATGATATCACAATTAAGTTTTATAAAGAAGCTTCATGTGCCCATTGTTCTGGTTGTAGTAAAGATAAAAAGTTTGGAAGTACCATTAAACTTTCTTCTTCTCTAGCAAAAAAATATGTTTTAGGTCAGGAAATATCAGTTGAAATCGAAGATATTCTTATTTTAAAATTATCTCTTATTACTTATATATTTCCTGCTATTTTTATGATTTTAGGTTATTTAGTATCAGATTTTTTAGGAGCTGAAGAGAAAACTTCAATTATTTCTAGTTTTTTATTTTTAGTAGTTTCTTTTGTTTTTTTATTTTTTTATGATAAAAAAAGAGTTAAAAATTATGGTTCAGATGTTAAAATAATTTAAAAAATGAGTTCAATTAATTTTGAACTCATTTTTATTTTTATAGATTATTATTTGTTTTATAGTCCCATTTCTCTCATTTTTTCCAATTTAATTATTCTTTCTGCAGTAGAAGGGTGAGTACTGAATAATTTTGCCATTTTATTCCCTGTTAAAGGGCTTATAATGAACATATTTTCAGTTGCTAAATTTGCATTCATAGGAGTTTTCATAGCTCCTAGTTCTAATTTTTTAAGAGCTCTTGCTAAATATAATGGATCTCCACTAACCTTGGCTCCAAAAGAGTCTGCCTTATACTCTCTTGTACGAGAAATTGCCATCTGTACCATCATCGCAGCTATAGGGGCTAAAATTGCAACAATAATTAAAGCGATAGGACTACCTTCTCTATCATCATCACGTCTTCCACCAAAAATTGCAGCCCATTTAGCCATATTAGCTAGCATCATAATAGCTGCTGCCATTGTAGCTGCTATTGTTCCAATTAAAATATCTCTATTATGAATATGCCCAAGTTCATGTCCTATAACTCCAGAAAGTTCTTCATCAGTTAATATTTCTGTTAGCCCTCTAGTTACAGCTACAGCTGCATGAGTAGGATTTCTCCCAGTAGCAAAGGCGTTAGCTTGTTGTTCTTCAATAATAAATACTTTAGGCATTGGAATATCAGCTTTTTGTGAAATTCTTTTTACTATTTGGTAAATATTACTACTTGAGTCCAAAGGTTTAGCTTTGTACATAGCGAGTACCATTTTATCGCTAAACCAATAAGAAAAGAAATTCATAACTCCAGCGAATATAAGGGCAATTACCATACCACTTCGTCCACCTATAGTACCACCTATAAATATAAGTAAAAAGGTCATTGCTATCATAAGTAAAAATGTTTTTAATCCATTCATAATTTTCTCCTGTTAAATTTTTTTATATATTTTATTGTTATTTCTATTTTAAAATTTTTTCTACAAATTGTCTACTTTTATTTTATGATTAAAACTTCTTTTTCTTGACATATATTTTTTTTTATCATATTATTTAATATAACAATATATACTTCGGGGTGGGTGAGTGAGAAAATTACAATTCCCAACCGGCGGTGATAGTCCGCGAAGCTTAGGCTTGATTTGGTGAAATTCCAAAACCGACAGTAATAGTCTGGATGAGAGAAGTAAAAAAAATATTTCTATTTTTTTATGGATCAATTTAACTCGAATTATATTCGAGTTTTTTTAATAATATTATTTTTAAATAACTGTTAAATAAATTTTTATGGAGGATTCTTTTATGCAAAAAACTAAAAATATCGCATTGATAGGTGTTTTAGGAGCACTGTCTTTTATAGTAATGATATTTGAAATTCCTTTTCCCTTAGCACCTTGGCTAAAATTTGATCTTTCAGATGTTGTAGTTCTCTTTGGGGGTTTATTAGGAGGACCACTTATGGGAATAGCTCTTGCTTTTGTTAAAATATTACTTTATGTTTTATTAAAAGGAAGTCAAACTGGTGGTGTTGGACAAGTTGCAAATTTTTTAGGAGCATTGACATTTATTTTACCAACTATAATATTTTATGAAAAAACAAAAAAAATAGGAATAGCTCTTTTTTTAGGGATTTTTTCCATGACTTTTTTTATGATTATAGCTAATTATTTTTATATCACTCCATTTTATGCAAAACTTTATAAAATGGATTTTTTACTGGAACTTATAAATAAAAAAGATGATTCTTTTTTGGGATATGTCTGTTATTATTATGGTTTTTTTAATATTTTTAAAGGAATTATTCAAAGTGCTATTTTTTTAATAGTTCATAGAAAATTATCAAATAAATATAGAGTAAATTAAATAAATATTTGGAGAAAACATGGAAAATATTATTGAAATAAAAAATTTAAATTTTAAATATAAAAATGAAAATATATTATCTGATATTAGTTTAAATATTTGTAAGGGTGAAATTATAGCTCTTGCAGGAAAAAATGGTAGTGGAAAATCTACATTAGGAAAACTTTTAGTAGGTTTAGTCAGGCCTATATCAGGGGATATTTACATTTTTGGAAAAAAATATAATTATAAAAATATATCTTTAATTAGAGGGGATATATCATTAGTTTTTCAAAACCCAAATAATCAAATTATTGGGAATAAAGTTATTGATGATTTAGCTTTTTCTCTTGAAAATAGAGGAATATCACGAGAAAAAATGAGAGAAAAAATTTTTGACATAGCTCGACAGTTAAAGATAGAAGAACTTCTCTTTAAAAATCCAAATGAACTTTCTGGAGGTCAAAAACAAATAGTTGCTATTGCAGGGATACTAGTTTTCAATCCACCTGTTATAATTTTTGATGAAATAACATCTATGCTGGATTTAAGTTCTAAAAAAGTATTACTAAAAATAATTGAAGAAATAAAAAAAAATCATACAATTATCTTGATAACACATGACCCAGAAGAATTAATTTTAGCTAATAGAATAGCACTTTTAGATTCAGGAAAACTTGTTACTGTTCTTCCTTCTAAAGAATTTTTTAAAAATTCACAAATAATGGAAAACTATTCATTGAATTATCCCTTGATATATGAAATTGAAATTTTTTTTAAAAATAAGGGTGAAGATGCTGCTGAGGTGAAAAAATGGTTACACAAATTAATATAGAAAAATTATTTTTTTCATATGGAAATTCAGAAAATGAATTCATTTTAAAAAATATAAATTTAGAGGTAAAAAAAGGTGAATTTTTAGCAATAATAGGAAAATCAGGAAGCGGAAAATCCACTCTTTTGAAGCATTTAAATGGAATTTTAAAATCAAATATTGGAAAGGTAAATGTTTTAGATATATCAATTGACTCTAGAAGTAAAGATTTAAACTCTTTAAGACGTAAAATTGGTGTTGTTTTTCAATTTCCTGAGGACCAATTTTTTTCAGAAACAATTAAAGAAGAATTGTTATTTGCTCCTTCAAAATTTAAGATTTCTATTTTAGAGCAAGAAAAACTATTAAAAAAAATACAAAAAATATTTAATATTAGTGATGATATGTTAAAAAAAAATTCTTTTGAGTTAAGTGGAGGCGAGAAAAAAAGAATCTCTATAGCTGGTATGGCAATTTATTCACCGGCTATTTTAGTTTTAGATGAGCCGACAGTTGGACTGGATTATCAGAATAAAGAAAGTCTATTGAAAAGTCTTAAAACATTAAATGAATTAGGAACAACTGTAATAATAGTCTCTCATGATTTAAATTATATTTGGGAATATATAAATAGAATTGTATTTATGAAAAATGGTGAAATTAATTTTGATGGAAATAAATTTGAATTTTTGAATTTCTCTAAAAGTATAGATAAAAAAATGAAGTTTATTCCTAATTATATTGAAATTTTAGAAAAAAATAATTTTAATATACATAAAAAAAATAATCTCAATTCTAAAGTTGATTCTTTTAACTTTCTTTTAAGAGAATTTAGAAGGAGAGATGAAAATGAAAAATAACTTAATTATTGGTAAATATAAAGAGGGAAAAACTTTTTTTCACAGGTTAAATCCTGTGACAAAAATTGTAGCTGCATTAATTTTATCAATTTGCTCTATTCTTAGCTCGGATATATTTTTTTTCTATATTATGACGGGGATTTTACTAGGAGCAATAATTTTTTCTGGTATTGGCTTAAAAGATTTTTTATTTGGAATAAAACCTATTTTTTTTATTTTTATTTGGACCTTAATTTTTCAATTTATTTTTACAAAAACAGGAGATATTTTATTTCAATGGAAAATATTCACTATTTATGAAGGAAGTTTAAGGAATGCTTTATTAATTTTATTAAGATTTTTTATTTTAATAGGGGTAGCTTTTATTTTAACATTAACCACTCCACCGATAGAATTAACTCATGGATTAGAAGATATTTTTTTACCCTTAAAAAAATTAAAATTTCCTGTAAATGAGGTAGCGTTAATTCTCTCAATATCGTTAAGATTTATCCCTCTTTTTTTTGAAGAAGCAGAGAGAATAAAAAATGCCCAGGCCTCTAAAGGATGGGATATAAAGGAACTAACTTTTATTGAAAGAATTAAGTTTTATGGAAATATGCTTGTTCCTTTAATTTCTTCGGCTTTAATAAGAGCAGAAGAATTGGCAAATGCTATGGAGATAAAAGGGTATAGTCTTCCTAATAAGAAAACAAGATTCAATGAATATTCTTTTAGAAAACAAGATTTCATTTTTTTGTTTTTTATAATTTTAATACTCTATTTAAAATTTAGATATACTACATCTTATTATAAATAGAAAGATAATAAAAATACCGCATATAAATTTTGCGGTATTAAAAATTAATTATTTTTTATTGTAATATTGGCGGAAGCGTGTAGGAATCGAACCTACCAACGACCAGAGTCGCTAACGCAGTTTTGAAGACTGGAGGGAACACCAGTTACCCATCCGCTTCCATGTGACTAAGTAATGTTACCATAATTTATAGCAAGTGTCAACGGTTAAAATAACAAATAGAGCATCTCTTAAATCTTTTCAAAGGATTTTTTTAATCCAATTTTATAAACTTTATAAAATTCTAATTCCGCTTCTATTTTATTTTCATTTAATATTTTTTTTATTTCTTTTAAATTTTCAACTTCACACTTTACTGAAAGACCACAACTTGCTTTTAGCTCAGCAGGAAGAGGTATTACTCTACATTTTATACTATTATTTTTTAAAAGTATTTCTGTTTTTATTATTAAATGTGTAGAATCTGCAACTAAGATTAAAAATTTTTCTTCTCTTATCATGGTTTTATTATTTTATCTCCTTTTATTTGAATATTAAGAATATTATACATATTAGTTATTGTTCCTATTTTTATTTTTTCTGTAACATTATAAAAATTAGTACATGCTCCACATAAAAGAATTGAAACTCCTAGTTCTTCTAGTTTTTTTAAATCTTCTTCTGAGTCAGAACCTTGAACACCAAGTAAAACTCCAGAATTATATAATATAACACTTGTAGGAAGAGTTTCTAATTCTGTTAAAGTATAAATAAATCCCTTCATTAATATTTTTCCTAGCTCTTCTTTACCTTTTCCCATTTCTGTTGAATCAATTACTACAACTACATTATTTCTATCTTCTTTTTTTTCTTCAATTTCATTTAATAAAATTTTCTTTTCAATTTGAATAATGTAAAGGTCATCTTTTTTTTCTAAAGTAGAAATCACTTTTATTTCTTTACATAACTTTTCAATATTTTGTGAAGCTGTGAAATTATCTACTGTTACTTCTAAAAATCCTTCTGTTATATCTTTTAAAGCATTTTTAGTCATAATTACTGGTAGTGGACAAACTTTTCCTGTAGCATCTATTTTTTTTAATGTTTCAGCCATTTTTCCTCCTAAATTAAAATTTTTTTAAAACCCTATAATTTTCTATTCTTTTTGTAATACCTAAAGCATCAAATTTTTCTAAAATAACAAGAGCCTCTTTTCTGCTGATATTTAACAGTTCTTTGTACTCTTTAAGAGTTATTTTCTGATTTAAAAAAAGAAAATCTTTTAGACGGTTTTCTGATTCGATAAAAAATCCTCTCATTATAAATATATTTTGATCTAAAGAAATTAAAAATCCGCTATCTATTAAAAATTCATGTAATTTTATAAATTCAATTTTTTTATTTTTTTCTATTTTTTCTAATATTTTATCAATATTTTCAGGTGAGAATTCATATTTTTTATAAAGTGTAAGTATTTCATCTTTTAATTTTTTTTCATCTTTAGATAGCTTTATTTTATAGTTTTTAATAAAAATATTCTCATTTTCAATATCCAATAGTTCATTTTGTAAATTACTTATAATGGAATTAAATTCCTTTGTAGAAAGGGAGTTAAAAAGTTTATTTTTTAATTCTGAACGTTGAATACCTTTCTTCATTTTATTTTTTTCATGAAATTCTTCTAATAATTTTTTTACTAGTTCTGAAATTCGTTTAAATTCTGTAGCAGAAAGATATTTTATTAAATCTGAGCTTTCAATAGCAATTAGTTCTTTATTTATAACTAAATTTTGAATTTCATCTTCTTTTATATTTTCACCAATTTCTTTTATAATCTCTTGTAAAGTCAAAAATAAAAAATTCTTAGAATTTAATAATGAAATTATTTTTGAATCCTTGTTTCCATAAGCTAATGTCTTTAATCTATTTATATATTCTAAATTTCTTTTTTTAGTTTTACTTCCACGAGGATTAAGAATTTTTATTCCACCTATTGTATCAAGAGGAGAATAATTTCTAATTACTCCTATACTCCCACACACTGCGACAATATTATTCTCTAGTTCAAGTTGAACATAAGTGGGTTTAGAAGTTACTATTTCATCTTCCATTAATAGTTTTATTCTTCCAATAACCTCTGTCGTTCCAATGTGTAGGCGAATTCTACTATTATTTTTTACTTTATTTTTTTTGTTTAATAAAGTAAAAATACAATCTATACGATTAGAAATATCTAGATTTTTATTTTTAGATATAATATCTCCTCTTTTGACTTCTTGAACATCTAAATTACTTAAATTTAGTGCACACCTATTTCCAACATCAAGTGAAATAATTTTAATTCCATGATTTTGAATACCTTTCACTTTATGAGTAGTCTTATTTGGATACAAAGTAATAATGTCTCCTTCATTTATAATTCCTGAGATTGTTGTTCCCGTTACCACTGTTCCAAAACCTTTAACAGTAAAAACTCTATCTACTGCCATTCTAAAGTCATTTTCATTTTTGTTTTCTAAATTTATTTTTTCTAATTCTTGATTTAAAATAGTTTTTAAATTTTCATATGATTTCAATGATTTTGAGCTTACTTCTACAATAGGTAAATTTTTTAAAAAAGAATCTTGAAATATTTCTTTTATCTCTTTTTTTATTTGAAGAACTTTTTCATCTGAAGCTAAATCTCTTTTAGTTAAAACGATTAATCCCTTTTGAACACCTAAAATTTTACAAATGTTGGAATGCTCTATCGTTTGTGGCATAATCCCATCATCACAAGCGATAACTAGCATAATAAAATCTATTCCTGAAGCTCCAGCAACCATATTTTTTATAAATTTTTCATGACCTGGAACATCTATTATTCCTACTTTTTTTTTTGACGGAAGAGTATAGTATGCAAAGCCTAAATTTATTGTCATTCCTCTTTTGGATTCTTCTGGTAAGGTATCTGTATCAAATCCTGTTAAATTTTTTATCAGTGTTGTTTTTCCGTGATCAATATGTCCAGCTGTCCCTATTATTAAATTTCTCACTTTTACCTCACTTTTTTTTCATAATTTTTTTAATTATTTTTGAAATTTCAGAAAAATCAAATTCTTGTATAGTTTTCATATCAAGAACAAAACTATTGCCATATATTCTTCCTATAATTGCGGGCTCATTAAGCCTAAATTTTTCTTCTAAATAATTAGCATTTCCTAAAAAACTAAGCCCATAGCTAGGAACAGTTTCTTCTGGCATTGATCCTCCACCTATTTTTGCTTTTGTTTCTATCACTACAGAATTTATTAAACTTTCATCTAATATTTTTTTTAAATTTATTGCTCTTTTATACACATTTTCTTTAGGTTCTAAAATCATTCTTAAAGTAGGTATTTCTTTTATAGCTTCTCTTTCATCTAAATAATAGCTAAATACAACTTCTAATAAAGCAATAGAATTTTTATTCATTCTAAAGGCTCTTAAATACTGATTTTTTAATAATCTTTCAATGAGTTCTTTTTTTCCTACTATTATTCCAGCTTGCGGTCCACCTAAAAGTTTATCTCCACTAAAGGTCACTATATCTATTCCAGCTTTAATACTTTCTTGAACAGTGGGTTCTTTTGCTATTCCATATTTTGATAAATCTATAAGAATACCACTTCCTATATCTTCCATTGTGATTAAATTATTTTCTTTCCCTATATTTGCTATTTCTTCTACAGTAACAGAACTAATAAAACCAGCCATTTTGTAATTAGAAGAGTGGACTTTCAGTAGCATATTTGTATTTTCATTAATAGCTTTTTCATAATCGATTTTATGAGTTCTATTAGTAGTTCCTACTTCTACTAATTTAGTACCTGACAAACTCATAATATCAGGAATTCTAAAAGAACCGCCTATTTCGACCAGTTCACCTCGTGAAACAATAGTTTCTGATTCTTTTGCAAATTCATTGAGACAAATAATAACAGCGGCGGCATTATTGTTTACTACTAATGCTCTTTCTCCCCCTGTAATTTTACAAATAAGTTCTTCCAAATGACTGTATCTGCTACCTCTACTCCCCTTATTTAAATCATATTCTAAATTATTGTAATTTAGAGAAATTTTTGACATGTTTTCTACCATTTTAGTGGACATTAGAGATCTTCCTAGGTTTGTATGAATTATAGTTCCTGTTCCATTAATAACTTTTCTTAAACTATAAAGTTTATTATTTTGTCCTAATTCTTTTATTTTTTCTAACACATCTTTTTCTGTAAAAGCAACTATTTCTTTAGCTAAAATTTGAGTTCTAAAATATTCTATACCTGATTTAATAGTTTCTATAAAAGTATAATAAGTTGTTTCTTTAGCCAAAGATTCTAATTCTTTATGTATTAAAAGTTTATCTACTTTTGGAAGTTTTTTTAAAAGTTCCTTGTCCATATTTTCTCCTATCTTATAATAATACTTTTATCTTGTTTTTTTTCAACTGTTCCAATAACCCAAAATTCTATTTTTTCATTATTAAAGTCATGTATTATATTTTCTAAATGTTTAGGATTAACTGTAAAAAGTAATCCTCCTGATGTTTGAGGGTCTAACATAATTTCTTGTAACCAAAATGGAATATTTTCAAATGTTATATTTTTTTCAACAAAAAGCCTATTTTTTTGTCCCCCAGCAGTAATATAAAATTCATTAGCATAATCTTTTGCTTCTTCAATATAAGGAACTAACTCTGATTCAATAACAAATGTTTTTTCAGTGGCACGAGCCATTTCATAGAGATGACCTAAAAATCCAAAACCAGTTATATCTGTACATGAAGTTATAGGATAATTACGCAATATTTTAGCTGAATAGCCATTGAGCATAATCATATAATTTATCATTTTGTTAATTGACTCATCAGTTGCTTTTCCCATTTTAGAAGCTGTGGAAATTATTCCTGTTCCAAGAGGTTTAGTCATTATTATTATATCTTTTATCTCCGCACCATAATTTTTCCAAATTTTATCAGGATGAGCAATTCCAGTAACTGAAAGTCCATATTTTGTTTCAGGGTCATGAACAGAATGTCCACCACTTAAAACAGCTCCAGCTTCTGCTATCTTCTCAGCTCCACCTCTTAAAATTTCTTTTAGTATTAAAATTTCTTCTTTTTCAGGAAAACATACAATATTCATGGCTGTTTTAGGAATTCCTCCCATAGCGTAAACATCACTTAAAGAGTTTGCTGCTGCTATTTTTCCAAATAAATAAGGGTCATCTACCATAGGTGTAAAAAAATCTAAAGTTTGAATCATTGCTATATCTTCAGTAAGTTTATAAACTGCGGCATCATCTGCCTTATCGTAACCTACTATTAAATTTGGATCTTCTACTCTTGGAAGATCAGAAATAATTGTTGAAAGAACCTCCGGTCCTATTTTATTTGCTCAACCGCCTATTGAATATCTATCTAAAATTTTTTTCATAAAATCACCTCCAAAATTGATAATTATTTCACATAATATAACTCATTAAAATTTTATCATTATACTAAAAAAAAAACAACATAAAGAAAGATTTTTTTTAATTTAAAATTTTTCTTAGAAAGAAAAATATCATTACTTGATTAATTTGTTAAAATGTTTTAAAATGTATTATAAAATATTAAAATTTAAACTATAATTTTGGAGGATTAATGAAAAAAAAATTACTACAATTGCTTGCGTTTATATGTCTAATTGGTGTTTTCTACCTTTCGATTGACATATCCTTAAAAATATATTTTAACAATTTTTTTTATTATACACCTAATTTTATAGGAATGAATATTGATGATATTAAATTATTAACAAATAAGAGCCCTATTAGAATATTAGAAGTTTCACAAGAATTTTCAAAAGAATCTCAGAACACAGTTTTTATGCAAGAACCTCTTGCTAATAAAGTTATAAAAAAAAATAGAATAGTAAAAGTTTGGGTGAGTAAAGGAGCTAATGATACAGAAGTTCCTAGTGTAACTGGTCTTAATTACACAGATGCTAAATCTATTATAGAAAGTAAAGGTTATAAAATTGGAGAAGTTTTTTATATTACTACTGATATTCCTACAGGGGAAGTTATTTCAACTGAACCTCCAGCTGGATCATTACTTTCATATTCAGATAAAATTAATTTTTTAGTTAATAAAAAATTTGAAGTTTCTACAGTTGAAATGCCTGATTTAATAGGTCTTACTTTTAAAGAAGCAACTACGATATTAAGAGATAATTCTCTTCTTCTTGGAAATGTTAAATATGAAAATTTTGAAAGTATAGAACCTGATACTGTAGTGGAAACGAGTGTTGAATACAGAACAAAATTATCTGGTGGAAGTTTTATAGACTTTACAGTTAGTAAATAAGAAGTAGAAGTAAAAGGAGATGATTTTTATAAAAGGAAGAGTTATAAATAAAGTACAAGGATTTTATTATGTAGATACAGGAACTGGAATTTTTGAGTCAAAATTAAGAGGTATCCTTAAAAGAAGTGATAGAAAAGACAATTGTGTAGTTGGAGATATTGTTGAAATAAGCAGTGAAAACGCTATAACAAAGGTTTTTCCAAGAACTAATCTTCTCCTTAGACCAATAGTAGCTAATATAGATTATTTTGTTATTCAATTTTCAGCGAGAAATCCAGTTATAGATTATGAAAGGCTGGGAATATTACTTCTACATAGTTTTTTTAATAAAATAAAACCAATTATAGTTATAAATAAAATTGATTTGATTACTGTGGAAGAACAAGAAGAAATTGCTGGTAATTTATCTTATTTAAAAGACATAAAAGTTCCATTACTATTTATTTCACAAGAAAAAAATATAGGAATACAAGAATTAGAAAATATAATAAAAGACAATGTAACAGCCTTTGGTGGTCCTAGTGGAGTTGGAAAATCTAGTATTATAAATCTATTACAAAATGAAAAAGAGTTAAAAACTGGTATTACTAGTGTGAGATTAAAAAGAGGAAAACATACTACCCGAGACACAAAATTATTACATTTAACTACTGGAGGATTTATAATTGATACTCCTGGATTTTCATCAGTTGAATTTCCTGAAATTAATGATATAGAAACATTAGAAAGAGTTTTTCCAGAGTTTTCCCAGGAAAGAAAACCTTGTAAATTTAATAACTGTATTCACATAAATGAGCCTGAGTGTGGAATAAAAGAACTTGTAGTTAATCATAAGATAACAGAATACAGATATAATTTTTATAAAAAAATATACGAAACATTAAAAAATGAAAGGTGGAATAAATATGAATAAAAATAAAATAGCTCCTTCTATACTATCAGCTGATTTTAGTATTTTAAAAGAAGAAATGAAGAATTTAGAACTAGCAGGAGCAGATTGGGTACATATTGATGTTATGGACGGAAATTTTGTTCCTAATATAACTTTTGGTCCTCTAGTTATAGGAGCAATAAGAAAACATTGCGATTTATTTTTTGATGTTCATCTGATGATAGAGGCTCCAGAAAGATATTTAGAAGCTTTTGCTAATGCAGGAGCTGATATGATAACTATTCATGTAGAATCGACAGTTCATCTTCATAGAGCGATTCAACAAATTAAATCTCTTGGAAAAAAAGTAGGTGTTTCTTTAAACCCAGCAACTTCTGTGGATTGTTTAAAATATATTATAGATGATTTAGATATGGTATTAATTATGAGTGTTAATCCAGGTTTTGGAGGGCAATCTTTTATAGAAACTACTATTCAAAAGATTAAAGATGTTAGAAAAATGAGCTCAACAATTGATATTCAAATTGATGGTGGAATAACAGATAAAACTATTATAAATTGTATGGAAGCTGGAGCAAATATATTTGTTGCAGGATCGTATATATTTTCAGGTAATTATAAAGAAAGAATAGAATCGCTAAAAATAATAGATAAGGTTGTGGTGTAAATGAAAAATGTAAATAGAGTTAATGGTGTTTTAGAAGAGTTTTTCAAACTTTTTTATAAAACAGAAGATATGGCATTAAAAGTTGGGATAAAAGGTCTTACACATACAGAACTACACATAATAGACGCAATAAATTCAGATACTTTAACTATGCACGAGCTTTCTGATAGACTAGGAACAACAATGGGAACAGCAACAGTGGCAGTTTCTAAACTTTCAGAGAAAGGATTTATAACTAGAACCCGTTCTGAATTAGATAGAAGAAAAGTATATGTAGCTTTAGATAAAAAAGGTCTTGAAGCGTTGATTTATCATAATAATTATCATAATATGTTACTTTCTTCTATTACTGAAAATGTAGCTCTTCCTGATTTAGAAAAATTTATTGAAATTTTTGAAGTTATTTTAAATAATTTATCAAATAAAACAGGTTTTTTTAAGCCTCTCCCTTTAGATGAATTTTCAAGAGGAACAAAGGTTTCTGTTGTAGCAATTAAAGGAACTCCTATTATACAAGATTTTTTTGAGAAGAATGGAATAAAAAATTTTTCCACTGTTGAAGTTTATAAAACAGGTAAAGAGATTGAAATATTAACTTTTGATAAAAAAATTATAAAGTTAGATGCTTTAGATGCTAAAAATCTTATTTGCACAAAAATATAAGGAGAAAAATATGTTTTATTTAGACGGAATATCTCTTCACAAGATAATAGAAGAATTTTCTTCTAATCTTGTAGGGAAAAAAATAGGGAAAATATCTCAAGAGACAGAAAATTCTGTTACTTTATCTTTTGGAAAAGTTTCCTTAGTTATATCTTGTAATAATTCTTTACCCATATGTTTTCTTTCCAATGAAAAAAGTTTTAGATTAAATGAAGAATTTAATTTTGTTCTTTCACTTAGAAAATATTTTTCTAATGCTTTACTAGAAAAAATAGAACAGATAGGGATGGATAGAATTCTTTGTTTTTCTTTTAAAAAACTTGATGAATTAGGAGTAATTCATATATATAAATTATATTTTGAAATAATGGGAAAACATTCAAATCTTATTATTGTTAACTTTGAAAATAAAATTTTAGATTTAATAAAAAAAATTCCAATAGAAGAAAATAGACTAAGAGTTTTACTTCCTGGTGCAGAATATTTTCAACCTATTATCTCTAAAAAAAATCTTCCTTTAAGTGTAACAGAGGAAAATTTTGAAAATTTTAAAAATATTGGATTAGTCGCTTCTTTAGAAGGTGTTGGAAAAAATTTAGCATTGACTATTTCAAATTTTGAAGATTTAAAAAATATTCTTAACTCAATCTCTTCTCCAAAATGTTATTTAAAAGAAAAAAAAATAATATTAGCAACTGTTTTATTTACTGTAAAACCTCAATTTTATGATGAGGTTATCCCATTTCAAACTTTTAGTGAATTAGTTGAATTTTATTTAGAAAAAAATGCTTTATCTTCTAGTTTTGAAATTTTATTAAACAAAATCACTCGAGCTACAAATACAAAGATAAAAAAAATAGAAAAAATATTAATAAATATAGAAAAAGATAATATAGAAAAAAATAATTTAAATGAATATAAAGAAATTGGTGATATTTTAGCAGCAAATATTTATTCCATACCTAAATTTATTTCTCAAGTTGAATTATATAATTTTTATACAGATAAAATGATAGATATAGCACTTAATAAAACTCATTCAATTCAAAGAAATATTGAATCATATTATAAAAAATATAATAAGTTGAAAAGAGGATTAGAAGCCAATAAAATTAGAAAAATAGAGGTTCAAAAAGAACTAGATTATTTAAATTCTATCTTAACTTTTACAAAAACAGTTCCCACAGTGGAAAACTTAAAAAATATTATTGAAGAATTAGAAAATCAAAAATATTTGAAAAAAAGTTTAAAAGATAGTAAAAAAATAAAAAAAAATAAAAAGAAAATATCATTAGGGGTATCAATTATAGATGAATTTTTTACTATAATATATGGTAGAAATAATATTGAAAATGACTATATAACTTTTAAAATAGGTGCTAAAGATGATTTTTGGTTTCATGCTAAAGATATTCCCGGTTCTCATGTTATATTAAAATGTAATGAGAATAATTTAACGCCTGAACTTATTGAAAAGGCAGCTAGTTATGCAGCTAATTTTTCTCGAGGTAATTTAGGAGATAAAATAAGTGTTGATTATACACGAAGAAAATATGTAACGAAACCTAATGGCTCAAAACCAGGATTTGTTATTTATACAAATCAAAAGACTATTAATGTAATAAAGGAGGAATTATGATTAAAATTTATAACGAGTTTTTAACCGTTCATGTAAATTTGTTAGGTGCTGAAATTCGTGAAGTTATTAATACGAAAACAGGAGCTAATTATATGTGGGATGGAAATAAAGAAATATGGGATGGGGTATCACCAGTTCTTTTTCCAGTAGTTGGAAAATGCAATAATAATGAGTTTCGATTTGAAGGAAAATCATTCTCATTAACTACTAATCATGGTTTTGCAAGGGCTTCAGTTTTTGATTCTAAAAAAATTTCAAATACTGAAGTAATATTATCTTTAACTGGAGATATGCTACCTGAAAACACTTTTCCAATGGATTTTAAATTTGTTGTGACTTATAAATTAGAAGAAAAAAAATTAATAACAAATTATTCAGTATATAATCCAATGAATAAATTATTATATTTTTCTGTGGGAGCTCACCCTGCATTTAAATGTCCTTTTGATTCTTATCATTCTTTAGAAGATTACTCATTAGAATTTGAAGTTGAAGAGAAAATGCTTTTACACGAATTAAATGAGAATGGAGTATATACAGGAAAAATTTTTACTTATGAAACAAAAGAAAAAAAAATAACATTAGATACACCTGGTTTTGATAAAACATTTGTTTTTTCAGATTTTAAAAGTAAATATGTTATTCTTCGTGAAAAAAAAAGTGAAAGAAAAATATTAGTTACAATTGAAGGATTTAAATATATCGCTTTTTGGAAGAAACTCGCAGGGAATTTTATATGTATTGAACCTTGGCTTGGAAAAAGTGATGATGCAGATTTTTGTGGTGATTTTAAAGATAAAAAAGATTTAATAAAATTAGAAGCAAATAAATATTTTTCAGCTTCTTATGAAACTGAATTTGATTATTAATTGTAATAAAAAAATGGATAAAATTTAACTAGTTTAAATTTATCCATTTTTTTTAATATTATTTATTTTTCATTTTCATTAAAGCTTTTATTTTTAAAGGGAGCCCGTATAAATTAATAAATCCTTCAGCATCATTTTGATTATATACAGTGTCCTCTTCAAAAGTTGAGAAATCCTCAGAATGTAGCGAGTATGGAGATTTTGTACCTGCTAAAATCATATTTCCTTTATAAAGTTTTATTTTTACTTCACCTGTAACATATTCTTGGGTTATATCTCCAAAAGAACTAATAGCTTCTCTAAGTGTTGTAAACCATTTTCCATTGTAAACAAGTTTAGAAAATTCTTGAGCAAGTTGAATTTTCATATGAGTGGTATCCTTATCTAAACATAGTCTTTCAAGCTCTTCATGAGCATAAAATAAAATTGTTCCTCCAGGAGTTTCGTAAATACCACGAGATTTCATTCCGACCAATCTATTTTCAACTATATCTAAAACTCCAATTCCGTGAAGTCCACCTATTTTATTTAATTTTTCAATTAATTTAACTCCAGACAATTTTTCTCCGTTTAGAGCTACAGGAATTCCTTTTAAAAATTCAAGTGTAATATATTCACTGTTATTAGGAGTTTTTTCTAATATATTAGTCCATAGTAAAATATTTTCATAACTAGGTTCATTTTCTGGAAGTTCTAAATCAAATCCCTCATGGCTAACATGAAATAGATTTTCATCTCTACTGTATGGAGATTTTTTTGAAAAAGGCAAACTAATTCCTTTATTTTCTAAATAAGCGATCTCTTGTTCTCTAGATTTTATATCCCAAATACGCCAAGGAGCAATAATTTCAATAGTTGGATCTAAAGCTTTTATAGCTAATTCAAATCTAACTTGATCATTTCCTTTTCCAGTAGCACCGTGAGTTATATGTTTAGCATTTTCTTTTTGAGCAATCTCAACTAAAGCTTTTGCTATAATAGGTCTCGCCATAGAAGTTCCAAGGAGGTATTTATTTTCATAAATAGCTCCCATTTTTAAAGTTGGAAACACATACTCATTTACAAATTCTTCAGTTTTATCAATACAGTAAAACTTATTTGCTCCAATTAAATAAGCTTTTTCTTCCACAGCTTTAAAATCATCTTTTTGTCCAACATTCACAGCGACTGCTATAATTTCACAATCATAATTTTCCTTTAGCCATGGAATTATAACAGAAGTATCTAATCCCCCAGAATAAGCTAAAACTATTTTTTTTTTCATAATTTTCCTCCAGAATTTATATTAAGAATATAAATAATAATATTCTTTTTTGCTAAATAAAGATTTTATTTAGTATCCACTTGATATAGCTCATGATATCCAGTTGGGTGAAGATTGAAGTTTAAAACTTTTGTATTTATTCCGACATTTTGACCAACAAATACAAAGGTGATAATAGGAAGTTCTTCTTGAATTATATCTTGAATAGCTTCATAAAGTTCAATTCTTTTTTTTACTTCAATGGTCGCTCTAGCTTCCTCTAAAAAAGTATCAACTTTTTCATTTTTATAAAAAGATCTATTTCCAGGACGACCAAAGTTAGAAGAATGAAATAAAGGGTATAGTCCATAATCTGCATCTCCTGTAACAGTAGACCAACCTAATAGATAAGAATCATGTTCTCCTCTTGCTGTTGCCTCAAGATAAGACCCCCATTCCATAGTTTCTATTATAACGTCTATTCCAACTTCTTTTAGCTGTGCCTGAAATATTGTAGCAATATCTTTTCTTATCTGACTATCATTTACCCAAATTTTCATTTTAAAACCGTGAGGATAACCAGCAATAGAAAGAAGTTCCTTAGCTTTTAAAATATTTTTATTGTATTTGCGACTACTTTTATACCCTTTTATTTGAGGGCTTAACGGCGAATCCGCTATTGTAGCTGCTCCATTGTAAATTATTTTTTCAATAGATTCAGCGTCTAGTGAATATGCAATAGCTTGTCTTATTTCTTTTTGATTAAATGGTTTTTTATTCATATTTAATCCAAGATATGCTGTTCCTAAAGATTTCTTTGATAATAGAGATAAATCTTTTTCATTTTTTATTATATTTATATCCATTGGTTCTACATCATATGAAATATCAAGTTCTTTAGTTTCTAATCCAATTGTTCTATTATTACCCTCAACAATATTTTTAAACATTATATTTTTAATAGGAGTAGTACCACGATAATATTCTAAATTTGAGACTAATTTTACATTATCACCAGGAATCCATTCTGAAAACTTAAAAGGTCCAGTTCCCATAGGAGAAATACCATACTGTGCCCCTAAAGAGTTGGTATGTTTTTCATTTAATATACCTGCACCAGGGTGTGCTAAATGGCTAAGTAATGGACCAAATGGTTGCTTTGTAGTTATTTTAATAGTAGTTTCATTTATAACTTCTATTTTATTAATTTCATTAATCAAAAATGAGACTGTAGGTGAGATAAACATTCTTTCCAATGAAAATTTAACGTCTGATGCAGTTAATTTATCTCCATTATGAAATCTCACATTTTCTTCTAAATTAAAAATTATCTCTGTGGGATTTTCCCAAGTCCAATTCTTAGCTAAATTAGGCTCTATTTCCATATTTATATTATGACGTACTAGCTGATCATAAATTTGGGAATAAACTCTTACTGATGGTGTATCAATAGCCTTGTGAGGATCTAATGAACGAGGATCAGCTCCTTGAGATATAACTAAGGTTTTATCAGTTATATTATTTTTCTTTTGTTTTGAGCAAGATATTGTTAATAAAATAAATGCAAATATAAAAATAAATTTTTTATTCATATATCTCCTTAATTATCTTACAATAGTTTTAAATTCATCAATAAAAGAATTTATATATGCTGTCATTTCATTCATCATTTCTTTTCCAAGTTTTTCACTTGAATTTTTAGGGTCCAATGGACCAATCCAGCCATTAGGTGCAACATCAATAAAAGTTTTTTGTATTTTCACTGTTCCATTTTTAAAAGTATAGTTTGAAATATATTTATTAGATAAATTTTTAGATAATTGCTTAACTATAGGTGGTTTGCATAAATCTAAATTTACACTTTCAGGTGCAATAGCCATAACTGCACTAGTTTCTTGAATATCTCCATGTCCACCTCCATATTTAGGATTTATCTCCTTTGCGATTAGCCACCAGTCTAAAGTTGCTATTATTCCACCGTGGCTATAAAATTCAAGTGCAACTCTATCTAATACAGAAATATTTCCTCCGTGACCATTTATGAAAATTATTTTTTTCATTCCAAAATAAGAAACACTTTTAATAATAGAACGAAGTAAATTTAATAAAACATCATATCCAATATCAATGGTTCCAGGAAACTCTTTAATAGAGGTACACACTCCATATGGAATTCCAGGAAGAAGAATAACATCTTCTCTTTTTTTTATCTCATTTGCTAAAAAGTTAGGGATAATAAAATCTGTACCTAAAGGAGCGTGAGCACCATGTTGCTCGATACTACCAATCACTAAAATTCCTATACTATTTTTTTTAAAATTTTTTTCTGCATCATCTGAATTCATATATAGTAATTCCATTTTCCCCCCCTATTATTTTATATTAAAACAAGTCTTATCTATTTTTAGATACCTAATTCTTTTCGTATATCATATAGCTAACATATGAGTATAAAATATATTTCTGAGATAATATATTTATATTTTAAATAATGTACAATGTTTTAATATATTTGTCAATTAAATTGTAATAAAACTAAATAAATAATTTATAAAAATTAAAATATATAAATATATATTTAAAAATAGCTTGTTTTTATGATAGAATTGTATAAAAAAGTAAAAGGAGATATTTGGTGTTAGATAAAATTATAATAAAAGGAGCAAGACAACATAATCTAAAAAATATAAATATTGAAATACCTAAAAATAGTTTTGTAGTAATTACAGGTGTTAGTGGAAGTGGAAAATCCTCACTTGCATTTGATACAATTTATTCTGAGGGGCAAAGAAGATATGTTGAGAGTTTATCTGCCTATGCAAGACAGTTTATAGGACAAATGGATAAGCCGGATATAGATAGTATAGAGGGATTGTCACCAGCGATATCCATAGAGCAAAAGACTACTAATAAAAATCCCCGTTCCACTGTTGGAACTATAACAGAAGTTTACGATTATATGAGACTTTTATTTGCACATATTGGAACGCCCCATTGCCCTATATGCAATACTCCAGTAGAGAAACAAACAATCGAAGAGATATATAATAATGTTTTAGAAAAATTTAAAACAGGTCAAAAATTAGTTATTTTATCTCCAGTAATAAAAGACAAAAAAGGAACTCATAAAAATTTATTTATCAATTTATTAAAAAAAGGTTTTGTTAGAGCAAGGATCAATAATCAAATCTTATATTTAGAAGATGAGATAGATTTAGATAAAAATAAGAAGCATAACATAGAAGTTATAATTGATAGATTAGTTATAAAAAAAGAAGAAGAGGAGTTTTTAGGAAGATTAACTGAAGGGCTTGAGCACGCTTCTGAACTCTCCAACGGAAAAATAATATTAAATATAGATGATATAGATTATCCATATAGTGAAAATTTAAGCTGCCCTTACCATGAAAATGTTAGTATTCCCGAACTAAATTCTAGACTATTTTCTTTTAATGCTCCTTATGGTGCTTGTCCTGAATGTAAAGGTATTGGAAAAAAAATGGAAGTAGATGAAAATAGACTAATTTTAGATAAAAAACTTAGTTTAAATAATGGAGGAATATATGTTCCAGGAGCTTCAGTAAGAAAAGGGTACTCTTGGGAAATATTTAAATCCATGTGTAATAATTTTAAAATAGACATGAATAAACCTTTTGAAAAACTTTCAGAAAAAAATAAAAATATAATATTTTATGGAACTGAGGGAAAAAAATTTCGTGTAGATTATGATGGTGAATATAGTTTTCATGGACTTAAAGAATTTGAAGGAATAGTAACAAATTTAGAAAGACGATATGCCGAAAGTTTCTCTGAGGCTATGAAAGATGAGATAGAAAACAAGTATATGGTTGAAAAAATTTGTAAAGTATGTGGAGGAAAAAGACTTAAACCAGAAGTTTTATCTATAACTGTTGGTGAATTAAATATAATTGAAATTTGTGAACTAAGTATAAGAAAATCCTTAGATTTTTTTATAGATTTAAATTTAACATCAAAACAAGAAAAAATAGCAAAGGAAATATTAAAAGAAATAAAAGAAAGATTAAATTTTATGATAAATGTAGGTTTAGATTATTTAAGTTTAGCGAGAGGAACTAAAACTTTATCAGGGGGAGAATCTCAAAGAATAAGACTAGCAACTCAAATTGGGTCAGGTTTGACTGGTGTATTATATGTTTTAGACGAGCCAAGCATTGGATTGCATCAAAGGGATAATGATAAACTTTTACTCACTCTTTCCAAACTAAAAAAATTAGGTAATACATTAATTGTTGTAGAACATGACGAGGATACCATGAGACAAGCAGACTATATAATTGATATAGGTCCTGGTGCAGGAATAAACGGTGGATATGTAGTTTTTAAAGGAACACCAACAGAAATGTTAGCTTCAGAAACTTCAGTAACTGGACAATATTTAAATAAAATATTAAAAATAAAAACTCCAAAAATAAGAAGAGAGTTAAAGGAATATATTGAGATTTGTGGTGCTACTGGAAACAATCTTAAAAATATAAATGCAAAAATACCAAAGGGTGTTATGACTGTAATAACAGGTGTTAGTGGAAGTGGAAAATCTACACTGATAAATCAAACTCTTTTTCCAGCTCTTTTTAACAAATTAAATGGTGGAAAAGTTTATCCTTTAGAATACAAATCGTTAAGTGGATTAGAAGATTTAGAAAAAGTTGTAGATATAGACCAAA
The DNA here is from genome assembly GCA_051652785.1 of Fusobacteriaceae bacterium. Taxonomy (GTDB): domain Bacteria; phylum Fusobacteriota; class Fusobacteriia; order Fusobacteriales; family Fusobacteriaceae; genus JAGNZR01. The sequence continues at coordinate 52,162 of JBOFUX010000041.1, read as the reverse complement.
ATCCAATAGGAAGAACTCCAAGGTCCAATCCAGCTACTTATACTAAAATTTTTGATGAAATCAGAAATATTTTTTCTGAAACGAAAGATTCAAAAATTAAAGGTTGGAATAAAGGAAGATTTTCTTTCAATGTAAAAGGTGGAAGATGCGAGGCTTGTCAAGGGGCAGGAATAATGAAAATAGAGATGAATTTTCTTCCAGATGTATATGTAGAATGTGAAGTTTGTAAAGGAAAAAGATACAATAAAGATACATTAGAAGCTCGTTATAAAAATAAAAATATAGCTGAAGTTTTGGAAATGACAGTTTTAGAAGCATATAATTTTTTTCAAGCTATTCCTAATTTAGAAAAAAAATTAAAAGTGCTTATAGATGTGGGACTAGATTATATAAAGCTTGGACAACCAGCAACTACTTTATCAGGGGGAGAAGCTCAGAGAATAAAACTTGCAAGTGAACTATCAAAAACATCTCGTGGAAAAACTATATACATATTAGATGAACCTACAACAGGGTTGCATTTTGAAGATATTAGAAAACTACTTGGAGTTCTAAATAGATTAGTGAAAAAAGGAAATACAGTTATAATAATTGAACATAATTTAGATGTAATTAAATCAGCAGACTATATAATTGATATAGGTCCTGAAGGTGGAGATATGGGTGGAAAAGTGATTGCAGTAGGAACACCAGAAGAAGTCTCTAAAAACAAAAAAAGTTATACAGGACATTATTTAAAAAAAGTTTTATCTAATAAAAAAATATAAAAAAGGGGCAGCTATGTTTGAATATTTAAGAGGGGAAGTACAGTGTAAAAAACCAGAGTATTTAGCATTAGATGTAAATGGAATAGGATATAAAATATTTATATCCTTAAAAACATATGAAAAAATTCAGGTGGAAAAAGAAGAAAAACTATACATATATAACTATATAAAAGAAGATGCTTTTAAACTTATCGGTTTTCTAGAGGAAAAAGATAGAACTATTTTTGAAATGTTATTAAGTGTATCAGGAATTGGTGTATCTTTAGCACTAGCTATTTTATCATCTTTTGAAATTAGGGAAATTAAAAGAATTGTAATAGAAGAGGATTTTAAAACTTTAAAAACTGTTCCAAAATTAGGAGAAAAAAAATCAAAACAAATTATATTAGATTTAAAAAATAAAATGACATCACTGAATATAATTGCACTAGAATCACATGAAAAAATAGAGGAAAGTATTATTTTAGAGGAAGAATTATACCTAGCTCTTGGAAGTTTAGGCTATAATAAAAAAGAGATTGATAAATTAATTAGCAAAGAAGAAATAAGGAAAATAAAAAATATAGAAACTGCTATAAAATTTGTTTTGAAAAAAATAAGAGATAAATAATAGAGCTACTTTATATTTATAAATTATAAGTGAAATTAAAAGAAAATTTTTCTTTTAATTTTCATAGTTATATTATATAATATAACATAAAATAAAATATGGAGGAAAATATGGAAAGTTTAGTAACAGTGGTACTTTTTATATCTGCGGTAGCTTTAATAGGATTAGTTCTTATTCAACCAGATAGAACAAACGGAATGACGTCTAGTATGGGATCAGGAGCTTCTACAACAATTTTTGGTATATCGAAGGATGGGGGACCACTAGCTAAAGCAACAACAATAGCTGCAATAATATTTGTAGTTTCTGCACTTGTTCTATATATTATAAAATAATGTAAGAGGCGTATTGCCAGTCAATACGCCTTTTGTTTTTTAGAGAGGGACAAATGAAAAATATATTTAGTGATAATCATAAAAATTTTCAGCCACTGGCTTTAAAATTAAGACCCACATCTTTAGATGATTTTGTAGGTCAAGATAAAATTTTAGGTGATGGTAAAGTTTTGAGAAAACTTATAGAGCAAAAGAAGCTAACTAATTCAGTATTTTACGGACCACCAGGAGTGGGAAAAACCTCTTTAGGTGAAATCATATCTAAGGAACTATCATATAATTTTGAAATTTTAAATGCAACAACATCAGGAGTTGCTGAGTTAAAACTAGTAATAGAAAAAGCAAAAAAAAATCTAGAATATTATGGAAAAAAAACAATATTATTTTTAGATGAAATTCATAGATTTAATAAATTACAACAAGATTCTCTTCTTTCTAGCACTGAATCTGGAACTATAATATTAATAGGCGCCACTACAGAAAATCCATATTATAATTTGAATAATGCTCTTCTATCAAGGGTTTTAGTATTTGAGTTTAAACCTCTGACTAGTTATAATATAGAATTAATATTAAAAAGAGGCATAAAATATTTGAATTTAAATAATATACCAGAAAAATTAATAGAAATAATAATTTCCATGTCTAGAGGAGATAGCAGAATAGCTATAAACTATTTAGAGTTATATGGAAATGTAGGGAAAGATTTAGATACTGAAGAACTTTTAGAAGTTTTCACTGAAAGAAAATCTAGTTTTAATAAAGAAGAGGATAAATATAATATAATTTCAGCTATGATAAAAAGTATAAGAGGAAGTGATCCAGATAGTTCAGTTTATTGGATGGGACAACTTTTAAATGGTGGGGAAGATCCCAGATATATAGCAAGGAGATTAACTGTTTTAGCCAGTGAGGATATTGGAATGGCAAATCCTGAGGCACTTCTCATGGCAACTTCAGCTCTAACAGCAAGTGAAAAAATAGGAATGCCTGAAATTAGAATAATATTAGCACAAGTGACTATTTATTTAGCTATATCTTCAAAAAGTCCTTCGTGCTATAATGCTATAAATAATGTATTAGAAGATTTAAAAAAAAATGAAATTGAAAAAGTTCCAAAGCATATAGATTCAAATGCACAAGGATATAAATATCCTCATGACTTTCCAAATAATTTTGTTATCCAGAAATACTCAGAAAAATATGGTTGTTACTACATCCCAGGAGATAACAGAAATGAAAAGTTAATAAAGGAAAAACAAGAAAATTTATGGAAAATTAAATAAAGAGAGGTAAAATATGGAACTTATAAAAGGTGTCAGAGGAACTAAAGATATATATGGAACTACAAGTATAAAATATAATTATGTGACAGAAAATGCAGCAAAATTTTTTGATAACTATGGTTATGGAATGATAAAAACTCCAATCTTTGAAGAGACAGCATTGTTTAAAAGAGGCATAGGAGAAGGAACAGATGTTGTAGATAAAGAAATGTATACTTTCATGGATAAGGGAGATAGAAGTATAACTTTAAGACCCGAAGGAACGGCTTCAGTGGTGAGAGCTTATTTAGAAAATAAAATTTATGGACATGAAGAAATAAGCAGATTTTATTATATTGGTTCTATGTTTAGATATGAAAGACCTCAAGCTGGAAGACAGAGAGAGTTTAATCAAATAGGTGTAGAGGTATTAGGTGAAAGTTCACCAATACTGGATGCAGAAGTTATTGCTATGAGTTATAAATTTTTAGAAAAAATTAAAATAACAGATTTAGAACTTGTAATAAATTCTGTTGGAGGAAGTGACTCTCGTTCTAGATATAGAAATGAGCTTCTAAAGTTTTTAAAACCACTGGAAGAAGAATTATGTGAAGATTGTAAAAATAGAAAAGAAAATAATCCTCTAAGGGTGTTGGATTGTAAAAATGAAAAATGTAAATCTCTGACTAAAGATGCCCCTAGTATAATTGATTCATTAGATAAAGAGGAAAAAAATCACTATGAAGAGCTAAAAAAATATTTAAAAATATTTGAAATAAATTATAGAGAAGATTCAAGACTTGTAAGAGGACTAGATTATTATTCTGGAACTGTTTATGAAGTTATAACAAATAAATTAGGTGCTCAAGGAACTGTATTAGGTGGTGGAAGATACGATAATTTATTAAAACAACTAGGTGATAAAGAAATACCAGCTTTTGGTTATGCTGCAGGAGTAGAGAGAATTATGATGCTTTTAGATGATTTCCCTTTGAATTTACCTAAGGTTTATATAGCTTGGGTAGGTGATGAAAGTATAGAGGTAGCAATGAAAATAGCTAATGAATTGAGAGTAAGTGGAATAAAAACTGTAGTGGAATATTCTGAAAAAAGCATAAAAGCACAGATGAAAAAAGCTGATAAATTAGGTGTTGAATATACTATATTAATAGGGAAGAATGAAATAGACAATAAAAAGTATCTATTAAAAAACTTTAAAAATAGAGAACAGTTTGAACTTACATTAGAAGAAATAAAGGAGAGATTAGTATGATTTATAAAACGCATAATTTAGGAGAGTTAAGACTTAACAATGTTGGAGAAAAAGTAACGTTATCAGGTTGGATAGATACAAAAAGAGATTTAGGTGGTCTAACTTTTATAGATTTAAGAGATAGAGAGGGAAAAACTCAAATAATTTTTGATATAGATGTAGTAGCAAAAGAAATAGTAGAATCAGCTCAAAAATTAAAAAATGAATCTGTTATAACAGTTTCAGGAATAGTAAGAGAGAGATATAGTAAAAATATGAATATACCAACAGGGGAAATAGAAATATTTGCAACTGAATTGGAAATTTTAAATCCTTGTGATGTTTTACCTTTTCAAGTTTCAGGAAATGAAAATGTAAGTGAAACTATGAGATTAAAATACAGATATTTAGATATGAGAAGACCACAAATGTTAAATAATCTTAAAATGAGACATAAAATGATTATGTCAATAAGAAATTATATGGATGAACAAGAATTTTTAGATATTGATACTCCTATTTTAACAAAATCAACTCCAGAAGGAGCAAGAGATTTCTTAGTGCCAAGTAGAATATCTCAAGGGGAGTTTTATGCTTTACCTCAATCTCCACAACTATTTAAGCAATTGCTTATGATAGGTGGAATAGAAAAATATTTTCAAATAGCTAAATGTTTCAGAGATGAAGATTTAAGAGCAGACAGACAGCCTGAATTTACTCAACTAGATATAGAGATGTCCTTTGTAACTCAAAATGATATAATGGATACAATAGAGGGGCTAGCAAAAAGAGTTTTTAAAAATGTAACAGGAGAAGAAGCCAATTATTCATTTGAAAGAATGCCATATTTTGAAGCTATGGAAAGATACGGTTCAGATAAACCAGATGTAAGATTTGATGTAGAGTTAAAAGATTTAACAGATATAGTGAAAGATGGAGAATTTACAGCATTTAAGAATTGTGTAGAAAATGGTGGAGTAGTAAAATGTATTGTTGCACCAGGAGCTGCGGAAAAATTTAGCAGAAAAATGATTGGAGAATATGAAGATTATGCTAAAACATATTTTAGTGCAAAGGGAATGGCATACATAAAAATAACAGAAGAGGGAGTTAATTCCCCTGTGGCAAAGTTTTTTACTGAAGAAAAAATGAAAGCTATAGTTAATAGAAGTGGAGCGGTTGTAGGAGATATAATATTAATTATAGCAGATACAAAAAAAATTGTATTTGGAGCTTTAGGTGCACTTAGACTAAAAATAGGGAAAGAACTGAATCTTATAAATAATAATGAGTTTAAATTCTTATGGATAGTTGATTTTCCAATGTTTGAATATTCTGAGGAGGAGGGCAGATACCAAGCACAACATCACCCTTTTACATCAATAAAAACAGAGGATATGGAATTATTTATGTCTGGTGAGATGGAAGATATTAGAACTAATTCTTATGATATGGTTTTAAACGGTTCTGAGATTGGGGGAGGTTCTATTAGAATTTTTAATCCAGAAGTTCAAGCTAGAGTTTTTGAAAAGTTAGGACTTTCAGCGGAAGAAGCAAGAGATAAGTTTGGTTTTTTCATAGATGCATTTAAATATGGAGCACCACCTCATGGTGGTTTGGCATTTGGAATAGATAGATGGCTTATGGTAATGCTAAAAGAAACTTCAATAAGAGACGTAATACCTTTTCCTAAGACAAATAAAGGGCAGTGTTTAATGACAGAAGCACCTGGAAAAGTAGATGAAAAACAATTGATGGAACTTTCATTAAAAGTTATATTAGAAGAAGATAAAAACAAAATATAAAAAATTTTAAAATACAGTTGAAAAAAATTTTTTTTAATGTTATAATCCATTAAAGAATAAGAAAAATCTGGCTTATACGCTATTTTCACGAGGTTTTGGGCCTAATGTCGTCACTGGAACTGGCGCTGCTTTTTATACATCAGTTAAGTCACGAAACCCCTTTTGGTTTACGGACCCTGTACATAAATTGGAACTGGTTACCACCGTATAGTACTGGCGACTAAAACTATACTGAAGGCGGTAAGTTGGATTTATTCTTTAATTGGGCAATAATGCCCATTTTTTTTTATTTTGTAATTTTAAATTATGGAATATATTCAAATACAATATAAGAGGTGAATAATTTGGTTAAATTAATAGATAAAGAAATTGCTGAAATATTTGAAGCTACCATGAGAATAATATATCCTGAATCAGCATTTAAAGCAGTGGAAATAACTGTAGCAACCAATGAAAAGTTTGGTGATTTTCAAACAAATTTTGCTATGATGAATACTAAAATATTAGGAAAAAATCCTAAATCTATAGCAGAGGAAGTTGTTAAAAATTTATTAGAAAATAATATTATTGAAAAATTAGAAATAGCAGGTCCTGGATTTATAAATATATATTTAAAAAATAAATTTTTAGGTGAGTATGTAAAAAAAGTTATAAAAGAAGGTATAGATTTTTCTTTTTTAAATAGAAAAGGAAAAGTTATAATTGATTATTCTTCCCCTAATATAGCGAAAAGAATGCATATAGGACATTTGAGATCAACAATTATTGGAGACTCTGTAAAAAGAATTTATAACTATTTAGGTTATGAAACCATAGCAGATAATCATATTGGAGACTGGGGAACACAGTTTGGAAAACTTATAATAGGATATAGAAATTGGTTAGACAAAGATGCGTATAAACTAAATCCAATAGAGGAACTAGAAAGAGTTTATGTGGAGTTTTCTAATAGAACTGAAAAAGAACCGTTTCTTGAAGAACAAGCTAGATTAGAACTAAAAAAATTACAAGATGGAGAAACTGAGAACAGTAGATTGTGGAAAGAATTTATTGAAGTTTCTTTAAATGAGTATAATAAAATGTATGATAGAATGGATGTAAAATTTGATGTTTATAATGGTGAATCTTTTTACAATGATATAATGCCAGGTGTTATAACAGAGCTATTGGAAAGAAAAATAGCAGTAGAGAGTGAAGGAGCAAAAGTAGTAATATTCTCTGAAGAGGAAAAGCTTAATCCATGTTTAGTACAAAAAAGTGATGGCGCATTTTTGTATTCAACCTCTGATATTGCTACAATAAAATATAAACTGGGTACCTATGATGTAAATAAATTAATATATTTAACAGATGAAAGACAACAAGATCATTTCAAACAATTGTTTAAAATAACAGAAAAATTAGGTTGGGAAGTAGAAAAACAACATATTTGGTTTGGAATTATGAGATTTGCTGATGGAGTATTTTCAACGAGAAAAGGAAATGTGATAAAACTTGAACAGCTATTAGATGAAGGAAAAACAAGGGCTTATACTGTTGTAAATGAAAAAAATCCAACTTTATCAGAAGAAGAAAAAAATATGATAGCAGAAGTGGTGGGAATGGGAGCTATAAAATATGCGGATCTTTCGCAAAATAGACAGAGTGCTGTTGTTTTTGAATGGGATAAAGTATTAAGTTTTGAAGGAAATACAGCACCCTACTTACAATATGCCTATGCTAGGATAAAATCAATTATAAGAAAAGCTGAAGAAAAGGGAATAACAATAGACCTTAACCATGCTATTAATTTTATAAATGTAGAAGAAAGAGTCCTCGCACATCAATTAACATTATTTAATAATTTAGTATTAAAAGCAGCTGAAACTTGTAAGCCAAATTTAATTGCAGATTATATTTTTGAACTTTCTAAAAAATTCAATAGTTTTTATAATAGTTGTCCTATTCTAAATCAAGAAGCCACTATATTACAATCTCGACTTTTACTAGCGAGCTTAACTTCAGAAACACTAAAAATAGGATTATCTCTTTTAGGAATAAAGACTTTAGAGAGAATGTAAAATAAAAAGCTGCTTTTATGCAGCTTTTTATTTTTAAAATTAGGAGGAGATTATGATAGCAATAGAAAGTTTAGTAATTGTAACAGGACTAAGTGGTGCTGGAAAAACATCAGTTTTAAATTTCTTAGAAGATATGGACTATTTAACTATGGATAATCTACCTTGTACATTAAGTAAATTTATAATTGAAAAATATAGTGTTAATCACAAGGAATTAAGAATAAAAAAAGGTAAAATAAATAAAATAGCAATAGGTTTAGATATAAGATCATTTGAAGAAATTTCAGAATATTTAGAATTTTTAGATTTTGTAAAAGAGATGATTCCAAATAATGAAATAATATTTTTAGAGGCTTCAGATGAAATGATTTTAAATAGATATAATTTAACAAGAAGAAAACATCCTCTTGAATTTTCTACACTTTTAGAAAATATAAAAAACGAACGAGATATTATGTATGGAATTAGAGAAAGAGCTACAAAAATAATTGACACATCTTATCTCTCTGCTAAACAATTAGGAGAAAAAATTAAAGAAAATTATTATTTGAAAAATAAAGATTTAAATGAACTAAATATTCATCTTCAATCTTTTGGTTTTAAATATGGTATGCCTATAGATTTAGATTTAGTTTTTGATGTAAGGTTTTTGCCGAATCCATACTATATAAAAGAATTAAAAATAAAAAATGGAAAAGACAAAGACGTTCAAGATTATGTTATGGATAGTGAAGTTTCAAAAGAATTTTATAATAGACTTATGGATATGATTAAATTTTTAATTCCCAATTATATTAAAGAAGGAAAAAAACATCTATCTATAGGCTTTGGTTGTAGTGGTGGAAAACACCGTTCAGTAACTTTTGTACAATTATTTAATGAGGAACTCTCAAAAATAAAAAACATAAAAATATATACATCAAATAGAGAAGAAGAAAAAGGACATTGGTAAAATTATGAGTATAAATATTGTAGATATTCCTGAAAATCCAGGTGTTTATATTATGAAAAAAAAATCAGTTGTAATTTATGTTGGAAAGGCTAAAAATCTTAAAAATAGAGTTTCATCATATTTTAATAGAGAACATGAAAATACTAAAACAAAAGAATTAGTTAAAAATATTGAAGATATTGAATATATTCTTTGCAATAGTGAAATAGATGCACTTGTATTGGAGAATAATTTAATAAAGCAATATTCACCTAAGTATAATATAGCTTTAAAAGACCAAAAAACATATCCTTATATAAAAATAGGAAATGAGAGCTTCCCCTCTCTAACTATAATTAGAACTACAAGATCTTTGGATAGTAAAAAAGGAACTTACTATGGACCTTATCCACACGGAGCTTGGAACTTAAAAAAAACTTTATTGAGAATTTTTAATATTAGAGATTGTAATAGAGACATGAAAAAAATATATTCAAAACCTTGTTTAAAATATTATATGCATTTTTGTGTAGGACCCTGTGTTTATAAAAATATAGAAATAGAGTATAATTTTAAAATAGAAGGGATAAAAAGAATTTTAAAAGGTAATGGAAAAGAATATATAGACGAAATTTATAATGAGATGTTAAAATATTCTAATGAAATGAAATTTGAAGAAGCGCTTATTCTAAAAAATCAAATAGATGAATTAAAAAATAGTACTATTTCTCAAATAACAGAGTTGAAAAATTATATAGATGAAGATTCTTTTGTTTATAAAAAAGTTGATGAAAATGTTTTTGTATTAGTTTTAAGTTACAGAGAAGGAAAAATTGTAGGAAAAAATAGTGTAACAATTTCATTGAAAGATAAAATTTATGAGGATTTAAATGAAATGATAATTTTTGCATATTATTCAAAACATTTTATTCCTAAAAATATAGTTTTTAATCCTTCGTTAAAAGTATATAAAAGTTTAATGGAAAAATATTTTAATACATATTCAGAAAATAATGTAGAGTTATTTTTTCCAAAAATTAAGAGTAGAAAACAAGAAAGTTTACATATGGCAACTTTAAACTTAGAAAAAGATATAGAGTCTTACTATAAAAGAAAATCAGTTGTAGAAGAGGGACTTATGTATATATATCAAAAATTAACTCTTAAAAAATATCCAAGGAGAATAGAATGCTTTGATATTTCTAATATTTCAGGAAAAGATGCAGTTGCCTCTATGAGTGTTGCTATTGAAGGTATTACGAAAACAAATGAGTATAGAAAATATAAAATAATTTGTAAAGATACTCCAGATGATTTTGCTATGATGGAAGAGGTAGTTACAAGAAGATACTCAAAACTAAAAGAAAGTGAATTTCCTGATATGATTTTAATAGATGGAGGATTGGGGCAAATAAATGCAGTTGGAAAAATATTAAAAAAATTAAATAAATTACATTTAGTGGATTTATTAAGTTTAGCAAAAAAAGAAGAGCTAGTCTTTAAATATGGGGAAACAACACCATATATTATTGATATGTCAAAAGAATCTATAAAAATATTTCAAAGAGTAAGAGATGAGGCACATAGATTTGGAGTAACTTATCATAGAAAGTTGAGAAGTAAAAGAGTGATAACTTCTGAATTAAACCAGATAAAAGGAATTGGGGAAAAGAGGAAATTACTTTTAATTAATGAATTTAAAAGTATAAAAAATATATTTAAAGCTGATTTAGAACAATTAAAGAAGATAGTTCCTATAAATATAGCCTTAGCAATAAAAGAGTATGAAAAAAAGGTTTAAAAACATTGAAAAATAGAGTATACTATATTTAATTTAGCATAAAAAATAACTGATAGGAGACATTATGAGTTTAGGTGTAATATTTTTTCTTTTTATTGGTTTTATTTATTTATTAAAAAGACATGAAAAAAAACAAAGAATTCTTATAGAGAATATAATGAATAGTTTTAGAACGAATGAGAGGTATAAAAAAATTCCTGAGAATTTAAAAGAAGAGTATCTAGATCTATTCAAAGAGTTAAGAAAACAAAAAAATGAATTAGATAATTCCATTGAAGAATTAAGAGAATATAGAACTGAATTAGAAATAACGTATAATGCTCTTGTGACTAAATCAAATCAGCTTAAATATAGCAATCAAGCACTTGAAAAAAGAGTAGCAAATTTATCTAATTTAAATGCATTGGCAAGAACAGTTTTATCAGTAATTGAACTAAAAAAAACAGTTGATATAATATTAGATGCTTATTTTGTTCTAACTGGTGCGAAAAGAATATCTTTATATTTATGGGAAAATGGAGAATTAAAAAGAAAAAGAATAAAAGGAAATATTAGTTACGCTGGTGAAGTTTTTTATGAGCTAGATGAATGGAAAAAATTCAATAGAGAAAAATTCACAAAAATATATAAAGAATTATCTAAAAACTTTTCATTGGAACAAGAAGAGACTGTTATAATTTCTCCTCTTGTTGTAAAAGGAAAAGAATTAGGGGTAATTTTTGTTATTGAAGATAAGGATAATTTAATTGATTTAGATGAAGAGACAATATCAGCCTTAGTTATCCAAATATCAATTGCAATAAATAATGCACAAATTTATGCAGATTTACTAATAAAAGAAAGAATATCAAAGGAATTAGAGCTAGCCTCAAAAATGCAAAAACAAATAATTCCCCAAGATGTTAAGTCGATTTTTGGTTTAGATATTGCAAATTATTTTGAACCTGCTAAAGAGATCGGTGGAGATTATTATGATTATTATATTCACGAGTCAGAAAATCTCTATGTAACAATGGCAGATGTAAGTGGAAAAGGTATGCCTGCTGCATTTTTAATGGCAATTGCTAGATCCATACTAAAAACTTTAAGCACTAGAGGAATAGCACCAAGACAAGATTTAAATGCTTTAAATAAAATTATTTATCCTGATATTGCGGAAGATATGTTTATTACTATTATGCATTGTAAATTTGATTATAAAACAAAAATTTTATCTTATTCTAATGCTGGTCATAATCCGATTATCGTTTATAGGGCAAAGACAGATAAAATAGAACTCCATACAGTAAAGGGAGTGGCTATAGGATTTATAAAAGATTATAGATACAATCAATCAGAAATAAAATTAGAAAAAGGGGATATAGTTGTACTCTATACAGATGGAATAACTGAAGCAGAAAATAAAGAAAAAGAACTATTTGGAATGAATAGATTAAAGGATATTATTTATAAAAATCGATATGAAACTTCAGAAAATATAAAAATAAGTTTATTAAAAAGATTAATGGAGTTTGAAAAAGAACATGAACAAATAGATGATTTAACATTTGTAATAATGAAAAACATAGGAAATTAAAATAAAATATTCATGGGAGGAAAAAGTGGACCAATGTATATTAAAAATGGAAAATATTAGGAAAACTTTTGTAGGGGGAAAAGTAATCGCTAATGATTGCATAAATCTTAATATTCTTAAAGGTGAAAAACACGCTATAGTAGGAGAAAATGGAGCAGGAAAATCTACATTAATGAAAATATTAAATGGTTTATATCAACCAACATCTGGAAAAATAATTTTAAATGGAAAAGAAACAATAATAGATGGACCTAGTATTGCAGCAGAATTAGGAATTGGAATGGTTTATCAACATTTTATGCTAGTTCCAACATTGACGGTAGCAGAAAATATGATACTAGGTGTTGAACCTAAAAAAGGAATGTTTTTAGATTTGGATAAAGCTAGAAAAGATGTAATTGACGTTTCACATAAATATGGTTTAGATATAGAACCCAACGCTCTTATAAAAGATTTGTCTGTTGGAATGCAACAAAGAATAGAGATTTTAAAAATTTTATTTAAAGGAGCTAATCTATTAGTATTTGATGAGCCAACGGCAGTTTTAACACCTCAAGAAACAAAAGAACTTTATAAAATTATAGATAATTTAATAGCTGAAGGAAAAACAATTATATTTATATCCCATAAATTGGAAGAAGTTTTAGCTATTTCAGATAATATAACTGTAATTAGAAGAGGAAAAAATATTTCAAATTTTAAAACCTCAAAAGCTACAAAAGAGATGATTGCTAATGCAATGGTTGGAAGAGCAGTACTTTTTACTACAAAAAAACCAATAGTAAAAATAGGAAAAGAAATATTGACAGTAAAAAATGTTTCTTTAAAAAATAATTTTGGAGTGATGAAAGTAGAAAATGTTTCTTTTTCAATTAGAGAAGGAGAAGTACTAGGTTTAGCAGGAGTAGAAGGAAGTGGTCAAACAGAACTTATAGAAGCTTTAACTGGACTCATGAAAATAGAAAAAGGTGGAGAAATAAAATTGAGCGGAAATATAATTTCTAATATAGGAAGAAGAAAGCTTGATAATGCAGGAATAGCACATATTCCAGAAGATAGACATAAGAGAGCAGGGATAGCAGAGTATAATCTTATGGAAAATTTTGCATTAGGACAACATGAGACATTATATTCTAAAAAAAGATTTTTGATAAATTTTGAAAAAATAAAAAGTAGAACACTAAAATATATATTAAAATATGATGTTAGACCAGCTGAACCAGAACTTGAATTTGGAAAATTTTCTGGTGGAAATCAGCAAAAGATAATAGTCGCAAGAGAACTTGAGAAAAAAAATCTCCTTATAATTGCAGCACAGCCAACGAGAGGAGTAGATATTGGTGCTATTGAATCTATACATAAAATGCTCTTATTAGAAAAAGAGAAAGGAAAAGCATTACTAGTTGTTTCCTCTGAGCTTTCAGAGATAATGAATTTATCAGATAAAATAGCAGTTATGTGTGCAGGACATATAACGGGAATTTTAAATAGAGAGGAAGCAACAGAAGAAAAAATTGGAATATTAATGGCAGGTGGTAAAATAAATGAATAAAAAATTGGAAAACATATTAATTCCTATAGTAGCTGTAGTAATAGCTCTAATAATAGGAGCTGTAATCATAGCATATTTAGGAGAAAGTCCAATAACAGCTTATTATTACTTATTTACTGGTGCATTTTCAACTCAAAAAGCAATAGCCAGAACTTTACTAGAAGCAACCCCTATGATTTTCACAGGACTTGCTGTACTTTTTGCATTTAAAGGTGGAATGTTTAATATAGGAGCTCAAGGTCAAATAACAATATCAGGACTTGTTGCTGCTGGAGTGGGAGCTTTTGTAGCTAATAATTTTATAAATAATGTTTACATAGTTATATTATTAGCAGTTTTAGGAGGATTTTTATGGGCATTTATAGCGGGTATTTTAAAAGCTAAATTAGGTATCCATGAAGTTATCTCTACAATAATGTTAAATTATATAGCTATGAATGTAGAACAGTATATGATAAATTACCCTCTTAAACAAGGTGGAATAAATGGACCAAACCCTCAAACACCACCAGTTTTAGATTCTGCTAAATTACAGCAAATTATGCCATGGACTAATGAGGCTCTTAATTATGGTTTTATTATAGCTTTAGTAATGGTTGTAATTGTTTGGTTTATTTTTGAAAAAACAGTTTTAGGATATAAAATAAAGGCAGTAGGTTATAATCCTACTGCCTCAGAAAATGCAGGGATAAATGTAAAATTAATAATGGCACTTTCTTTAGGTATTTCTGGAGCTTTAGCAGCTTTTGCAGGAGCAGAAAGAGTTTTGGGAGGAGTAGGACAATATACATATAAACAAGGTCTTATGGCTACATTTGGATTTGATGGAATATCAGTTGCACTTCTAGGAAAAAATAATCCTTTTGGAGCTTTAGCGGCAGCAATTTTATTTGCAGGTTTAAGAGTTGGAGGTAGATCTATGCAATTTAACACCTCAATTCCTAGTCAAATAATAATAATGATTCAAGCTATTATAATTTTACTTATAGCAGCAGAAAATATGTTTAGATTTGTAATAAAAAGAAAAAAGGTGGTGTAGTCAATGGTAACTATTATATTAAGTTTATTAATGGCAACTTTAAGACAAGCAACACCTATTATGATAACTGCAATAGGTGGAATGTTTTCTGAAATTTCAGGAGTTGTAAATATAGGTTTAGAAGGAATGATGTTAATGGGAGCTTTTTTTACTGCTATAACATCATATTATACTGGAAGTTGGATTTTAGGACTTTTAGGAGGAATAATTGGAGGAGGATTTATCGCTCTAATTCATGCGATTATAAGTATAAAATACAAAGGAAATCAAGTGGTATCTGGGGTAGCAATAAATCTTTTTGCTTCTGGTTTTACAGTTTTTATGTTAAGAGTATTATTTCAACAATCAAGTAATACACCAATAGTTCCTAGTGCTCCAAGAATTTTTGGAGTGTCGGTTGTAGTCTATATTGTTTATATAGTTGTTATACTTTCAGGGATATTTCTATATAAAACTGTTACAGGATTAAGAATGAGAGCTGTGGGAGAATATCCTTTAGCTGCAGATACTGTAGGAATAGATGTTTATAAGATAAGATATATTGGAGTTATTTTATCTGGAATGTTGGCAGGATTGGGAGGAGGTTATCTTTCCATAGGAGCATTGAGCCAATTTACAAAAGAAATGTCTGCAGGAAGAGGTTTTATAGCTTTAGCAGCACTTGTTTTTGGAAAATGGAAGCCTAAAGGTGTAATTCTTGCTAGTTTATTATTTGGATTTGCAGATGCAGCTCAAGTTTTAATTCAACAGTATTTCACATTTATACCACCACAATTTATACAAATGATACCATATATCCTTACTTTGCTAGCTCTAGCAGGAGTAGTGGGAAAAGCAGTAGCACCTAGCTCATCAGGGAAAGCTTATGATAAAAATGATCTATAGTTTTATAATATAATTGAAGGAGTTTACTATGGATAGTCTAATAACTTTAAAATTTAAAAATAAAATGTTAACATTTATACTGGATGATAGTATAGAATTTAAGTTATTGCAAAAAGCATTTATAAAAAAAATATTAGAAATTGAAAATATGGTAAAAAATTCAAAAATAGATGTTGAGTTTAAAGGAAGAAAACTATTAGAAAAAGAGAAAAATAAATTAATAGCAACATTAAAAAAAGTGACATCTATTGAAATAATTTATTTATATTATAATCAAGAGGAAAAAATTGAAGAGATTAAAAAAATCGAAAATTTTTCCACGGAAGAAGGAATAACTAAATTTCATTGGGGAACATTAAGATCTGGAGCAGTTATTAGTTTTGAAGGTCATATTATTATATTTGGAGACATAAATCCTGGAGCGATTGTGGAGGCAAAAGGAAATGTTATTGTAATTGGAAAAATATCCGGTATTGTTCAAGCTGGAAAAAATGGAGATGAAAAAGCTATAATAGTAGGAAAAGCTTTTAATCCAATTCAACTTAGAATTGCTACTTTTATAGCGAAACATCCAGAGCAAGGGATTATAGCAAATAAAAAAATTGATAAAACAATGGGATTTGAAGTAGCCTATATAAAGAATGAACAAATAACGATAGACTTTATAGATAAAAATTTTAATTTTTAGGGGGAATTATGGGGAAGGTATTGGTAATAACATCTGGTAAAGGTGGTGTTGGAAAAACAACAACAACAGCAAATTTAGGTGCAGGTCTTGCAATGTTACAAAAAAAAGTTTTACTTGTTGACATGGATATAGGACTTAGAAATTTAGATGTGGTAATAGGTTTAGAAAATAGAATAGTTTTTGACCTTGTAGATGTAATTGAAGGACGTTGTAAAGCAAAATCTGCTATGATAAAAGATAAAAGATGTCCATCACTATATCTTTTACCAGCTGCTCAGTCAAAAGATAAAAATGATGTTACTCCAGAACAAGTGAAAGAACTTATTGACTCCCTAAAAGATGATTTTGATTATATTATTTTAGATTGTCCTGCAGGAATAGAGCAAGGATTCAAAAATGCTATAATAGCAGCAGATGAAGCTTATGTAGTAACAACACCAGAAGTTTCAGCCGTGAGAGATGCAGATAGAATAATTGGACTCTTAGAAGCTAGTGAGATTAAAAATCCGAAGCTTATTAT
This sequence comes from Fusobacteriaceae bacterium, assembly GCA_051652785.1. Classification (GTDB taxonomy): domain Bacteria; phylum Fusobacteriota; class Fusobacteriia; order Fusobacteriales; family Fusobacteriaceae; genus JAGNZR01. The sequence goes on along the minus strand of JBOFUX010000041.1, from coordinate 35,076 downwards.
TAATAGAATAAGAATGAATATGGTAAAAGAAGGAAATATGCTTAGTGTGGAAGATATTGTTGATATTTTAGCAGTGGAAATTATTGGAATTATTCCTGATGATGAAAATATAGTTATCTCAACTAATAAAGGAGAGCCTGTAGTTTTAAAAGGTGAGTCTTTAGCAGCTCAAGCATATAGAAATATAGCAAAGAGAGCGATTGGAGAAGAGGTGCCGTTTTTGGATTTAGATACAAAAAAAGGTTTTATATCAAAATTTAAAAATATATTTAAAAGATAGGTGATGAAATGGGAATGTTTAATTTATTATTTAAAAAAGATAAATCAAAAAATATTGCAAAAGATAGATTAAAATTAGTTTTAATTCATGATAGAGCAATTATTCCAGAAGAAATAATGACTAAAATGAGAGATGAAATAATTCAAATAATTTCAAAATATGTTGTAATTGATTCTGGAGAGTTCAATATTGAGATTTCAAATTTAGCAGAAACAGATAGAAAAACTGCATTAGTAGTTAATATACCTATTAAGAGTTTAAAAAAATAGTAGTGTCTAGATTTTTTAGCATTTATGTTTATCAAAAAAATTAATTAAAATTATGGAACTACTTATTTTTTAATATTTAAGGAGGTTTTTTTATGAATACTACAATTTTATGGGGAGCGTTAACAGTTATTTTTCTCATCATTGAAGCAATAATACCAGGTTTAATCTCTATTTGGTTCGCTTTAGGAGCCCTCTCAGCGTTATTATATTCTATTTTTTATTCATCAATAATTTGGCAAATGATTTTATTTATAGTAGTTTCAATTGGTTCAATGATTGCTTTAAGAAAATTTAGTGTAAATAAATTGAATAAGAAGCAAGAAAATATTGATAGAATTAGAGGAAAAATAGTAAAAGTGAAAAAAATTGAAGATAGTCTAAATTATGGAGTATATCTTGATGGAAAATCTTGGACTATAAAATCTGAAGAAGAAATAAGAGTAAACGATATGGTTGAAGTTATTGAAATTGAAGGAAACAAATTAGTTGTAAAAAAAAATTAAATGAAAGAATAAAAGCTAAATATATTTTAAATAATATTATTTTGACATATTTATGACATAGTTAAGTGGTATTCTATTTATAGAGATAGAATATCACTTAGGAGGTAGTAAAATGAAAAAAATGTTATTAATAGGTGTATTAGCTTTGGGGACATTGACTTTTGCCAATAGTTTTGGAACTCATGGAAGAGGATATAAAAATTCAGAATATGGGCATCATAATAATTCGGGATACGAGCATCAGAATGGAACTGGTATGATGGGAAATACAAGGTTTGGAAGAAGAACTCTAACAAGGGAAGAGCAACAAAATAGAATAATAATACAGGAAAAAAGAATAGCAATAAGAAAACTAATGTTAAATGATAATGTTGATTGGAAAGCAGTTGAGAAAATTAATTTAGAAATAGCTCAAATGCAAGCAAAAAATAGAACAGTAATGATGAAAGAAGGGTACGATAATTATAACATGATGGAAGCAGAAATAAAAAAAGACCAAAACTAAAAATATATTATAAAAAAATGAAAATTAAAAATGAAAAAATAATTTTCATTTTTTTATGGTATAATAATTTATAAAGTAATTAAGGAGGATTTTTATGAAAAAAACTTTCGCAAGTGACAATTATAGTGGAGTTCATCACAAGATTTTAGAAAAAATAGTAGAATTAAACACTGGTCATGTATCAGCTTATGGGTATGATGACATAACTAGAGAAGCAGTTGATGAATTTAAAAAGCACTTTGGTAATGATATAGAAGTTTATTTTGTAATAAATGGAACTGGAGCAAATGTTTTATCCCTAGAGGCAATGAAGGGAAAAACTTCTGCTGTTATTTGTCCTGAGAGTGCTCATATACTTCAAGATGAAACAGGAGCTCCAAGTAAAATAACAGGGATGCAATTACTCTCTGTTCCAAGTGTAAATGGAAAATTAGATTTAGAACTAGCTAAAAAATGGTTAAATTTTAAAAATACATTTCATAAACCAAGTGCAGATATAATATCAATTAGTCAAACAACAGAATCAGGAACAATATATTCATTAAAAGAGATAAGAGAAATATCAAATTTTGCAAAAGAAAATAATATGTATTTACATATGGATGGGGCAAGATTAGCTAATGCAGCAGTGTCTTTAGGGCATTCTTTTAAAGAAATGACAGGAGATTTAGGTGTGGATGTGCTGTCCTTTGGTGGAACAAAGAATGGACTTATGTGTGGAGAAGCAGTAGTATTTTTTAATAAATCACTAGCAAAAGATTTTAAAAGTATAAGAAAGCAAAATCTTCAATTAATTTCTAAAATGAGATTTATATCAGGACAATTTATTCCTTATTTAAAGGATAATTTATGGTATGAATGTGCTAAAAAAGCAAATGATACTGCTAAATATTTAGAGAAACAGCTAAAGAATATAGGAATAGAAATAACAAATGAAGTTCTAGGAAACGCAGTATTTGCAATATTACCTAAAGAAATAATAAAACCTTTACAAGAGTTTTGTAATTTTTATATTTGGAATGTTGAAAAAAACGAAATAAGATTAGTAACTTCGTTTGATAGTAATAAAGAAGATGTAGATGAATTTATTTCTAAGTTATATGAATTGAAAAATAAATAATTTTTAATTTCTAATAAATAATTGCATTTTTATTTCTTGACATAAAAAAGATAACTTGGTACTATATATATAGATTCACGGGTGCCTTTGTGCTGAGATTATACCGTTTTAACCTGCTAGGTAATTCTAGAAAGGGAAAGAATATAGCGGAATATACTCAAAAAGCTGTAATTGTGAAAATTACAGCTTTTTTTTATTTTATTTGTATAAAAATTATAGGAGTTAAGAATGAAAAAATTAATATTACTAATGGTAGCTTTTATCTCTTTAAATATCTTTGCAGAAACTATTGTTATTTATGCTCCTGAATCAATGAAATGGTTAGAAAAAGAATTTAAAGAAGATTTTAAAAAAAAAACAGGAGATGAAATAAAATTTATTGGAATGAAAGGTATAGTCCCAAGAATGAAGCTAGAAAAAAATAATCCTCAATCAGATGTAGTTTTATCATTAAGTTTAGTTAGTGGAGAACTGGCTAAATCTGAAGGTTTGTTAGAAAAGTATATATCACCAAATTTGAAAAATATAGAAAAGTCTGAATATCTAATGGACGAAGAGGGATATATAACTCCTTTTGATTACAGTTTATTAGGAATAAATTATGATAGAACACGATTAAAAAATCCACCTAAATCATTTGAAGAATTAAAAAAATTAAAAAAACAACTTTTAATTCAAGATCCGCGATCATCTACAGGACAAGAAATAATGCTTTGGACAATTGCAGTTTATGGAGATAAATGGCAAGAATTTTGGAAGGAATTAACTCCAGCAATATTAACTACAGCTTCTGATTGGGATGATTCTTTTGCAAAATTTCAAACAGGAGAAGCACCAATGATGATGGGTTTTGCAACAAGTAATATTTTTTTTTATGAAGGAGAAAACCCTAAATATGACACAATAATTCCTATTGAAGGAGCTTATTTATGCCTTGAAGGTGCTGGATTGACTAAGAAAAAGATTATAAAAGAGGGAGCTAAAAAATTTATAGATTACCTTTTGACACCAGAAGCACAAGAAAAAATAATGAAAAAAAACTACATGCTACCAGTAACAGAAATTAAATTAGAAAATGAATTTGCCTATATTCCACTCTCTAATAAAATAGTAAAATTAGATAGTAAAGAGGCCATAAAAAACTTAGAAAGATGGAAAAAAGAACTTCTAGAAATTTTAAGAACGAATTAATAATAAAAAAATAAAAAAAGAAAGGTTTTGATATATGTTTAATTTAGTTTATAAAAATAGAAAAAAAAATAATTTATTTAATTTGTTTTATTTTATTATTTGGATAGTACCATTATATGTATTTACAAAGGATTTTTTTGTAGGTAAAGAGTTTATAAATTTTTTTATTTCAGGAAATTTTGATTTTTTTACTTTGAAAAACTCTGTTGAACAAGGGATACTAACTGTTATTTTTTCTTTGATAATAACAATAATACCGTCTTATTATATGGCGTATAATAAAAATATCTTAACTAGAGTATTGGATAAATTATTTTTTATACCATTTATGTTTCCACCAATATCAGCAATAGTGTCCTTTAGTATTATCTTCAGCATACCTTTTCTGAAAAAAAGTGGAATAAATTATAGCTTAACTAGTATTATAATAGCTAACTGTTTTTACAATTCACCTATTTTATTAAAATATATTGCAGAGGCTTTAAAATCTATTCCCAAGGAAATAGAAGAAGAAGCACAAATAGCAGGAACGAAAGAGTATACAATATTCTTTAAAATAAAATTACCTTTGATACTACCACAAATATATAGAGCCTCTTTTTTAGTTTTTCTTTATTCTTTTACATCTTTTGTTCTAGTTTTCGCTTTAGGTGGAGCTAAATATACAACTATAGAAGCAGAAATAGCAACAACTTTAATTGGAAGTTTTGATTTTACAAAAGTTATGATTTTAGGTGGAGTTCAATCTTTAATTTTAATTTTTATTAATACTTTAAGTATAAAAATCTCTGAATATGAACTAAATGGTACTCAATATCTAAAAAAAACAACTAATATTTTTAAATATATTTCAGTTTTATATTTTTTAATTTTAATTTTAATTATATTAGTTAGTTTCACTTTTAGTTTTTATAATTTTTATATTGGAAAGTTTTCATTGGAACATTATAAAATAATATTTTCTTCAAAATTTAATGAAACATATCCAGTTATTAAAGGGATATTAAATTCAACTTTCCTATCTCTTATTGGTAGTTTAATAGTAACTGCTCTTTCATATTTTATGATAAAAACATATAATAAATTTACAAATTTTATTGTATATTCTACATTTGGAATTTCTAGTGGTTTTTTAGGAATAACATTAATTTATTTAAATATTTCTTTTAATATTCCTTTGTCTATAATTTTAATTCAAGGTTATGTACTAGTTTCTCTTCCTCTTGCCTATTCTTTTATGTATAGCTATATTAAAAATTTTAATAGTGAAGTTTTAGAAGCTGCGCAACTTGATGGAGTAAATTATTTTACAAATTTTATATATATTGAATTTCCACTATTAAAAAGAGTTTTTTTATGGATATTTATGCAAATATTTGCAATTTTATTTGGAGAGTTTACGATAGGATACACAATGCAAATATCAAGAGTTTTTCCTACTATTCCCCTGGTAAATTATTCTTTAATATCAGAAAAGAAATTTTTAGAAAGTTCAGCACTAAATACAATAACATTAATTTTTTTAATAATAATATTTTATATTTCACAAAAAATATTAGAAAAAGATTAATAAAAATAATTAGTAAAAAATATAAAAAGAGCTCTGGATCTCTATCCACATGAGCTCTTTTTATATTTTTTTAGAAAATTTTGTTTTATTGTTGTCTTTAAAGTGTTGATTTTTAATGAAAAAACTTGAAAATTAAAAAATAAAGAACTATAATAAAAAGTAGTAATAATTATACAACATATTTAAATATATTTAATTAAAGGGAGATGTGAAAAATGAAAAAAAAATTAATCTCTTTTGATTTTTGGCAGAAATTTGGAAAATCTTTAATTGTAGTAATAGCAGTTATGCCAGCTGCAGGGCTCATGGTTTCAATAGGAAAATTAATAGGGGGAACAGAGCTTGGATTAGTAGGTAGAGTAATGGAAGATATGGGTTGGGCTATAATAGTAAACTTAAATATTCTTTTTGCAATAGCGATTGGAGGGTCTTGGGCAAAAGAAAGAGCCGGAGGTTCTTTCGCCGGAATAATGACATTTATTCTCATAAATAGAATATCAGGAAGTATTTTCTCAATAGATGCAGGAATGCTAACTGAGGGAACTACAATTGTAAAATCTTTTACAGGACAAGAGCTTTTAGTTAAAAATTACTTTACTATGGTTTTAGGAGCACCAGCTTTAAATATGGGAGTATTTGTAGGAATATTATCTGGATTTTTAGGAGCAGTAATTTTTAATAAGTACTATAACTATAATAAATTACCTAAATCATTAGATTTCTTCAATGGAAAAAGATTTGTTCCTTTTGTAGTAATTGTTCTTTCTACTATTGTAGCAATTTTACTTTCTATTTTATGGCCGTTTATTCAGTGGGGGTTAAATTATTTTGGGCAGTGGATAGCAACATCAAGAAATTCAGCACCTGTTATTGCTCCTTTTATATATGGAACTTTGGAAAGATTATTACTGCCTTTTGGACTTCATCATATGTTAACAATACCTATGAACTATACAGATTTAGGGGGAACATATAAAGTATTAACTGGAACTGGAGTTGGCGCAATTATAGCAGGTCAAGATCCGATATGGTTAGCGTGGATAACAGATTTAAATAATTTAAAAATATCAGGAGATGTAGAAGGTTATAAAAATTTGTTACTTACCGTTGTTCCAGCAAGATTTAAAGTGGGACAGGTGATATTATCTAGTGCTTCTTTATTAGGAATAGGTTTTGCTATGTTAAATAATGTAGATAAAGATAAAAAAGAAAAATATAAAACAATATTTTTTTCAGCTATGCTAGCGGTATTTTTAACTGGAGTTACTGAACCAATAGAGTTTATGTTTATGTTTATAGCACCTATTTTATATGTGGCATATTCTATTTTAACTGGAGTAGCTTTTGCAATAGCAGATGTTGTATCTTTAAGAGTTCATTCTTTTGGATTTTTAGAACTTATATCAAGAGTTCCTCTTATGCTAAAGGCTGGGTTAACAAAGGATTTAATAAATTTTGTAATTGCTTGTATAGTGTTTTTCTTTTTAAACTATACTTTATTTAATATAATAATAAAAAAATATAATTTGCCAACTCCTGGGAGAAAAGGAAACTATATAGAGGATGAAGAAAATATAGAGGATAATTTTTTGATAAATAAAGAGGGGAAAATAGCTAATGAAATAATAGCTTTATTAGGTGGTCGAGATAATATATTAGAAGTAGACGCTTGTATGACAAGGCTTAGAGTGACTATAAAAAATAAAACTTTAGTTGGAGAATTAAAAGATTGGAAAAAAACAGGATCAATAGGTTTAATAGTTAAAGATAGTGGTGTACAAGCTGTTTATGGTTCTAAAGCAGATAATATAAAAAATAATATCTTAGAAAAATTAGGTAGATAAAAAGGGGTTGTAAAAATGTTCGAAAGAGAAAGTGGTATACTTGTACATATAAGTTCCCTTCCTAGTGCATATGGAATTGGGGATTTAGGAATAAAAGCATACGAATTTGTAGATTTTTTAGAAAATGCAGAACAAAAATTGTGGCAAGTACTTCCAATAGGACCAACTGGATATGGGAACTCTCCTTATCAATCATTTTCTTCTTTTGCAGGAAATCCATATTTTATTGATGTAGAAAATTTAGTGGAAGAAGAACTTTTAGAAAGAGAAGATATAGAGATTTTAGAAAGAATAAATAAGAAAGGAAGTATAAATTATGGGGATATATATACTTATAAATTTCCTATATTAAGAAAATCTTATGAATGTTTTATAAAAAAAAATAGATCAAAAGAAACAATTATTTTTCAAAAAAAAGAAAAATATTGGTTAGAAGACTACTGTTTATTTATGGCATTAAAAGAAAAATTTAATCAAAAAAATTGGAATGAGTGGTCAAGTGAATATAAAAATAGAGAAAAAGAATCCATATTAAATATAAAAAAAGAATTGAAAAAAGAGATTGAGTTCTATATTTTTCTACAATACATATTCTATAAACAATGGAAAAAATTAAAAAAATATGCTAATTCAAAGAATATAAAAATTATAGGTGATATTCCTATATTTGTAGCTTCTGACAGCAGTGATGCATGGTCCAAAAGTGAGATGTTTTTATTTGATAAAAATAAAAATTCTACCAGAGTAGCAGGCTGTCCTCCAGATAATTTTAGTATTGATGGACAATTATGGGGGAATCCTTTATACGATTGGTCTAATATAGAGAAAAATGAATATGTATGGTGGGTAGAAAGAATAAAATCTTGTTTTAATCTTCATGATATTGTAAGAATTGATCATTTTAGAGGTTTTGAGTCATACTGGTCTATTCCTGCTAATTCAAAAACTGCTGCTAAAGGGCAATGGGAAAAAGGACCGGGAATTAAATTGTTTAACACAATAAAAAATTCTTTAGGAGATATGCCAATAATAGCAGAAGATTTAGGTTTTTTAACATTAGAAGTACAGCAATTGTTAATTGAAAGTGGTTACCCAGGAATGAAAATTTTATTATTTGCCTTTGATTCTAAAGAAGAAAGTGATTACTTACCACATAAATATTTAGAAAATTCAGTTGCATATACAGGAACTCATGATAATGAAACCGTTGTAGGTTGGTATGAGAATGTAAAAAAATCAGACAAGAGAAAATGTGATGAGTATTTAGGTGAAATGGAGTTTGTTATTTCTGATGAAATAAATTGGAAGTTTATAGAAGCTGTTTGGAGTAGTAAATCTTTAATGGCACTAACTCAAATGCAAGATTTATTAGGACTTGACAATAACTCAAGAATGAATATACCTTCAACATCATCAGAAAATTGGCAATGGAGATTTAAAGAGGAAGATTTAACATTGAAGTTAGCAAAAAGATTAAAGAAAATAACTAAGAAAAATATGAGGTGAAATTTTGGACAAGAGACAAAATATAATTATAAATTTAGAAAAATTAGGATTGTCGTTAAAAGAAAGCGAAGTTTATTATGAATTAATTAAGAGCCCATCTTCTAATGGCTCTAAAATAGCTAAAAAATTAGGGTATCCTAGGAGTACTGTTTATGATATTTTAGCAAAATTATCATCTAAAGGATATATTTTATCTTTACAAGAAGGGGAAATAACTTATTATGTGGCAATAGATCCGAAATTACTTTTGAAAAGAGCAAAAGAAGAGATGAACAATGCGGCTAAGATTTTAGAAAAAGAATTCAAAGAGGTTAATGTAAATTCCTCAGAATCTCAATTTTATAATTTAAATTCTGAAAGAGGAGTGATAGAAAGAATTTCTCAAATGCTAAGTAGCAGCGAAAAAGAGATATATATAAATACTAATTGGGACTTAAAAAAATTTAAAGATATTTTTAAAACTTTGAAAGAAAGAGGGATTAGAGTTATTCTTTTTAGTTTTAAAAAAGAAAATTATGAAGAATTGGGAATAGAAGTTTATTATAGAAATGAAATTAAAGAAGAAGAAACCCAAGAAAATAAAAGAATTTTAGTTGTTTCTGATATGAAAAAGGCTATAATAGCTAGTAACTATAGTGGTAAATTTAGTGGTACATATTCTGAGAATAAACTTCTTGTTTATATAGTAGCCGAACATATTCATAATGATATTTATATAATGAAACTTGCAGAAAATTATAATGGTAATTTTTGGAAAGAAATAAATTTACATTCTATGCAAGAATTATCTGTTCAAAATTAGAGAATGAAATTTAAAAATATTTAGGAGGGAATTATGAAATTAAATAAAAAGCAATTGAAAGATGGAATAAAAAAACATCTTTTGGTTGATGCTGGAAAAAGAATTGAAAATGCAGAAAAACATGATATTTATCTTGCTTTAGCTAGAACAATAGTAGAATCAATTAGTGAAAAGTGGTTAGAAACAGCAGAAAAATATGTGAGTGTAAAACAGGCACATTATTTTTCTTCAGAATTTTTAATGGGAAGAGCACTGGGAAATAATTTGATAAATTTAGGAATTATAAAAAGTGTAAAAAAAGCCTTTGAAGAACTTGAAATAGATTATAATTTAATTGAAGAGGAAGAAGATGATGCAGGGACAGGAAATGGCGGATTAGGAAGACTTGCTGCTTGTTTTATTGATTCTTTAGCAACTTTAAATTTACCAGGTAAAGGTTATAGTATTAGGTATAAAAATGGTATTTTTAATCAAAAAATAGAAAATGGATTTCAAGTTGAGAAGCCTGAAACTTGGTTGAAATATGGTGATCCATGGTCTGTAAAAAAAATATGTGAGGAAGTAAAAGTAGATTTTTCAGATTTTTCTGTTCGAGCAATACCTTATGATACACCAATAATTGGATATGGAACGAACAATATAAATACGTTAAGACTGTGGGAGTCCCTTCCAACAGAAGATTTAGATTATAATGCATTTAATGATCAAGACTATAATAAAGCTCTTTGGAAAGCAAATAGAGCTGAAGATATTTCAAGGGTACTCTATCCAAATGACTCAACAAACGAAGGAAAATTACTGAGATTACGTCAACAATATTTCTTTGTATCAGCATCTTTACAAGATATATTAAGAAAATTTAAAAAAGTTCATGGAAAAGACTTTACTAGATTACCAGAATTTACAGTAATTCAATTAAATGATACACATCCAACAATAGCTGTTCCTGAGTTAATGAGACTACTATGTGATGTAGAAGAGGTTGAGTGGACTTTAGCGTGGTCAATAGTTATTAAAACTTTTGCTTATACAAATCACACAATATTAGCAGAAGCATTAGAAAAATGGTGGATAGGATTATATAAAGAGATATTACCAAGAATTTATGAAATAATATTGGGGATAAATAACCAATTGAAATTTGCTCTTGAAGAAAAATATCCCGGAGATTATGATAGACAAAATAGAATGTCTATTATTCAAGGGGAACTTATTCATATGGCATGGCTTGCTATTTACGGAAGCTCCTATGTAAACGGGGTAGCCTCTATTCATACTGAAATTCTAAAAACAGAAGAGCTAAAAGAATGGTACGAATTTTATCCAGAAAAATTTCAAAATAAAACAAATGGAATAACTCAAAGAAGATGGTTATTACTTTCAAACCCTGAACTTTCAGAGTTAATAACAAAACTTATAGGAAAAGATTGGATATTAGATTTAACACAATTAAAAAAATTAGAAAAATATTCTAATGATGAAGAAATACTAGAAAAATTTCTTAATATAAAAAATATAAAAAAAAATCAGCTAGCAAAATATCTAAAAGAAAATCAAAATATAGAGATAAATCCAGAATCTATTTTTGATATTCAAGTTAAAAGATTGCATGAATACAAAAGACAACTTTTAAATATTTTTCAAATTATAGATTTATACAATAAGATAAAAGTAAATCCTAGTATTCAAATGGAGCCTGTAACATACATATTTGGATCAAAAGCTGCACCAGGATATAGAAGAGCTAAAGCTATAATAAAATTAATAAATGAAGTTGCAAAAAAAATAGATAATGATTCTCAAGTAAATAATAAAATAAAAGTTATTTTTATAGAAAACTATCGTGTATCTGTAGCACATAAATTATTCCCTTCCGCAGATATTTCAGAACAAATTTCCACAGCAGGAAAGGAAGCTTCAGGAACAGGTAATATGAAATTTATGCTAAATGGAGCATTAACACTAGGTACATTAGATGGTGCAAATATTGAAATAGTGGAAGAAGCTGGTTTAGAAAATAATTTTATTTTTGGTCTTACAGTGGAAGATATAAAAAAAATAGAAGGATATAACCCGTGGGATATCTATTCAAATGTAGAAGGATTAAAATCAGTAATAGATTCCCTAATAGATGGAACATTTTCTGATGATGGAACAGGGATGTTTAGAGAAATATATGACTCATTAATGAATGGAACAGATTGGCATAGTGCTGATGAATATTATGTATTAAAGGATTTTGAAGAATATAGAAATACTCAGAAAAAAGTAAATCTTCTATATAGTGATAAACTAGCTTGGGCAAAAAAAGCATGGCTAAATATATGTAATGCAGGAAAATTTTCCTCAGATAGAACAATTCTTCAATACTCAAATGAAATATGGCATATAGAACCACAAAAAATAGATTAAATGTAGTGTGAATAGCTATAAGAAACTATAAAATAATTTTTTATTTTCATTTTTCATGGTATAATAACAACTTAGGAATATTATAAAATATTCTATAATATAAAAAATTACTTGGAGGAAAAATGAAAAAGAAGTTGTTAGCAGAGTTTATAGGTACAGCATGGCTAGTTATAGGTGGATGTGGAAGTGCAGTTTTAGCAGCAGGATTTCCAGAGTTAGGAATTGGGTTTACAGGTGTTTCTTTAGCTTTTGGACTGAGTGTTCTTACTATGGCTTATGCAATTGGAGATATTTCAGGTTGTCATTTAAATCCTGCAGTTTCTATAGGCTTAGCAGTGGGAGGACGTTTTAATAAAAAAGAATTACTTCCTTATATATTATTTCAGGTTTTAGGTGGAATTTTTGGAGCAACTATTTTATATATTGTTGCTAGTGGAATAGCAGGGTTTTCTTTAGATAGTGGTTTTGCTACTAATGGTTATGGAATTCATTCACCAGGTGGATACACTCTATTATCAGCTTTAGTGATTGAAATTGTATTAACAGCAGGATTTATTTTTGTAATAATGGGTGTTACCAAAAAAGATGCAGTTAAAGGTTTTGCTCCAATTTCTATTGGTTTAGCTTTAACATTAATTCATTTAATAAGTATTCCAGTAACAAATACATCAGTAAATCCTGCACGTAGTACAGCAGTAGCTATTTTTGTAGGTGGAGGGGCAATTTCTCAACTTTGGTTATTCTGGGTAGCACCTATTATTGGAGCTATTATTGGTGGAATTACTTATAAATTTTTAAATAATGAGTAAATACAATAGATAAAAACTATAATAATCCCCCCCTCTAAGTCTATTAGAAGGGGGGGATTATTATAGTTTTATACTACCAGAAAGATAATAGTTTCTTTCTGGTGCTGGAATTGCCGAACTTCTCGTTTCAGTATAATTATATTTATTATTGAATAAATTATTAACTCCTGCTCCTAAATAAAAATAGTCGTTTACTTTATAATTAAAATTTAAGTTTGTAAAGTTATGAGATGAGATATCAGTTTTAAATGTTTTATTTGTTGTTAACGTATGCTCACTATCATATTCTCTAACTGTTGTTTTACCTATATAATTAAAAAGTAATCCGGTAGAAAATTTTTCTGTAAATTTATAAGAAGCACCTAATGTTATTTTTCCTTCAGGAACTAAAGGAACATCTTCCCCTTTATACTCTCCCTTGGTGATTTTAGCATTAACATAGGTGATACCTTGATTAAGTGTTAATTTTCCAAAATATTGCTCTAAAAATAATTCAGTTCCTATTCTTCTAGTTTTATCAAGGTTAAGCCAAATCCATTCTTTAGTAGCGGGATTATGAACATTTCCTTGCTGAATAGTTATTTCATCATCTGTAAAAGTAGTGAAGATGGCTAATGAAGCGAAAGTATTTCCAATAAAATCTTTAAGTCCAACTTCAAATGTATTAGATGTTTCAGATTTTATATCATTAGCATAATATTCTCCTGCTATTTTGTTTGTCGCTTGACCTGGAACTGGTGAAATAAATCCTCTTTCATATCTAGTGTAAACACTTCCTGTAGAATTATAAGCATAGTTAAGTCCTAATTCTCCAGCAAAATTCTCTTCGGTTTTATCTGAAGAAGTAGTGTTAACAAATGTTCCAACAGGCTTTCCATTCATAGAAGGTGTTGTAGAACTAATTCTATCCCCACCATATGTAGAAGTTTCAAATCTTAAACCTGTTGTAAGTTGTAAGTCAGAGTTTAAATTGTATTTATTTAATCCATAAAATCCATGAGTTTCTTTATACATATCATTAAGTAAATCAACAATTACATCTACATCTCCTAAAGGAATTTGCATACTGGGACTAGGACTCATAAATCCTTTTCCTGCTGCAGTTACAAGACTGTGTCTTATTAAATCTGTTTTACTATAATCATAACCTAAAATTATTTCACCATTTTCATACTTATATTTACTTTTTAATTTTATACCTTGAGTTTTTTCACTAAATAATCCATCCATACCTGAATCAACATCTTTCATGGTAATAGGAAAAGGCATACTTCCCATTTTTATGTTAAAGGTTTTCATATGTATTAAATCAGTAAAGTTTTTTTCATAATTTTGCTTATAAAAAGTAGAAAGTAAAGTCAAATTCTCAGTTGCTTTATATTCATAGTCTACACTATATACTTCCCTTTCAGTTTTTGATTCACTAGAAAAACCTTTTTTTCTTCTATCGTGAGCTAAAAGTTCCTTAGATATTGGATAAGAACCATCTTCACGTCCAGAAAATTTACTTCCTTGAAATCTGATTCTATTTTTATCATTTATTTTATAATCTATTCCACCATTAAAGGCACCATTTTCTCTTTTATCTCCATCTCTATATCCCTCCCCCATAAGATATGAATAACCAAAATTAGCATATAAACTATCTGTTATATTATATCCTGCAGCAGTTGTATATTTTTGGGTATCATAAGAAAGACCGCCGAATTCACTGTTAAAGAAGTTTTTTCTAGCAGAGGATTTAGTTATTATATTAATAATTCCTCCAGCTGTTCCTGAGCCGTTTAAAACCGCTCCTCCTCCAGGAATAATTTCTATTCTTTCAATACTATTTGATGGAATAGTATTAAGAGGAACAACTCCCATAGATTCATCTAAAGGATTAGCAGAAATACCATCAACTAGAATTTTAACTCTAGAAATTGCTCTTTCTCCATTACCTCTTAGATCAATAACAGGTCCAAAGTGTGTATTTTGAACTACTACGTTAGGTGCGTCTCTAAAAATTTCAGAAATATCAGTATAAACTTTTTTTTCTAAATCTTCCTTTGTAATAACAGTAACATTTTTATTTTCTTTCATTGCTGATTCTTCAAATCCAGTTGAAGATGTAATTAAGGTTTCTTTTAACTGTATTTCTTGAGCATTGGAAAGTGCACTAATAAAAAGTGATAACAATAATAATTTTTTCATTTGAAAATTTCCTCCCTAGATATTTAATATGATATATTAAATCTTATAATGGAAATATTATACTACAAAATAATTTGTAAGTCAAAATATATTTAAAGTTTTAAAAATATATTTATTTATATTTATAATTGTTTTTTTTTTAATGTTAGTCTATAATTAAAGAAAAACAAAAAGGAGACTATTATGGATTTTTATAGAATATTATTAGTACATGGATTTTTAGGATCTAGTGAAGATATGAATTTTATTGAAAATTTTCTTTCAAATCTAGGATTTAGAGTGGATAATTTAGAATTACCGTTAACTTTTGAAAATATAGAAGTTAGTGAAAAAATAATAAAAGAAAAAATAATTAGCATAAAAGAAAGTAAATTTGAACAACATGAAGAGCTTATACTGATAGGATACGGTATTGGAGGTATTCTAGTTAGGAAGGTAGTTGAAAAAGAAGGATTAAAAAATTCTCTTGTAAAAATGCTCTTAATAGCTTCTCCTACAAAAACTCCGATAATTACAAAAAAATTAAAAATATTTATAAAACCTTTGAGCTTTATATTCAAACCTCTTAAAATATTTCTAAATAATGAGATAGAAAAGATAGAAAAACCAGAAAATACAGCAGTTGGAATAATTAGAGGAACTGAACATAGTAGTAAAATATATCAAAAATGGTTAAAACCATATAATGATGGAATTTATAATAATGATGAAGTTGTTTTTGATAATGAAAAAGATAATGAAGAATTTGAAATTTTAAATATTCCTTTTGGGCATAAAGAATTACATAAAAAACAGGGAACAGCAGAGTATATTTTAGATTTTATAGAAACGGGAAGATTTATAACTGATAAAAGTAAATAAAAAGGAGATTGAATATAATGGAAGATAAGCTAATTAAGTATGCAAAATTGGCAGTTAATATTGGGGTTAATATAAAGAAGGGAGATATACTGATAGTTAATTCTCCTACAGAAACATTTGAATTTACTAGATTTATAGTGAAAGAAGCATATAAATTAGAAGCAAAAGAAGTAATTGTATTTTGGAATGACGATATAGTATCTAAAGAACGTTATCTTTATGGAAGTGATGATATATTTGAAAATATTCCTAAGTGGCAATCAGAATCAGTGGAATACTATAGTGAAAAAGGAGCATCTTTTTTAAGTATATCAGCAACAGATCCAACACTATTAAAAGATATTAATCCTACAAGAGTGTCAAAATATAATATACTTAGAAGAGAATCATTAAAATCTCACTATGAAAGAATTATGAATAATAAAAATAAATGGTGTGTTATATCAGTTCCAACAAAATCATGGGCAAAAAAAGTTTTTCCTGATGTCGCTGAAGAGAAAGCTGTTTTAAATTTATGGGATTCTATTTTTGAAGTAACTAGAATAAATACAGAAGATCCTATAAAATCTTGGAAAGAGCATAATTTAAATTTAAGTAAAAAACAAAAGTTTTTAAATGAAAAACAGTTTAAATTTTTATACTATAAAAATTCTTTAGGAACTGATTTAACTATAGAACTTCCTAAAAATCATATTTGGGCAGGTGGAGGAGATAAAGATGAAAAAGGAAATATTTTTGTTGCTAATATTCCCACAGAAGAAGTTTTTACTCTTCCTAAAAAAACAGGAGTAAATGGGACTGTGATAAGTTCTAAACCACTTGTTTATAATGGAAATATAATAGATAATTTTAAAATTAAATTTAAAGATGGAAAAATAATAGAGTACTATGCTGAAAAAGGAAAGGAAATACTAAAAAATTTAGTAGAAACAGATGAGGGATCTAAATATTTAGGAGAAGTAGCATTAGTTCCTTTTAATTCTCCAATTTCAAAATCAGGGATAATATTTTATAATACACTGTATGATGAAAATGCTTCGTGTCATTTAGCCATAGGAGAAGCCTATTTAAGTTGTATTAAAAATGGAGAAAACTTAACAGAGAAAGAAAAAAAAGAGAAGGGAGTAAACACTTCTCTTACACATGTAGACTTCATGATTGGAAGTTCAGATCTCTCAATTATAGGAGAAACCTTAGATGGAAAAAGAATATCAATATTTGAAAATGGTAATTGGGCTTTTTAAAAATTAAATTAAAAGTTTAAATGTTTAAGAATATCATTTTTATAATTTTGATTGCTACTGTAAGAAATTCTTTTAAAAGAGATTTTTAAAGTTGTAGGTTTGTCAGTTAATATAAAAATTTCATCAGCTAAAATTGAGGCTATATCAATATTATGTGTTACAAGTATAACAGTTTTAGGATTTTTATTTTGTAATTTTATAAAATCCTTTAAAATTGTTTTTGTAATATTTATGTCCAGTGAAGCAAATGGCTCATCTAATAGAAGAAGAGTGGAAGGGAAAGAGAATGCTCTTGCTATTCCAACTCTTTTTTTCATTCCTCCACTAAGTTCATGAGGATAAAAATTTTTATATTCATATAAATCAACTAAAGTGAGATTATTATTTATAATATTATTTTTTTTTATTTCATCTTTTAAATTTAAAACATATTCAACATTTTCATAGACAGTTTTCCAAGGAATAAGAAGGTCTTCTTGAAAAATATAACTTATAAATTTTTCATTATTTTCAATTGTACCTGTGTATTTTAGCGTATTATCTGAAATTAAATTTAAAAGGGTACTTTTTCCACAACCGGAATTTCCTAGAATTACAGATATTTTATTTTTAGAAAATTCTATATTTAAATTTTCAAATATTTTTAACTCTCCATATGCTTTAGAAAGATTTTTAATTTTCATTATTACTCACCTCTATTTTTTTTATTTTTTTGGTAATAAATTTAATAATGTTTTCAAGAATAAAAGAAATAATTAAGACAATTAATAACCAAGCAAAAAAGTATGGTGTATTTAAATTGTTTTTTTCATTGAAAAGTTCCCCTCCAATTCTATTATCTAATTGTGCTAAAACTTCTCCTGCTATGATTACTTTAAAAGTTAAACTAAGGATAGCATGAAGAGACTCACATATAGAGTAGTAAATAGATGGTATGTATATGTTTTTTAGTACTTTATATTTAGGCACATTAAAAAGTTTTGACATTTTTAAAAGTTTCGAATCAACAGATGAAATAGCTGAAGATAACAAATCAAATAAAACTCCTAATGAAATAGCTATGCCTATTAAAAATGGGACATTTGCGAGATCGCTCCAAATAATTATAATTAAAATTAAAGCTATTGTAGGAATTGATTTTAATATAATAATATATGGTGTGATAAAATATTTCAAAACATTAATTTTTTTTGCTGTAATAGCTAAAATTAAAGCCAATAAAAAGGACATAGAAAAAGATAGTATCAATGTACTAACAGTATTTAAAATAAAAAAATAAGTATTACTCTGTTTTAACAAAGAAAAAAGAGAAAATAGCACACTACTTATAGGTGGAAATAAAATTTCATTGTTTAGTAAAATTGAAATTATTTCCCAAAGAATAAAAAAAATACACCATCCTACTAAAGTTAAAATATTTTTATTGAGATATTTCAGAGTCAAAAGGTTTTCCTCCTATAAGATTAAAAAATATTTGATATTCTTTTAGTGTTTTCTCATAAGGGATATAGTAAATATTGAAATTAGCTATTGTTGTGTTATTTAATTCCCACTCTGAATACATTACGTTAAAAGCATTATTTTTTAGGAAATTAATACTTTCTTTTAATTCAAAAATAAAATTTTCAACGAGAATATTATTATTATTTAAAATATTATTTTTAACAATAAGTGTAGATTGTGGATAACCTAAATCAGAATTAGTAATTTTTTTCCATTCCTCATTAAAATTTATTAATATTTTAATATTACTATTTATTAACATTAATTTAGACAGCATAGGTTCAGGAATAATTGCATATTTATATTTTTTAGCTAAAAAAAATAAAGAAACTTCACTGGGAGAGGTTAAATATTGAAACTTTACATTTTCAGCCTTAGTTTTAGCTAGAATATAATTAGAAATAAGAGAAGGAGTAAGCCCTTTTCCGTGCAGAACAATTTCTTGATTTGATAAGTCTGAAATAGAATTTAAATGGTTAAAACTAACTAAATAAAAAGAACCCCAACCTATAGTACCAAGAATAGAATATGGAAGTTTATTCTCTAAAATCTTAGCAGAAAAATTAGAAGGAACAATTGCAAAATCAGCCTCTTCTTTTAGTATAGAATTAATAAGAGAACTTGAATTTTTTTCAACTATATATTTTATATTATTCACTTTTGCGTGTTGATTTTTTTCCATGTATGTAGTAGTCATAGAAGGAAGACCGTATGGAACTATAAAATTCAATTTGTTTTGAGAAAAATTGAATTTTGATATTAATAAAAAGCTAACAAATAAGATTGGGTTAAAAATATATTTCATAATTATCTCCTTTTTTTAATATTAAGCTTTATTTTTTTTAATTGTAGTAGTATTATAATTATATCACAGTATATAAAAAATATAAAAGGATGATATATGATATTTTTGAAAAAACTTAAACTTAAAAATTATAATAATAATATAAAAAATATTATGTTATTAAATTTTATTAGTAGCTTTGTTATTCAAGGTATTTTTTTTGTTTTTATAGGTATTCATATAAAAACTTTAGGTTTTGGAGAGAGCATAGTAGGGAAAGTTTTAGCAGTTAATAGCTTATCAGTAGGAGCAGGATCATTATTAAGTGCTTACTGTTTAGGTATTTTAGGAAGAAGAAAATCTTTAATAATAGGAATAATAAGTATTTGTATAGGTATGATAGGGATAGGTACTTCGACAAAAGTTTCTACTCTTGTATTCTTTGCAATATTTACAGGTGTTGGCTATAGTTTTCCTTCTACTTCAGTTGGTGTACTTTTAGCAGAAAATTCAAAAGTAGAAGAAAAAGTTGCAATATTTAGTAAAAATTTTGTTATTCAGAGTATAGGTATAATCTGTGGTAGCTATTTAGGTGGCGGACTAAATGGTATTTTTTCAAAATTTTTTGACTTAAAAAATGTGATACCTATAATGTTTTATATCGCGGCGTTATTAATACTAAGTATGATAATACCAGTATTAAAATTAGAGGAAAAAACTATAAAAATAGCTAAAAAAAGTAAAAATATATACATTTCATTTAGAAGAATAATGAATCAGAAAAAAGCTTGTGGTTTTATTATCTATAATATTTTTATTGGATTTGGTGCAGGTCTTGTAGTTCCATTTTTTAGCATATATTTAAAGTATCAATTAAATATAGATAGTGCAAGTGTAGGAGGAATAATGGCTCTCTCACAAGTTGGGCTTGTCATAGGAGGAATTTTAGTCCCTTATATATCAAAAATATTAGGAAAAGAAAATACCATAATTATTTGTCAATTACTGTCTATTCCATTTTTAATATCTATTGCTTTTCCACAGGGGATTATAATCGTTGCTATATCTTTTTTGCTTAGATCAACTCTGATGAATTTAAATCAACCTTTAATACAAAATATATCTATGGATATTGTGGAAGAACAAGATAGAGCACTTATGAGCAGTTTGATTTTAATGACATCTTATCTTACTAGAGCACTAAGTGTTATTGTAGCAGGATATGTAATGGAAAATATATCGTATAATTTACCATATTATGTTACCGTAGTTTTGTATCTTAGTGGGACTTTTACATTTTATAAATTTTTTAAAAAAATAAGATAAATAAAGAAATTATAGCTATTATATAAATGAGATTTAGTGTATAATAAAGGTTATAAATAATAAATATGGAGGTGAACTTTAACAGAGAAAGATCTGTTAAAGATTGAACAAATGATAAAAGTAGGAAAAAGACAAACTTTAGTAATAAATAATATAGTGAGTATAGGTGCTTATTTAGATGCAGGAACAGAAAATTCACAAGATAATATATTGTTACCAATAAACGAATTAGAAGGTAAAGATTTAAAAGTTGGAGATGAAGTTGATGTATTGATTTATAAGGATTCAGAAGATAGATTTACTGCAACTTTCAGAGTGACTGCTGCTCTTGTGGGAACACTTGCAAAACTAGAAGTAGTGGATATAAATCCAACTTTAGGTGCTTTTCTGAATTGGGGCTTGAATAAAGATGTTTTATTACCAATAAGCCAACAAAACATAGAAGTTGAAAAGGGTGAAAAATATTTAGTAGGTCTTTATGAGGATAGTAAAGGAAGAGTTTCAGCTACAATGAAAATTTATAATTTCTTATTACCATGTAAAGATTATCAAAAAAATGATTTCATAACAGGAACAGTATATAATATAAACCCAGAAATTGGAGTTTTTGTAGCAGTGGATGATAGATACTTTGGAATGATACCAAATAATGAATGTTTTAAGACTTTTTATATAGGTGAAGAGATTCAAGCGAGAGTTATAAGAGTTAGAGAAGATGGTAAATTAGATCTATCTCCTAGAGCAGTAGCCCATGAACAAATGGATGCAGATGCTAAATTAATATTAGAAAAAATGAATATGTTAGGGGATTCATTTAGATTTTCTGATTCATCATCTCCAGAAGACATAAAAGATTTTTTTGATTTAAGCAAAAAAGCATTTAAAAGAGCAGCTGGAAATCTTTTAAAAAAAGGACTGATTGAAAAAACTGATAAAGGGTTTAAAGTTAAATAATTAGGAGTTGATTTTATGATACAAGGAAATATAGAGGGAATAAAAGAGCATATTTTAGAAACTTTAAATAGTTTATATGAAATGAAAATAGATAAAGGAACTCTTTTTAATGAAGAACTTGTCCAATTAATTTCAAAAATAAGTTTCAGAATTAATAGAGAGATAAATGTTGCTATAGACAGAAAAGGGAAAATAATAGAAGTATCCATTGGAGATAGTGCTAGTGTTCAACTCCCTATTTTAAATGTAAGTGAGCGAAAACTTAGTGGAATAAGAATTATACATACCCATCCCAGTGGATATTCAAATTTATCCAGTGTTGATATATCAGCACTAATAAAATTAAAATTAGATGCAGTTTTAGCTATAGGAATAAGTGAAGAGGGAATAAATGGAGTAAGTATAGGATTTTGTAATATAAAAGATGGAGTATTAAGCTATGAACAATTTGGACCTCTCTCTATGGAAAAAGCTCAAAATTTTGATTTTTTAGGAAGAGTTGAATTGGTAGAGATGGAACTTAGAAAAAAAATAGTTTTTGAATCTGATGAAGAAGTAGCTATTCTTGTGGGAATAGATACAGAAGAAAGTTTAGAAGAACTTGGAGAATTAGCAAGAGCTTGTAATATAAGAGTTGTAGATACAATGTATCAAAAAAAATCCAGACCAGATTCTATTTTTTTCATAGGAAGTGGGAAAGCAAAATCTCTTTCTATGGTTCAGCAAGTTAAAGGTGCAAATTTATTAATTTTTGATGAAGAACTTTCAGGAGTTCAAATTAAAAATTTAGAAATGGTTACAGGTTGTAAAGTTATAGATAGAACTACTCTTATTTTGGAAATTTTTGCTAGAAGAGCAAAGACAAGGGAATCTAAAATTCAAGTTGAGTTAGCCCAATTAAAATATCGTTCTGGGAGATTAATAGGATTAGGTTCTATGATGTCAAGAATAGGTGGTGGAGTAGGAACAAAAGGACCAGGAGAAAAAAAATTAGAAATAGATAGAAGAAGAATAAGGGATGCGATTCATGATTTAAAACAAGAGTTAGAAAAAATTAGAAAGAATAGAGGTGTTCAAAGAGAGAGAAGAGAAGAATCAGGGATACCTAAAATATCTTTAGCTGGATATACCAATGCTGGAAAATCGTCTCTTAGAAACAAGATAGTTGATTTATATCCTGGTGAAAACTCATCAAAAAAAGAAGACGTATTCGCTGAAAATTTACTATTTGCAACACTTGATACGACTACACGTTCTGTGATACTTCCTGATAAGAGAATAGCTTCACTTACAGATACAGTAGGTTTTGTAAGAAAGCTACCACATGATTTAATAGAAGCGTTTAAATCAACTTTAGAAGAAGTTATATTTTCAGATTTAATTGTACATGTTGTTGATTCTGCCTCAAAAACAGTTATAGAACAAATACATGCAGTGGAAAATGTATTGGAAGAATTAGGAGTTTCTGAAAAACCTACCATATTAGCTTTAAACAAAACTGATATAACATCAGAAAAAGTTTTAGATGAGTTAAAAGAAGAATTTAAAAATTATAAAATAGTTGAAATTAGTGCTATTAAAGGTATTAATTTAGAACTTCTGTTAGAAATTTCTTGTGAGATGTTACCTAAAACAATAAGAAAATGTGAGTATTTAATTCCATATTCAGAGTCATCTATAAATGCTTATTTACATAGACATGCCATAATAGATTCAGAGGAGTTTGAATCTGAAGGAGCAAAAGTAATAGCAAATGTAAATGATGAAGTATATGCTAAATGTTTAAAATTTTTAGTGAAAGAAGTATAAAATCATTGTTAAATTAAAAAGATTAATCAAAAAACGGATTTCACAAACGTAAAAAGATTAATCTTTTTTTTTTGAAGCGATTATAGAATAATGGGAGTAAGAAAATGAAAATAAGTAAGAGTATAGAAAGAAGTATAAATATACTAGAGGCAATAAGTGAATCTCAAGGAGGCTTAACTTTAGGAGAGATTCAAGAGATGTTTTTAATACCTAAAAGTAGTGCTTTTGATATAATTCAAACTCTTCTTTATACAGATATGGTATCAGTTGTAGAGGGGATACAGAAAAAATATATCATAGGATTAAAAAGTTTTCAAATTGGACTTAGCTATGAAAATGATATGTTAAAACTTGCTAAAAAACATCTGAAAACCTTAGCTGAAAAATTAAATAAAACAATATTTTTAGGGATAATAAAAGATGGAGAGGTCATTTATTTGGATAAAAGTGAACCTAAAAGTCCTATTATAACAACAGCAACTTTAGGAACTAAAAATCCAGTTCATTGTACAGGGTTGGGAAAAATAATGCTTTCAAGATATACAAATAGAGATATAGAAAAAATATTATTGGAAAAAGGAATGCCAAAAAGAACAAAATATACATTGATAAACTCAGAAGATTTTATAACAGAGATAGAGAAAATAAGAGTTCAAGGTTACGCTATTGACAATAGAGAATTAGAAGAGAATATGCTTTGTATATCCACACCTATTTTGGATAAAAATAAAAAAATTGTAGCAGCAATAAGTGCTTCAGGATTTTATAATAAACATGAAAATATAAGTGAGAATGTAGAGATAATGAAAAATTTTGCTTTGGAAATTTCAAGGGAAATAGGGTATAAATTATAATAAATTTGATAAATAAGAAAAAATAAAGTATGCCTTACTAACACTATATTTCTATTAGGAATAATGAGTTTAAGAGGTGAGATATTATGAAATATTTTATTGTAAAAATTAAAATACATTACAAAAGACAGGTTCATCTGTAAACATGGATATAGATGAAAAAAATTGATACTTTTAGATTTATAAAATACCAACTGTAAGATTAAATATCTTAGTTGGTATTTTTTTTAACTGTTTTGATTTAAAAATATAGAATTAAGAAAAATTAGAGATATATTTTATGAGAATAGTTTACATTCTAGTGTTATTCTATTAATAATGAGGAGAATAAAATGAAATCTTATGCTAATGTAAATATTTTAGTAAAGTCTATTCAAACAGTATGGGAAAATTCAGAATTTATTAAAATTAATTTTAAAAAAAAATTCCAAAGAAAATATTTCTCATAAAATAGATGGTGATAATCTAAAACTATATAATAATACAATCTATTTTATGGAGAAAACATAGAAATATTAACACCAGAAAACTAGATTAAAACAAAAAAATTATGAATAATGATAAGAATTAAGAACCAAATGATTTTTTTTAACCCACAACTAAGAAAAAATAGTTGACTTTAAAAACAAAAAGATGTATAAATAAGTCACATAATAAAACTCGGACTAGATACGCAAATACGAACAAAATAAAAAGGAAGGTAAAAAATGATAAAAAAAGCTGAAACCTTAAAAAGAATAACAGACATTGGAGTGGTGGCGGTAGTAAGAGCAGAAAGTTTAGAAGAGGCATTAAGAATATCAAAAGCTTGTGTTGCTGGTGGATTACCTGCTATTGAAGTAACTTATACAGTACCAGGTGCAACCGAAGTTATAAAAGCTCTAAGAGAGCAAATACCAGCTTGTGATTTAATAGTTGGAGCGGGGACAGTACTTGATTCGGAAACAGCGAGAATTGCAATACTTGCAGGGGCTGAGTATATAGTTTCGCCTTGTTTTGATGAAGCGACGGCAAAACTTTGTAATAGATACCAAGTTCCATATATGGCAGGTTGTATGACTATTGGAGAAATAGTAAAAGCTATGGAATATGGTGTAGATGTTGTTAAATTATTTCCAGGAAGTGCTTTCGGACCAGACTTCATAAAAGCAATAAAAGGACCTTTACCTCAGGCTAATATAATGCCTACTGGGGGAGTTAGTTTAGAGAATGTGGATCAATGGATAAAAAATGGAGTAATTGCAGTTGGAGCAGGAGGAAAATTAGCTAGTGGAAGTTCTGATGAGATAAGTGCTACAGCAAAATCTTTTGTAGCAAAGGTAAAAGAAGCTAGATTAAATTTAAAAAAATAATTATTAATATTTAGAGATAAATTATGAAAAGGGAGATAAAATTATGAAAAAAGTTATTACAATGGGAGAAATAATGTTAAGGCTAACTTCTCCAGGATTTCAGAGATTTTCACAAGCTAACTGTTTTGATGCAATATATGGTGGAGGAGAAGCAAATGTTGCAGTTTCACTTTCTAACTTTGGATATGATGCTCATTTTGTTTCTAAACTTCCTAAAAATGAAATAGGGGAATGTGCAAAGCAAACACTAAATAAATATGGAGTAAAAACAGATTATATAGCAAGAGGTGGAGAGAGACTAGGAATATATTTTCTAGAAACAGGTGCTTCTATGAGAGCTTCCAAAGTTGTATATGATAGAGCAAATTCAGCAATATCAACAGCTTCTGTAAATGATTTTGATTTTGATGAAATATTTAAAGATGCAGAGTGGTTTCACTTTACAGGGATAACACCTGCTCTTTCATCAGAAGCGACTATTGTAACTGAAGCAGCTTTAAAAGCTGCTAAAAAACATGGAGTAACTGTATCGGTAGATTTAAATTATAGAAAAAAATTATGGTCTCCAGCTAGAGCAAAAGAAGTAATGACAAGTCTTATGAAATACGTTGATGTTTGTATTGGAAATGAAGAAGATGCAGAGAAAGTTTTAGGATTTAAACCTGCAAATATAGATGTAACGTCTGGAACATTAGAATTAGATGGATACAAGGATATATTCAAACAAATGAAAGAAAAATTTGGATTTAAATATATTGCAACAACTTTAAGAGAATCTTATTCTGCTTCAGATAATGGATGGTCAGCTTTAATATATGATGGAAGTGAATTTTATCATTCTAAAAAATATGATGTAAGAATAGTTGATAGAGTAGGTGGAGGAGATTCTTTCGCTGCAGGACTTATCTGTGGATTACTAGATGGGAAAAATCAAAAAGAGTCATTAGAATTTGCAGTAGCATCTTCAGCTCTAAAACATACAATACCTGGAGATATGAATTTAGTGACTAGAGAAGAAGTAGAAACTTTAGCTAATGGAGACACCTCTGGAAGAGTACAAAGATAAGATTATAAAATAATTATTTTATAATTAAGCCAGAGAAAGTAACTTTACTTTCTCTGGCTATTTTATATAAAGAAAATAAAATAATGATCAATAGGAGAGATAAATGATAAAAAAATGTTTTGAACTAAAAAAAAGAAAATATGGAATTATAGGTTTAGGAGAAATAATGCTCAGATTATCAGCTCCTATAAATGAGATGATATTTCAAGGAAAAACATTTGACAAACAAATAGGGGGTTCAGAGTTAAATGTAGCCGCAGGACTAGAGTCTTTAGGAGTAAGAAGTGCGATAATAAGTAAAATTCCTAATAATGAATTAGGAAGATTTGTAAAAAAAAATGTAAGAGCTCATGGAGTTAGTGATGATTTTTTAATTTATGATGAATCAATAAATAAAAGATTAGGAATTTATTATTATGAGTATGGAGCTTATCCTAGAAAACCTAGCGTGATCTATGATAGAGACCACTCTTCTTTTATGAGTATAAAGATAGATGAGTTAAATAATGATATGTTTAAAAGAGCAGAAATTTTTCATTTAAGTGGAATAACTTTAGGTCTTTCCAAAGAATTAGGGATACTATCTCTTGAACTAATAAAAAAATTTAAAGAAACAGGAACCTTAATATCTTTTGATGTGAACTTTAGATCTGCTATTTGGACTGAAGAAGAAGCAAAAAAAACTATTGAAGAAATATTACCATATATAGATATTTTATTTATTTCTGAAGAATCTTTAAAAAAAATGTTTAGAAAAATAGGAGAATTGAAAAATATAATAAAAGAGTTTTCAAAAGAAAATAATATAAAAATAATTGCAACAACTAAAAGAGTGGTAGTATCTCCTAAAAAACATGATTTTTCATCATTAATTTATAACGGAGAAGAAAATAAGTTTTATACTGCAAAGCCATATTTAAATATAGATGTAGTTGATAGAATTGGTAGTGGAGATGCTTATTTATCTGGAGTATTATTTGGAGTTTTAAAGTATAATAATTTGGAGAAAGCACTTGATTTTGGAAATGCTATGTCTGTTTTGAAAAATACAGTAATGGGAGATTTAAGTTGTGTTGATTTAAAATTAGTAGAAAAAACAATAAAAGATTACCACTCAAACAAAGAAGTTTCTGAACTGAATAGATGATTAAAAATAAAAAGGTTGAAAATAAGAAATAAAGTCTCTTGACAAATTTAAAAAAAAAGAATAAACTATTCTAGTATACAAGACGAACAAAAAGACTTTTTGAGGAGGGAAAAAGCAATGAAAATGACATTTAGATGGTATGGAGATGATGATAAAGTAACATTGGATAACATTAGACAAATTCCAGGAGTTGAAGGGATTGTTTCGGCAATTTATGATATTCCAGTAGGTGATGTATGGCCCTTGGAAAAAATCAAAAAATTAAAAGATAAAATTGAGGAAAAAGGTTTAGAGTTTGAAGTGGTTGAAAGTGTACCTGTACATGAAGATATAAAATTAGGCTTATCTTCTCGTAGTAAGTATATTGAAAATTATAAACAAAACATTAGAAATCTAGGAAAAATGGGAATAAAAGTTATTTGCTATAATTTTATGCCTGTATTTGATTGGACTAGATCTGTGTTAGCATACCAGCTTCCAGACGGTTCTAATGCACTAGCTTATGATAAAAATATTGTAGCAAAAATGAATCCTAAAAATGGAGAACTTGCTTTACCAGGATGGGATACAAGTTATGGAGAAAATGGTTTAGGAGAAGTTTTAGATAAATATAAAGATATAAAAAGTGAAAATTTATGGGAAAATTTAAGTCATTTTTTAAAAGAAATAATACCTGTGGCAGAAGAAGAAGGGGTAAAAATGGCCATTCATCCAGATGATCCCCCTTGGCCTATATTTGGATTACCAAGAATTATAACAAATACAGAAAATTTAGAGAGAGTTTTAAATATTGTAGATAGTCCTTATAATGGACTAACATTGTGCTCAGGATCGCTAGGAGTGGCGTGTAGTAATAATTTACCTAATATGATAAGAAAATTTGGAAAAAAAATTCATTTTGCACATATTAGAAATGTAAATAATTATGAAGAAGGTTCTTTTACAGAAGTTGCACATATGTCTAAATGTGGTTCTTTAGATATAGTGGAAATTTTAAAAGCTTATAATGAAGTAGGTTTTGAAGGTTATATTAGACCAGATCACGGTAGAATGATATGGGGAGAAACAGGTAGAGCAGGTTATGGTTTATATGATAGAGCACTTGGAGCTATGTATATGTTAGGAATTTGGGAAACTTTAAAAAAAATAAAAATTTAAATTATAGGAGGAAAAAATGAACGTACCTTTGAAGATAAATTTAAATGAAAAAATAATTGTACTAACAGGGGCCGGAGGAGTCATTTGTGGAAAATTTGCAAAGGCATTAGCTAAATGTGGTGCAAAAGTAGCTTTACTTGATTTAAATAAAGAAGAAGCTGAAAAAATAGCTTTAGAAATAGTAAATGATGGTGGATATGCTATTGGTATAAAAGCAAATGTTTTAGAAAAAGAAAGTTTAGAAGAAGCACATAAAAAAATTAATGAAGTATTTGGAAAAGTGGATATTTTAGTTAATGGTGCTGGGGGAAATCATCCTAAGGGAACAACAACAAAAGAGTATTACGAAAGTGGAGATGAAAAGAATAGTGACTTAGTTAGTTTTTTTGATTTAGATCCTAAAGGAATTGAATTTGTTTTCAACTTAAATTTTTTGGGAACATTACTTCCTACTCAAGTTTTTGCTAAAGATATGTTAAATAAAAAAGGTTGTACAATAATAAATCTATCTTCTATGAACGCTTATACACCTTTAACCAAAATACCAGCATATTCAGGAGCAAAAGCTGCGGTTTCTAATTTCACACAGTGGTTAGCAGTTCATTTTGCAAAGGAAGGAATAAGAGTAAATGCTATGGCTCCAGGATTTTTTGTAACTAATCAAAATGAAAAATTATTAAAAAATGAAGATGGAACTTGGACTGCAAGAGCTGGAAAAATAATAACTGCGACTCCTATGGGAAGATTCGGAGAAATAGACGAACTCTTAGGAACATTGCTATTTTTAGCTGATGAAGGTGCTTCAGGTTTTGTAAATGGAGTAGTAATTCCTATTGACGGTGGTTTTTCTGCATACTCTGGAGTTTAAAATGAAAATGAAAATGTAAATTATAAAAAAAGCTAAAAGATAGTTTTAAAAATACTATTTTTTAGCTTTTTTAATATTATTTATTGCATTATTTATTTCAAGCGTGCTACAATATAACAAAATAGAGTAATGTTTAGGGAGTAAAGATGAAAAATGTAGTTAGAAATTATAAAGAAAATACAAGAAGCTATGTATACAGAGTAATAAAAGAAAATATTATGTATTTACAATTAAAACCAGGACAAAATGTAAGTGAAGTGGAATTTAGTGAAAAATTAGGGGTAAGTAGAACACCGGTAAGAGAAGCTATAGTAAAACTTTCAGATGAAAAATTAATAGATGTTTATCCGCAAAGAGGAACCTTTGTTTCTAAAATAGATTTAGAAGCTGTAGAAGAAGCTTTTTATACTAGAAATTTAATAGAAAAAGATATTTTAAAACTTGCAATAAAAAAATTTGATAAAACAGTATTTAAAGAGTTAGAAAAGAATATTTATTTACAAAAAGGGAATCTTGATCTAGAGGGAGATACTATTGAGAGATTTTATTTAGACAATGAATTCCATAGAATTATATACTCAGCTACAGGAAAATCAAGAACTTGGAATGCTATAAAATATATGTCCACTCACTATGACCGATTAAGATTTTTAGATGTTATAGAGGGAAAAACTTTAAATAAAACTGTAGACCAACATAATAGAATTTTAAATGTAATTAAAAATAAAGATGAAAGTATTGTAGAAAATATTGTAGATGAGCATTTAGCAAATTATAAAGATGAAATAGAGGTATTTAAAGAAAAATATCCAGATTATTTTTTGTAGATAAGAGAATAATAAAACTAAAAAACTGACTATTATATAGTTAGTTTTTTTTATAAATAAAATATGAATTGACAAATAAAAAAAAAAGAATTATACTAGCATACATACAGAATTATGTTTTTAATTAGTAATAATTAATCAAAATATAAAAATAAAATTAATAAATAGGAGTGATAAATAATGAAAAAATTTATGGATAATGATTTTTTATTAGAAACAGAAACAGCTAAAAAATTATATCATGATTATGCAAAAGATATGCCTATATTTGATTATCACTGTCATCTTTCAGCAAAAGAAATTGCTGAAAATAAAAAATATGAAAATATGACTGAGATATGGTTAGGTGGGGACCATTATAAATGGCGAGCAATGAGAAGTTATGGTATAGATGAAAAATTTATAACAGGAAATAAAAGTGATAAAGAAAAATTTACTATGTGGGCAGAAGTACTATCCAATGCAATAGGAAACCCCTTATATCATTGGTCACATTTGGAACTTAAAAGATATTTTAAAATTCAAGAAACTTTAAATCTTAAAACTTCAGATATTATATGGGATAAGTGTAATACTTTGCTTAAAAGTGATGGATTTTCAGTAAAAGAATTAATAAAAAAATCAAATGTAAAAGGGATTTGTACAACTGATGACCCTATTGATAGCTTAGAATATCATAAGATGATAAAAAATGATAAAGATTTTAATGTTAAAGTATTGCCAACTTTTAGACCAGATAAAGCTATTAATATAGAAAAAGATGGATTTGTAGAATATATTAGTGAACTTAATAAAGTTGTTGAATATAAAATCGATTCTTTTAAAACACTTTGTGAAGCTTTAACTAAAAGAATTAATTATTTTCATGAAGTAGGATGTAGAGTGTCAGACCACGGATTAGATACTGCCCAATATTTAGAAGGGACAAAAGAGGAATTAGAAATTATATTTAAAAAAGGACTATTAAAAAAAGAATTGAGTGAAAAAGAGATAAAAATGTATAAAGGACAACTTATAAATTATTTAGGTAAAGAATATAGTAAAAAAAAATGGACAATGCAATTACACATGGGTGCACTGAGAAATAACTCCAAAAGAATGTTTGAACTTTTAGGAGCTGATACAGGATTTGATTCAGTGGGAGATTTAAACTGTGCTGAAGATTTATCTAATCTGTTAAACTCATTGGATTATACCGGAGAATTACCTAAGACAATTCTTTATAGTTTAAATCCTAAAGATAACTTTGTATTAGGAACTATGATAGGAAATTTTCAAGGAGATGGGATACCCAGTAAAATTCAATTTGGCTCTGGTTGGTGGTTTAATGATCAAAAAGATGGAATGGAATTACAGTTAAAAACATTGGGAAATTTGGGGATATTGAGTAAATTTGTTGGAATGTTAACAGATTCAAGAAGTTTTTTGTCTTTTACAAGACATGAATATTTTAGAAGAATACTTTGTAATATAATTGGTAAATGGGTTGAAAATGGAGAGTTTCCAGAGGATTACGATATTTTAGAAAAAATAGTGAAAGGTATTTCTTTTGAAAATGCTGAAAATTATTTTGGAATTGAACTTTAGAATTTTATATTTAAGAATTTAATTGTTTACACATTTGTATATTTTTATTATTTCTATTGAAAATAAAATATGTTTGATTAGGAGGAAAAAAATGTTATATCCAATTTTAACAAAAACTAGAAATTTAATAGATTTATCAGGTATTTGGAAGTTTAAACTAGATGACGGTAAAGGTTTAGAAAATAAATGGCAAAATAATAAATTATGTGGAAAAATTCATAACCTCCCAGTACCTTCAAGTTTTAACGATTTGATAGAAGATATTGAGGTTAGAGAACATGTCGGTTGGGTTTGGTATGAAAAAGAATTTGAAATTCCTAATTTTTTATTTAAAGACGAAAGAATAGTTTTAAGGTTTGGTAGTGCCACACATAAAGCAGTTGTATTTTTAAATGGGGTTGAAATAATACAAAATAAAGGTGGTTTTCTACCTTTTGAAATTGAATTAAAAAAAGAGTTATTGAAAGATAAAAATAGGTTAACTGTAGCTATAAATAATGAGTTAGATTTAACAACACTTCCAGTAGGAAGTGTTAAGGAAATAAAAAATTTAGGTGTTGGAATGGAAACAAATAGTTCTCCAACTATTAAGAGACATAATTCATATTGTGTTGATTTTTTTAACTATTCTGGAATTCATAGACCAGTGAAAATATATACTACTCCTAAAAATTATATTGAAGATATTATTTTAACACCAGAGATAGAAAATGATAATGGAATAATAAATTATGAGATAAAATCTTCTGAATTAAATCAAAAAATAATTGTTACAGTTTATGATAAGGAAGGAAACGAGGTAGAAAAATCTTTTGGAAGTAAAAATTCTATTATGATAAAAAATGCTAAATTCTGGGAACCAGGAAATGGATATATGTATGAATTAAAAGTGGAACTTTATGATGAAAATAATTTGTTAGATGTATATTATGAAAAAACTGGTATAAGAACAGTAGAAGTAGTTGGAGATAAATTTTTAATAAATAAAAAACCATTTTATTTTAAAGGGTTTGGAAAACACGAAGATTCTCTTAATAATGGTAGGGGTTTAAATGAAGTAATAAATGTTAAAGATTTTAGTTTGATGAAATGGATTGGGGCAAATTCTTTTAGAACTTCTCACTACCCTTATTCAGAAGAAATTATGAGACTGGCAGATGAAGAAGGGATCGTAGTAATTGATGAAGTACCAGCTGTAGGTTTACATATTAATTTTATGAATACTTTTATGGGAATAAAATCATCAAAATCAACTTGGGAAATTTTAAATACAAAAGAACAACATGAAAAAGATATAAAAGAATTAATAGCTAGAGATAAGAATCATCCTTCAGTAGTTATGTGGTGTGTTGCAAATGAAACTGCTTTAGAAGAGAAAGGGTCTTATAATTATTTTAAACCATTGATTGATTTAGCAAGAAAATTAGATAGTCAAAATAGACCTATAACGCTAGTTTCTCATATTTCTTATCCTTTAAATACAGAAGAATCACATAAAGTATGTTCTGAATTAGATGTTTTATGTTTCAATCGATACTACGGTTGGTATTGGGAAACTGGGGAAATATTAAACATTAAATCAGCTATCGGGGAAGAGTTGAAACTTTGGTGGGATCATCATAAAAAACCAATGATGTATACTGAGTATGGAGCAGATACAATAAACGGATTAAAAGAAACAACTCCAGTTATTTATAGTGAAGATTATCAAAAGATTTATTACGAATCTCACGGAGAGATTTTTGATCAGTGTCCTCATTTTATAGGGGAGCAAGTTTGGAATTTTGCAGATTTTGCTACAAGGGTTGATAATATAATGAGAGTAGGGGGAAATAAAAAAGGAATTTTTACAAGGGATAGAAAACCTAAAATGGTTGCATATGCTCTAAAAAATAGATGGAGTAATATTCCAAATTTTTATTATAAAAAATAAGGAAAAGTTCCAAAGAGCTTAGTTAAGTTAAATGAAATTATACTTATAATAATTTATTATGTATTTATATCAAAATTTTAAAATTTTTTAGATTTATTCTAAAAGTTTTAAAATTTTGATTTTTTTTATTATTTATTTATAAAAAACAAGAGATTGAAAAATTGCAAATAGCACTTTAAAAAGATATAACAACCACAAAAAGAACGTTACGTTCTTTTTGTGGTTGTTATATAAATTAAAATTGTTTGAATTTTGAAGAAGGGTGTGATATTATATATATAATTATTGTATACTAGTATGTATAATTTGTTTGTAAGTTTTATTAAATAAATTTTTAATTTGCATTATAGGAGGGGAAATATGAAGAATAAGAAAATAATTATGAGTGTTTTAATGTCATTTTTAGTTTGTAACAGTTATGGTTCTGATTATTTGTATAATGGAAATAATTTTATACTTGATAAAATATTTAGTGGTAGTGATGAAGAAATAGAAAAAGATGATTCTTTAGGAAATTTAAGTGTGAGATTAAGAAATGAATTTAGAAATGCGAAAAGATCTTCCAATACAAAAGAACCTTTTATAGATGCATGGGTTCAAGGAACATTGTTAGACTACGAGAGTCCATATTTTTATGATTTTATAGGAGTAGATTTTAGTTATCACCGTGTTGATAAAATTAAAGCTGACGCTGAAAAAACTACTAGATTTTATTTAAATGATCATTCAAGTTTTAATAGAGGTTTTATGCCAAGTTTAAAATTTAAATATAAAGATAACAGAGTAAGAATAGGAAGAT